>JBBDSL010000116.1:0-17673 GCA_040904965.1 Wenzhouxiangellaceae bacterium
CCCGAAACGTAACCCAAGTGTTCGAGGTTGGACAGGTCAATCCATAATGTCTACGCGGGCTATCGTGATTTTGTAGGGTGTGTTGAGCGCAGCGAAACGCACCATTCCGTTCTACTCCGCCTGAAACCGCTCCAGGTCGGCAATGACGTCCTGGGTGTGGCTGTCGGGCGAGACCTTTTCGTAGTGCTTGACCACGATCCCCTCCGGGTTGACCAGAAATGACTCGCGGTTGGCGACTTCCATGCTGCCGAAGCTCCGGAGCACGCCGTAGTCGTCGCAGGTCGCGCCGCCGCTGTCGGACAGAATGGTGAACGGCAGCTTGTACTTTTCGGAAAACCTCTTCTGGTCTTCGATCGAATCGACGCTGATGCCCACGACTTCGGCGCCGGCTGCGCGAATGGCGTAAATGTTGTCGCGGAAATTGCAGGCCTCGGTGGTGCAGCCCGGCGTGTCGGCCTTCGGGTAGAAGAACACCACCAGCCACTTGCCGCGGAAGTCTTCCAGCGAATGGGTTTCGCCGTACTGGTCGGCCAGCTCGAAGTCCGGCGCCGGCTCGCCGACGGTTGCGGCCTGCGCGCTCGCGGCCAGAGAGATTGCGAAGAACAAAACTGCGGTGCTCAGAAATTTCATGATGGCGTATCCGTGTTGATAGATCCCGGATATTACGCCCTTCGCAGTGAACGCGGAACCCGAGCTGCGTGAAGCGTCCAGCGCATCCGGCGGGCCGAATCACACGCTGGTCCCGGGTGCGCTTCGCTGACCCGGGATACGAAACTGTCGCTCTGCGAACAGGATGGTGCGTTACGCTTTCGGCTCCACGCACCCTACACGCGGGTAGCCGTGGTTTCGTAGGGTGTGTGAAGCGCAGCGAAACGCACCAGGGGGCTGCGCGACGCGTATAAGCTGGAGAACCTGGCCATCAATGTAAAGATCTGTTCGATGAGAGGCGTCGGTGCCCCCGCGCAGACTTGGCCAGAGGTTCCTTAATGAATCCGCCAGACCAGCTTCAAGCCCAGCGATCCGATGATCAGCAGCACGAAATACAGAAATTCCCAGCCGCGCATCCAGCTCGGGCCGAATGGCAGCATCTGTTTTTTCGGCAGGTCCAGGTAGACCGCTTCGGCCGGATTTGACGGTTCGAGGTAGCCGGCCGGGTTGCCAATCAGCGCATTCCACCATTGGCGCTTGTGCACCACCGGCGCCGGATGTTCTGGCGGCAACTCCAGGATGTCCTCGCCGCGCGCCGTGATCAGCGTTGCGCCGGATTCCGGGCCCGGCCAAGTCAGGCGCCAGGCGCGACCCGGTTCGTCTGTTTCTGCCGCCGGGCCGGTCGGGGTGCCGTGCCATTGCCAGGTCGAAGCGTCGGCCGATTCGGCGGCGACCGCGCGCACTTCTACCGGTGTTCCGGCCGCCGGCATGGTCACGCCATAGGCATTCGAAATCCAGACCAGCACGAACAACACCGGCACGCCGGCCAGCAGTGCCGGACCCAGCGCGAGCATGAGCTGGCGGCCGGCAAGGCTGAAGTTTTCGCGTATCAGCGGCAGCAGCCCGCTGAACGCACCGTCGTAATTCGAGAGCTTTTTCTGAATTACCTTGATCTGCGGTTTGAGCGCGGCCATTTCCGCCTGGTTGGAGAACCGGCGGTAGACCCACATTGTCAGCCACGATGAGACCAGTGCCCAGAACGCCAGCACAACGGGTTCGGGCAGCACGGCGACCAGCGGCTGGTTGATCAGGCCGAAGACCACGCCGGGCCAGTCCAGCAATCCTCTGTCCACTACCGAACCTTGCCTTCGGCCAGCGTCGAGATGTCCTTGATCGAAAGCACCTCGCGGTCCGGCTTGAAGCTGGTGAACAATACCCCCGGCACAAGCTGCGGGTCGATGCAGTGATCGCCGGACCATTTCTGCGCGTTGGGTTCAATCAATGCTTCCGGCACCGCGCCAAGGGTGGTCTGCCAGGACGCCCGGTAGCCGCGGTGGTAGCCGATCACCAGGTCGGGGGTCTCAACGTTGTCTTCGGCGCCGGGATAGATTTCCAGTCCGTTGAATACTCTTCTGACGACCGGATCGCCTGTTTCGGCGTCGTTCCAGCGCTCCAATGCGTTCATGATTTCGCGTTTCAGCGGTTCGACCTCGCCGGTTTTCACGATGCCCTGGCCTTCGCGTCCGGCGCGGTTGATGAACAGCCCGTTCAGGCCGAGCGCGTAGGCGTGCGATCGGCTCCAGTCGACGCTGGAAAACACCACGTCGGAATCGGTCTTCCCGTCGGCGAGTACCAGATGGCCGTTTTCGACCAGCCAGCGATTCAGGTGCACGGCCCTGCGGAACGGGGCAAAACCGTGATCACTGAGCACGATCAGCTCGTCCTGCGGACCCAGCCGTTCCATCGTCTCTCCCAGGATGCGGTCGGCCTCGGTGTAGATCCACTCGATGGCGTCGCGGTGCTCGGGCAAGGTGTCCTCAAAGCGCGGGTGTTCGGGATCCAGGCCGCGGTAGAACATATGGCTGACCCGGTCGGTCTGCACGAACACCCCGACCACCAGCTCGCTGTCGTTGCGGTCCAGCGTGTCGTACCACATGGCTTCGCGCTCGGCCAGGATGGTCTTCTCCATTTCCAGCCAGGCCGCATCCGAGATGTGTTCCTCGTTCAGCGACCAGGTCTCCTCGGGCATGCCGATGGTGTGATAAAGCCCGATGCGTTCGGCCAGTTCAGCCGCATAACCGGGCGGCGACGAAATTGGCACTGCCGGGCTCGCCGGATCGATCTGGATCGGCGAGACGTACAGCCGCGGGCGCGGATAGTCCTGTACCAGCAGCATGCGCACGGTACCGGTCACGTTGACCGGTCCGGTGATATCGAATTTCACGCGCACCCAGTCCGACCACTCGCCCGGCTGCAGCTCGGTTTCGCTGTCGCCCAGCGTGATCCGTGCGCCCGATTCCGCCGGCGCGATTGTCAGCGGGACCTGCATCGGCTCGGCCTGCTCGCCGCGCAGCGGGTCGGGCGGGCCTTCCAGGACGCTGGCTATGGTGCCGTCGCGGCCCGGACGCACCCGGACTACGCGTGTGCTGGAGCCCGATTGGTCCAGGCGTGTAGTGGTGTAGAACGTGTAGGTACCTTGGGTGCCCAGCAGGTCCGGCACGCCCATGCCGGACAGCATTCGGTGGACGTCGTCGGGCGGATAGGTCACCGGAACGCGCAGCACCGAAGCGCGCTTGCCCTGCTGCTCGGCCTCGCTCCAGAACGGTATGCCCTGGCGGCGGTTGAGGATCTGGCCTTCGCCCAGCGGGATGCTCAGTCCGAACAGCTCGAGATGGCTTTCGGGCGGGATGTTCTCGGAAATCGAGAACTGCGGGCCGTAGGTTTCCGGGTCGCGCCTGAGAAAGTCGAATATGCCGTGGGCGCCGGCGTGCTCGCCGGTGGCGAAATCCGACCAGGCCACCGGCGACTGCGGCGGGTTGCTGGTGCCCAGCGGCTGGAAATGGCCCGATTCGGCGAGCCGGCTGAAATTCGGCAGCTTGCCTTCGTCCATCCAGCGCTGCGCGAGCTCCGGGTCCATGCCGTCGAAGCCCAGGATCACCACCCGCCGCTCAGCCGGTTCGGGTTCCGAGCCGCACCCGGCCAGCGCCAGGACTGCGCAGGCCAGTACAGCCGCGCCGACAATCCCAACCGGCCTCATTATCGACTTCAAATTCATCGAATCGCTACTGGTTCGATTCGCTGTCGCCGCCGGGCGCGGCGGGCTCGTTGGCCGGCTGGCTCTGCCCGGCATTCTTGCGCGCGCGCATGCGCCGGATCATGTAACGGATCGGCCAGAAGAGAATGGCGGCCAGCGCCAGCACGACGCCGACCAGCACGGCCCAGAGGCCGCCGAGCAGGCTGATGCCAGAGCCGGGACCGATGTAGGCGGCGGCGGGTAATGACACCGCCACAAGCATAAGTACAATGCAGATTCGTATCACTGGTATGACCGGGGAGACCCGCAGGTTGCTGGATGAAGATATGGGATCATAGCATTTTGCTTTTCCGTGCCGGTTGGATGCATGACTGAAAACCACGCCACGCGGCGACGCCATGTAACCGCCGGGCTTTACTGGAAAACCGCATTCTTCGATCGGACCCGGTGGGTCTGGCGAGCATTGGCGCGTCTCGAAAGCGCGGCCGTCGCTGATCTGATCTCGGACCATCCCATCGAGGCGCCAATTTTTATCGCCGGCGTGCCCCGCTCTGGCACGACGATACTTACCGAGATTCTGGCCCGCTGTCCCGAGTTGACCTCACATCGCTACAGCGATTTCCCGAACGTCTACACCCCTTACTGGAGAAACTGGCTGGCCGGCCGCTTGCGTCCTGGCGCCCAAGCGCCGGTTGAGCGCGCGCACAAGGACCGGGTCCTGGTCACGGTCCGCAGTCCGGAAGCGGTCGAAGAGGTGATCTGGATGAATTTCTTCGATCACCTGCACGATCCTGAACGAAACCAGGTGCTGGACGCGTCCGTCTCGAATCCCCGGTTCGAGCGCTTCTATCGCGAGCACATTTCCAAGCTGCTGGCCGTGCGCGGCGCCAGTCGCTACCTGGCGAAGGGAAACTACAACGCCACCCGTCTGCGGTATATCGTCAAGCTGTTTCCAGACGCCCGCATCCTGGTGCCCTGGCGCGAGCCGGTCGCACAGGTGGCCTCGCTTCTCAAACAAGACCGGCTGTTCGGGGAAATGGCCCGGGAGGATCCCAGGGTGCCGGTCCAGCTCGCCCGCTCCGGGCATTTCGAATTCGGCCCGGACAAGCGCGCGATCAACATCGGTAATCGTGCCCGGGCCATGGAAATCGAGCGCGATTGGGCCGCAGGCGACCTGGCCGGCGGCTGGGCGCGGTACTGGCGCGACGTCTACGCGCATTTGCTCGGCGCCATGGAAGGCGACCGGCGTTTGCGGGACGCGGTGTTGCTGGTCGACTACCAACAGTTGTGCGAACGGCCGGACGCAGCCCTGGTTGCGATCCGGGACCATTGCCGGCTTGATGCCGAAGGGTTCGATCCGGTTGCGGCCGAATATGCGCCACGGTTGTCGCCGCCGGACTACTACGCACCGGAGTTCGGGCCCGAAGAACTCGCGTCGATTGCTGAAATCACGGAAGCGACCCTCGGGCGCCTGCGTTCGGTGACCATCCCTTGCCCATGAAAGCGGTAGATCATCGATAATGATTGCCGCCGAATGTCACGGAATATTGATGGCTGCCATCAGAGATTGCGTGCGGGACAAAAGCGATTGCGGTGATGGCACGATGGCGCGAGTTTCCCGGCGTTTCTGTTTGGAATCGGGCCAGGAATCATGCACTACCAGGAATTGACGAACATGAAAAAGCTTATCAGACAGGACTATCTTGAGGCGCCCTCAATCCAATTCGAACGCTACGATAGCGGGCAGCCCTTCCGGCATCTGGTGCTGGATGATTTCTTCGAGCCTGGCTTTGCCAGGTCCCTGTTTGAAGAATTCCCGGCTTTCGATGTCGAAAAGGCGATGAATGAAAACGGTGAGATCGGCGCCAAGTGCGTTCACGATAACCTGCCATCGCTGGGGAAGTCTTATCGCGAGCTCGATGAATATATTCAGTCTCCGGAATTTCTGGGATGGCTACAGCGGGTGACCGGCATCGACGAATTGATCTACGACCCCGATTACTTCGGCGGCGGGACGCACGAAAACCGGCATGGCCAGGACCTCGATCCGCACGTGGACTTTAACAAGCATCCGAAGACCGGCCTGCATCGTCGGCTAAATCTGATCGTCTACCTAAATGAAAGGTGGGACGACGATTGGGGTGGCGCGATCGAGTTCCACAAGAATCCGCGTCTGCCTCCCGAGCAAAACGAGATCAAGTACGTGCAGCCGAAATTCAATCGGGCGGTGCTGTTCGAGACCACGCACTGGTCCTGGCACGGATTCGAGCGCATCAACCTGCCCGAAGGCGACGACGACCCGCGCTCGCGCAAATCGGTGGCACTTTATTTCTACAGCAAGACCCGTCCCCCCGAAGAACAGACCAAGCCGCATTCGACCATATACGTAGAGCGGCCCCTGCCAGACGATATTCGTCCGGGCGTGACGCTTTCCGAAGATCGCTATCAGAAAATACGAGGCATGCTCGATCGCCGGGACAGGCACTTGCAGCGACTCTACGGCAACATTTCCGACCTGAGCGCGCACGTCGAGGATCTCGTCGCCCAACGCGATCGGGCATTGGAAATGGCCGGCCAGGGCGGCGCCGGCAGTAGCGCCGAATCGCGGGCGACAATGTCTGCTCTGACGCGAGCCCGTCGCTGGCTTGCCCGCAAGATCGCCGACTGAAGGATGCCCATGTCGAAACGAATTTCCTGTCCCCTGTGTCAGCGCAAGGTCGAGGCCCCGCAACACATCGGCGGGTTGGAAAATACGCACGGCGGCGCCTTCAGCCAGGCCGAATACGACCTGGTGCACTGCCGGAGTTGCGACGTCGTGAGGCTGGATCCTCTACCCACCGAAGGCGACCTCGATATCCTCTATCGGCAGACCGAGCAGTTCTCCGACGATTTGTATATCGACGAAAGTCGGGTTGCCTCAATGCTGGACTATTACGGAAGCTGTCTCGATCATCGTGGTCTGATGCCCGGCCCCGGAGAAGCAAGCCTTGAGGTCGGAGCCGGCTTTTCCTGGGTTTCGCGCGCGATCAAGTTACGTGACGAATCCGTGATTACCGTGGCACAGGATGTGACCGACGAGTGCCGCGACAAATGTCCTTGGGTCGATCAGTACCACGTCGGCGTTCTCGACACCCTGTCGCCGGAGACCAGTTTCAGGCTGGTTTCGCTCACGCACGTCATCGAACACCTGCGTCATCCGGCGGCGGTGCTGATGGAACTGGCCGGCAGGCTCGCACCCGACGGCAGGATACTGGTGACGGCACCGCACAGGCCCGTCGGTTGGAATCCGGACGACGGGCTCGAGGCCTGGCTGGAATATTCCTACCTGCATGTGCCGGCGCATATCGCGTACCTGTCGAGGCAATGGTTCGAAATCACCGCATCCCGCTCCGGGCTGAAACTGTTGCATTGGGATGCCGGACATGAGGACGGACAGGCGTTCGAGGCCGTTCTTGGTCGTGATTCCGAGGCGGGGCGAGGCTGGTTTTCCCGTTTGTTCGGCAAGGCGGGTTCGGAATGATTCGCGATGCGCTTGGTGAGTTGCCAGCCGAAATCGAGGCGGAGGTATGTATTTGCGGTGCAGGTCCGGCCGGGATTGTCCTGGCGCTGGAGCTGGCGCGGCAGGGCCGGCAGGTCGCGCTGATCGAGGGCGGCGGTATTGATGGGCCGGGCGATGCCGGCAGCGTGTACGAAGGCGAAACCTCGGGCAGGACGTATCCGCTGGCCGGGTCGCGGCTGCGCTGGCTCGGCGGAACGTCCAACCACTGGGGCGGCTGGGTCAAACCGCTGGATGAACTGGATTTCAGGGACAAGCCTCATTTCCCGATGCCGGGCTGGCCGTTCGGACCCGAAGAGCTTGCCCCGTGGTATCGGGCAGCCGCCGGCTGGTGTGAATTGGATTCGGCGGATTTCACGCTGGCGTCGCTGGGCCCGGATGCGCAGGATCGACTGCTTGCGCTGACGCCGGAATCCGGTTTTTCCAACCGCATGTTCCGGGTTTCTCCGCCAACGCGCTTCGGTAGCCTTTATAGAGACGACCTGGAGTCTTCGGATCGTATCGAGTGTTACGTCAACCTCAATGCCGTCGAACTCCGCCAGGGCGATGACAGCGTGCGTGCGCTCGTTGCCAGAACGATTTCAGGCGAGCAATGCCAGGTGCGCGCGCGTCATTTCGTGCTGGCAATGGGTGGGATCGAGAACGCTCGCTTCTTGCTCAACCAGCAATCGATGCCCGGTAATCACGCCGGCCTGGTGGGGCGGTGTTTCATGGACCATTACGGGTACGCGCCGGGGAAGCTTCTCGCATCCGCCAACCTTGGGCACGAGCGCGGTGCATTACCCAACAGCGATGTTTTCGTGGTGACGAGCCCCAACGATCAGCTTGTCATGGGCGAGAAACTCAGGAATTCGTGCATTCTTCTGCGAGCGGACGCTCCGGACAATCTGCTTGCGCCCGATTACTGGGAGAGCCGGTTGCTCGGCGGGGAGTCGGGCGGGATGCGGGCGCTGAGCATGATCAACGAACCATTGCCGCATCCCGAAAGCCGCATTTCGCTTGGCCAGCAACGCGATGTTCTGGGTCTGCGGCGCGCGCACCTGCATTGGCATCTGCCTGCGTCGGAATTCGATCCGGTGTTGAAGCTGTTCGATTTTTTCGTCCGGGAGATCAGTAAGTCCGGGTTGGGGCGGATTCGACAGACGAGCAACGACGCAGTCGAAATAGGTGCTCACGTCGGTATCGGGTACCACCACATGGGAACGACCCGGATGTCGCGATCTCCCGAGTTCGGTGTGACCGACGGCAATGGTCGCTGCTGGGATCGCGACAACCTGTACGTCGCCGGCAGTTCCGTGTTTCCGAATGTGGGCTATTCGAACCCGACGCTCACGATTGTCGCATTGGCTGCGCGTCTTGCCTCGCATCTTTCAGGACGACTGGAGGCAGGCGCATGAAGCGGCGCGAGGTCACCAAGGCAGTCGCATACGGCTGGATCGGTCTTCACTTCGGCCTGCTGGCCGGGTGCGGCGACCGTGACGCCCCGGCGCCGGAGGTAGTATCGCCGGCGGATGAAAACGCCTTGCAACATCTCCAGGATCTGGCTGCCGGGTTGCGCGGCATCGAGTTTGTTGCGCCGGTATGTTTACGCAGACTGCAGACCGGGAATCCGCTGGAGGAGTTGCTATCATCGCTTTCCGATGATACCGATACGCTGGTTGCCGCACTGCGCGATCGCATTGCCCGCGATTTCGAACAAGGCCGGGTGATTGACATCGACGGCTGGAAGCTGAGCCGGGGGGAATGCCTGCTGCTGGCCGGCGCGGCCGAGATCCAGGGTTTGACCGAACCGGGCGAGCTGGCCGCGCAGCCCTACGTCGAGAAGCATTTCATGGAGATCGATCTTTGGGGGCCTGATCGCACGATCGAAGGCGATATTTTCAACCCGATCGGTAATGGGCGTGGTGGATTCTGGATGCGGGTATCCAGCCCGGTCAACGGTTCGATGCGGCTGGTGCTGGGCGGACAGGAGCTGGCCACCCATTTCGAGCCCGGCCTGATAACCGCCAGTCTGGAGCCTGATTACATGAAGCAGATCATCGCAGCGCCGGGTGTTCATGAACTGGTTCTCGTGGACAAGTCGAGGCAGTTGCGCCAGAGCGTCGGTTTTCTGACCGTCGCCGAGCGCCCGCCCATGGCAACTCTGGCCGATGGTCGCAAGTCCGAAGTCTTTTGCGAAGTCGGCCCCTGGGGACCGGAGGGTGCCGTCGAAGGTGAAGCCTTCAACCGGCAGCCCGACGGAAGTGCCGGGTTCTGGGTCCATATCGGGTGCGCACCCAAAACCGCGGTGCTGATGCTGGATGGCGTGGAGCTGCCCACTTCGGTGCAGTCGGGCCTGGTCACGGCGCGGGTTAAGCATTTCGAGGAACTCGGACGCGGCAAGCACGAACTGGCGATCCATGATCCGGCGAGCGGCGAGAAACTGACGATTGGCAACCTTGACGTTTATTGAACCCGCCCTGCTCGACTGCGACGCCGCCGGGGCATCTTCATATGTGCGCCGGTCCGGCTATTCGGAAAACCCGATTGAATGGACGATCCACGACAGTTCGCGATCTATCCTCCTGATGACTGCGTTGGCATGTAATTCAACGAAAACGATTCCGTGCGGTGGGTTGGGGCAGGAGTCCAGTGACCACGCCAATTCGAACTTGCCGCTTCGCTCGATTTGCCGTGCCCCCAGGCTGCAATCGCCAACGACCGCTTCCAGCGAAATTCCGTCGTTCTGACCCATGATGCGGTATCTGTCGAGCGACGCCAGGTAGCCGCTGACGACGAGTCGCTCCGCAGCCGCGCGTTCCAGCACAATTCGCGCCGAAGCCTCGACCCAGCGTCGACCTCGGCTTTCCGGTCGGTGGAAACCCTGGAGCAGATCATATTCGGATTCCAGAAAATTCACCTGGCCGACCATCTGCCCGGCCTCGAAAGTCGGTATTTCATGGAAGCGGAATTCGCTGGTAATCTCCGCGACCCAGGCCCATGACGGGTTATCGACGACGGTTCGATAGTCAAAGTTGCGTAGTGCCCGCTCGCGTACCCCTGTGCGGACCATCTGTGCGTCGACCAGCAGATAGTGCGGTCGCGTACCCGGTTTGATGAAGTACTTCCAGGCACCCAGATCGTGCACGCGCCGACCGGAATACAGCGACACTATCGGAGCAGAATACCAATTGTAGCCGTAGAATCGGGCGTTCGGCGGGGCCTCGCGCATGAATTCAACTACTTCGCGGATGGCCCGCAGACGACTTTTTTCCGACGCGGCGAATTTGAAATTGACCAGTCCGGAATAGATCAATGCCAGCACCGGCAGTGCCGCAATCAGCGTCAAGACCGGCCTGCTCCGAAGTCTTTGCCGAGCTTCCTCGATTACGATCGGCGCGGCGATCGCCAGCAATAGCAGGCCGTTAAAGATGCGTCGATGCCACGCCTTTTGGGTCGGCGTGACCAGCAGCCACCAAACAAAGTAGGCCGTGATCGAAACCGCCAGCGTGCCCACCAGCAGGACGCGCTCCCGCGAGGGTTCGGGCTTTCTCAACTCGCCCACAGCGATCAGTGCCAGGCCGACTGGAATCAATGCGAGCACCGGCAGTAGCCAGACGGGAAGTGACAGATTGTCCGCGAGTATGGTGGCGTGGGCGATGAGCTTATCGGTCCAGACCGGAATATTTTCGAATCCTTCTTGAACGCCGGCCTGGGAAAGAATCGATGAATACTGTTCTCCCCACCAGTTCGACCAGGCCGTCGCGCCTCCCAGAGATGCTGCCCTCCAGGCTTCGAACGCCGCGATCGGCATGGCGAATGCGAGAGCCGTTGCAGCCAGCGCCTGCCAGCGCCGTCGGACGATCAGATTCATGCCGGCCAGTGCCAGCAGGATTCCCACCGGCATCAGCATCACGGTCTTGGTGAGCACTGCCAGTCCCAGGCACATCCCTGCGATCAGGTAGTACCGTATCTGTTCGTTTCCAAACGCACGGCAGAAAAAGCCCAGGCCGAGCAAAAACCATACGAGTCCAGGCGCTTCACCGTAGCCGTTGGCCCCAAAGCGGGAAAACTCGGGAGACAGCAGCACCAGCGAGGTTGCGGCCAGTGCAGCAGTTCTGCCAGCGGCCGGACGGACCAGCCAGAATACGACCAGTATCAACGCCACAGCGTATGCGATGGATACGAGTTGAGCGCTGACCAGGCTTACGCCGAACAGTGCAAATACCAGACTGGCTGGCAAAATGAACGGTGCGTTGGTCTGGACTTCCTCGGGGAACAGGATCCACTCGTCGTAGAAGCGCGCGTAGCCGTGACCATCGGCAAGCGATGCGGCAACCTGAAGATTCATAGCACCATCGAAGGAAACGGGAGATCCGAAAACCTGAACTATAAAAATGATCAGCAGAACGGTGGAGACCATGCCAAGGGCGATTTGCCAGGGTCTTGCAGTCATTGGGTTTGGCCGGATCAGGAATCTACGAAGCGCGTCGGCATTATTCCACAATTTCTCAAACCAGATCGCAGGTAATGCGGACCGATCGATTAACCCGGGTTAATATGGCAGGTCGTTTTCTCAAACAAGCATTCCGGTTCATGCGCAAGCTGATTATCCAAATCCCCTGCTACAACGAGGCGGAAACGCTGCCGGTGACGCTGTCCGAACTGCCGAAGCAAATCGACGGCTTCGACGCCGTGGAGTGGCTGGTGATCGACGACGGCTCGACCGATGGAACGGCCAAAGTGGCCGCCGAATGCGGTGTCCACCACGTCGCCCGCCACTCGGTGAACCGGGGGTTGGCGGCGGCTTTCATGACCGGCATCGAGACCGCCGTGGCGCTGGGCGCCGACGTCATCGTCAATACCGACGCCGACAACCAGTACGAAGGTCGGGATATCGAAGCCCTGACCCGGCCCATCCTGGCCGGCCAGGCGGAGATGGTCGTCGGTGCCCGGCCGATTCTGCAGACAGAGCATTTCTCGTGGCTCAAGAAGCGTCTCCAGGTGCTGGGCACCGCGGTCGTGCGCCTGGCCAGCAACACCGAGGTGCAGGATGCGCCCAGCGGGTTCCGCGCATTCACGCGTGATACCGCGATGCGCCTGAATGTGTTCAACACCTATACATATACGCTGGAAACGCTGATCCAGGCCGGGCACAGCAATATCCGCGTCACTTCGGTGCCGGTGCGAACCAACCCGGATCTTCGGCCATCGCGCCTGGTGCGCAGCATCGGGCGCTACGTCTGGCGATCAGCCAGCACCATCGTCCGGGTATTCGCAACCTATCGTCCACTGACGTTCTTCTGGCTGACTGCTGCGTTCTTCGGTCTTGTCGGGCTTGGTTTCGGCAGTTGGTATCTTTATCACAGGGCGATCGGGTTTGGCGCAGGCCACGTGCAGTCGGCGATCCTGGCGGCTTCGTGCGTCACCATTGCACTGGTGTTGTTCATGAGCGGTTTCATCGCCGACTTGGTGGCGGTCAACCGGCGGCTGCTCCAGGATGTCGAGTGGCGGCTGAAGCGAATGGAATATCGTTCGGGAGGTCCGGCGGCTGCCGGTAACAAGCCCGACGCAAAAGCTGCGAAAACGACCACGGAGAAACCGGCCCCGAAGACAGCTACCGCCGGGAAGGTTGAAAACAGGATCGCACGAGCCGACGGAGATTCATCGTGACCGCTCGAAACACAACCCAGCCGGCAGGCAACTACTTCGACAAGTATGGCTCTCGCAATCCGGTGGTGCGCTGGATGATGGCCGGTTTTCTCGACGCCTTCGGCGGGCTGGTCGACCGGGCCGGGGTCTCCGAAGTGCTGGAAATCGGTTGCGGCGAGGCCGAGCTGAGCATCCATATGGCGAGAAAGGGCATGAAGGTCCGCGGCTGCGACATTGCCCCGGAAGCCATCGACGAGGCGCGTGTTCGTGTCGAGGCCGCTGGTGTCAATATTGAATTGTGGACGCAGCGCCTGGAGGATTTCATCGGGCGTTCCGACGGCGCGCCGCTGGTGGTTTGCTGCGAAGTGCTCGAGCATCTCGACGAGCCTGAAAACGGCCTGAAGATACTCTCGGAACTGGCCGATCCGTGGCTGTTGTGCAGCGTGCCCCGCGAGCCGCTGTGGCGGGTTTTGAACCTGGCACGCGCGCGTTATGTGAGCGATCTGGGCAATACGCCCGGGCATGTCAATCACTGGAGCAAGCGTGGCTTCATTCGCTTTGTGTCGCAGCGTTTCGACGTCGTCGAAAGTCGCTCACCGCTGCCGTGGACAATGCTGTTGTGCAGGCGTCGTGATGCCTGATTTGCATGTACCCGCCGTGAGCACCGGACCCTGACCGGTCGCGCCGGGGCCGATACGTACGTGTCCGCCGAGCGACTCAAGCGCGCGATGAAATGGCTGGGTGCGGCGCTGGCCGCAGCGGCCATCGCTTTTGTCATCTACCGGCTGTGGACGCAGTTTTCGGCGCTTCCGGCCGGTGCGCTGGGGACGGCCGGGCCCGGTCTGGCCATGGCCTCGCTGGGCTACGCCGGATGCGGGCTGTTTCTGGCGCTGTTGTGGTGGCTGGCGTTGCGCGCCGCCGGGTTCAGGTCGGCTTCCCTGCCCATGGCGGCCAGCGCGTTCCTTTCCAGCCAGTTGGGCAAGTATCTGCCGGGTAACGTGGGCCATTTTGCCGCGCGTCACGTGTTGAGCCGCCGGCACGGCGTCAGTCATCGTGCCCTGGTGGCCGCCACCGTGCTCGAATCGCTGCTTTTGGTTGCCGCCGCCGGAGCGCTGGCGGTCCTGGTCATCCAGCCGATGATTTCCGGCGGTCTGGACCCGATCATGGAGGCCATCTGGCTGACGCCTGTGGCCGCCGCGCTTGCACTGGGCCTGGGTCTGGCCCTGGCCAGGGGGAGAGGCTGGCTGGATTCCGGGTTGGGACTGTCGCGACTCGTGCTTGAATTGGGCGCGGCTTTTGGCCTGGCGCTGGTGTTTTTTCTGGCCAGCAGCGGGTGTTTCATATTGATGTCGACTTCACTGGGTGCGGGCGACTGGTTGTCGCTGGTGCCCTGGATTGCCGCGGCCTGGCTGCTTGGATTCGTGATTCCCGGCGCGCCGGGCGGGCTGGGAATTCGGGAATTTGTGCTGGTGCTGGGCCTGACGCCGCTGCTCGGAGAGGCCCAGGCAGCGCTCGATGCGCTTTTGTTCAGACTCGTCACCATCAGTGGCGATGCGCTGATGTCAGCCATCGGAACGGTCTGGCTGCGTAAACAATCGATCGAGCCGACACGACCATAGCAGTCCACAATAACAGTCCAGCGAGACCGTATACTTCCCCACAGTTGCATTTTTACCGCCAAGGCCGGAAAGCGGCCCGAGTGAGAACACTTTCAGGCACGGAACCCAGACAATGAAATCTACCGAATTGCGAGCCCTGTTTTTTTGCACTGCAGTCGTCTGGTTGGCGGCTTGCTCCGATACGTCCAACCAGTCACCGGCCGAATCCGCCGAAAGCCCGGTAGATGCGGCAGAGACTGCGGACAAATCCGACGATCTGAACTACCCGCCGACCAAAACGGTGGACGCGGTCGACGACTATCACGGCACCGAAGTGGCCGACCCGTACCGCTGGCTCGAAGATGACGTGCGTGAGTCCCCCGAGGTGGCCGAGTGGGTCGCCGCGCAGAATGAGGTGACCGATGCGTACCTCGAATCGCTGCCGATGCGCGGGACATTTGCCGAGCGGCTGGCCGCACTCTGGAACTACGAGCGCTTCGGCTTGCCGGTCAAGCGCGGCGAGATGTATTTCTTTACCCGCAACGACGGGTTGCAGAACCAGTCGGTGTTGTACGTACAGCGCGGCCTCGACGGCGAGCCGCGGGTGCTGATCGATCCGAACCAGTGGTCCGACGACGGCACCGTCAGCTTGGCCCAGTGGGTGCCCGGCCCGGACGGAAAGCACCTGGCTTACGGTATTCAGGACGGCGGTTCCGACTGGCGCAAATGGCGCATCATGGATGTGGAAACGGGCAAGCTTCTCAATGAGGAGCTGGAGTGGCTGAAGTTCACCTCGGTTTCCTGGGACGCCGACGGCGAGGGCTTCTACTACAGCCGCTACCCGGCGCCGGAGGAGGGCGAAAAGTTCCAGTCGCTGAACCTGAATCAGCGGGTGTTCTACCATCGCCTCGGCAGCAGCCAGGCCGACGATGCCCTGGTGCATGCACGGCCCGACCAGCCCGAATGGGGTTTCGGCCCGGAAGTCAGCGACGACGGTCATTACCTGATCATCACCGTGTGGCACGGTACCGACAACCGCTACCGAGTAGCATGGAAGGACCTCGTCGACCCGGACGCGAAAGTACAGACCCTGATCGATCGCTTCGAGCACGACTACACCTTCGTCGGCAATGCCGGCTCGCGCTTGTTCTTCTATACCAACCAGGATGCGCCGAAGTACCGGCTGGTGGCGATCGACCTCGACCGGCCCGATGCGCGGGTCGAGATCATCCCTGAACACGAGCACGTCCTGCAGGGCGTCAGCCATGTCGGCGGGCATTTCATCGCCGAATACCTGGAAGACGCCCGCAGCGCGGTGCGCGTGCACGACGAGACCGGCGCTGGGGTGCGCGAGGTCGACCTGCCCGGCATCGGATCGGCCGGCGGGTTTGGCGGCAAGCCGGACGAGGCCGAAACCTTCTTCAGCTTCTCCAGCTTCAACCGGCCGGCGACGCTTTACCGTTACGATGTGGCCACCGGCGAACGCGAGGCCTGGCGCGAACCCGATGTCGATTTCGACCCGGCCGATTACAGCGTGCGCCAGGTGTTCTACGACTCGGCCGACGGGACCCGCGTGCCGATGTTCATCGCCCATCACAAGGACGTGCAACCGGATGGCGCCTCGCCGACATTGCTGTACGGTTACGGCGGGTTCAACATCTCGCTGACCCCGTCGTTCTCGGTACCCAACCTGGCCTGGATGGAGGCCGGCGGGGTCTACGTCCAGGCCAATCTGCGCGGCGGCGGCGAATACGGGCGCGAGTGGCACCAAGCCGGCACCAAAACCCGCAAGCAGAACGTGTTCGATGATTTCATCGCCGCCGGCGAGTACTTGGTCGAAAACGGCATTACCGATGCCGGGCACCTCGGAATCTACGGCCGCTCCAACGGCGGCCTGCTGGTCGGTGCCGTGACCAACCAGCGTCCCGACCTGTTCGCCGCCGCTTTGCCGGCCGTAGGCGTGATGGACATGCTGCGCTTCGACCGTTTCACCGCCGGCCGTTTCTGGGTCGACGACTACGGTTCATCGAGCAACCCGGACGAATTCCCGGCGTTGTACGCGTATTCGCCGTATCACAACATAGAAGGCGGCAAGGATTACCCGGCGGTACTGGTGACCACCGCCGATACCGACGACCGCGTCGTACCCGGTCACTCGTTTAAGTACGCCGCGGCGCTGCAGGCCGCCGATACCGGCGATGCGCCCAAGCTGATCCGGATCGAGACGCGCGCCGGCCATGGCGCCGGTACGCCGGTGCAGATGCTGATCGACCTGTACGCTGATCAATGGGCGTTCCTGGCCGCGCACACCGGGCTGGAGGCCGAATAGAAGAATCCCTCGCGACGGGAGGGTGGCGAATAAGGCGGGTGAAAGCGAACCACAGATTACACGGATTTACCCAGAATCCCCCCGTAGGAGCCTGCTTGCAGGCGAATGGAGCTTCTGGTTGCATTAGTAATCAGGAATCGTTTTAAAACATTCAATGGCAAGCCGCCGACCGCATCGCGGGCAGATGTAGTGCGTCGGCAGACCTGCGCTGCAGCGTGACATGGCTGCCGGTGATGGATTCGACAATACCCATTACCGCATCGGTCCTGCCCGGCGGCAGCAGGGCGCCCAGCGCGGTTTCGGCCTCCAGCGGCTCGTCCAGATAGCTGGCTTTCAACGCGGCAAGCAGATCGCGTTCGTCGCCGGTCAGTCCTGGCGTGTCGTAGCGCTCGATGTAGAGGTGATCGGCCCCGGCGCGCTGCAGGCCGATGAGCAGGGCGCGCAGCTTCGCGCCGCACGGCGTCATCCCCACCTCCATATAAAGCCGGTCGACCAGTGCGACGACCGCCTCGCTGCCGTCGTGGGCCCAGACCAACCGCAGTCCCAACAACCAGACACGCTCGATCTTGCTGAATTGGTATTCGAACATTGACTTTCCTCCGCCGATCCATGATTCCCGGGTGATTGAACGCCAATATACTTCATCACAAATCTAAACGCAAATGATTCGCACTAAGAATTAGAAGGATTCCTTTCCAGCCATTAGTGACCCGGGTGACCGATCCATACGAGGATTTGCGGCGGTGAGCAGATCGTCGCAGGAGCGGGCTTCGGCCGCGATTTCCGATGAATTCATCGGCGCCAGAGCCGCCTCCTACGAAAATCCAACCATCCAACCATCCAACCATCCAACCATCCAACCATCCAACCATCCAAC
>JBBDSL010000117.1:0-78173 GCA_040904965.1 Wenzhouxiangellaceae bacterium
ATCCTTGGCGTTCTTGGCGGCTTGGCGAGAGGAAATGTCTTCTCTGTGAGCCCACAAATTCTGCGGACGAGCCGCAATTTATTACCGCAGATGAACGCGGATGAACGCAGATAAATGCGTGCTTGACCGGGTATTTGTTTCAGGCTGTTTCCGGCGTTCGTGGAGAGCAAACTACCAGAGGCGCACGAAGTTTTCTTCGTGTCCTTCGTGCCTTGTTCGTGCTCTTCGTGTCCTGCTTTTCCGCTTTTCCACTTTTCGCCCCCAAATCAGTGGCCTTTATCTGCGTTCATCCGCGTTCATCTGCGGTAAAAAATCGCTTTTTGCATGACCCTGGCCACGAACGGCCGAATGCAGTCTGGGCGGTCGACGCGCATGGCTGCCGACTCGAATCAATCGTCAATGACCAGGGGCATTCGCCCGGCACGTCGGCGCAACCAGTTGATGGTGTTGCGTATCGATCGGCGCGAGACGATCCAGCGCTCGAGCCGGTACTTGCCGGGAAAGTCCGCGACCACAAGGGCCGCGACGATGGTCAGCAGCCCCTGACCGGGCAGCACCAGCATCGCCAGCCCCCCGATCAGCAGAATGACGGCAAGCGTGTTGCGCAGGACAAGCAGAGCGCCGCGCACAACCGGATGACGCCGGGTAAGCACCACCGGATGGCGGCGTTCGTGCGAAAAATAGTCATGCGGCACTCGAACGATCAGGATCGGTCCCAGCAACAACGTCACCACGAATGTAAACACCGAGATGACGAACAGCGCCCATACCAATCCCTCGTTTGCGTGAACCCACTCGATCATTGATCAGCCCTTTACGCAGACGATCGGTTTGAGGGGATGGACAACCTCGACAAGGTCGGCCTGCCGGGTCATGACCTCTTCGATGTTGTTGTAGGCGCCGGGTGCCTCGTCGAGCATGCCGTTGTTGCGGCGGCATTCCACCCCGCGGGTGTGGGCTTTCCGATCATTGAGCGAGAATTGCTTCACCGGGGCATCCCACGCAGCGATTGCGGCAGTATGGTTCGATGGGCGCTCATCAGGCAAGTATGATGACATTCATCACCACGCAAACGGGAACCGTCTATGTCGGCCTCATCAAGCACGAAAAGCGAACTCCATGTAGGCGTACTGCTGGGCGATCCGCGCCTGCCGTGTTCGTACACGGTCGAAGGCGACCTCGGCGAGGAATGGGTCCGTTCCGTGGAACGGCTCAAGGAAATCCTGCCCGAGCTGCCCGGCTATCGCTTCACGTATTTCGATGACCACGAACGCCTGATCGACGAGCTGCGCGACAACAAACCCGAGCTGATGCTCAACCTGTGCGACATGGGCTATCGCAACGACTGGGAACTGGAGCGCAATGTTCCCGCGCTTCTCGAAATGCTCGGCATCCCGTATACCGGGGCCGATCCGGCCTCGATCATCATCAGCGCCGACAAGGCCCTGGTCAGTCTGGCCGCGGCGCGCATGGGCATTGTCGTGCCCAACGAGACCTTCGTCGACCTGACCGCAGATCCGCTCGTCTTGCCGGCAACCTACCCGGCCATGATCAAGCCCAACAGCAGCGGCGGCAGCTTCGGCATCGTCGAGGACTGCGTGGTCAGCGACGACGTCGCGGCCGAGGCCTATCTGCGCTGGCTGGCCAGCCAGCTCGACCGGCCCGAAGCGGTGATCCAGGATTTCCTCACCGGGCGCGAATTCACCGTCGGTCTGATCGGCAACCCGGCCGAGGGATTCACCGTGCTGCCGCCGCTGGAAGTCGACTTCAGCCAGCTCGACCCGGAGCTGGTGCCCATCCAGAGCTACGGCTGGAAGGCCGACCCCGACTCGCCCTACCTCGATCAGGTCCGCTTGCTCAAGGCCGACATCGACGAGGTCACCTACAGCCACCTGGTCGATGCCTCGGCGCGACTGTTCAAGCGGCTGGGGCTGCGCGATTATTGCCGCATCGATTTTCGCTGCGGCGATGACGGCGTGCCGCGGGTACTCGACGTCAACACCAATCCCAGCTGGTATTTCGACAGCAAGATGGCCATGATGGCCGAGTGGGCCGGCCACAGTTATGCCCAAATGCTCGGCCTGATCATCGAGGCCGCGGCGGTGCGAAGCGGCTTGCGCACATAATTCCTAATTCCTACTTCCTAGCGCGGGATCCATTCATCCCAGTCGCGATCGACGAATGACTGGTCGTCGATCCACGTGCGCAGGCTGGCGCGCAAGCGGAACCGGTCGCGCTCGGCGGTCAACCGGGTACGGCATTCGAGCCGAACCGACCGGTTGTTGCGGCTGTGCACCGTGGTCTGTTCAATCACCGCCTCGGCCGCCGACGGATCGTATTCGTGAATGCGATAGGTCTTGGAGATGGCATATCCGACGGTCAGATCGATATCTTCCAGCCACGCCTTGGCCTCATTGCCAAACACCCGGTAGACGGTCTCGTTCGTGGTCAGGTCGCGCTCGATGACACGCTTGAGCATGCCCGGCTCCAGGGTGACGTGGTCGGGCTTCGACGCCCGCTCCGGTGGCTGGAACGCCGGCAGCGAGGCGTCGTCCGGGCCGGGCGGACGAACCGGCAGACCCAGCCGGCCGGCGCCGGCAAAAAGCGTCAGGCACACCGGTTCCGGCGCCGGCCAGATCACCGGCCAGTAGCAGGTCGACACGGCCACGCGAATGACGTGGCCCGGGGCGAACGCGTGGCCAACGTCATTGAGGCGCACCGTCACCCGGTAGCGCCTGCCGGGCTCTACGGGTTCGGGCCGGGCGTGGCCGTCGCGGTGGGCAAGATTGAGCGCGCCCCAACTTACCCGCGCCGAAGCGCCGTCGGGTGCGACATCATTGAGCCGGACGATCACATGCGCGACGGGCCTGTCGACGGCCAGCTCCAGTTCGACTTCGGGCGCCCCGAGAATCTCGACCCGCTCGACCAGCGGCGCGGAATCGAACGTCAGCGATTTGCCGTCGTCCTCGCGCTGGTCGATCGGCGATTCACCCTCGGCACCGAACCCGTACCAGTCGCCGGCGGTCAGGCCCGTGGTCTGCGGCGAGGCGCGGCTGAAAGCCTTTTCCGGTCCGGGTTCGTCGTCCAGCGAGAACGGATTGAGGTACCAGTGGCGCAACCGGATACGCGGCGACGCCCATTGCGCCTCGGCCACCCAGCGGCCGGGAATTTCGGCGTGGCTCGGCGCCGGTGGCGTGTATTCGGCCAGCCAGGCGCGGATCATCGGCTCTTCCATGATGCCGGTGTCGACGCCCTTGAGCCAGTAATCCCACCAGCGAAGCGCCTCCTGGAAGAAGCCGATTCCCGGACCGGGCAGGCCGTTGTGCGGGAACGCATGCGACCAGGGTCCGATCAACGCCTTGCGCGGCGCGCTCAGGCCGGTCATCAGGCGCGGGATGGCATTTGAGTAGCCGTCGGCCCAGCCCCCGACGGCATACACCGCGCACTCGATCGCATCAAAGTCCTCGCACACCGAGCCGTGTTGCCAGTATTCATCGCGGTTCGGATGGCGCATCCATACGCCGGGGTACAGCACCGCGTTGTCCAGCCGCTGGCGCCACATGTCGCGCCAGCGCTCGCCGACGATTTCCGGGTCGGGCGGACTGGCGGCGCAGGACAGAAAAACCGAACCCCAGCTCAGGTTCTCATTCAGCAGACAGCCGCCCTGGTAATGCGCATCATCGGTATAGCGGTCGTCGGTCGAACACAGCGTGAGAATGGCCTTCAGCGCCGGTGGCCGGCGCGCGGCCACCTGCAGCGCGTTGAATCCGCCCCACGAGATGCCCATCATGCCGACCGACCCGGTGCACCACGGCTGCGCGGTCAGCCACTCGATGACCTCGAGCACATCGTCGTGCTCCTGTTCCAGGTATTCGTCCTCGAGCAGCCCGTCGGAATCCCCGCTGCCGCGCAAATCCATGCGTACCGCGGCATAGCCGTGACCGGCGAAATAGTGATGCATGGGTTCGTCGCGCATGCGCGTGAAATCGCGTTTGCGGTACGGAATGCATTCGAGGATCGCGGGCACGGGATCGCTTTCGGCATCCTCGGGCAACCAGATGCGAAGCGCCAGGCGGCAGCCGTCCGAGACCGTCACCCATTCGTTTTCAATTACGCGAACCGGGCGCGGAAACGTCTCGATGATCTTCACGACAGGGGCTTTTCGGCATGCATGAGTCATTCTACGCATACCGGCGCAAAAATCGGTATCCGGGCCCCGACTTGTTATTCTTAGCGACCTGTTCGTTACCAAAAGACGAGGCGTCGTGAAAGAACAACTACTGCAGTGGCTGGAATCGTTCGGACTTGGCGATAGCGAGTATGTGTATTTTCTGCTCGCAATCGGCGCGATCGTGGTCGTGTCGCTGATCATCCACCTGACGCTGCACCGGGTGGTGCTGCGCTTTCTGCGCCGTGGCCGCAAGGCCGGGCGGACGATCTGGCAGCGGGCGTTTTCGGGGCACAGGCTGTTCAGCCGGGTCGCCCTGGCGCTTCAGGGCGTGGTGGCATTCGTCATGGCCAGTGCGTTCCTGGAAGCCGACTCGCCAGCGCTGCAGTTCATCGAGACGTTGACCCACCTGTGGATCATCCTGTTTGCGCTGTTGGGGCTGTTTTCGCTGCTCAACGCCGTCGAGGAGATTTCGCGCTCGGCCGGTTCTGCGATCAAGCTGCCGCTTCGGGGCATTTTCCAGAGCCTGAAACTGGTTGCCACCACGGTCGCGATCATCTTCGCCGTGGCGTTTTTGATCGGCAAGTCACCGCTGATCCTGTTCAGCGGCCTGGGCGCGATGACCGCGATCGTGCTGCTGATTTTCAAGGACCCGATCCTGGGCCTGGTCGCCGGCATCCAGCTTTCGGCCAATGACATGCTGGCCGTGGGCGACTGGCTGGAGATGCCGAAGTACGGCGCCGACGGCGATGTGATCGACATCAGCCTGACCACGGTGAAGGTACGCAACTGGGACAAGACCATCACTTCGATTCCCAGCTACGCGCTGATTTCGGATTCGTTCAAGAACTGGCGCAATATCGAGGCCGTCGGCGGCCGGCGGATCAAGCGCGCGATCAACATTGATGCGACCAGCGTGGCGTTCGCCAGCGACGAGGACCTGCAGCAACTGCGCCGCGCCCGGCTGCTGTCGGACTACATCGAGGAAAAGCTGGCCGAGATCAAGCGCGCCAACGACGCCGAAGGCGTGGATTCTTCATCCCCCATCAATATCCGGCGACTGACCAACCTGGGCCTGTTCCGCGCCTACCTGGTCGCGTACCTGGGCGCCAGCGAGCATATCAATCACGAACTGACCTACATGGTGCGCCAGCTCGATCCCGGCCCGAACGGCATTCCGCTGCAGCTCTACGGATTCTCCAACCAGACAAGCTGGGTGCCCTACGAAAACATCCAGTCCGACATCTTCGACCACGTCTACGCCGTGATTCCCGAATTCGGCCTCCGGCTGCACCAGACGCCCAGCGGCCACGACGTCCTGCAGGCCGCCGAACGGTTTTCGGCCGGCAACGCCCACGGGGCCGATTCAGGAACCGACTCAGGGGCCAATACAGGGGCCGAACAAGGGGCTTGATCGAGCCCGGGCCGGCTCGGTCGCCGTGATCGGCTAAGATTGTGCGCCCGGGCGAGACCATCGGCCCGCTGTCAATAACAACCAACGCCGGAACGCGACAAGAGGGAGAACGAATCATGGTCGACTGGATTACCACGGTAAACAACTTCGTCAATGGCATTGTCTGGGGTCCTCCCTTCATGATTCTGCTGGCCGGTACCGGTCTGTACCTGACGATCCGGCTGGGGTTCTTCCAGTTCACCCATCTGCGCCATGCCTGGCACCACAGCTTCGGCAGGTTCTTCCGCCGCGAGATGGATACCGGCGACGGCTCGATTTCGCCGTTCGAGGCGGTCAGCTCGGCGATGGCCGCGACCATCGGTGTGGGCAACATCGCCGGCGTGGCCACGGCCATCGCGCTGGGCGGCCCGGGCGCGATCTTCTGGATGTGGATCATCGCGCTGGTCGGCATGGCCACCAAGATGGCCGAGGCCACGCTGGGCGTGAAGTACCGCCAAGTCAATGCCGACGGCAGCGTTTCCGGCGGGGTGTTCTACTACATCGAAAAAGGCCTGGGGCCGCGCTGGAAATGGCTCGCGATCCTGTATGCCCTGTTTGCCGGCATCGCCGCCTTCGGCATCGGCAACATGGTCCAGTCCAACACGCTTTCCCAGGCCATGGATACGGCGTTCGGCGTGCCCACCTGGGTCAGCGGCATCGTCGCGCTGATCGCGGTCGGCGCGGTAACCCTGGGCGGCATCACGCGCATCGCCAAAACCGCCTCGAAGGTTGTGCCGGTCATGGCGCTGATCTATATCGTCGGTTCGCTGGTCATTCTGTTTCTGCATTTCGACGCCATTCCGGCGGCGCTGAAGATGATCGTGGTGCACGCCTTCGAGCCGGCGCCCGCGGCCGGCGGTTTCGCCGGGGCCACGGTGGCCGAGGCGCTGCGCTACGGCGTGGCCCGCGGCATCTTCTCCAACGAGGCCGGGCTGGGATCGGCTTCCATCATCCACGCCCAGGCGCGCAACAAGCCGTTCGTGCAGGGCTTCTGGGGCGTGTGGGAAGTATTCATCGATACCCTGGTGGTGTGCACCATGACCGCGCTGGTGATTCTGACCACCGGCGCATTTGAGACCGGCGACAACGGCGCCGACCTGACCGCCACGGCGTTTTCTACTGGTTTACCGGGGCCGGGCGGCTACGTGGTGCTGATCTCCATCGTGTTTTTCGCCTACACCACCATGCTGGCCTGGAACTTCTACGGCGAAAAGAGCTGGGAGTACCTGTTCGGCGAACGCGTGGTGCTGCCCTACCGCTTGCTGTTCCTGGGCTTTTTGATGGTCGGTGCGGTCGGCGGGCTGGAATTGATCTGGGCCGTGGCCGATACCTTCAACGGACTGATGGCCGCGCCCAACCTGATCGCGCTGGTGCTGCTGGCCGGGGTGATGGCACGCGAGAAGAAGGACTACTTCCTGGGGCTGGGCAAACCGACGCAAACGCGCGATTCATAGCATCTGACGGCAGCGGCGATGGTCACGGCGCAAGCCGCGACCCGATTTCGCGCCGCAGCGGGTGCTCGGCGCCCAGCAGCCGGGCCGACAGTGCCTCGGCGCTACGCCAGCGCTCGCGGGCCGCATCGGCCTGGCCGGCGGCGGCGCGGACATCGCCGGCCAACACAGCGAGTTCGACCTGTTCGTGATTGTCCAGCGGCATGCGCCGGTCGCGTGAACGCAGCGTCTTTTCAGCAGCCGCCAGATCATCCAGCGCCGCTTGCCCCTGCCCCGCCTCCAGCGCCAGGCGGGCGGCAATCATGTCAATCCGGATTGCGCCGCGTGGATAGTCGCCGCGCAACATCGGCTGTGCGGCGCGCAATTCAGGCAGCATGGCTTCGACCTGCGCGCCGCGACCGGCGTCGAGCAACACCCATGCCAGTTGGGCGCGGATGAACAGGCTGTAGGCGTGCGACCGGGAAGTCGCCTCGACGTGC
This sequence comes from Wenzhouxiangellaceae bacterium, assembly GCA_040904965.1. Taxonomy (GTDB): domain Bacteria; phylum Pseudomonadota; class Gammaproteobacteria; order Xanthomonadales; family Wenzhouxiangellaceae. The sequence goes on from JBBDSL010000117.1 coordinate 7,552, forward strand.
GTGCGCCAGGCGAGTTCCAGATTCTCGGCGGCCTGGTCGCGGCGCCCGGCGCCGGCCTGGCAAAGTCCGAGGTTGCGCCGGTACCTGGCCGTGGCCGCGGCTTCGCTGCCGTACCTCGATATCGCCAGCTCCAGTGCCTGCGCAAATAAAGGCTCGGCTTCGTCGTGTCGCCCGAGGTCCGCGATCAGCGTCGCCAGATTGTTCAGTGCCGCCGAATCCGCATGTCCATAACCATCCCGGCCGATCCGTACCGCCGCCCTCAGCAGGCTCTCGGCCTGTTCGAGCCGGCCGGCCCGACGCAGCATGCCACCCACCGTGCTCATGGCGCTGGCGGTACGTTCGTGCATCGGCCCGAGTATCCGGCGCGCGTCCGAGACCGCCTGTTCACCCACCGCCAGGGACGAATCGATCTGCCCGGCCCGATTAAGCGTCAAAGCCGTCAGCAGCCGGATCCGCGGCAGCAACTCTTCGCTACCGTCGGCCTTGTTGGCCAGCGCAGCCGCCCGATCCAGCGCCGCAAGCGCGCGCTCGAAAAGATGCAGATCGCTTAGCGCCAGCCCGAGCTGAAACAGAATGGCAGTACGTGCAACCGGCGACTCGCGCACGGAACGGGCAAATGCGTCGGCCTGCTCGAACGCAGCGACGGCGGCTTGCATGCGCTCGTCCAGGCTTTCGACCTGGCCGAGCTCGAACAACGCGGCAACGCGGCGCGGATCCCGGCCGGAATCCGGGGACGCCGCGAGTTCATCGACCGCCTGCTCCAGCAGCGGCCGCGCACGATCGGCAAACCCGAGCTGGCGTAACACCCGTCCGATCGCGATCAGCAAATCGATCCGGGCTTCGGGTTGATGTTCGAGCACCACGTTCAGGCGTTCGGCGGCGCGCGCTGCAAGATCGCGCCGCGGTACCACCAGACCGGATTCGTAATTGCCCGGCCGGGCGGCCTCGAAGACGCTGATCAGGAATTCCTGTACCGCGCCGGCACGCGCCAAAGCGCGCTCGGCACGCTGGGTCTGGAGCAGGCTGTAGCCCAGCGCCAGGCAGAGCGCCAGCATTGCAGCGCTGCCCAGGCCGACCCCCAGCCAGTGGCGGCGAACGAATTTCCGCGTGCGATACGCGTTGCCGGCCCGACGCGCCTGCACCGGCATATCGTCGAGATAGCGGTCGATATCGTCGGCCAGCGCCTCGGCCGATGCGTAGCGGGCCGCCGGGGCCGGCGACAGCGCCTGCGATACGATCGCGTCGATATCGCCGCGTACTTCGGCGCGCGTCTTGCGATCGGCGTGCAGGACGCCCGACGGCCGCGGCCCGCGCTCTTGTTCGTCGTCCGGGCGCCCGGCCCGCGCCGGCGGGGCGCCGGTGAGCAATTCCCAGGCGATCACCCCCAGCGCATAGATATCGGCAGCGGTGCCCACGTTGCGGCCATCCAATTGTTCAGGGGCGGCGTAATCGGGCGTGGATGCGCCCAGCAGCGTCACCGCCCCGGCACCGGCCCCGACGCCGGCCTCCAGCAATTTCGCGATGCCGAAGTCCAGCAGATGCGGCTCGCCGCAATCATCGACCAGGATGTTGTACGGCTTGAGATCCCGGTGGACGATCAGGCGGGCATGGGCATGATGCACCGCGCGCGCGACCGTGGCGACAAGACGCATGCGCGCGTCCACCGGCAATGCATTCTGACTGCAATAAACGTCCAGCGGCTGACCGCGCACCCATTCCATTGCATACCAGGGCGTGCCGTTTTCGCGAATTCCACCATCAACCAGGCGGGCGATATGCGGGTGATCGAGGTCGGCGAGAATCTGGCGCTCGCGGCGCAGTTGGTCGCGCAGGAGCTCGCTGTCGAGCACGCTGTCGATCAGCTTGACCGCCACCTGCAGTTGGTATTGACCATCATCGCGCTCGGCCAGCCAAACATCGCCCATGCCACCGCGGCCCAGGCGCCGCAGCAGCCTCCAGGCGCCGATCCGGGTGCCGCGTTCGAGATCCGGATGATCGGGCTGGTCGGCCGATTCGGGTTCCTGCAGGCCAAGCGTGAACGGTTCATCCAGAATGGGGATCGCGGCTTCGTCGGCCGCCAGCGCCTGGCGCAACACTTGTACCAGTTCCTGGTCGTCGGCGGCCAGCGCCTCCAGGCGCAATAGACGCTGGGCCGGATCCATGTCCAGCAATGCGTCCAGTTCCCGGGCAACCCGCGACCAGAGCCGGATGTCCACGGCGCGCCGCTCAGATTCCCGGCTCGCGGGCCAGGATGGTGCCCAACATGGCCCGCGCCCGGCGCCAGTCCCGCTGTACCGTGCGCCGCGAGACGTCCATGGCGACGGCGCACTCGTCGAAATTCAGGCCGCCGAACACCCGCAGCTCGGTCACCCGCACCAGGCGGGGATCGGCATCTTCCAGCGTGCCCAGCGCCTGCTCCAGCGCCATGACCTGCTCCGGCCCGGCGCCGAAGTTCTCGTGTTCGTCGCCGAACTGCACCCGGGTCAAATTTCCGCCGCGCTTTTCGGCCTGCTGGCGGCGTGCCTGATCGACCACGATGCTGCGCATGACCCGAGCGCAGTAACCGAGAAAATGGGCGCGATCCTCGAACGCGATATTCTCCTGGGCGGCCAGGCGCAGGAATGCTTCGTGGACCAGCGCGGTGGTGCACAGTGTCTGCTGACCGCCGCGCGCACGCAGCATTTGCCTTCGCGCCAGCGCATGCAGCTCCTTGTAGAGCACCGCCAGCAGTTTCTCGCGCGCATCGCCGTCTCCGGAACCGGCGGCGCGCAAAAGCTGGGTAACCTTGGAAGGATCGCTCATGGGTTCGGGGATATGCACCTGGATTCAAGTCCCTTCCGGAGCGGAAAGGTCAAGCGGCCGATTCTATAGCAAAGCGGCGAAGCGCTTGGAATGACCCTTTTGTGACGGACCGCGCATCCGGTTGCGTGATCGACCACGCAAGCCGCTCACCACGGCGTTTCATCGACGGCCGGGTTGCGTTATGCTTCGCAGCGAGGCATTTGGCGGCCGAGCCGCCCGAGGTGGATTGATGAAGCCGACCGACACGCGCAACCCGGACTACTTCCACAAGGTGGTCGATTGCCAATGGGGCTGTCCGGCGCATACCGACGTACCCGAATACATCCGGCTGATCGCCCAGGGCCGATTTACCGATGCCTACATGGTCAACCGCGAATCCAACGTGTTCCCGGGCATTCTCGGCCGCGTCTGCGACCGCCCCTGCGAACCGGCCTGCCGGCGCGGCCGGATCGACGAAAAACCGGTCGCCATCTGTCGTCTCAAGCGCGTGGCCGCCGACCACAAGGACGCCATTGCCGAGCGTCTGCCGGACGTGCCGAAGCAAAAGAACGGCCGTAAGATCGCCCTGGTCGGCGCCGGCTGTGCATCGTTGACCGTATGCAACGACCTGATGCCGCTGGGCTACGAATGCACCATATTCGAAAAGCTCGACCGCCCCGGCGGCCTGATGCGCTCCAATATCCCCTCCTTCCGCCTGCCGGCGCGCGTGCTCGACGAGGAGATCGACTACATCGTCGACATGGGTGTGGACCTGCGCCTGAACTCGCCGATCGATTCAATGAAGGCCTTGCTCGACGAGGGCTTTGACGCGGTGTTCGTCGGCTCCGGCGCGCCCAAGGGCAAGGAGCTGGACATTCCGGGCAGACAGGAGGCCGACGCCAATATCCATATCGGCATTGAGTGGCTGGAGTCGGTGGCGTTCAAGCACACCGAGGCCATCGGCCGCAAGGTGCTGATCATCGGCGTGGGCAATACCGCGATGGACTGCTGCAGGACCAGCCTCAGACTGGGCGCCGACGACGTCAAGGTCATGGCGCGCAAACCCCGGGATTTCTTCAAGGCCTCGGACTGGGAGCTGGAAGACGCCGAGGAAGAACAGGTCGAGATCGTCATCAACCGCAGCCCGAAGGCGTTTGTGCTCGAAAACGGAACGCTCACCGGCATGGTCTTCGAGATCATGGAATACGACATCGAAGACGGCCGCATCACCGAAACCCGGGTGACCGGCGAGGAATTCCTGGAGGCCGACGACGTGATCCTGGCGATCGGCCAGGAAACCGCGTTCCCGTGGATCGAGCGCGATATCGGCCTCGAGTTCAACAAATGGGACGAGCCAGTCTGCGACCGCACCACCTATCAGTCCACATTGCCGGGGGTGTTCTTCGGCGGCGACGCCGCGTTCGGCCCGGAAAACATCATCTGGGCGGTCGAGCATGGCCACCAGGCCGCGATCTCCATCCACAACTACTGCCACGGCAAGGGCATCGAAGATCGTCTTCCGCAGACCATGAACCTGGGTTCGCGCAAGATGGGCATGCACGAGTGGAGCTATTCGAACTACTTCGATCCGGCTGCCCGGCGCGCGATGGAACACGTGCCGCTGGCCGAGCGTTTCCGCGAGCTGGATACCGAAGTGGAACTCGGATTTACCGCCGAACAGACCGCCTGCGAAGTCGAGCGCTGCCTGAACTGCGACATCCAGACCGTGTTCACCGACGAACTGTGCATCGAATGCGATGCCTGCATCGATATCTGCCCGACCCAGTGCCTGACGATTACCGCAGATATTGACCAGGAGCAGGGTGATGAAGAACAGCTCAAGGCCAATCTGACTGCCGCGCCGACGAACCCCGACCAGCCGATGTACATCTCCGAGCAGCTCAAGCAGACCGGGCGCATCATGGTCAAGGACGAAAACGTCTGCGTCCACTGCGGCCTGTGCGCCGAACGCTGCCCCACCGCGGCCTGGGACATGCAGAAATCGATACTCGGCATCCCGTACGCGGGGGATCATGATGTGATGCCCATTGCCAAGGTTGGGTCCTGATCTTCTGGAACCGCAGATTACGCAGATGGGCGCAGATTAAAGACTTTGAACATGACACGCCCAGAGGACGGAATCTTGCTCAAGTGTCGGGAAAGTTCGATAGAAATCGCCGCGACTCGGAATTGGAAGCGTATAAAAGCAGCAAACAGATACTCGCCTTCCAGCGTGCATCGCAACAGCTTCAGCAATCATTTCACCAGGCTTAATCTGCGTCCATCTGCGTAACCTGCGGTTAAAAAAGGTTTTCGATGACTAAACCAACCGAAACAACGCGCACCAACGACTTCGTCCTCAAGATCGCCACGGTCAACGGCACCGGGTCGGCCAGTGCCAACGGCTTGCTGATGAAGGCGCTGTTCCGCATGGGCATTCCGGTGACCGGAAAAAACATGTTCCCGTCCAACATCCAGGGCCTGCCGACCTGGTACGAGATCCGCGCCAGCCGCGACGGCTACAACGCGCGCACCGGGCGGGTGGACGTGATGGTCGCGATGAATGCGCAAACCTATGCCAGGGACCTGGCCGAGGTCAGCCATGGCGGCTATCTGGTCTACGACTCGACCTGGCCGCGCGACGAGCAGCTTCGCCGTGACAATGTGGCCGTGCTCGGCATTCCACTGGCGAAAATGGTCAACGAGAATTTCGACGGCGCACGTATTCGCACGCTGATGAAGAACATCGCCTACGTCGGCGCATTGTGCGCACTGATGGAGATCGACCGCGACATCGTGCGCACGCTGCTCGAAGAAACCTTCGCCGCCAAGCCGAAGCTGGTCGAGCCCAACTTCAAGGCGGTCACGCTGGGGTACGACTATGCACGCGGGCACTTCGATTGCCCGCTGCCGGTGCGGGCCGGAAAGATGAATGCCACCTCGGGCAAGATCCTGATCGAGGGCAATGCCGCCGCGGCGCTGGGCTGCCTGTTCGCAGGCGCGACGGTGGGCGCCTGGTATCCGATCACGCCCTCAACCTCGCTGATGGACGCGTTCCAGGGCTTTTGCGACAAGTACCGCAAGGATCCGGACACCGGCGAGAACCGCTTCTGCATCATCCAGGCCGAAGACGAGCTGGCCGCCGCCGGCATGGTCGTCGGCGCCGGCTGGGCCGGTGCGCGCGCCTTCACACCGACCTCCGGGCCCGGCATCTCGCTGATGAGTGAGTTCATCGGTTTTGCCTACTACACCGAGATTCCGGCGGTGTTTTTCGATATCCAGCGCGTCGGGCCTTCCACCGGAATGCCCACGCGCACCCAGCAATGCGACGTGATGACCGCCGCCTACGCCTCGCACGGCGACACCCGTCACCCGGTGCTGTTCCCGTCCGATCCGAAGGAGTGCTTCGAAATGGCGGTCAGCGCATTCGACCTGGCCGAGCGCTTGCAGACGCCGGTGTTCATGCTTTCCGACCTCGACATCGGCATGAACGACTGGATGGTCGACGAACTGCAATGGGACGATGCCTGGCGCCCCGACCGCGGCAAGGTGCTGACCGACGCGGACCTGGCCGGCATGGAGGCATTCCACCGCTTCTGCGATCCCGACGGCGACGGCATCCCGTATCGCACCCTGCCCGGCTCGGACCGCAAGGGCAGCTATTTCGTGCGCGGTTCCGGCCACAACCAGTACGGCGGCTATACCGAAGACGCCGACGAATACCAGCAGGTGGTCGACCGGCTCAAGCTCAAGTGGGAAACCGCCCGGGGCCTGGTGCCCCGGGCCATCGAACGCAAGGCCGCCGCGCGCACCGATATCGGCATCATTGCGTTCGGCTCGTCGCACGGCGCCACCGTCGAGGCCCTGGACCGGCTGGCCGACGACGGGATCGCAGTCGACTACCTCCGGCTGCGCGCATTTCCCTTCGGCGATGAAGTCGAGGCCTTCATCAAGGCCCATCGCACCGTGTTTGTGCTGGAGCAGAACCGCGACGCGCAGATGCGCAGTCTGCTGAAGATCGAACTGGACGCCGACCCGCAAAAACTGGTCGCCATTCTTCACTACAACGGCCTGCCGGTGCCGTCGGACATGATTGTCGAATCGATCGGCGACTACATCAAACAGGAAGCCGTGGCATGAGCTATATCGCCAAACCCAAAGTCTCGTGGGCCGGACAGGAACGCAACAGTCTCGGGCTGACGCTGGCCGATTACGAAGGCGGCCTTTCAACGCTGTGCGCCGGCTGCGGGCACGACTCGATCACCGCCGCGCTGGTGCGCGCGTTCTGGGATCTGGCGCTCAAGCCCGAACAGGTGGTCAAGCTCTCCGGCATCGGCTGTTCATCCAAGACGCCGGCGTATTTCCTGTCCGGCGCGCACGGCTTCAACTCGGTGCACGGGCGTATGCCGTCGGTCGCCACCGGCGCCCAGGCGGCCCGTCGCGACCTGCTCGCCGTGGGCATCTCCGGCGATGGCGATTCGCTGTCGATCGGCTTCGGCCAGTTCGCCCACGCGGTGCGGCGCAACCTCAACGTGCTCTACATCATCGAAAACAACGGGGTCTACGGCTTGACCAAGGGCCAGTTCTCGGCCTCGGCCGACCCGGGCAGCAAGGCCAAGAAGGGTGCCGAGAACCGCAACCAGGCGATCGATCCGGTTGCAGTGGCCATAACGCTGGGCGGCAGCTTCGCGGCCCGGTCGTTCTCCGGCGACAAGAATCAGCTCGTCCCGCTGATCAAGGCCGGTCTGATGCACCCGGGCTGCGCGGTCATCGACGTGGTCTCGCCGTGCGTGACCTTCAACGATCACGAAGGCTCGACCAAATCCTACGCCTGGACCCGTCAACATCTGCACGCGACCGTCGAGGCCGATTATGTGCCGCCGTCGACCGAGATCCAGGTCGACTATGCCGACGGTGCGCATACCGACGTAAAGCTGCACGACGGCTCGACGATCCGGCTGAAAAAGCTGGACCCGGAATACGACCCGTCCAACCGCGCCCGGGCGCTGGACTTCCTCGAAGCGCACCGGGCGCGCCGGGAAGTCGTCACCGGCCTGCTCTACATCGACGAAGACCTGCCGACCTTCCACGACATCGCCGGCACCGCGAAGCAACCGCTGACGCAGTATGAATTCGAGGACCTCAATCCCGGCGCCGATGCGCTGGCCGAGCTGCAGAAAGGGCTGCGCTGACCGAATATACTCTGGGCACAACCCCGATCCGGCCCCGCCCCATGCCCAACAATAATAATGATTACACGATGTACGGCGCCGAATTTTCGCTGTACTCGGGCAAGCTGCGCAGCTACCTGCGCAAGAAAGGCATCCCGTTTACCGAAAAATCGCCATCGGTGCTGACCTACAAGCGCTTCATCGTGCCGCGCACCGGGGTGAAATTCATCCCGGTGCTGCACATGCCCGAAGATGAGGTGTTGCAGGACACCACGGCTATTATCGACGCGCTGGAACCTCGCTTTCCCGAGCTCGGCGTGTACCCGGCCACACCGCGCCAGCGCCTGGCCGCGCTGCTGCTGGAGCTCTACGGCGACGAATGGCTGCTGATCCCGGCGATGCATTACCGCTGGAATTTCCCGGAGGACAACCTGCCGTTCATCTACGACGAATTCGGCGGCATGGGGTTCCCGTGGTTCCCGAAGTTCATCCGGCGCGCGCTGGGCAAGCGCATTGGTGCGCGCTTCAAAGGATTCGTGCCCCGGCTGGGCATTACCGACGAGACCCGGCCGGTCATCGAGAATTCATACGAGCAACTGCTTGCCGACCTGAACGCGCACTTCGCCGACCATGACTTCCTGTTCGGCGACCGGCCCTCGATCGGCGATTTCGGCATGATCGGGCCGATGTACGCGCACCTTTATCGCGACCCCTACCCCGGCCGGCTGATGCACGAAAAGGCGCCCAACGTCGCCGCCTGGGTCGAGCGAATGATTGCCCCGGAGCCGGCCAACGGCAGCTTCCTGCCCGACGACGAGATTCCCGAAACGCTGTGGCCGGTGCTGGCGCGCATGGCGCGCGAGCAGGTGCCGGTGCTGGTCGATACCGAGTGGAAACTGGGCAAATGGCACCGGGAGAACCCCGAAGCGTCAGAGGTGCCGCGCGTGCTGGGCGAACACCGATTCGAGATCGACGGCGTGGTCGGCCGGCGCATGGTACTGCCCTACGCGCTGTGGCGCTGGCAGCGTCCGCGCGACTACTTCCACGCACTGGCGAGCGGACCACGCGGCGCGGCAGCCGACATGGCCCGCCGGCTGGGCCTGGGCGTGGCGCTGAGCGCCCGGCCCAAAATCCGCCTGACCCGGCGCGACAACCGCTTCATCATTGAAACTTGATACCATCGCGCATGGTCTATATTCCATTATTACCCGCCCTTTCCGCTTTGAGGTAAACGCATGAACGACAGAATTCGAACTGCCAGCATTGAACGTACCGGCACCGGCGTGCGCGAGATCGACGACGAAGCTCGTCGCGTATTGCGCAATACCTGGAACCTGCTGGCGCTGACGCTGCTGTTCTCGGCCGGCACCGCGCTGCTGTCGATGGCCAACAACTGGCCGCATCCGGGCCTGGCCATCACCCTGATCGGCTATTTCGGCCTGCTGTTTTTGACCATGTACCTGCGCAACTCCGCCTGGGGCCTGCTCAGCGTATTCGCCCTGACCGGCTTCATGGGGCTCACCATAGGGCCCATCATCAGTATGTACCTGGCCGCGTTCAGCAACGGCCACGAGCTCGTGATCTCGGCGCTTGGCGCCACCGGGGTAACGTTTTTTGCCCTTTCGGCGTTCGCCGTCACGACCAAGAGGGATTTCAGCTTCATGGGATCGTTCCTGTTCGCCGGCATCCTGGTCGCCTTCCTGGCCGGCCTGGCCGCGGCGATCTTCCAATTGAGTGCGCTGGGCCTGGTGGTTTCGGCCATGTTCTCGATTCTGATGTGCGGTCTGATCGTCTACCAGACCCAGCAGATCGTCCAGGGCGGCGAGCGCAACTACATCATGGCCACGGTGACGCTGTTCGTATCGATCTACAACCTGTTTATGAGTCTCCTCCACCTGTTGGGCTTCTTCTTCGGCGAAGAATGAGAAATCGCTGAATGAATGCCGCTGACTTGACACCCGGCTGAATTCCACGCCGTAGGAGCCTGCTTGCAGGCGAATCTGCTCGGGGACTTGGCGCCAGGTCCATTCGCCTGCAAGCAGGCTCCTACGGGAGGATTCTGCCGGCCAATGTCTGGCTTGGCCCGCACTGCAGTCCCTGCTAGAATCCCTTTTTGAACCGTTTCCGCCGGCCTCGCGCCGGCGGCGCTTTTGAGAGTAATGCCATGACGATCATCCAGAAACTCGAACAGCTGCGTACCTCCGGCGGTAAAATCCGCACCCACGGCCTCCCCGACGACGTGCTCGAGCGCTTCGCGGCCCATGACGAGCGGCTGGAGCAGGCGGTGGATCAGGCGCTGGCTGTGGCCGAGTGCTGGAAGGCGGCCTACCCGGAACTGTGGCAGGTCGACGACGCGACCCAGCAGGCCGAACTGCAGGCGGGCTACGTGAATTTCTACGCCGACGATGCGGTCAACCCCTATGTTGCGCTGGCCGCCAAGGGGCCCTGGATCGTCACCAGCAAGGGCGCCGTACTGCACGATTCCGGCGGCTACGGCATGCTCGGGTTCGGTCACGCGCCGGATGCAGTGCTGCAGACCATGAACCAGCCGCACGTGATGGCCAACGTGATGACCCCCAGCTTCAGCCACTTGCGCTTCGTCGACGCGCTGCGCGCCGAACTGGGCCACACGCGTCCCGACGGCTGCCCGTTCGACCGCTTTTTGTGCATGAATTCCGGTTCCGAGGCCGTTACCGTGGCCGGTCGCATCGCCGACATCAACGCCAAACTGATGACCGACCCGGGCGGGCCCCGGGAAGGCGCCGAAATCAAGCGCCTGTCGCTTGCCGGCGGCTTCCACGGCCGCACCGACCGCCCGGCCCGCTATTCGGATTCGACCCGCAACACCTATGCCAGGCACTTGGCCTCTTTCCGCGACGACGACAGCCTGGTGACGGTAAAACCCAATGACCGGCAGCAACTGACCGAAATCTTCGCCCGGGCCGAAGACAACAACGTGTTCTTCGAGGCCATCTTCATGGAACCGGTCATGGGCGAGGGCAACCCGGGCGCCTCGCTGGATCCCGAATTCTACGCGCTGGCCCGGGATCTGAGCCGGAAACACGGCACACTGCTGCTGATGGATTCCATCCAGGCCGGGCTGAGGAGCCAGGGCGTGCTTTCCATTGTCGACTACCCCGGCTTTCGCGATCTGGATGCCCCCGACCTGGAGACCTGGTCCAAGGCGCTCAATGCCGGCCAGTTCCCGCTATCGGTGCTGGGCATGAACAGGCATGCCGCCGAACTCTACCGCAAGGGCGTCTACGGCAACACGATGACCACCAACCCGCGCGCGCTGGACGTCGCCACCACAGTGCTGGGCCTGGTAACGCCCGAAATCCGCTCCAATATCATCGAACGTGGCCAGGAATTCCTCGCGAAATTCGAGCGCCTGCGCGACCAGCTTGAAGGCCGGATCACCCGGGTCCAGGGCACCGGCCTGCTGTTTTCCGTAGAACTGGACGGCAACCGCTACAAGGCGTTTGGGGCCAACTCCACCGAGGAGTATCTCCGTATGAACGGCATCAACGTCATCCACGGTGGTGAGAACTCGCTGCGCTTCACGCCGTCGTTCACGACCACGTCGGCCGAGGTCGACCTGATTGTCGAGGCCACTCGGGATGCGTTGTTGAACGGACCCGTGAAACGGGTTGAAGAGGCCGCCTGACAGGGCGGCCTTTCGTGGCCGGGGCGGGCTTTGCCGCCCTGCAGGGCATGCTGAGCAGGGCACCGTGGCCAGGTGTCGGCGGCTTTCAATTTCAGCTTTAATTTCAACTTCAACTTCAAAGGCGGTTTCGCCTCGCGCTGCGCGCTTGCAGGCGACCTACTTTTCACAAGCGCCTGAAAAGTAGGCAAAAGCGCTTTTTACAGGCGCAGCTGTTCGAAGTGCCGGTCGGAGCATGATGGGGGTTAGGTGTAAGGCACGGGGCTTCGATCGGGGATCTTTCTGTACGATCGGTCTGTTCGTCTTTGGCTCCCGGGCGATGACTGGATTTATGGCTTCGATGATTATCGGAGGTGGGGCATTTCGATTGTGGCCAATCGGGCTTTCCGTTTGCTGAAACGGGTTCCAGCGCCGTGGGCGTGGGTGCGGCTGTGGCCTGGTCCCGGACGGAGCTCGTAGCCCGACAAGTGCGCCCGAACTCACTCACGAACCCGATCCGGAAGCATCTTCAGCAAACGGACAGGTTACAAGCACCACGATCATGACGACCCACCTCCGATAATCATCGAAGCCGGAATCACGAAGCTGCTATGAAGTTGAAGTCAAGGTTGAAATTGAAAGCAGTCCGCACCCGGGCCAAGGTGCCTCAACCGCGCACAGCGATCGGCGCGCGGCGGCCGCCTGGCCGCCCTACTTCGCGGCGCGAAGCAACTCGTTGACCGAAGTCCGCGAACGCGTCTTCTCATCGACCTGCTTGACGATGATCGCGGCATTCAGGCTGTGGCTGCCATCGGCCGCCGGCAGGCTGCCGGCGACGACGACCGAGCCGGCCGGGACGCGGCCGGTGGTGGTTTCGCCAGTCTCGCGGTTGTAGATGCGGGTGCTCTGGCCCAGGAATACGCCCATGCCGATGACCGCGCCCTTTTCCACGATCACGCCTTCGACCACTTCGGAGCGCGCGCCGATGAAACAGCCGTCCTCGATGATGGTGGGATTGGCCTGCAGCGGCTCGAGAACACCGCCGATTCCGGCGCCGCCGGAGATGTGGACGCCTGCGCCGATCTGGGCGCACGAGCCCACCGTGGCCCAGGTATCGATCATGCTGCCGGGGCCGACCCAGGCGCCGATGTTGACGTAGCTGGGCATCAGCACCACGTCCCGGCCGATGTGCGCACCCTGGCGCACAGTGGCCGGCGGTACCACGCGCGCGCCGCAGTCTTCCACCGCGTCGCTGGCATCGCGGAAGCGCAGCTCCACCTTGTCGAAATAGTTGCGGATGCTGCCGTGCATGACCTTGTTCCAACTGATGCGAAAATGCAGCAGGATGGCCTGCTTGACCCAGGCATTGACTTGCCAGCCCGACCCGCCGGGCTCGGCCACGCGAAGCCGGCCTTCCTCAAGGCGGGTGAGAATCTCGTCGACCGCCTCGCGCAATTCGGGATCGCAGACCCCGGGCTTGAGTTCATCGCGCTCGTCCCAGCCGGCCTCGACGACGGACTGCAATTGTTCGTTAGTCATGCTCATCGGTTGCACCTCTATGAACCGCAGATTACGCAGATTCTCGCAGATTATTGATTCGCTCGTTGCGCAGACGTCTCAGCCAGCGTTCGAGCAGCGTTTGACGATTGTCGCCGGACGCTCCAAACAACCATTTCGAACCGCAAATGAACGCCAATAAACGCAAATAATGCATGAACACCGAATCAGATCCGGATTGTTGACCAAGGACGGATCAGATCGCTCTCATGGCTCATCAATATTTGCGTTCATTGGCGTTCATTTGCGGCTCGCTTTTTAGACCCAACAGTCGGGTAGGCTGAAACTACGGATCCAGGCGCTTGCGCAATTCCAGCTCGAGCTCGTCGGCGGTGGTCTTGTCCAGCGGCGTGGCGTCGCGGGTGGAGATGACGAACACGTCTTCGACGCGCTGACCGAAGGTGGCGATACGGGCGTCGTGCAGGCGGATGCCGGCGCTCAGCAGACTTTCGGCGATGGCCGATAGCAGGCCGGGCCGGTCGGTGGTGGCGATTTCCAGCCGGGTTGCATCCGTGCTGGTGGCAAACGTGATTTCGGAACGGCGCATGAAATGCTTGAGCCGGCGCGGGATCGGCCGGCCCGGCAGCGGCCGGATGTTGCGCTGGCCGAGTTGTTCGCTGAGCGCGCGTTGAAGTCGCGCGGTATCGGATTCGTTCAGCGCCCTGGAATTCGCATCCATGATCTGGAACAGATTCCAGCTGTGGGCGTCGGATGTGGTGGCGATGCGCGCGGCCAGCACGTTGAGTTCCATGCGGTCGAACTCGCGCGCGGTAAGCGCGAACAGCCCGTCGAAATCGTCGGCAAACACGAATACCTCGGTAATGCCCTTTTGCGCCAGGTTGCGGCATGCCACCAGCGGAATGGTGGCATTGCCGAGGACCTGCCCGGCGCTCCAGGCGAGCTGGTCGGCGTCCAGGCGCACCACGGACTCGACCGGAAGGCGCGCCAGGCGCGATTCGACCGCATCGGCGGCCCACCCCTGCTCGGCAAGTATCGCGACGGCCTCGGCGCGTAGCTCGCTGGCCAGTTCAGGCTTGTCGTGGATCTCGTCAGGTCCGGCCCGGAATTGCTCTTCGGTGGCCACGAACAGCTCGCGCAAAAGCGAGTCCTTCCACGAATTCCACAACTTGGGCCGGGTCGCCGCGATATCGGCCACGGTCAGCACGAACAAGTGTTCCAGCCTGCGCATGGTGCCGACCGTGCGGGCGAATTCATTGACCACGGCCGGGTCCGAAATATCGCGCCGCTGCGCGGTCATCGACATCAACAGGTGATTTTCGACCAGCCAGCAGACCAGGTCGCGGTCCTCATCGGGCATGTCCAGCGCGTTGACGAACGCACGCGCATCAGCCGCGCCCAGTTCCGAATGGTCGCCGTGGCGTCCCTTGGCGATATCGTGGAAAAGTGCGGCCAGGTACAGCACCTCGGGACGCTCGATGCGCTGAAAGATCTCGATGGCATTGGCGAACTGTTCGGCATTCCGGCCATTGGCGATCCGGCGCAGGTTGCGGATCACGAACAGGATGTGCTGGTCGACGGTGTAGACATGGAACAGGTCGAACTGCATGCGCCCGGTGATGTGCCCAAACGCCGGAATCAGCGCGGCCAGGACACCGTACCTGTTCATGCGCTCGAGCTGTGCGTACACCCGGTGCTCGCGCCTGAGCAGCGCCAGAAACAGGTCGAGGTTTTCGCGATCCTCCCGGAATTCCCGATCGATCAGGTACAAGTGCTCGCGAATCAGTCGAATGGTCGAGGCGCGCACGCCGCGAATATGCGGGTTGTCGGCCAGCACCAGGAAGATCCGCAGCAGCAGATCGGGCTGGCGCACGAAGCCCTGCTCGTCGATCAGCTCCAGGTAGCCGTGGCGCAGATGGAAATTCTCGTCTATGGTCGCCGAAGGCAGATGCTGGCGGCCGGAAAGCAATTCCTCCTCGAAGATCTGCAGCATCTGCTCGTTGAGCCGCTCGACGTGCATCACGGTTCGGTAATAGCGCTGCATGAACGCCTCCACCGCGCTGTTGTCGTCGGGTGCCTCGAAACCGAATGTCGCGGCCAGCTTGCGCTGGTAGTCGAACAACAGCCGCTCCTCGGCGCGGCCGGAGATCTCGTGCAGCGCCCAGCGGATCTCCCACAGGCGATTGCGCGCTTTGACCAGCTCCTCGTGCTCGCGCTCGGACAGGAAATCGTGCTCGACCAGGCCGTGCAACGTGGTCGTTCCGAAGTGCCGCTGCGCCACCCAACCGACCATCTGGATGTCGCGCAATCCGCCGGGGCCGTTCTTGATATCGGGTTCGAGATTGTAGACGGTGTCCTCGAACTGGTCGTGGCGCTGCTGCTGTTCCTGCGACTTGGCGGCAAAGAATTCGTCGGCCGGCCACACCGCCGGCGCGTCGGTGGCCTCGCGCATGCGTGCATACAGCGCGCCGCTGCCGTCGATCAGTCGCGATTCCATCAAATTGGTCGCCACGCCGACGTCGGAGGCGGCCTGTTCGATGCATTCGACCACGGTGCGGACCCCGTGCCCGGGATGGAGATCGGCGTCCCAAAGCGCGCGCACGAAGTTCTCCAGCGCATCGTCTGGCCGCTCGGCGTCGTCGGGACACAGGATCAGCAGATCGGCGTCGGAATGCGGGTGCAGTTCGCCGCGGCCGAAGCCGCCGACCGAGATCAGCTCCAGCCCGGAATCCTCGCCGACCAGGCCGCGCCAGGCGGTGAGCACCAGTTGCTCGATGACCCAGGCGCGCGCCTGGACCAGGTCGCGAATATCAGTTTTGCGGGCGAATCGGGCGGCCAATACTTCGTCGGCCTGGCGCCTGGCCGCCGCCAGCGCGACGGACATGCGCTCGGGTTCGGACTGCAACGCCTCGAGTTCATTGAGATCGAGACAATTGCGCGACGCCGGTGGCGCCAGCAGCCTGTCCTGAAGGCTGTCGATCAAAGTTCGTCGCCGGGCAACCTGGTCAGCACGTCGACGCCGTCGTCGGTGACGGCCATTGTGTGCTCCCACTGTGCCGACAGGCTCCTGTCCTTGGTCAGTACGGTCCAGCCGTCGGCCAACAGCCGGGTGCCGGGTTTGCCCAGGTTGACCATCGGCTCGATGGTGAACGTCATGCCGGGCTCCAGCACCACGCCCTTGCCCGGCGTTCCGTAATGCACCACCTGCGGCGGCTCGTGAAACCCGCGCCCGATGCCATGCCCGCAATATTCACGGACTACCGAGCAGCGCTGGCCTTCGGCGTAGGTCTGGATGGCATGGCCGATATCGCCCAGGGTGACGCCCGGACCGACCATCTCGATGCCGATCACCATCGCCCGGTGGGCCACTTCGCAGATTCGGCGGGCCTTGATCGAGGGTTCGCCGAC
Source organism: Wenzhouxiangellaceae bacterium (assembly GCA_040904965.1). Taxonomy (GTDB): domain Bacteria; phylum Pseudomonadota; class Gammaproteobacteria; order Xanthomonadales; family Wenzhouxiangellaceae. The sequence goes on from JBBDSL010000117.1 coordinate 24,070, forward strand.
GTAGAACATCTTGCTGGTATCGCCGTGCCAGCCGTCCTGGATCACGGTCACGTCGATATTGACGATATCGCCATCCTTGAGCACCCGGTCGCCGGGAATGCCGTGGCACACCACGTGGTTGACCGAAGTGCAGACCGATTTGGGAAAACCGCGGTAGTTCAGCGGTGCCGGAACGGCCTTGAGTTCGTCGACGATGAAAGCGTGGCAGATTGCGTCGAGTTCGCCGGTGGTGACGCCGGGCTTGACGTGTCCGGCGATCATCCTGAGCACGCTGCCGGCCTGGTGGCCGGCGACCCGCATCGCCTCGATCTCTTCGGCCGTCTTGATGTGAATCCCGCGCGTTTCCGGGTTGGAATGCATATTTGGTGACTGCAAGGTCTGGAACAGGCTGATCATTCTATCGCATCGGCATCCGCGCCACTGCGGCCTGCCCTGTGACGCATGCCTTCTGACACATGCCTTCCGGCACTGGCCCAGGCAAGTTGCAAATGACACCATTTGCCGCAACATTCACCGCAGTGCTCGTAAGCTTTCAACATGCCCACTTACCTCAAGATCATTGTACCGATCGCGATCCTGGCCATAACCGTTACGGCCGCGGTCGTGATTGCCCATTGGGGCAATGAGCCGGAGCGCGAAGAGCCTACCCAGGCCGCCTTGCTGGTCGACGTCGTCGCCCCGGAAATCAAGCGGGGAAGCTTTACCGTCCGGGCGCAGGGCACTGTGTCGCCGCGGACCGAAACCAGCCTCGTCTCGCAGGTATCCGGAAGGGTCACCTCCATGTCGGAGGATTTCGTTGCCGGCGGCGTATTTTCCGCGGGCCAAGTGCTTGCGCGCATCGATCCAAGCGATTACGAGACCGCGCTGCTCGCGGCCGAAGCCGAGTTGGCCGCGGCAAACGCCACGCTGTCCGACGAGCAGGCGCGCTCAGATGCCGCACGCCAGGACTTCCGTCGCCTCTACGGCGATTCCCGCGAGCCGACCGAGTTGTTGTTGCGCCTGCCCCAGGTCGCCCGCGCGAAGGCCGCAGTTCAGGCGCAGGAAGCCGCCGTAAGGCGCGCCCGCCGCGACCTGGAACGAACCCGAATCACCCTGCCGTTCGACGGCATGATTCGAAACCGAGACGCCAATCTGGGGCAGTACGTGACCACCGGCACCACCCTGGGTTCGGCGTTTTCCACCGAGCGGGCCGAAGTCCGGCTGCCGGTTTCGGAAACCGACCTGGCATTTCTGGATATCCCGGTGACCGAATCCGGCGCGCGCATCGACCGCCCGGTCGAACTGATCGGCTCGGTGGGCGGACAGCCGGCGCGCTGGGAGGCCCGGCTGGTGCGCACCGAGGGCGTGGTCGACACCAATACCCGCTTGACCTACCTGGTCATCGAGGTCGATGACCCCTACAGTCTTGAGCCCGAATCCGACCAGCCGGCGCTGCCGATCGGCACTTTCGTGGAAGCCGAGATTCCGGGGCGCGACGCCAGCGGGCTGGTACTGTTGCCGGCCGAGGCGCTGCATGACGGCAACCAGGTCTACCTGGCCGACAGCGCCGATGAACTGGAGATTCGTCAGGTCGAAATCGTCCGCTCGACGCCGCGCGAGGTCTACGTCAGCGGCCGGCTGGACGCCTCGGACCGTGTGATTACCACCGCCATTCCGGCACCCATCCCAGGCCTCAAGCTCAGCGTGCGCAAAGCGCCCGAGTCCGAGCCGCAGCTTCGCATCCTGCCGTCGGGTGAACTGGCCGCCAGCGGCGGAAGGGACGAAGAATGAAGGACCACGGCTGGTATGGCAACATCATCGCCTGGTTCGCGCACAACTCGGTCGCGGCCAACCTGTTGATGATGGCGCTGATCGTCGGCGGGGTATATACCGCGATCACGATCACCAAGGAGATCCAGCCGCGGGTCGAGACCAACTACATCAACGTCAACGTGCCCTACCGCGGCGCCACGCCCAGAGACGTCGAGGAAGGCGTGCTGGTCAAGATCGAGGAAGCCATACAGGATCTCGATGGCATCCGCGAGATCATCGCCACGGCGCGCGAGGGTTCGGGCACGGTCACAATTGAAGTTGACGCGGACTACGACGTGATTGAGGTGCTCGACAACCTCAAGATCCGGGTCGATTCCATTTCCACCTTCCCGGCCGAGACGGAACGGCCAACCTACAATCGAAGTACGTTTACGCAGGAAGTGCTGTGGGTGAGCGTATTCGGCGACGTGCCCGAACGCACGCTCAAGGAAGTCGCGCGCCAGATGCGCGACGAGATTACCCAGCTGCCATCAGTCACGCGCGCCGAGATCGTCGGCGATCGCCCTTACGAAATCGGCATCGAAGTGCGCGAGGAAACGCTGCGCGAATACAACCTGACGCTGGCCGAAGTCGCCCAGGCGGTGCGCGGCTCGTCGTTGGACCTGCCCGGCGGCCGGATCGAGGCCGCCGGCGGCGATATCCTGCTGCGTACCATGGGTCAGGCCTACATCGGACGCGACTTCAGCGATATCGTGATCCGAACCAATCCCGACGGCTCGCGCATTCTGCTCAAGGACATCGCCGAAATCAAGGATGGATTCGTCGAGCGCGAGCGCTATGCCCGCCACAACGGCCAGCCGGCGGTCGCAATCCGGGTGCTCAGCGTGGGCGAACAGGACGCGCTGGCCGCCTCCAAAGCAGTGCGCGAATTCGTCGAGCAGCGTCAGCAGGCCCTGCCGACCGGCATTAGCATCGCCTGGTGGGCCGATATCGCCTACTACCTGAAGGACCGGCTGTGGATGATGACCAAGAATCTGGCGGTGGGCGCGCTGCTGGTGTTCCTGATTCTTACACTGTTCCTCAGGTTAAAACTGGCCTTCTGGGTCATGGTCGGTCTGCTGGTGGCCTTCGCCGGCACCGTGTTCATGCTGCCTCTGGTCGGTGTGACCATCAACATGGTCAGCCTGTTCGGGTTCCTGGTGGTACTCGGGATCGTGGTCGATGATGCCATCGTCATCGGCGAATCGGCCTATACCGAGATCCGGGCACACGGGCATTCGGTCGACAATGTCGTCAACGGCACCATGAAGGTCGCCATACCGGCCACTTTCGGCGTGCTGACCACGATTGCGGCATTCCTGCCCATTCTGATGGTCTCGGGCATCTCCGGCCAGTTCTTCGCTGCAATCGGCTGGGTGGTGGTCATCGCCCTGATGATGTCGCTGGTCGAATCCAAGCTGATTCTTCCGGCCCACCTGGCGCACATGAAGATCAAGACCTACGAGCCGGAAACGAGCAACGCTGCGGTCCGTTTCCAGCGGCGTTTTTCAGAAGGCCTGCACCGGTTCGTCGATCGTTTCTACCTGCCCGCGCTCGGCGTCCTGCTGCGCAACAGGTACATCACGCTGGCCAGTTTCATCGGCGTGCTGATCCTGTCGATCGGGTTCATCATGGGGCCGTTCATGCGCGTGGTACTGTTCCCCGACCTGGCCGGAGACTTCATGCAGGTGGAACTGGAAATGAACGAGGGCACCCCGGCCGATGTCACGCACGACGCCCTGGACCACCTGCGCCAATCGCTGGAGCAGGTCGATGAAGACATGCAGCGTGAGTACAACCTGGACGGCGAGGTGGTCCGGACCATGTTCGCGTGGTCGAGTTCGGACATCACCGGCGGCATGCTGGTCGAACTGCACCGAACCGACGACCCGCGCCTGGGCACTCCGGAGATCGAACGCCGCTGGCGCGAACAGGCCGGCCAGATCGCCGGCGCCCGCGGCATGCGCATCGGCGGCGCCGGCGGACCCGGCGGCGACGCACCCGATCTTTCGTTTCAGCTTGTCGGACGCAACCTGACGCAACTGGAGCTGGCCGCGGACGAACTGGACAAGGCGATACGCAACTTCCAGGGCACCTATGACGTGCGCAACAGCTTCGAAGGCGGCATGCGCGAACTGCAGATCCGGATCAAGCCCGAAGCCGAGGTGCTGGGGCTGAACCAGCAGGATCTGGCACGCCAGATCCGCCAGGCATTTTTCGGCGAAGAGGTCCAGCGCATCCAGCGCGGACAGGACGACGTTCGCGTCATGGTGCGTTACCCGCGCGAACAGCGCAGTTCGCAAGGCTATCTGGAGAACATGCGAATCCGCACCCCAAGCGGCGAGGAAGTGCCGTTCAATGCCGTGGCCGACCTGGAGATGGGTTCCAGCCCGTCGTCGATTCGCCGCTACAACCGCGAACGCTCGATCAGCGTCACCGCCCGAATCGACAAGGACGTTGCAGAGCCCGGCCAAATCACCGCCGAACTGCAAAATGAAATCCTGCCCGAAATAATCGCCGGGCACGCCGGCGTAAGCTTCCGCCTTTCGGGACAAACGCGCAGCAACCAGGAACTCAACCAGGAACTGATCACCGGCACGATTTTCGCAATGTTCCTGATCTATGCGCTGATTGCCGTCCCGCTGCGCTCCTACCTGCAACCGCTGCTGATCATGTCGGTGATTCCGTTCGGCACCATCGGCGCGGTTTTCGGCCACTGGATGCTCGGCATTCCGGTCAGTCTGTTGAGCATGTTCGGCATCATCGCGCTGGCCGGCGTGGTGGTCAATGACAGCCTGATCCTGGTCGACTTCGTCAACCATCACCGCAACAGCGGCGAGACGCGCATCGAAGCCGCGCTCAAGGGCGCCAAGGCCCGGTTCCGCCCCATCGTCCTGACATCGGCCACGACCTTCCTGGGCCTGGCGCCCATCGTATTCTTCGAAAGCAGCCTGCAGGCGCAACTGGTCGTGCCCATGGCAACCTCGCTGGCGTTCGGCATCCTGTTCGCCACCGTCATCACACTGGCGCTGATCCCCACCCTGTACCTGGTCGGAGACGACCTGACGCGCCTCGGCCAGAGAGTGCGGGGACACAGGTCCCCGGCCGGCATGAGCGCCCACGCGCGAGGTTGAGCAATACCGCGACGAAATCAATGGCGACGAAATCTCCGAATCCGGCGACAGTGCGCGAAATACTCGCCCGGTCAGCGACGATGCTGGAAAACCGTCGTGAGGCCGAGCTGATCGCCGGGCTGGCGCTGCGACAATCGCGTGCCTGGCTGATCGCCCATGACGACGCGCCGGTCGACGGCCCCGACCTCGAGCGCTTCGACGCGCTGGTGCGAGAACGCGCCGAAGGGGTGCCGATCGCCTACCTGGCCGGATCGCGCGAGTTCTACGGTCGTGAATTCCGGGTCAGCCCGGCCGTGCTGATCCCGCGACCGGAAACCGAGCACCTGGTCGAATGGGCGCTGACGCTGGATCTACCGCAAGATGCGCGGGCAGTCGACGTGGGTACCGGATCGGGATGCATCATCCTGACGCTTGCCACCGAGCGCCCCGGCTGGCAATGCACCGGCACCGACATCAGCGCCGAAGCGCTGGCCGTGGCTGCCGAAAACCGGGAACTGCTGAATCTCGATCGGGTGGGACTGCTTCGCGGCGACCTGCTGGAACCCATCGACGAAACCGGCCTTGACCTGATCGTCAGCAACCCGCCGTACGTGGCCGCAGGCGACCGGCACCTGGTACAGGGCGACGTTCGCTTCGAGCCCGAAATCGCGTTAAGCGACGGCGCCGACGGCCTGGACGCAATCCGCCGCCTGATTGAACAGAGCCGCCGGCTGCTCGCCCCCGGCGGCTGGCTGTTGATCGAACACGGCTACAACCAGGCAGAAGCGGTACGGGCGTTGTTCCGCAGCAACGGCTACGAGCAAGTGGAATCGAAGACCGACCTGGCCGGCATCGAGCGGGTAACGGGCGGAAGAGTCGGGCCGAACGCGTACGGATGATTGTGAAAGCATTCAACCACGAAGGACACGAAGAGCACGAAGAAGATCGAATATCAACCGTTACAGCCCTTCGTGTTCTTCGTGTTCTTCGTGGTTAAAAATGTTTTCGAATCAGCCAAACGCCTTGACGCACAACCCGATCAGGCCGCCGGAGAAGATGCCCAGGCCGAGCATGGCCAGGCCGTTGACCGTCAGCACCGCGCGGAAATCGATGGGCGCTGCAATCGGCGCGGTGTTGTCGGGCTCGTCGAAGTACATCAACTTGACCACGCGCAGGTAGTAGAACGCGCCGATGACGGCGGTGACCACGGCGAGCACCGCAAGCCAGACGAAACCGGCCTGGATGGCCGCGGCTATCACCTGCCATTTGGCGAAGAAACCGACGAACACCGGAATGCCGGCCAGCGAAAACATGATCATCAGCATCATCAGCGCATACCACGGGCTGCGCTTGGCCAGGCCTTTGAAGTCGTCCAGGTTTTCGGCCTCGACACCACTGCCCGACAGCAGGATCATCACGGCGAAGGCCCCGGCCGACATCATGGCGTAGACGATGGTATAGAACATCGCCGCGGCGTAGCCGGCCGGCGATGCGGCCAGGATGCCGATCAGGATGAAGCCGACGTGGGCAATGGTCGAGTAGGCCAACATGCGCTTGATGTTGGTCTGGGCGATGGCCACAACGTTGCCGAGAATCAGCGAAAGCGCGGCCAGCACCACCAGCATGGCCTGCCAGTCGGCGTGCATGTTACCCATGCCGTCGGCCAGCAGCCGGATGGCCAGCGCCAGGTAGCCCAGCTTGGGCAGCGAGGCAATCAGCAGCGTGACCGCCGCCGGGGCGCCCTGGTAGACGTCGGGCAGCCACATGTGGAACGGCACCGCACCGAGCTTGAAAGCGATTCCGACCACCATGAAGGCCAGGCCGAACGAAAGCATGAGGTTGTCGGACATGCCGCCGGCCAGCGCCGCCGAAATCTCGCCCAGTTGCAGCGTACCAGTGGCGCCGTAGATCAGGCTCATGCCGTAGAGCAGAATGCCCGAGGCCAGCGAACCCAGAATGAAATACTTCATCGCCGCTTCCGAACCGCTGGCCGAATCGCGATTGATCGCCACCAGCGCGTAGCTGGAAAGCGCCAGCAGCTCCAGGCCCAGATAAACGGTCAGCATGCTGGCCGCCGACACCATGATCATCACCCCGAGCAGCGCGAACAGGCTGAGCGCATAGAACTCGCCCTTGAACAGCCCGGCGGCGCGCAGGAAATGCTTGGCATAGACGAACACACCGGCCAGCACCAGGTAGGCGAACAGCTTCATCACGTCGCCGAAGCGGTCGCGCACGAAGGTCTCGCTGAACGCCAACACCGACTCGCCGGCCGGCAGCATGAGTCGCAGCGTGATGATGGCGGCAAACACCAGCGTCAGCAACGCGAGCGTATGCGTCAGTCCCCTGCGCTGTTCGGTGATGAACAGATCGGCTACCAGCACCACGCAGGCCATGGCGGCGAGGAATATTTCAGGCAGCGCCAGTTGAAGGTCGGAAAGTATCATTGGCTATTCTTCACGGGTTGATCTTCGTGGTCGTGATGTGGTCAACCAGGTTGGCCACGGAAGGTTCCATCATCTCGATCAGCGGATACGGCCACAGACCCAGCCCCAGCGTGAACAACGCCAGCACCACCATGATCGTCCACTCGCGCGCATTCAGATCGGAAAGCGAGGCGACGTTGTCGTTGGCCACCTCGCCGTAGAACACCCGCTTGACCAGCCACAGGCTGTAGGCAGCGCCCAGGATCAGCGTCATGGCGGCGAAGAATGCGAACCAGAAGTTCGCCTTGAACGCGGCCAGAATCACCATGAACTCGCCGACGAAACCGCTGGTGCCCGGCAGACCGGAGTTGGCCATGAAGAACAACACCGCGAACATCGCGAACCACGGCATGGTATTGGCCACGCCACCGTAGGCCGAAATCTCGCGACTGTGGACCCGGTCATAGAGTACGCCCACGGCCAGGAACATGGCCCCGGAGATGAAACCGTGCGAAATCATCTGCACCATGGCGCCGCTGATGCCCAGTACCGCGCCGTCGGTCTGACCGGTATTCTGAACGATGGCGAAGGTCAGGAAAAGACCCAGCGTGGCGAAGCCCATGTGCGAAATCGAGCTGTAGGCGATCAGCTTCTTCATGTCGCGCTGGGCCAGAGCGACAAAGCCGATGTAGACGATGGCGACCAGCGACAAGCCGATCACCAGCCAGTCCAGCGCCGCAGCACCGTCCGGCGCGATCGGCAGCGAAAACCGGACCAGGCCGTAGCCGCCGATCTTGAGCATCACCGCCGCCAGCACCACCGAACCGCCGGTAGGCGCCTCGACGTGGGCGTCGGGCAGCCAGGTGTGGACCGGCCACATCGGCACCTTGACCGCGAACGCGATCAGAAACGCCAGGAAGAGCCAGATCTGGGCGGTCAGCGAAAGCGGCAGCTGATGCAGATCGGCCACGGCGAAGCTGCCCGATTGCAGGTACAGCCAGATCAGGCCGACCAGCATGAATACCGAGCCGAAGAACGTGAACAGGAAGAACTTGATGGTCGCCAGTATTCGATTCGGACCGCCCCAGATGCCGATGATCAGGAACATCGGCACCAACATGGCCTCGAAGAACACGTAGAACAGCATCGCATCCAGTGCTGCGAACATGCCCGACATCAGTCCCGAAAGAATCAGAAACGCGCCCATGTACTGGTTGACGCGGTCACCGATTGCCCAACCGGCGATCACGACGATGACGGTGATCAGCGCGGTCAGCGCGATCAGCGGCAGTGACAGCCCGTCGACGCCCAGGTGGTAATGGATGGAGAACGCCTCGATCCAGACCGTCTTCTCCTGAAACTGCATGGCGGCGGTCGACAGGTCGAAGCCGGAAATCGCAACCACGGTCAGCAGCAGGGCCACGACCGAAGCGGCAAGCGCTATGAGCTTGCCCAGTCCGGCGCGCGCGTCGGATACAAACAGCAGCACCACGCCAACGATGATGGGCAGCCAGACGATCAAGCTCAGGATTGGCCAGTTCATTGCATTCATTGTATTACCCCTTCAAAAGCACGAATGCGAACACCAGCGCAACCAGCCCGATGATCATGGCAAATGCGTAGTGATAAAGAAAGCCGGTCTGGACCGTTCTCAGGCGCGCCGAGAACGCGCCCACCAGACGCGCCGAACCGTGAACAATCCAGCCATCGATCAGCGTGCGGTCGCCGCGCTCAGAGAAGAAGCCGGCCAGCTTCAGCCCGCCGCCGGCAATTACGCGCTGGTAGAACTCGTCGAAGCCGTACTTGAGGTCGAGGATGCTCCAGACCGGGTGCAGGCGCTGTTTCAATGTCGCCGCGATCGCGGGCTGGAACAGGTAGATCCAGGTCGCGATCGCCACACCCAGCATCGCCAGCCAGAACACCGGCGTGGCGAAGCCGTGCAGCGCGAACGCGGTGGCCCCATGGAAGTGCTCGCCGATCTGCACCAGCGGATCCCTGGCCGCTGCAACATTGATGGCATCCGACAGCGCCCCGCCGAACAGCAGCGGTTCCACCGTCAGCCAGCCGATGAACAGCGACGGGATGGCCAGCAGGATCAGCGGTACCGTAACCACCCAGGGCGATTCCTGCGCATGTGACAGCGTCTCCTTGTCGGCTCTGGATTCGCCGTGGAAAGTCAGGTACAGCATTCGGAAGGTATACAGCGCGGTGACCACCACCCCGGCATAGACGGCAAACGTGGCAAAGCCGGCGCCGGTTCGATCGGCCAGCTTCACCGACTCGATAATCAGGTCCTTGGAGAAGAAACCCGACGTGAACGGAAATCCGATCAGCGCCAGCGAGCCGACCCAGGCCGTGATCGCTGTAATCGGCATGATCCTGGCCAGTCCGCCCATCTCGCGCATATCCTGCTTGTGGTGCATGGCGATGATGACGGACCCGGCGCCCAGGAACAGCAGCGCCTTGAAGAACGCGTGGGTCATCAGGTGAAAAATCGCCACCGAGTAGGCCGAGGCGCCCAGCGCCACGGTCATGTAGCCGAGCTGGGACAGCGTGGAATAGGCCACCACACGCTTGATGTCGTTCTGCACGATGCCGACCAGGCCCATGAACAGCGCGGTGATCGCGCCGATGATCAGAATGAAGCTCAGCGCGGTGCCGGAAAGTTCGTACAACGGCGACAGGCGCGCGACCATGAAGATACCGGCGGTCACCATGGTGGCGGCGTGAATCAGCGCCGAGATCGGGGTCGGGCCTTCCATGGCATCGGGCAGCCAGACATGTAACGGAACCTGTGCCGACTTGCCCATGGCGCCGATGAACAGGGCAATGCAGATGAAGGTCATCACCGACCATTCCACGCCACCGAACACACTCATGGTTTCGCCGGCCACCGATGGTGCCGCGGCAAATACTTCTGCGTAGTCCAGCGAGCCCATGTACATCAATACCGCGGCCACGCCCAGCAGCAGGCCGAAATCGCCGGCGCGGTTGACCAGGAAGGCCTTGAGGTTGGCGCGTACCGCGGATTCCTTCTTGAACCAGAATCCGATCAGCAGGTAGGAAACCAGGCCGACCGCCTCCCAGCCGAAGAACAGCTGCAGGAAGTTGTTGGCCATGACCAGCATCAGCATGGCGAACGTGAACAGGTTGATATAGGAGAAAAATCGCTGGTAGCCCGGATCGTCCTTCATGTAGCCGACGGTGTAGACATGTACCATGAACGACACGAACGTCACCACCGCCATCATCAGCGCGGTGAGCGAATCGATCAAAAAGCCGATCTCGAACGTGATTCCGTCGAGTACCGCCCACTCGTATACGGTGTAATTCAGCACCTGCCAATCGGTGGTAAACACCTGCCAGGCCACCCAGGCCGAAAGCGCGAACGACGCACCCACGGCGAGAATGGTGATCGAATGCGCACCGACCCGCCCGACCTGATGCCGCAACAGGCCCGCAATGGCACTCCCGACCAGCGGCAGCAGCGGTATCAGTAGTAGTATCGTTTTTATGTCCACGTGTTGTTTCGCCCGGTTTTGTTTGTTTGGCGTGTCATGTCAACCGCTTTGTTCGAAACTTTTGTAAGTGGTAAATAGTGAATGGTAAATGGTGAATGGCAAGCCTCTTCGTTCGAATCCTCATACGCCTGCCATTTACCATTCACTATTTACCATTTACTAAAGAAACCGCAAAGCCTCAACCGTTAACGGGTGGCACTAGCCTTGACGTGCCACCGCCTCATCCCTTCAACTCCTCAATATCCTCGACGTTGATGGTCTGGCGGTTTCTGAACAGCACCACCAGGATCGCCAATCCAATCGCCGCTTCGGCCGCGGCAACCGTGAGAATGAAGAACACGAAGACTTGACCGTCCATATTGTCGAGAAAGCGCGAAAACGCGACGAAGTTCATGTTGACCGCGAGCAACAGCAGCTCGATCGACATCAAAAGGATGATGATGTTCTTGCGGTTCAGGAATATGCCGGCGACCCCGATCGAGAACAGGATGGCGCCCAGCGTCAGGAAATGAGCCAATGTCAGCATGATCAGTCCTCCTTCTCCGCGTCCATCTTCACCAGGCGCACGCGCTCCTCGCGCTTGACCTGCACCTGGCGCGACGGATCCTGGTATTTGGTTTCCGGCCGGCGTCTGTGGGTGAGCGATATCGCGGCGACAATCGCTACCAGCAGGATAAAGCCGGCAATCTCGAACGGATACAGGTACTGGGTATACAGCCACTCGCCGAGCAGTTGCGTATTGCTGCCCTGGGATTCACCGTATTCGAGCACCTGCGAGCTGGCGCCGCGCGCCCAGATCAGCATCAAAAGCTGGGCCACCATCGCCACGGCCACCATGATGCCCACCGGCAGATAGCTTGCGAACCCGCTCTTGAGTTTGGTCAGGTTGATGTCTAGCATCATCACCACGAACAGGAACAGCACCATCACCGCGCCGACGTAGACCAACACCAGCACGATCGCCAGAAACTCAGCTTCCAGCAACAACCAGATGCAGGCGCTGGAAAAAAACGCCAGAACCAGAAACAGCACCGAGTAAACCGGATTGCGCGAGGTAATAACGCCCAGCGCGGCAAGCGTTGCCACGGTGCTGAACAGGTAAAAAACAATTTCAATTATCGGCATTGAATTCGGCTCTATTCTTGTAATCTTTCATTAAAAACATTTGGAACCGCAAATGAACGCAAATGAACGCAAATAATTCGTTTCGAACGGCGGTTTTTATGATCGAACCAAGCAATATCTCTTTTTTGCAGTAACGCATCTATTGCATTCATGAATTTGCGTTCATTTGCGTTCATTTGCGGTTTCAATTTACCCTGCCTAGCGATAAGGCGCATCCTTGGCACGGGCCGCGGCGATCTGTTCCTCGAAGCGGTCGCCCAGGGCCAGTAGCTGCTGTTTGTCGACGATGTGCTCGCCGCGTTCCTCGAAGTGGTACTCGGTAAAGTCAGTCTCGACGATCGAATCGACCGGACACGATTCCTCGCAGAAACCGCAGTAAATGCACTTGAACAAATCGATGTCATAGCGCGTGGTACGCCGCGTGCCGTCGTCGCGCTGGGTCGATTCGATGGTGATTGCCAGCGCCGGGCACACGGCCTCGCACAGCTTGCAGGCAATGCAGCGTTCCTCGCCGTTTGGATAGCGGCGAAGTGCATGCAGACCGCGGTAACGCGGCGACTTGGGCGTTTTTTCTTCAGGATAGCTGAGCGTGAATTTCGGCTGATGGAAATAGCGAAACGTCACGTTCAGCCCCTTGAAAAGCTCAAGCAGCATCAGCGACTGAAAATACTGGCGAACAGCTTGCATCATAAAACTCCGTAACCCCGGCTCATCCGGGATAAAGCCCGGTTACGCGGAACACGCCGGCAACCAGGATCCAGACAATGGTAATCGGGATGAAGACTTTCCAGCCCAGGCGCATGATCTGGTCGTAGCGGTAGCGTGGAAACGTCGCGCGGAACCACAGAAACAGGAACATGAAGCCGAACATCTTGATGAAGAACCAGTGCGGGCCCGGCTCGCCGATTACCGGGATGCCCGCAAACGGGCTCATCCAGCCGCCCATGAACAGCAGCGCGGTCATAGCCGAGACCAGGATCATGTTGGCGTACTCGGCCAGGAAATACAGCGAGAACGCGGCACCGGAATAATCAACGTGGAAGCCGGCGACAATCTCGGATTCTCCCTCGGCAACGTCGAACGGGGCGCGGTTGGTTTCGGCAACACCAGAGATGAAGAAGATCACGAACAGCGGCAGCAGCGGCAGCCAGAACCAGTTGAATACATGACCAGACTGCGCCTCGACGATGGTCGTGAGGTTCAACGAGCCGGAAAGAATGATGACGCCGACCAGCGCGAAGCCCATGGCGATTTCATAGCTCACGATCTGAGCTGCGGAACGCAAGGCGCCGAGAAACGCATACTTGGAGTTCGATGCCCAGCCACCGACGATCACGCCGTAAACGCCCATGGAGGTCATGGCCAGAATGTACAGCAGGCCGGCATCGATATCGGCGAGCACCAGCTTGTCGGAGGCCGGGACGACCGCCCATGCGGTAAACGCCGGTATCAGCGTCATCATCGGGGCAAGCACGAACAGCACCTTGTTGGCCTGTGCCGGAATGATGATTTCCTTGAACAGCAGCTTGAACACATCGGCAAACGGCTGGAACAGGCCCCACGGGCCCACCCGATTCGGCCCCACGCGCGACTGCATGTAGCCAATCACCTTGCGCTCGGCAAAGGTGAAATAGGCCACGGTCAGGGTCAGCGGAATCAGGATCAGAAACGAGATCTTGGTTACGGTCCAGGCCAGCACGGTCAATTGCTCGATCATTGGTCTTGCTCCAGTTCGATCGGACCCCAGGCCGGACCCAGGTGACTTGCCAGGCAGGTCGCCGATGCCATCCATACCGATGACGGCGGGATTGCGTCGTCGACCCGAAGCGCGGCGCGCACCTGACCGTCGCCTTGTCGCAGCAGCACCTCATTGCCGTCTTTCAGGCCCAGCGCCTCGGCGGTGGCCGGATTGATCGCGGCAAATCCGTTCTGTGCGTGATGGGTTTGTTGCAGCGCGGGCGATCTGCGCACCAGTGAATCGGTGGCGTACATCGGCACCGGGCCGATGCGCCACAGGCCGGACTCGCCCGGGGCATCGACCGCGTCGACTTCGTACGGCGCACGCACCGGTTCGTCGCTAGCGTCCAGCATGCGGTCGACTTCGGCCAGCAACGTGAAATCGAATCCGTCGAACTGCATCTGGTTGCCGAGCCGGCGCAGGATCTTCCAGCCGGGGTGCCCATCGCCGGCCGGCTTGCCCGCCGGCTTGAGCCACTGACGATGGCCGTCTGCGTTGATGTAGCTGCCCTCGGCCTGGGGCACCGGCGCCAGCGGCAGCAGCACATCGGCGGCCTCAAGCAGGTCGGTGCCGGCGAAGGCGGCAATCGCGACAACCGCCTCGGCATCGGCAAGACTACCGCGCGCCGAGTGCGGATCGGCAACGTCGAATTCGGGTTCCAGATCGAACAGCACGAAACCCTTGCGGCCCCGGGCCAGTTGTTGGCTCGCCGACATGCCGCCCTCGCCGGGCACCATGCCTGCATTCCATGCGCCCTGGCTGTTGGCCGGTCCCGGAAGCAGCATCAGCGCAGTCTCGGTGACCCGCGTGATCTCTTCGGCCAGTGCGCGGATTCGGCTGGCTTCGGGGTGAAACAGGGCCTGGTCGCCGACAATCAGGAAGCCGTTGCCGGAATCCATCAGTCGGCGCGCGATCTTTTCGGCAGCCGGCTCCGGGTTGCGCTCTGAAATAAAGCGGCCGAGCGCCGAATCCGGCAGTTCCTTTCCGGCCGCATCGAACGCGGCTTTCGCCACCCGCGCAAGCGTCTCGGTCATGTGCTGCGGCGCGACAATCATGCGCTCGGCCATGTCGAACGGAAATTTCCAGGCGACCGGATTCAGGTCCATGACCGCAGCCTGGTTCTTGCGCCAGGCGGTACGCACGCGATGGTTCAGGATGGGCTGGTCGTGGCGCAGGTGGCTGCCGACCATGAATACCGCATCGGCGCCGGACACATCGCGCGTGGGTCGGTCCAGCCGGGCCTTGCCCAGGCGTGCGTCACGTGCATCCAGGATTCGCAGTCGATGATCCAGGTGCGGCGTACCCAGGCCTTCGGCGAATCGGCGCAGCAAAAAGTGTTCCTCGCAGGTTGCCCGGGGCGAGGCGAGCACGCCCAGTTGGTCGGCGCCGTGTTTTTCGGCCACGTTTCCAAGCAATTCGGCGGCGCGATCCAGCGCGGTATCCCAATCGGTATCTTGCCACTGCCCGTCGACCTTGATCCGCGGCGCGGTCACGCGATCGTCGGCAGCCAGTCCGAAATGACTGTAGCGATCACGGTCGGAAAGCCAGCACTCATTGATGTCGTCATTGTCACGCGGCACGCTTCGCATGATCTGTCCGCCGCGCGCGTGGTAGTACAGGTTCGAGCCCAGGCAGTCGTGGGTGCCAATATACGGTCGCGCCGACATTTCCCAGGCGCGGGCAGAGAACCGGAACGGCTTGTTGGTCAGCGCACCGACCGGGCACAGATCGATGATGTTGCCGGACAGCTCGGATTCGATATTGCGCTCGATAAAGGTCGAGATTTCCAAGTGCTCGCCGCGGCCCACGCCGCCGAGCTCGGCGGTGCCGGCGATTTCTTCCAGGAATCGCACACAACGGGTGCAATGAATGCAGCGGGTCATGTCGGTGGAGACGAGCGGGCCCAGGTTCTTGTCAGCGACCACGCGCTTGCGCTCGGCAAAGCGCGAAATCGAGCGGCCGTAGCCCATCGCCAGGTCCTGCAGCTCGCATTCCCCGCCCTGGTCGCAGATGGGGCAATCCAGCGGGTGGTTGATCAACAGGAATTCCATCACCCCGCGCTGCGCATCCACCGCTCGCCGCGACCGGGTAAAGATCTTCATGCCCTCTGCCACCGGCGTGGCACAGGCCGGCAACGGCTTGGGCGCCTTCTCCACGTCGATCAGGCACATGCGGCAGTTGGCCGCAATCGACAACTTGTGGTGATAACAAAATCGCGGAATCTCGATATCGGCGCGATCGGTCGCCTGGATGATCATCTCACCCTTGCGCGCCTCGATCTCGCGTCCATCGACCTCGATGGTCACCAGGTCGGTGTCTTTGTCTTCAATCGTTGCCATATCGTGTTCCAGAAAAAACCGTTTTAGCCGCGGATACTTTTAACCCGAAATACTCTTTTGCCACGGATTAACGCGGATGGACGCGGATAAAACCATTAATAAAGTGTCTGTACCATTTTCCACAGAACTACCATTGCCATTTGAGTCTGCGCATAACTGAAAGCCAATCAAATGAAAACAACAACTCATATTTTTTTCGCTTTAATCCGCGTTCATCCGCGCTAATCCGCGGCAAAAGATTCTTCAGTTCCAACCGCTCAATCAAGCCGCGGCGCCGATCTTTTCGTCGACGATGGAGCGGCCGTGTTCGATGAAGTACTCGAATTCGTGCCTGAAGTGGCGCAGGAAGCCCTGCACCGGCCAGGCCGCGGCTTCGCCGAAGGCGCAGATGGTGTGACCCTCGATCTGGCCGGCGGCCGATGCCAGCAGGTCGATGTCCTCCGGACGGCCCTGCCCTTCGGTAATTCGCTTGAGTACCCGGTACATCCAGCCGGTGCCCTCGCGGCACGGCGTGCACTGGCCGCAGGACTCGGCGTAGTAAAAACGCGCGATCCGGGTGCAGGCGCGCACCATGCAGGTGGTTTCGTCCATCACCACCACCGCGCCCGAACCCAGGCCGGAGCCGGCTTTCTGCAGGGCATCGAAGTCCATGGTGACCTCCATCATGGTGTCGGCCGGCAACACCGGCATCGACGAGCCGCCCGGAATCACGCCCTTGAGCGCGTTGCCGTCGCGCATGCCGCCGGCCATTTCCAGCAATTCCGAAAACGGCGTGCCCAATGGCACCTCGAAGTTGCCCGGCTTGCTCACGTGGCCGGACACCGAGAAGATTTTCGGCCCGCCGTTGTTGGGCTTGCCCAGCTCCAGGAACCAGTCGCCGCCCTTGCGCATGATGGCCGGCACCGATGCCAGGGTTTCGGTGTTGTTGATCGTCGTCGGCTTGCCGTAGACACCAAAGTTGGCCGGAAACGGCGGCTTGAAGCGCGGCTGGCCCTTTTTGCCTTCCAGCGATTCCATCAGCGCGGTTTCCTCGCCGCAGATGTAGGCGCCGGCACCGAGAACGGCGTAAATATCGACGTCCACACTCGAGCCGTTGATGTCCTTGCCCAGCAACCCGGCTTCATAGGCTTCTTTCAGGGCCGCCTCGAAACGCTCGAACGGCTCGTGGTGGAACTCGCCCCTGAGGTAGTTATAGCCGACGGTCGCGCCCATTGCGTAGCAGCCGATGGCCATGCCTTCGATGACCGCATGCGGGTTGTAGCGCAGGATGTCGCGGTCGTGACAGGTGCCCGGCTCGGATTCATCCGAGTTGCAAAGCAGATACTTTTGCACCGGCGCCGAGCGCGGCATGAAAGACCACTTCAGACCGGTCGGAAAACCCGCGCCGCCGCGCCCGCGCAGCGAGGATTTCTTGACTTCCTCGATGATGTCTTCCTGCGGCGTCCTGTTGGCCAGGATTTTCTCCCAGGCCTCGTAGCCGCCGTGGCGCCTGTAGGCGTCCAGCGACCAGCAATCCGGCTCGTCGAGGTGCGTAAAGCAGACATTGTGTTCAGCCATGGAGGGCACCTTCGATTCTGCGTGCAGACAATTGAGTTTGGTGGCCAATGGAGACTCGCCGGTTTCGATCCGGACGGGACTCGGGACTCGGCACTCGGGACTCGCGGGTCGACCACGATCGCTGGCCGTCGCATACCGCGCAGACTGCTTTTGGACCGATGGCACCGTTTTTCCAGACTGCAACTTGCCGGCAAATATCCCCGCCAAGTGATGCACCTTCGAGTCCCGGGTCCCGAGTCCCGAGTCCCGAGAAAGAGTCCCGAGTCCCGAGTCCCGAAATCACATCCTTCGGCCGGCAGCCATCCCGTTGGCACTTTGACACTTCAGCCCTTCTCATTCCAGCCCATCCAGAATTTCGTCGATCTTGTCTTCGGTCAGGTTTTCGTGGTAATGACCATTGACGATCATCATCGGTGCGCCGGTGCAGGCGGCCACGCATTCTTCCTCTATCTTCAGGAAGATGCGGTTGTCCGAAGTGCTCTCGCCCATCTTGATGCCGAGCTTGTCCTCGACGTACTTGACCACCTTGTCGGCGCCGCACAGCATGCACGAGATGTTGGTGCAGATCGATATTGAATTCCGCCCGACCGGCTTTGTCTCCAGCATCGAGTAGAACGTCGCGACCTCGTAGACCCACACCGGCGGAAGCTCGAGATAATCGGCAACGGCATCCATCAGTTCTGAAGTCAGGTAGCCGCCGTTCTGATGCTGTGCGGCGACCAGCGCCTGGATGGCCGCCGAACGGCGACCCTCGATGCCTTCCGGAAACTTGGCGCGCCAGTGATCGATGGTGCTACGCGTCTCCTCGCTCAGCACCTCGGCCTTGCCTTCAACCAGTGATTCATGCGCTTGCATCTATAAAACTCCTAGCGATCAATCTCGCCAAACACGATGTCCTGCGTACCAATGACGGCCACCACGTCTGACAGCATATGCCCGCGCACCATTTCATCCATGGCCGAGATATGGGCAAAGCCCGGTGCGCGCAGGTGCACGCGGAACGGCTTGTTGGCGCCGTCGGAAATCATGTAGCAACCGAACTCGCCCTTGGGCGCCTCGACCGCGGCGTAGGTCTCGCCTTCGGGCACGCAGTAGCCTTCGGTGAACAACTTGAAGTGATGAATGAGCGCTTCCATGTCATCCTTCATTTCCTTGCGTGACGGCGGCGCGACCTTGTAGTTGCCCACCATTACCGCGCCCGGGTTGTCGCGCAGCCAGCCGATGCACTGCTGGCAGATGCGCACCGACTGGCGCATTTCCTCGACCCGTACCAGGTAGCGGTCGTAGCAATCGCCATTGACGCCGACCGGAATATCGAAATCGACTTCGCGATACCTGGCATAGGGCTGCTTCTTGCGCAGGTCCCAGGCGACACCCGAGCCCCTGAGCATGGGCCCGGTGAAGCCGAGCTGGCGCGCGCGTTCGGGCGAGACCACGCCGATGCCGACGTTGCGCTGCTTCCAGATCCGGTTGTCGGTAACCAACGTTTCGTAGTCGTCGATGCGTTCGGCCTGGTAGGTCATGAACGCATCGAGGTAATCCAGCATCGAGCCTTCGCGCCATTCGTTCATGCGCTTGACGTCGGAAGCCTTGCGAAAGCGCGACTCGGCAAGCTTCGGCATTTCGTCCGGCAGGTCGCGGTAGACACCGCCCGGCCGGTAATAGGTTGCATGCATGCGCGCGCCGCTGACGGCCTCGTAGGCGTCGAGCAGGTATTCGCGCTCGCGGAAGCAGTACAGGAACAGCGTCATGGCGCCGAGATCCAGACCGTTGGCACCCAGCCACATCAGGTGGTTCATCAGGCGGGTGATCTCGTCGAACAGCGTCCGGATCCACTGCGCGCGCTCGGGCGGTTCGACGCCCAATAATTGTTCGATAGCGCGCACGTAAGCGTGCTCGCTGCACATCATGGAAACGTAGTCCAGCCGGTCCATGTAACCGATGGACTGGTTGTACGGCTTGGACTCGGCAAGCTTCTCGGTGGCCCGGTGCAGCAGGCCGACGTGCGGGTCGGCGCGCTGGACCACCTCGCCGTCCATTTCCAGGATCAGGCGCAATACACCGTGCGCGGCCGGATGTTGCGGGCCGAAGTTCAGCGTGTAGTTCTTGATCTCAGCCACTGGTGGGCGCCTCCCGTCGGTCGAGTTCGTCGCCGACATAGCGCGAATCGCGGCGTATCACGCGCGGCACCAGCACTCGCGGCTCGATTTCAGTGGGTTCGTAAATCACGCGGCCACGGTCTTCGTCGTAACGCACGGTCACGTTGCCGATCAGCGGGAAGTCCTTGCGGAACGGGTGGCCGATGAAACCGTAGTCGGTCATGATACGGCGCAGGTCCGGATGGCCCTCGAACACAATACCGAACAGATCAAAGGCTTCGCGTTCGTACCAGTTGGCCGAATTCCAGATATCGACAATGGAAGGCACGGCCGGGAAATCGGCCTGCTCGGCATAACAGCGCAGCCGGAGACGCCGGTTGTTGCGCGTCGACAGAAGATGCACCACCACCGCGAAACGGTTCGGAATGCGTTCGGCCTCGGGCCGGTTTTCCCAGTCGAAGCGGCCCGGGCCGAGCGCGTCGACACCGCGCGAGTAACCGCTGCCGGTGGCTTCGGCGGTTTCCCACTCGTCGTCGCCGTAGCCCAGGAAATCCACGCCACAAAGGTCGATCATGGTGTCGAATTCAAGGCCGTCGGTATCGCGCAGCGCGCGACAGCATTCGATCCAGTCGATCGGTGCAATCTCGGCCACGAGCTGCTTGCGTACCTGGCGAATGTCGGCCAGCTTGTCGCCCAGGGTCTCCCGAAGGCGCCGGACCAGCGGCTGGTTGCGTTGGCTGAAGTCGCTCATGCCGCCGGCGCCATGATGGAGTTGGTGCGGCGAATCTTCTTCTGCAACTGGATGATCCCGTAGATTAGCTGCTCGGCCGACGGCGGGCAACCCGGCACGTAGACGTCGACCGGCACGATCCGGTCGCAGCCGCGCGTGACCGCGTAGGAATAATGGTAGTAACCGCCACCGTTGGCACACGAGCCCATGGAAATCACCCACTTGGGGTCGGGCATCTGGTCGTAGACCTTGCGCAGCGCCGGCGCCATCTTGTTGCACAGCGTCCCGGCCACGATCATCACGTCGGACTGGCGCGGGCTGGGCCGGAATACCACGCCGAAGCGGTCCAGATCGTAGCGCGATGCGCCGGCGTGCATCATTTCGATCGCGCAACACGCCAGGCCGAACGTCATCGGCCACATGCTGCCCGTCCGGGCCCAGTTGACCAGGGCATCGACATTGGTTGTCGCCCACCCGCGGCCGGCCAGCGGGTTGCTGTCGGCGTTCGGCCGGAGAATATCGTCGACGTTAAAGAGTTTGTCCGTCTGCGTGGCGTCCGTCATTCCCATTCAAGCGCACCTTTCTTCCATTCGTAGATGAAACCGATGACCAGCACCGCCAGAAAAATCGCCATCGCGACCAGACCGGTCATGCCGATGGTGTCCAGCGCCACCGCCCACGGAAACAGGAACGCGATCTCGAGATCGAAGATGATGAACAGGATCGCCACAAGGTAGAAGCGCACGTCGAATTTCATGCGCGAGTCTTCGAATGCCTCGAAGCCGCATTCGTAGGGCGAGAGCTTTGCGCTGTTGGGATGGCGCGGACCCAGGATGCCGCCAGCGGCCATCAGGCCAATACCCATCCCGGTGGAGATGCCGAGAAATACCAGAATTGGAAAATATTCGGTCAGCATGACTGCATGTTCCACTTTTGGCGAAGCGCACCGGCGTCGCGTTTACTACGGCCGGCGCCGCAGGCGCAGACCACGTGTCACTGGACGATTGTCTGCGAGCGACCCAAGCCGGGAACCGGAACCGCCGTTTGCCCGGCCGGCTTTGCGCAAATCCACAATCGTTATCGAATTTCTGGTGCCGAAGGCCGGACTCGAACCGGCACGGCCAATAGGCCACTGCCCCCTCAAGACAGCGTGTCTACCAATTCCACCACTTCGGCAGAAACTCGAGCGAAACTTATTGAATCAAGAACCTGGCGGTGGATCCGGCAGGTCGCCGTCGTCCTCTTCGGGCACCGGATCTTCAGGCACCGCGTCTTCGGCCACCGCTTCACCCGACTGCGAGGCATCGTCGGCGGACTCGGCGGGTGCATTGTCGAGGTCGTCGATCACCGACTCGATCGCGGCGGCACCTTCGTCACTTTCTTCGACCTGTTCCTGCGGCGCGGGCATCGAACCGAACAACCCGGAGTCGGAACCGTCACCGCTACTGAAGCTGGTGGCAATGACCGCGAGCGTCAGGCTGATGCCCATGAAGCCCACCGCCAGCCAGCTGGTGGTGCGGGTCAGGAAATTGCCCGCGCCGCGCGATCCGAAAACCGTACCCGAGGCGCCGGAGCCGAACGCGGCACCCATGGTGGCGCCCGGGCCGCGCTGTACCAGCACGATCGCGATCAGGCCGGCGGCAATCAGGACTTGAAAAACCATTAACGTTGTAAACATGCCTATTCCAGTTCAATTTTTCCTGCGTTACCCGAGGCGTTCACATCTGCAATTCGCCCGGACAACCCAAATTCGATTCCCGGCTCAGCCGGCCATCGCGATCCCTGCCGCAACAATCGCGAGGAAATCGTCTGCCTTCAGCGAAGCGCCTCCGATGAGACCTCCGTCGATATCCTCGCAGGCCAGCAACTCGGCCGCGTTCTGCGGTTTCATGCTGCCGCCGTAGAGGATCTGAATACGGCCCGCTATTGTAGCATCGTGACCGGCCAGACGTGCCCGAATGAACGCATGAACTTGCTGCGCCTCATCCGGCGTGGCCACCAGTCCGGTGCCGATCGCCCAGACCGGCTCATAGGCGATGACCGCCCCGGCGAGCGCCGCGGCACCGCAACGCGCAATCACCGCGTCGACCTGGGCGGCGACCACGGTTTCGGTCTCGTCGGCCTCGCGCTGCTCGCGCGTTTCGCCGACGCACAGCACCGGCTTCAGACCGGCGGCCAGCGCAGCCTCGAACTTGGCCGCCACCACGGCGTCGGTTTCATGGTGCATCCGGCGCCGCTCGGAGTGACCGACCAGCACGTATCCGGCACCCACATCGGCCAACATGGCACCGGAGACCTCGCCGGTATAGGCGCCGGATTCATGCGCGCTGAGGTCCTGCGCCCCCAGCGACATGCCGGCCGATGCCACGCGATCGCGCAACCGGGCCAGATACGGAAACGGCGGAATCACCAGCACGCCGACGTCATCGCCGCGCATGCCCGCGGCAATCGCGTCGACCAGCGCCTCGGCCATGGCCGCCTGGCCGTTCATTTTCCAGTTCCCCGCAATAAGCGGCATGCGTGCAATTTTGTTCATTAGCGAGCCGACCGTGGCCTGTGGATTCCGGGTGCGTAGTGTACCCGCCACTGACTAACCCCGTCGTTAATCCTGCCTCATTCAGGGCTCCAGACGGATTCGCCTGCAAGGCAAAGGGGCGAAGGCGCAACGCATGCCTGATTTTTCACGCCGGATGATTCATCATGCGGATCGGATTAACATCGGAAGGAAAATTCTACATGCAAACCAGAACCGCATTCGCCGTCCTGCTGGGCTTGGCGCTGCTGGCAACCGGCGCGGCGTCGGCCGCCGAGCGATACGTGATCGATACCCGCGGCCAGCACGCCTTCATCCAGTTCCGAATACCGCACTTGGGTTTTTCGTGGCTCTACGGTCGGTTCAACGATTTCGAGGGCGAATTCACCTTCGACACCGAAAACCCCGAGAATTCCAGGGTGAATGTCACGGTACAGACGCCGAGCATTGATACCAATCACGAACGGCGCGACGAGCACCTGCGCGGCGAGGATTTCCTGACCGTCGCCGATCACCCCGTGGCCGAGTTCGAGTCCACCGCGTTCACCCCGCTGGGCGACGAAAGCTATCGGTTGACCGGCAACCTGCACTTCATGGGCGAGACCCGGGAGGTCAGCATCGACGTCACCCAGATCGGCGCCGGCAAAGACCCATGGGGCGGTTACCGCCGCGGGTTCGAAGGCACGACGTCGCTGACACTGGCCGACTGGGGCATAGCCTACGACCTGGGCGAATCGGCGCGCGAAGTCGAACTCACGCTTTCCATCGAAGGCGTCCGCCAGGCCGAGGCGGGCTGATTGTATTCGTATGCATGCGGCAACTGACGGAATAACTGGGTATACTTTCCGCTACTTTCGCAGGCGTCTCGTCCATGAATCAGCCGGGGACGATGAAAAGGAAAGACCGTGCCGCAACCGCGGGCGCGTCGGTCACGCCCATGCGCGCTCCGGCGTTGCGCGTCATGGCGGTGGTGCCGGCGCGCGACGAGCAAGCCGATGTCGGCGCAGTCGTCAAACGCGTAATTGCAAGCGGATTCGAAGCCATCGTTGTCGACGACCACTCCACCGACCGCACGCGGGAAGTTGCCCGCGCCGCCGGCGCAACCGTGCTCGAATTGCCCTTTCACTCCGGATCCTGGGCGGCCATACAGACCGGCTTGCGCTACGCGCAGCATTGCGGTTGCAGCCATGTGGTCACGCTCGACGCCGACGGCCAGCACAACCCCGAGGACATCGCCAATTTGCTCGGCGGCATGGACGCGCCCGACTCGCCCAACGTCGTGATCGGCGCCTGTGTCGAACGGGCCAATCGCCGGCGCAGAATCGCCTGGCGCACCCTTCGCTGGTTCAGCGGGCTGCAGATCAACGACCTTACATCCGGGTTCCGGGTCTATGACCGGGCCGCCGTCGACCTGCTGGCTTCGCAGCAACATACGCTGATCGAGTACCAGGATGTCGGCGTACTGCTGTGCCTGCGTCAAAGCAATCTGCGCATCAGCGAAATCGGCGTGGATATGCAGGCGCGCTGCCACGGCATGTCGCGCATTTTCAATTCCTGGCCGATGGTGGCCTACTACCTGATTTACACCGCGTTGATCGGAAGCTCCCGGCGCATGCCCGCCAGGAGAAAGCGCCGGTGATCTCCATGCAGCTTTTTGCCGGCAGCCTGGCGGTCGCCATGGTGGCCCTGATCCTGTGGCTGATCCGCCGCGACCGCCTGCCGATCCGCCACTCGCTGTGGTGGCTGACGGTCTCGGGCCTGATCGCACTGTTCGGCCTGGTGCCCGGATTGCTGGATTCGCTGGCACGCTCGGTGGGCGTCAGCTACCCGCCTTCGCTGCTGTTCTTCCTCGCCATCCTGACGCTGCTGGTCAAGGTGCTGCTCGAAGACCTGGAGGTCTCGACCAACCGTCGGCGTCTTCTGCGCCTGGCTCAGAAAACCGCCATTCTCGAACAGGAGGTGCGAGAACTCAGGGCGCGCATGGATCAGCAGGAGTAAACCTGAATTTCCAGCGCCAGAGCACAAGAGTGAAAGAAGGGACGGGAAACATGGAATTGGCAAAGCGCATCATCATTCACCCGGCAGCGTGGGTCGCCGCGCTGCTGCTGGCAACCCTGCTGGCCTACCTGCCCTCGTTCGACGCCCGGTTCTTTCTCGACGACTTCAGAATCATCCTCGAGAACCCGTTGCTGCAGGACGTCTCCGACATTGCCTCGATCTGGCACTTCTCGGAGGCCAGATTCATTGCTTCACTGACCTTCGCCGCCAATTACACCCTGCACGGCGAATCGGTATTCGGTTTCCACCTGGTCAACTTCCTGATTCACGCGATCGCCGGCATCGGCCTGTTCTGGCTAATCCGCGGCCTGCTGCAAACCCCGGCTCTTGCAGCCGGCGACCCGGCCATGCTGCGCTGGGTTGCGTGGATTGCAGTGGCGATCTTCCTGCTGCATCCGCTGCAGACCCAGGCAATCACCTACATCGTGCAACGCTACACCTCGCTGATGGCGATGTTCTACCTGGCCTCCATGGCGGCGTTCGTCTGGGCCCGACTGCGTGGCTCGATACCGTTGTACGGCCTCGCCCTGGCCTGCCTGGCGTTGGCCGCGCTGAGCAAGCAGACCGCGGCCACGCTGCCGCTGGCGCTGCTGCTGATCGAACTGGTGTTCTTCCGCCGCCTTTCCCCTCGCGCATGGGGCGCAACACTGGCCGCTGCGGCGGGACTAGCCATCGCCGGTGCCTGGCTGCTGACCCTGCCGGCATTCGACATCGCCGGGCTGACGCGCGAAACCGATCAGATCAGCCGTCTCGACTACCTGGCCACCCAAATGGAAGTGCTGTGGCGTTACATCGGGTTGTTCCTGCTGATCGGCGAGCAGCGCCTGGAGTACGATATCGCCACTGCCCAGGGCTTTTCGGCCGCAGCCACGGTATTCATGGGGCTCGGCCATGCTGCCGTGATGGCCGTTGCCGCGGCGTTCTGGCGCAAGCTGCCGCTGGTCACCTTCGGCGTTTTTTTCTACTACCTGGCGCACCTGATCGAGTCGGGTTTCCTGCCCATCATCGACGTGGCCTTCGAGCACCGGACCTACCTGCCCAATGCGGGACTCGCACTGATCGCCGGCCTCGCGATGAGCGTGATGGCCCGGGGCGTCAGCCGGTACCGGGCAGGCGTGGCTGCAGTCATCCTGATTCTCGTGCTGCTTGCAACCCTCACCCATGCCCGCAACAGTCTGTGGGCCGACCGCATTGCATTTCTCGAAAACGAAACCCGGGTAACACCCCGGTCGCAGCGCGCCTGGACCAGTCTGGGCAAGGAACTGATGCGCGACGGAAAATTCAGCGATGCTCTGGAAGCGCTGGAAAAAGCCACCGAAAACGCCGAGCGGTACGAGGGCGGGGCGCTGCGTCCACCCACGATGGTGAACATGATCTTTGCATTGCACTACACCGAGCGCAATCGCGAAGCCATCGAGCTGGCGATGGAAGTACCCGTGGAGGAACTCAATAACACCGAGCAGGCCTTTTATTATGAAGCCCGGGGTCGTGCCTACCTTGGGCTGGGCGAATACAACCGGGCGCGAGACGACCTGGAGCGATCGGCGCGCCTCAATCCCACTGTCAACGCCATGTCGTACCTGGCGGTCGCCGAATTCCAGCTCGGCAACCGCGCCCGCGCACGCAATCTGGCCCGCCAGGTCATCCAGGTGGCACCGGACAACCCGCTGGCCGGCGAAATCATGCAGCGCACACAATAAGGTGCAGATCAGCTTGGGCCGAAGGCCGTAGGCCGACATTCCCCGATGAGCCGTAGATCGGCCGGCGCGGCCGACGCCTCCAGCCCCTCCGTCGTCCCGGAAACGACGCGCGCAGCGTGGCGCTATCCGGGACCTCGAGATGTTTTCGCTTCCTCGGCGACGGCGACCCGACCTACGCAACCAGGGACTTGTATACCTCTACAACCTCGCCCGCCACCGCGTCGATGCCGAACTGCGTCTCGAACCGCTGCCGCGCCCGCTCGCCTGCCATGGCCAGCACCGACCGATCCGCCGCCAAACGCCCAAGCGTAGCGGTCAACGCCCCGGCATCGCCGGCCTCGACCAGCCAACCGGTGCGCTCGTGCTGCACCACCCATCCCATGCCGGAGCCGGGAACCCGCGTCGCGATCGCCGGCTTGCCCGCCGCCATGGCCTCAAGCAGCGAAAGCCCGAATGCCTCGGCCCGGTTGAGCGACGGCATGCACAACAGATCGCATCCGGCCAGCAGCCGGTTGCGCCGGTCGTCCGATACATTGCCCACCAACCGGATTCGGTCCCCGGCCGCGGCCGGCAACAATCTTTCCAGGCGCTTGTGCTGCTCGCCGCTGCCGGCAATCACCAGTTCCACATCCTCGACCTCCCGCGCGGCCCGCATCAGCACATCGAAACCCTTGTAGCGCGACAACCTCCCGACCGCCAGCGCCTTGAGCTTTTCGGGAAAACGCCAGATCGTCTCACCGGACTCCGGAGAAGCATCCATACGCACCGGCTCCAGCCCGAGCGGAATCACCCGGCACTTGTCGCGCCAGGGCCGCAGTGCGCGGCTGCTGTCCAGGTAAGGCGGCGAGGTCGCTAATATCACTTCGGCGCGCCGCAGCAACGCCTGCTCCAACGGTCGATACAGCGGGTACAGCATCTTCAGCTTCGTATCCAGTCCCGGACCAACCACATCCGAATGCCAGTGCACCACCCACGGAATCGCCCGCGCCCGCCGGCTCCGCAGCGCCCAGAATGCCGAGGTATTCGGCAGGTGCAGGTGCAACACATCGGGCCGGAAATCGACCAGCATGCGCTCCAGCGCACGGCCGAAACCCGGGCTGACCGGCGCATAGCTGACCTGCCCAAGCGTGGGCACGCGCCGGAAGTGCTGGAGAAAATCGAACGCGCCGCCGGTCAATCCTCTCTGCCCCGGCGCCTCGTGCACCAGGCACGCCTGTACCACGCCCCCGGCACTGCAGGCGCGCAAAAGATCGAGCATGAAATTCTCGATGCCACCGGCAAACGGCGCAAAGAACTTTCCGACATGCAATACACGCATTCGCGGCACCGTCCGATCTTCGTGTTCGTAAAGTCGTCAATGGTATACGCCCGCCGGCAGCCGCATGTCGGCCCGGCATGGCCGACACCCCACCCCCCATCGTCCCCGAAAAGACGTGCGCAGCGCGGCCCACCTCCGTCGTCGCCGGAAATGACACGCGCGGCGCGGCCCCCACCCCCGTCATCCCGGAAATGACGCGCGCAGCGCGGCATTATCCGGGACCTCGCGACGTTGCCCTATCGTCGGCGACAGCGCCCCATTCCGTCGGAGACGTAGCCCCGACCCGTAACGTTGTGGATTCACGGGTTTCGTATGCCCGCCACCAACCCCCGGCCTGATAACCTTTCCCAATGCACCGTTGCGCCACACTACGCCTCGCCGCGGCGATGCTGACCATCGCGTTCGCCGGGTTCGCGCAACCGGCGCACCCGGAATCCGGCAACGCCTGCGTCGACGCGCCCGCCGAACTCCGGCGACACCTGGCCGCGAGCGGCGCATCGGAGCGCCTGGACGCATTGCAAGGGTCCATCGAAAACGCCGTCGACCAATCCGGTCACGCCCCGCGCGAACTCGTCGCAAACCTGTTCGCCGACCCGCAGGCGCTGGCGCGTGCATCAACCGCCCGACCTTCGCTGCTGCCCAGGGCAAAGCCGCTGGCATTGGCCGGGACGACCGCCCTCGACGCAGCCCTCGAACGCCTGGACCGAATCCACGAACAGGTGGACGCCGCACTGGGCGAGATTACCGGGGAGCAAGCGAGCGACCTGCACCGATTACTGCCGGCATTGTTCGGCGACACCGCCAACGGCAGCGATCTTGAACAACGCGACCACGGCAACACGCTGGTCGAAATCCACGCGCGCATCGATTTCGCCGCCCTGGAATCCGCCGCCGCCCTGCTCGCCGGGCTGACACGGCCAGAACTGGCACATGCGCTGGCCGAAGAATTCCGCGCTCGGCCCGTCCGCCAAACCCCGGAATGGCTGGCTCGCCACGCAACCGGCGGCATTCCGTACGCCGAACAGACTCCCCATGGTGCGGTGATTGTCGGCGGCCCGGGCAGAAACATCTACACCGGCCCCGCGACGCTCATCATCGATACCGGCGGCGACGACATCTATGCACTGCCCCCGGACGGGCGCGTGCGCATCATCATCGACCTGGCAGGCAACGACAACTATGTCGGCCAGGCCGGCAGCGTACTGGGCGCCAGCCTGATCGTCGACCACGCCGGCGACGACACGTGGTCTGGAACCAACATCGCTCAAGGCGCGGCCATCGCCGGAATCGGCATGCTCTACGACCACGCCGGCAACGACCGCTACCTGGCCGGCGAACTGGCCCAGGGTGCGGCATTGGCCGGTATGGGCGTGCTGGTCGACAACGCCGGCGACGACCTCTATACCGCCGCCCGCTTCGCCCAGGGCTTCGGCGGCGCGCTCGGCACCGGCGTGCTTTCCGACCGCGCGGGCAACGATGTCTACATCGCCGGCAACAAGCATCCGTCGAGCTACGACGTGGCCGGCAACTACCAGGCTTTCTCGCAAGGCATGGGCATGGGATTTCGTACCGACATCGCCGGCGGCATCGGCCTGCTGCACGATCACGGCGGCGACGACCAATACACCGCCGGCAACTTCGGCCAGGGAACGGGCTACTACCTGGGTGCGGGCGTGCTGCTTGATGAAGCAGGCAATGACACTTATTCCGGCGGCCGCTACAACCAGGGCGCGGCAGCCCACATGGGCATCGGACTGCTGCGCGACGAAGCCGGCAACGACACCTACACGGCCGGCCCGTCGGCGAGCCAGGGCGCGGCCTGGGATCTGGCCCTCGCCGCGCTGATCGACTACGCCGGCGACGACACTTACACCACCAACGAATTCGGCCTGGGTGCGGCGGCCCAGAACGCGATCGCGTTTTTCATCGATACGGCCGGCGAAAATGAAATCACGGCGCAGCGCGACGCGCGGGGTTACGAGGGTCCAACCGAGTACCACGAAGACGGCGGCCGGATCGGCAACCTCGCGGTGTTCATTACCGGCAAATGTCCGGGCGCCGGGACAATGCCGCCGACATCAAAATCTGGCGTAGATCGGGGCAACGTCCCCGACGCATCTAGCCCGAAAATTTTCTACTCCCCGTCGTCCCGGAAACGGCGCGCATCGCGCGGCGTTATCCGGGATCTCGCGACGTTAGTTGTGAGCCCGGATCCTGCCCGCGTCTCGAGATTCCGGATCGGCTTCGCCGTCCGGGATGACGATGCATGCATCCCTGTCCGCAGGTCGCAGCGACGTCCCCGACGAACCGGAAATTCAATTGCATCCAGGTTCACGGGCAACATTTCGAGGTCCCGGATAACGCCGCGCTGCGCGCTTCGTTTCCGGGATGACGGGTGTGGGCTACGCTGCACGCGTTGTTTCCGGGACGACGGGAGGCGCTTGGGGAGCCGAATCCGCCGGGCCGTTTTCGGGACGACGGAGGCGCCTCCCGAACACTCCACGGCCCCCGGCCGCAGCCTGGCATGAGCGCCCGCGAACTCGTCGGCGTCACCGCCGTCATCGGCTACTACGCAGCCAGTGTGCTCGGCCACCTGGAAGTCTCACTATGGCTGGTGCAACGACGCGAATCCGACTTGCTGGGCAGCTACCGGCTGGCCGAGTTCCTGCCGCACGCCGGCGCGCTGCTGCTCGCCGCGGTCGTCATCTGGCAGGCCCGGCGCGCCCGGCATGGAACCAACCGTGCCGCCACACTGGCCGCATGGGCCACCTGGCTGGTCGCCGCGGTACTGGTCGACCGGTTCCTGATCTATTCCTTTGCCGAGTACCTGCACTACCCGCAATACGCGCTGCTGGCCTGGATGCTGGCCCGGCTGCACGATCCCAACCGCACCGCCTTCGCCGTCGGCCCCGTGCTGCTCGCCGTCACCGTGCTCGGCATCGCCGACGAAGTGCTGCAATACACCTGGATCACGGTCAGCTACAGCAACTACCTGGACTTCAACGACTTCCTGCTCAACCTCCTGGGCGGCGCCGCCGGTCTGCTGCTCTATTTCGGTTTTGCCCCGGGCCAACCTGCCCAATCGCGCGATTCCGCCAGTGCCGGAGCCACCCCGTCGTCCCGGAAACGATGCGCGAAGCGCGGCGTGATCCGGGACCTCGACAATCTGCCCATGAGCGCCCTAGGTCGGGGCGGCGTCCCCGACGATTCACGCGCAGGTCGGCCTGGACAAACCACAAGCCGACACCCGCGACCTTACCAATTCTCCGGGTTACGCTTCGCCAACCCGACCTGCGAAACCGGATCCCGAATCAAGCCCGCGATGACGCTAATACAACGGTCCGCCCGCTACGGCCTTGTCGGCTTCGCCTGGCTGGGCACCGCCATGCTGCTGGGCGTGGCCGCCCTCAACGTCACGTCACCGGACCCGACCCGACTCCAACCTATCGAACGCCAACCCAGCTACAACACCTGGATCCCCGGCCCCCATGCCGGGCGCTACTACGTCCTTGATCCGGTCACCGGCACGCTCCTGCTCGCCGGAATGGGCGCCCTGGCCAGCGCGGCGCCAATCGTACGGTGGCGAAACAAGCAATCGCAGGTTCGGACGCAATCCCGACAATGGGTTCAATGATCAACGATGCGGCGCACCTGTTCCGAGAATTCGAGCAGGTCGTCAAGGTTCGAATCAATAACGGCAGCGACGATTTCGGGCGACAGGCTCCGGTACTGGTGCACCGCAATATTGCGAAACCCGACCATCTTCTTCAATCGTTCTCCCAAGGTGGCGTGATACGTTTCTCTCGGGCACTCATTGCCGCGAGCCCGCGTAGCCTATTCCGGTTTCCCTGAACTGCTCGACAAGCCCGGCAACTTCGCGCCGGTAGTGCCCGTAACGGGTCATTGCCTGAGATTCCCACGCCAGCACTTCGCCCGGTCGCGCATTGTACAGCTCCTGGCCATCCTCAAGCACCTGCATGCGCAGCACATCGCTGGCCTGGCGCAGGTCGACCAGATCCACGTCCCGCCCAACCCGAATGGCGAGCTTCTCTGCCAACTCCCACGGTTCCTCGACCACCGGGTCCGGTGGCAAAAGGACGGCCAGGTCCAGATCGCTGTCCGGCCTGGCATCGCCGCGCGCGAAACTGCCATGGACATACACCCCCCAGACTTCCGGCAGAAGGTCCACCAGCGCATCCCGTGCGCAGCCAAGAATGTCATTGCTGATCGCGTCGTCCATCGCCCCAGTATCGGCGATGACGGAAACTGGCACCCGATACCGCTCCTACTCGTAACCCGATTTGAACACGGTCTCCGGCCCGTTCACGGTGATGACGGTATTGATCGCAATGTCTTCCACTACGCTGTCGGCGTCATCGCCGGGCCAGTCGATTTCCATGCGTTCGATGGCCGCCGCGGTGCCCAGACCGAAGTGCAGTGTCGCCGGGCTCTGGCTCATCCAGCTCTCGCCTGCGGCAACCAGCCGGGTCAAGGTCTGGCCGTTGTCCATGAACAAGCGCACCATGGCACCCAGCGCGTGCGAGTTCGGCCCCTCGATGCGCGGGCGAACGTTGACGAACGGCGCGGTCCCGGCACCATCGACCGCCCGGTTGAAATAAATCGTCAGGCGTGCGCCGCGCTCCAGCGGCTCCGGCGCGGTTGCCGGGTCGATCGCCGTTTGCAGCAGGTCCAGTCTTCCATCGCCATCGAAGTCGGCCGCGACCAGGCCGCCGCCGGTCAAGGTATCGTCGAAACTGACTGCGCTGCCGACTTCGTCAAAGGAGCTGCCGTCACCAGGGTTTTCGAAAAACCTGGAAACATCGTCGTCGAATTCGTCCGGGCACACATCGGGTTCGGGCTGGCAATAGCCGTTGGTTGCGGCCAGGTCCAGGTCGCCGTCGTTATCGGCATCCAGCCAGGTCGCCCCCCAGCCCCAGCCGGTGTCTCCGACGCCGAGCGCCGCGGACCGCTCGGTGAACGCGGCCGCGCCCTGCACCGAATCATTCCGGTACAGCAGGTTATGGCTGTTCTGCTCATTCCAGTCGAAAATGTTTGTAATGTAGACATCGATGTCGCCATCGTTGTCGTAATCGCCTGCGGCCAGACCCATCTCGTTCCATGAAGAATCCACGCCGGCCTCAAAGGCGACGTCGACCAGATTCAGATCTGCATCGTTGATCCATAGTTGATTGGCGGCGAAGTCAATATTGACGAACAGATCGATCTGTCCGTCCCGGTCGAAATCGTGCAACAGTCCCTGCCAGTAACCGGCGCTGGCTTCGGCAATATCGGTCAGGCCGCTTCCGCGGCTGTAGCCCGACGCCTCGCCGCCCTCGATGAACAGCGTATCGCTGATGTAGAGTTCCGGGATGGTCTGCCAGCGCGCGAAGTAGATATCCGGCAGGCCGTCGCCGCTGATATCCGCGGCGCTGAGCCCGCCGGTGTGATAGGTGCCGTTCAGCGATCCGGCGCTTTCAGTCAGCCCTACGGCATTAGTGATATCGACAAACCCGTCCGGTCGTTGTTCGAAGAGCGACAGCAAAGGCACATTGCATTCGCCCGCGGCGGTACGGACCTGGCCGGAAATGCCGTCGAAATCGGTTACATGACAGTCTCTGCCGACGAACAGGTCGAGATCGCCGTCGCCGTCGTAATCGACCCAAAGCGCAACGCGTGCCTGGCGCGTGTCATCCAGGCCCAGGTCTGCAGCGACCTCCTCGAACGTACCGTCGCCGCGATTGCGAAACAGCAGATTGGGCACCCCCCCTCCGGCAGGCACGAAGATGTCGGGATCTCCGTCGCCGTCGAAATCCGCCACGGCCGCGCCGGTACCCATGCCTGGTGACGGGGTATAGACGGCGAGTTCCACGGGCTGGAATTCGAACACTGGCGCCGCGATTGCAGTCGCCGACAACGCCAGCGACAAGCCCGCAACCCCCGCGCCCGCAGCAAAATGCCACCTTTGGAGCCCGCGAAAGCCTTTGTCCGCATGGATTTCAGGCCGCGAATGCCCGCCCGGAATGTGCAATCTAATACCCACTATCGGTTTCATTTTGTGATGTATACCACTTTTTCCAGATGCGGATTGATGATAATCTAGGCGAAAGACCATTGTGCCAGAACGCAGCCCGGTTCAGCCTGCGTACCGGCCTGAAAGGGGATACCAACAATGCAGCGCCGCGACCAGACCAGTCAATCCGGGCACACGCAATCGGCCGGAGAAACTCCGGCAATAAAGGGAATTTCAATGCTTTCGACTCGTTTCCGTACCACTCCAGTTCATGCCTTTGCCCGGATTGCCATTGCCGCGGCAATCGCCATTGCAGGGATGGCGCTTCCAGCGCTGGCTAGCGCGCAGCCCGCATTTTCCAAGTCGTTCAATCCGGCAACGATCGGCCCGGGGAGCGCCTCCGAACTCGTCTTCGTGATCGACAACTCGGCCGGCGGCATCCAGGTGACCGACCTCGCCTTCACCGACAACCTGCCGGCGGGGGTGACCCTGGCCGATCCCGCCGCGCCAGGCACGGATTGCGGGGCCGCCACGCTCACGGCCCCGGACGGCGGCGGGACGATCACCTTTACTGACGGCTCGATCGCCGCCGGCGCCACCTGCACGGTGTCGGTCCTGGTCACCAGCTCGACCGTGAGCACACACATGAACGTTTCCGGCGACCTCACATCGAGCGCCGGCAACAGCGGCACGGCCACCGCCGACCTTGCCGTCGCCACCGACCGCCCCGGCTTCTCCAAATGCTTCTCTCCGTCATCCGGACCGTTGGGCAGCCGGAGCACCCTCACCTTCACGATCGACAACAGCGCGAACGGCTCGTCGGCCAGCAACCTCACGTTCTCCGATTCGCTTCCTTCGGGGCTGGTTGTGGCGGATCCCGCCAACGCCTTGACCACGTGTACGGGAGGAATTCTCACCGCGAGCCCGGGCTCCTCGACGGTCTCGTATGGTGCGGCATTTTTCGGTGACGCCTCAATCGGCGCCGGTGCGGCCTGCACCGTGTCGGTCGACGTCGTTCCGAACGTCATCGGCTTCCTGGACAACGTATCCAGCGATCTTTCATCCATCGTCGATTCCGCGTCCCGTTCCTCCGGGCGGGCGGTGGACACCCTCGAGAGTACCGCCGGCGACATCGTGCTGATCAAGGAATTCCTCGCCGACCCCGTGCCGCCGGGCGGCACCGTCGACCTCGAATTCACGATTCTCAACCGCACCCGCTCCGCCGACGCCACCGAGGTGAATTTCACCGACGATCTCGACGCCACCCTCACGGGCCTGGTGGCCACCGGCGTACCGGCCTCGGCCTGCGGGGGAACGGTGAGCGGTACGTCGACCCTTTCCTTCTCCGGAGGCACTGTCGCCGCGGCGAGCGAGTGCTCCTTTACCGTCACGCTCCAGGTGCCTGCCGGAGCGACGCCGGCGAACTACCCGAATACGACCGACAACATCGAGGCGGACCTCGGCT
Source organism: Wenzhouxiangellaceae bacterium (assembly GCA_040904965.1). Lineage (GTDB taxonomy): Bacteria > Pseudomonadota > Gammaproteobacteria > Xanthomonadales > Wenzhouxiangellaceae. Next base: position 59,593 of record JBBDSL010000117.1, read on the forward strand.
TCGGCGAGCCGAGCTTCGGCAACGCGGCGACGGATGATCTGTTCGTCAGCAGCGCGCCGCTCTTCAGCAAGGAATTCATCGACGACCCGGTGGGGGCCGGTGGGCAGGTGACGCTACGCTTCACCATCGTCAATCCCAGCACGACTTCGGCCGCCACCGACATCGCCTTCACCGACGATCTCAACAGCGCCATCCCGGGGCTCGCGGCCAACAGCTTGGTGGCCTTGTCCGGCACAGAGCCGGATCCGCTGGTCGACCCTTGCGGCTCGGGGTCGGAGCTCACTCTGGAGGACCCGAACGATGACCTCCCGAGCCCTCCGTTTCCCACCTTCCCGCCCGATCCGACCCAACTCGTCTTCACCGGCGGCCGGCTGGAGCCGGCTGGAACACCGGGCGACGTCTGCACCTTCGACGTGGTGCTCGACGTCCCGGCCGACGCCCCGAGTGGCATCTACACCAACACCAGCAGCCCCGTGACCGCGACGGTGGACGCCGAGACCCTGACGGGTAGCCCGGCGAGCGACGATCTGGTGGTCGTGGCGGCGCCGCGGCTGACCAAGTCTTTCACCGACGACCCGGTCCGACCCGGTGACACCGTCACCCTCCAGTTCACCCTCACTCACGGTGCGGAGGAGACAAGCGACGCCACCGGCATCGCTTTCACCGACGACCTGGGAATCACGCTTTCCGGCCTGGCGGCCACGGGCCTGCCCTTGAGCGATGTGTGCGGTCCGGGTTCGAGCATCAGCGGGACCGACCAACTGAGCTTCACCGGCGGCAGCCTGTCGCCGGGCGAATCCTGCACGTTTTCGGTCACGCTCCAGGTGCCCGCCGGCGCCCCGCTCGGCAGCTTCACCAACACCACGTCGGAAATCGGCGCGACCGTCGGTGGCCTTGCGACAACCGGCCCGGAAGCCAGCGATGATCTGATCATCACCGAATTCAGCTTTACCAAGACCTTCATCGACAGCCCGGTGATTGCCGGAGACACCACCACGCTGCGATTCACGATCGAGAACAACTCAACCACTTTTGCCCTCACCGACATGGCGTTCACCGACAACCTCGACGCCATGCTTTCCGGGGCAGCCGCGGTCGGCCTGCCGGCCGCCGATATCTGCGGGGCGGGTTCGAACATCAGCGGCACCGGCAATCTGACCTTTACCGGCGGCAACCTCGGACCGAACTCTTCGTGCACCTTCGACGTGACCGTACAGATTCCGGCCGCTACAGCGGACGACCAGTACAGCAATATCACCAGTACGCTCAGCGGAACCTTCGATGGCAATGCCGTCACCGTGCCGGCGGCCTCGGCAGGCCTGGAAGTCAATTCGAGTTTGCTGCTGTTGTCCAAGTCGTTCACCGACGACCCGGTCGTTCCGGGTGGCAGCGTTACGCTGGAATTCACGATCACCAACACCAGCAGCACCGAAACCGTCACCGGCATCGCCTTTTCCGACGATCTGGATACCGCCCTGTCCGGCATGGCCGCCACCGTGGTGCCGGCGAACGGTTTCTGCGGCGCCGGCTCCCAGGCCACCGGTGGCGGCGTGCTGACCGTCACCGGCGCCAGCCTGGCGCCGAGCGCCTCGTGCACCTTCCAGGTCACAGTGCAGGTACCGGCCGGCGCCGCCGACACCACGGTCGTCAACACCACCAGCCAGGTTTCCGGCACCGTCGGTGCCCTGGCCGTCCAGGGCCCGGCGGCCAGCGATGAACTGATCCTTATCCAGGTGGCATTCTCCAAGGCCTTCGCCGGCCCGGCCGCGGCGGCCGGCAGCGTGGAACTCCAGTTCGTCATCGACAACCTCAGCGATACCGAATCGCTGTCTGGCGTGGCTTTCCTCGACGATCTCGATGCCGTCATTCCGGGCCTGATCGCTGCCAATACCCCGCTTGCCGGTGTCTGCGGCGCCGGATCCGAACTGACCGGAAGCTCGGTATTGACTCTGACCGGCGGCAACGTGCCAGCCGGTGAAAGCTGCGCGTTCAGCGTGCTGCTGAACATACCTGCCTCGGCGGTCCCGGGCAGTTTCACCAACACCACATCCAATCTGACCAGCGGCGGGCTGTTCCTGGCCGGGCCGGCGTCGGCCAGTCTGAGCATTCAGCCGCCGCCCGGTTTCGGCAAGGTCTTCGCCCCCAACGCCATCGCCATCGACGGCACCAGCACACTGACCTTTACAATCGACAATTCCGGCAGCACGCTGGCCGCCGATTCGCTGACTTTTACCGACAACCTGCCGGCCGGGATCGAAGTGGCCGATCCGGCCAATGCCGCTTCGAGCTGCGGCGGCACCGTCACCGCAAACGCCGGCAGCGGCAACATCGACTTCAGCGGCGGCAGCGTGGCTGCCGGCAGCCAGTGCACGGTCCAGGTCGACATCACCGGCACGGCCGAAGGCACTTTCGTCAACGTGACTGAAGCGCTGCTGTCGTCCAATGGCGGCGGCGGCACGGCCACCGACAGCATCGACGTGGTCGCCGAAGACTTTGTGCTCACCAAGTCGTTCCGCACCGAGCCGGTGCTTCCCGGCGGATTGGTCGAAATGGAACTTTCCATCGTCAACGGCTCGGATTTTGCGCTCACCGACATTGCACTGACCGATGATCTCGATGCAGCGCTCGCCGGTCTTGCCGCCGAGGGTCTGCCGATTGCCGACGTCTGCGGCGCAGGCTCGCAGATCTCCGGCACCAGCACTGTGACGCTGAACGGGGGCAATCTGCCCGCCGGCGGCTCATGCACAGTGGTGGTTCCGGTACGCCTTCCGGCCGACGCGCCGACCGGCACATTCACCAACACCACCAGCGTTGCCACCGGCACCCGAGAGGGCGTCACGGTCGAAGCCGCGCCCGACACGGCCGACCTGATCGTCGAACCGCTGGCGTTCACCAAGACGTTCGGCCCGGCCATCGTTGCGGCCGGTTCCACGACCACCGCGACATTCGAAATCGTCAACCCGGACCCGGCCAACGCCGTAAGCGGACTGGCCTTCACCGACGACCTGGAAGCATTCGTTCCGGGCATGACCGCCGCCAACACGCCCATCAACGATGCCTGCGGGGCCGGCTCGCTGGTCGACGGCACTTCGACCATCGCGTTTTCCGACGGCACACTTGCCGCCGGCGGCTCGTGCTCGTTCCAGGTGGTATTGAACGTACCGACCGGCACCGCCGCCGGTGAATTCATCAACACCACCAGCACCCTGACCAGCACCGTCGGCGACACGCAAACCAGCGCGGCGGCGGCCAGCGGAACACTCGGAATCGAGCCGCCACCGACTTTCGCCAAGGCATTCTCGCCCACCACCATCGCCCCGGGCGAGACCAGCACCCTGACGTTCACCATCGACAACAACGCCAGCCAGCTCGACGCCGACTCACTGGCATTCGACGACAACCTGCCGGCAGGCGTGGCAGTCGCCGCGGCCCCGGCGGTGACGAACACCTGCGGCGGCACACTCACTGCGGACGCCGGCATCGGTCTGATCGGGCTGACCGGCGGCTCGGTCACCCAGGGTGCGACCTGTCAGATACAGGTCGACATCACCAGCAACGCCAGCGGCACATTCACCAATGTCAGTGGCGACCTGACATCCAGCCAGGGCAACAGCGGCAACGCCACGGCCACACTGACAGTCAGCCAGGCAATACCCGTCCCGCTGTTCAACGCCACCTGGCTGGCCCTGTTGACCCTGCTGCTGGCCGCCTTCGGCTGGCAAGCCCTGATAACCCAGAAACCGTAGGAGCGGTATCCGACCGCGAAAAGACAAACCCGTAGGAGCGGTCTCCTGGCCGCGAAGAGACAAAATCAAAGAAGCGGTATCCCCACCGCGAACGCAAGTCAAGAGGAGCAGAAAATGAACACACGCAACACAATCAGAACCACCGTACTGGCCACAGCCATCGTCACGGCATGCTCGTGGGCCACCGCCCAGGACATCACCCTGTACGAAAGCCACACGCTGCCCGACGCCCTGGTGTTCGAACCAAAGAACGCAACGGGCATGAGCACAAAAATCGACATGATCGTCAAGGGCCCGGAAGACTTCTATCTGCGCAAGAGCTTTGAAGCCGGCGAACCGATCGAATTCAACCCGGCAGCAGTGGCCGGAGAAGGCCTGCCCGACGGCACCTACCGCTACGAATTGCGGGTCATGGGCATCACCGGCGTCGCCGCCGACCGCGACAGCGGCAAACCCGCCATCACAGAACAACTACAGGGCGGATTCGGCGCATTCTCGATTCGCGACGGTAAGATCTTGACGCCTGAAGTCGAACCGCCAAATGAAAAGTTCGCCGCCCGCGTCACGTCGGCCGAGCAGGGAACCCAGGCCAAGGGCAGCCAGACGATTCAGGATCAGGTCATATTGGATGATCTGATTGTCGACGGCAGCGCGTGTATCGGCCAGGACTGCGTCAACGGCGAAAGCTTCGGCTTCGACACGATTCGCCTGAAAGAAAACAACCTGCGAATCAAATTCCAGGATACCAGCAGCTCCGCCAGCTTCCCGACCAACGACTGGCAGCTCACCGCCAACGACAGCACCAACGGCGGCCTGAACAAGTTCTCGATCGACGATATCGATGGCGGCCGCACGCCGTTCACCATCGAAGCCAGCGCCCCCAGCCACTCGCTCTACGTCGACGACGGCGGCCGGATCGGCTTCGGCACCAGCACCCCGGTGGTCGAAAACCACATCGTCGACGGCGACACCCCCACCATCCGCCTCGAACAGGACGGCAGCTCCGGATTCCAGGCGCAAACCTGGGACATGGCCGGAAACGAGACCAACTTCTTCGTCCGCGATGCGACCAATGGAAGTGCTCTACCGTTTCGCATTTTTCCAGGATCGCCCAGCAGCTCTCTCGTAATACGAAATGGAAATGTGGGCGTTGGGACGCAGAGTCCTAGTGCGAAACTTCATGTCAGCGGATCAGGCGGCGACACCGCGGTGCGAGTGGAAGAAACCTCTGGAACGGTCGCTGATCGAACCTTATTGACCATGGCGAATAATGGCGGCGGAAGGATCATTCTTGACGATACGTCGGCCTCCGCCAACGATTGGGTGATTTCGACGACCGGCAGCAATCTGATTCGTATCAGTAAAGTCGCAAGCGGTGGAACAGAATTTGAGCTTGACGGGTCTGGAAATCTCACGATCGGTGGGACCCTGACCACAGCCTCCAATGTGTACCCGGATTACGTATTCAAGGAAGGTTACGCATTGATGCCCATCAGTGAGGTAGAAGCATTTATCCGGGAAAACGGCCATCTCCCGAACGTTCGGTCTGCTGACGAAATTATTCGGGACGGCCTGAACCTAACGGAAGGGCACGTAAAATTGATGGAAAAAGTGGAAGAGCTGACGCTGTATACTATTGAACAGCAGAAACTGATTGACGGGCTTCGTTCCCGCCTGGATGAACTCGAAGATTCCTGAACATTTCGCAATATGAACCAACAGACCGGGAGGCCTGCGGGCCTCCCTGTTTTATTCTGAACTAAGATGCCAAATACAACGTACTCTTGTGTCCTGGCGGATCAACCAAAATTCGCCGTCCAGGCACTTATTTGGGCCTGGTCTCTTATCGACCTTGCCGGCATTCCGCCCTCACGCCTGATAGTTCATGCGCTACCAGCCAGTTGCTCCGAAACCGTTCGGTCGCTACGATCAATGGGCGTGCGCATTCATGGCATAAATCCATTCCATCAAGATCACCCCTATTGCAACAAACTGACACAGCTTCAGACTCCAGAATTAGCGGAAGCAGACATTTGCGTCCTGTGCGATACAGACATTGCCTTTAGTCAATCAGTCGATTCACTACTCTCGACCTCGTCCATACGAGCCAAAATCGTCGATCTACCTAACCCCCCGATCGAAATCTGGCGCGCGTTACTAGACGCTTCAGGACTACCACAATGCCCTACTACAAATACAAGTTTTGGCGATGGAATCACGCCTACAATTAACTGTAATGGCGGCCTCTACATGATTCCGAGCGAACATTTCCGCATCCTCCGAGAAGCTTGGCCACGCTGGGCGAGATGGTTGATCGATCACATCAAACTAATACCAGAGTCTTACCAAAAGCACATCGATCAAATGTCATTCGGACTTGCGGTACATCAATTTGGCCTGCCCATTAAGCATCTGTCACTGGCGGAGAACTACCCAACGCACTCTTCAGTCGGAGCAAAGCCTGACATCTCTCCAAAAGTGATTCACTACCATTCGAATGTAGATTCCAGCCACCGACTTAAGCAAGTTGGCGCGCCGCTCGTTGACAAGAGAATCGGCTGGATAAATCGAATGATTCATCAGCGCAGACGGGAAAGCTTTGGCAATCAGGCATTCTGGAACTTTCGCTATTCGGAGTATCCCGCGCTGGGTTCCGGCGTCGGATCACGTGAACAAAACCTGAGGCATAAAGAGTGGGTACTCCAACAGATAAACCAAGACTTGATTCCTTCCAGCGTACTGGACATTGGCTGCGGCGACTTGGAGGTGTCACGGAGAATCGAGTTCAAAAACTATACCGGCGTGGACATCAGCTCCGAAGCAATCATCGGCGCTCGGCGGAAAAAAAGGGATTGGAACTTTATAGTTGGGAATCCCGTTAAAACCCCAATCGATCCTTGCCAACTCGTCATCTGTTTAGATGTGTTGATTCATCAGCCCACATATGCGGAATATATTGCCCTGCTCGGACGCATATTCAGCCTTTGCACGGACGTTGCGATACTCAGCGGATACAACCAGGAACCCTGGCATACGTCTGAGATCACATTTTACTACGAGCCGCTCTCACAATCGTTGCGGAAATTTATACCGGGGTCCAGAACTGAAATTGTGGGCGGGTATCGTGATACCACTATATTTTTAGTCCATTTGGATAACACCACAGAATGGAAACAAACCCTTTACGAGACACATATTGGCCACCTATGGTCGAAACCTGATGACCTGATATCATCCCAGTTTGAAAAGTATAAGGGACACACCCGGAATGAGCTAGCGATGCTGTTGGAGTTCGTCGAAGCCGGGGCTACAATTCTCGATATCGGCGCCCATATCGGAAGCTTCGCCGTGCCCATTGCAACAAAGATCGGCCCGGAAGGCTCCCTTATATGCGTTGAGCCGGATCCACAAAACTTCATGCGTCTGGCGCAAAACATCGCGCTCAACGATCTGCAGAACCGCGTCGAGCTTGTCCGATCGATTGTCGGCCCGTACAATCGTTACCGTCATGTTCCCCATATTGACAATACAGGTGCAGGTTATTTTATTCCGGATCCGCAGGGAGCATATTCCGAAACCATATCACTTGGCTGCCTGTGCGGAGATAGAGTTCCCTCTTTAATAAAAATCGATGTCGAAGGAATGGAGCTTCACGTTCTTGAATCAGCAGGCAATTTTTTCAGCAACAATAAACCTATATTGTACATTGAAGTTTCTGCTAAGCAATTGGAACGGGCTGGCTCGAGCATCCAGGACCTTGAAATCTGGTTGATAACGAAAAATTACAGCCTGTTCATTAACGAAGGCCCCAGGAACTCGACCAATGACGAGTATAGAATCATACAACTGAATTCACTGACCGATGGAGGCGCATTGTTCGATTGTCTTGCCATCCCTAACTCGCTCGTACAAAAACTAAGGGATTCCGGAGAGCTGCCACCAATATGTGCGAATTAGCAGCGCTACCGCAGGCTTAGCATGGATTCAGAAACCAGAACTGTTATTCACATCGGCCTACCCAAGGCCTGTTCTACCTACCTGCAGCAAAGCGTGGCCGGACTGCCCGATATTCGACTCATAGAACATCCGGAACTTCTCCAGCTTCGAGTGGCCGCATTTGGCGATGCTCCAGAGCATGCCGCGATTGAAAATCTGCGGAAAATGAAAGCCGATATCCGGGAAACTGGCGCTTTTATAATCTCTGATGAACGCTTGTCCAGTTGGCGCCACACCGACTTCCGCTGGCTATCCGGGAGTGCGGTCAGATCGTATCAAAAGCGATGCGCCACACTTCTGAGGAACGTGTTCGGCAACTGCCGAATTCTCTTGCTCTCCAGGAACCCTCGATCCTGGCTGGCCAGCATTCATGCGCAATACGTTAAAGCCGGCGAGTCGAAGTCGCTCGCGGATTTTTGCGAACACAATTGGGAATATCTAATTCAGGCCAGCCGACTCGACGATCTAGTGGTTTTCTATTCCGAACAGTTCGGTTCATCGTCAGTAAGGGTGTTCCCGGTTGAGGCTTCCAATACCCCTAACGCCAACGATTGGCGGGGCTGGGTTAACAAGCAATGCGGTGATCTGATCACTTGGCCGCGGCAGGCGCACTATCAGGGGCTCGATTCTGGGATAAAAGCCGCGCAACGAAACATGAACAGGATCATTGACAAGCTCGCCGAAAATTCTTGTATCACATCTTCCGAATCCGCGACGTTCAAAGCGGAAATCTTTCGCTTCGTGGAACGAACACTAGTCGATAACTCCAACAATCAGCGTCGTTTGCGTCGATACATTGCGGCCCAGGCTGGACCCCAGGACGAGAATTCGATCCGTCAGCAGTCCCCACCAGACGTCTTGGTGGACGAGATTCTGAAGGGAATGACTCGAACTCTCAGGCGACCGGAGTTCAGGACGGTATTATCGATGTATCGCTGACATATACAAGAAACGTCCAGGAAGGCACAATGTATATCCCGTACTTCTTTGCGAGAAAATATTACCTTATGTTATAGCATTACCCCATCCGCTGTTGGATAGTTCAGTTGACTGAAGAAAACTAGATTGGTTTTTTACACCAGTTTTCAGGTAGCCTGCCGAATCGTTTTTCAAGGTTGACTTTCATCTCTGCATATTTCGTTTCCAGGTGACGTAACAACACATCTGGTATCGCCGCCGGGGGCGCTGCAAGCTTTGTTGGCGGCGAGGACTGCTGGGGTCGAGGGACAAGGTCCAGGAAAGTTAAAACCTTCGCTAGCGCCTGGTTGCCCGCGTCTACACTGTGCAGATCTTCGAAAAATACTGTCAGAACCCGCTTTGCCGGGAATACTTTCTCCACTGCGTCCAGAGTCATGTCATATCGAGTGCGCGCGACGCATTCAAGGCTGTCGGCGAAATCAATTGCCGCTTCCGGTTCAAGCAACTTCGGATTATTGAAAAACTTTGCATGGAATCTGATCTGAGACCAAACTCGATCTACCGGGTTTCTCATGATGAAAAGTATTTTTGCTGACGGCGCCAGGCGCTTCATATGGGCAAATCCTTCTACCGGCAGCATTGCATAAGCTGGCGTGATATCTCCAGTAATACATCTTGATGGGCAACCGGAAAACAACCGCTTGTACCAATCGTCATCAACGCTCTCCGCAAGAGCGAAATGCGAAAACCAACGAGCACTGGTTAGTTGGGAGTTACTGGGGGAATCACCGATTTGCTTTATAGCGAACTTCAGGCGATCAATTCGACGTTTTCGGAAGAACGCCGCATGATCTTCGGCCAAGTGCAGGCAATCAAAATAGTGAAGTTCTTTATGCGGCGTGAGCCATACATCGGGGTGTTCACGCAGCAGGTGGTAGAGCCAGCTAGTCCCAGACCGTTGCGCGCCAATGCAGAAGAAGTCCGGAGAGCGCGCGTTGATGCAAGTCATCTTGTGGCAGTCATTACCATAGTCGATCTTTGGTACATTAGCCTAACGCGAGCACGTGCCTGAGTCAAGGACTGCTAATGAAAAAACTGGCGCGGCCGAATTCCGCGCCAGTATCTCAAACGAAGAAGCTCGGCCTTAAAGACTGCTACTGTGAAGCAGGGCCTTTTCAATCCGAGCGAGGCGTTCTTTTAGCTGTTTGTTCTCCTCGTTCAGCGTCTTTACTAGTTGTTGATTCTGCTCATGAAGCGCCTTGACAGCGGCAAGCGAAAGGCCGGCCATGTCGCCCGGAGCAATATGCTTGTTGTCAGGACCAAGTCCAAAGGTTTCGAAAAAATCTTCAGCCATAGGTCCAGCATGCCGTCGACCCGGAACGTGATCGTAGCTCCATTCACTGAATTGAAGCTTTGATAAATTGGACAACACTTCGGTCCCGCTCAACGGTACGATGTTGTGCTTGATAGAGCGGCTAGAGCCTTGGCTAAGCGTCCCGGTAATACTGAGGTTACCGGCATTATCAAGCTCCAGCTCTGTTTGGCCGCTGAACGTACGGCTTACCCTGAACCCGGGTTCTGTAGTGGAAAATACCCAACTTCTCGAGTCGTTGCCCGATTCAGGCGCGGTTTGGTTTCGAAAATAGATTCGATTACCTCCGTTGTTGCTGAGCACGATCATGTTGCGGTCCTGAACGTCCAAATCAAGTTGTTCCAGCAAAAGCATTTCGGATGTGTCGTCGGTACGCCGAATATGCAGGGGCGCAGCTGGCGCGACTGTTCCAAGCCCAACGCTTCCCTCCTGGGGTACATGCAGACCTCTCGGTGGTGGCGGCACGAACGCTCCGATAGAAACTCCTCGATTTTCGTGGACATTCAATCCTGTCAGTCCATCGAGCTGCACGCGCAGGCCGTCCTCTCCAGCTTCCGCATTCATGTGTAGTCGAGCTGTCGGTGCAGTTACCTCCAGCCCGACTCGACCTGTATCCCGTCGAATCGAAATAGGAACGATCTCGGAAGCTACTCCACAGCCCAAAAGCGCAAAGTCGCAGTACCTCACTTCGAGGTGATTTCCGGGATCACCAGTCATCTGAATTCGCCACCACGGCAAGCCGTCTCCAGTCGGATCGAACAGGGCGAGCCGTGGACCGGAAGTGTCCCGGTTCACCGTGACCTCGTTAGTGAAGCTGTCTGCGTGCGCCGACGGAAAGACAAAATCGATAATGGCCGTGGCAACGCGCTTGGTCAGGGAACGTTCCTCCGCTTCGGCTCTTGGACTTACAACGACCAGCCCATGTTGCACACGAAAGCTCCCGGAGGCGAGGTGGATCTGCTTGACTTGGGGCTCGTACCAGTGCTCCAAGGGCCGCTCCTGCAAGGCAGGGGTCAGCGTCCGTGTCGAAGCGCCCGGATCTGCAGTGACAACCCAGGCCTCCCAGTTGTAGTACCCATCAGCCACACCTGCTGCTGGAATCCACTGGAGGCGATTGGTCTGACTGCTCCGCTCGAAAATAAAGTGCTGGGGCCCGATGATACGTACGTTGAAAGTCAGTAGCTCGCGGCTGCCTTCGGTTGAAAAATCCAGGACAACACCGTCGGTATTGGCTTTGATTGCCATCTCCTGCGGACTTGCGGCATTGGTGAATTGGATAGGGGCCATGATCAGGCCGAGCATCACCGCGGTGATGGCGGCGGCCATGATAGTAGGATATTTGTTGTGTCTGGATTTCATAAACATTCGCTCCTTTTTGAGATTCGATTACGGATCAACGTAGCGCCCCGCGCGCCTCGAAACTGCCGCCCGGCGTCATCTGCCTTATACAGATAAACGGCCTGAGGAGAAAAAATGTGACATGAATCGCTGCAAATACTACAATTTATTGATTAACAAGCGTTTTACAGAAGAGTCCGTTCTGGATCAGGGGGCAATGCGGCGTTGGATTGAATTCTGGCCGAATATCTTGTCAGTCGCCACCGGCATCACATAGTGACCTTGTTAAACCGTTCGCCCATTCCTGCGGGGAGTTCAAAAAGCGCATTTCAGAATTATTAATCCGGAAACGAAATATTTTCTGCATTCCAATATTCACCATCTTGCGGCGCATGCTCGCAAAATGGCTTCGCTCATAGGTCCGGCCTGTACCGGCCTAACATTTGTATAGGAAAACGCCCCGGATCCTTGATCGCAGGACGCTGGCTAATCGGTATCCGGGCGCTCCCCCAGGACAACGGTTTAGGAAATATCCGGATCTTCTTTCATCGACACGATAAGATTAGGAGGTAAAACCATTTTGCCAACAAGCACCGAAACGGGAACCAGCGCCGCAGCGGGCGGCGCCGGTTCCGAAGATCACATATATGCCGCTCTTAAAGGTTGCTATTCGTAGCCATGGCGTTCTCGATCCGAGCCAACCGCGCCTTCAGCTGTTGATTCTCCTCGTACAGCGCCTTGGCGGCGGCCAGGGAAAGGCCGGCCATGTCGCCAGGGGCAATATGCTTATTATCCGGGCCCAGGCCAAATGTATCGAAGAAGTCCTCAGCCATCGGGCCTGCATGTCGTTGATTGGGGGCCTGGTTATAGCTCCATTCATTGAATTCAAGCTTTGACAGATTTGCCAGTACTTTCGCTCCACTTAGCGGCTCGATGTTGTTCTTTATGGCGCGGCTGGAACCTTGGTTAAGCGTGCCCGTAATATTGAGGTTTCCGGCGTTGTCGAGTTCCATCTCTGTTTGGCCGCTGAAGGTACGGCTTACTCTGAACCCGGGTTCGGTGGTGGAAAATACCCAGCTTCTCGAGTCGTTGCCCGATTCAGGTGCAGTTCTGTTCCTGAAATAGATTCGACTGCCTCCATCGTTGCTGAGTAGAACCATATTGGTGTCCGCTCCTTCACTGGTTAGGACATGAACAGGCGTCTCTGGAAGGTCGGTGCCAATCCCCACCCCTGTAGCGTTTGCCACAATCGAATCTTCCGGCGCATCGTTTTGCAACTTGAGCACGCCAAACCTGCTGCCCGGGCTGGCCTGGCTGAACCAAAGCCCCTGGGAACCCGGGTTGAGGTCCCATGTAGAACTTGTTTGTTCGATTCTGATATGACTGCCTGCGACATGCAACGGGCGCGCTGGCGTATCGGTGCCGATACCAACGCTGCCGCTACCGTCAATCGTAATTGAGGAAAGTGCTGCACCGGGCTTGATTACGAAAGCGCCGCTATTATTATTCGTCTCGGCAATTTCGAAACGACCGGCATTAGTGTTCTTTACATACCAGCTCTGCGCATCGGTGGTATCTTCAATCCGGATTCGAGGCACGCCGTCGGCGATATGGAAGTCTTCGGTTGGCGATGCAGTTCCAAGACCAATATTACCAAACTCGTTGATCACCATGCTATCCTCCGGCGCATTTTTCTCCAGCGTCAGAGGCGTTATGGTCGATATGGTGTCGTCGGTATAGCGAACCGTCCATTCATCGCTGAAGACAAAGTTTTGCCAAAAGGTATTGCTATCGAAGTTTGTTTCGAAGATCAGCGTAGGGTTGGTCTTGTCGATCTCTACATCATCAGTGAACGTCTGTTGGGCATGCGCTGAAGGAAACACAAAGTCGACAATGGCTCCGACGACGGTGCCGAAAACACCAGGTTCTGCGGTCGAGCCGACACTCACGGCGTCTCCGGCTCCGTCTGGCTTTCCATTGGGTTCAATCCAGCCGTCCCGAACACGGAATGAACCGGACTTGGATTCGACATTCTTGTGCTCTTCGTCGAAATGGCGATCAACGGGGATTTCCACAGACATGTCAGGCTTGCTATTCTTTTCGCCGGTAACTTCCATTGCCTGGCTGCCTTGCGATTCCGTAGTTGCGATCTGCGCGGCGGTGGTGAGCTCACGCGCCGGCGCGCCCGGCTCGAGAGTGACAGTCCGGACTTCCCAGCGATAAATGCCGTCGGCCAGGTCGCCCTCCGGGATCCACTGGATGGCGCTGTCTTCGACCCGGTCTTCGAAAACGAAACCATCCGGCCCGACGACCCGGATATTGATTGAAAGGACATCTTTTGAACTGCTGACGAAGGCAGATACAACGAGTCCGTCGTTTTCGACGTCGAGACTGGTGTCGGCCGCGACCGGGCCGGCAAGGCCGAACGTCAGACAGCCACCGAGAACGGCAGTGGTCAAAACCGAGTTCCTTCTTGAATGTTTCATCGCTTCCTCCATTAAGGCGGATTAGTTCAATTAATGCCCAGGCTGTCGATTGGATGCCCAAGCTGGGTTGTTATCACCCACTTGCTACGCATGGCTGCTTCAAAACGAGACATGGAACATGAATACCGGGATTGGATTGTTCATTACGAAACGCGCGGCCAGCTAGCGCGAGTCCGGGTTAGACTGCCGATCGCAGTGTCATGGATCATTCAATGCTGAACAGAGACTCATTCATGCTGCCGGCATCTAGTGTCCGCAGCGCCGGGCTCGTCATTGTTGTTGCACTTATCTGCACTGGGTTGCGATTACTGGAATGGCCGGTATGGAAGGAGGCCGCCGCATGGATTGACGCCAAGCCGATCCTGCCCACGGCCGATGCCTACGCCTGGGTTGGCGGCGCCGAAGGTACCGGGCGTCTGGCGGGCTGGCCAATGTCGCTGCTGATCGCTGCGATAGTCAACATGACGGGCGCGGCACCCGAATGGGTTGCGTTCTGGCTGCCAGTCGTGCTCGGACCCTTGCCGGGCGTGCTGATCGCCCTGATCTGCATTCGTCTCGGCTACGCCTCTGGCGGCCTGGCTGCGGGCGCACTGGCTGGTGGAGGACTGGGCTATCTGGCGCGCACCCGGCTCGGATACGCCGATACCGATTTGTTTGCGCTGACGCTGGCAGTCGCGCTGGCCTGGACTTGGGGGGCGGCGATGCGAACGCATGTTGGTGGGGCCGGCCTGCCCCGGGACGTGCGCCGATTCGCCCTGTATCTGGCCGGCACATTGACGGTGCTATCGGCCTACATGCTGCTGTATCCCAGCGGCTACCCGATCGCGACAGCGATCATCGCGAGCGGGGCATGCTACGCCGCCGCAACCCGTTCGCGCGCGGACGGCGGCCTTTTGCCGGCCGCCCTCGGTGCCGTGATCCTGACCGCACATTTCGGCTGGACCGGACTGGCCGCGGGCCTGGGCTTTTGCCTGTGGTTGGCCAGGAGCAGTGTCTGGCCCCGGTTGACCGTCGGTGCCGGCGCTCTGGTCGTTGCGGGAGCCGCCGCCGTGCTGGTCGATGCCGATCTGTTTTCCCAGCACATCCGACGAGTCACCGCATATCTTGGCCTTGTGGCCGACCCGGCGGCGTCCGGCTGGCGACTGCCGAGCGTTGGCGACAGTATCCGCGAGACCGGTTCGGCGGGCCCGGCCGGGTTCGCCATGCGCGCCGGCAGCCACTGGATCTTGCTGCTCGGCGGCGTGATCGGCTATGGGCTGGCGGTCTTTCGATGGCCGTGGCTGGCGACGTTCCTGCCCCTGCTGGTGCTGGGCCTTTGCAGTTGGTTCCTCGGACCGCGGTTCGCGATGTATGCCGGCCCGGTCATCGGGCTCGGAATTGGCCTGGGGCTGGCGATTGTGTGTGAGCTCATCGCAATCGCGCGAGTCCCACATTTGGTTCTCCAATTGGTCATGGGTGCTGTGATCGTTTCTCTGCTCGCCTGGCGCGCACTTGAACCGCAGCCGGCCCCGGCGCTTGCCCCCGGGCACGCGAAGGCTCTGCATGCGCTGAGAAATGTGTCATCGGATCGCGGGCGGGTATGGGCCTGGTGGGATCGCGGTTACCCGGCGCAGTATTTCAGCGCGCTCCCCACATTCTCCGACGGGGGTAACACCTCCAGAGCGCGGATTTTCGCGCTGGGCCAGGTCTTCGGCGCCACAAGCCCGCGGGCGGCCAGACAACTCATGAAGTCGGCCGCGGTGGTGCGTTCCGATCGAACCGGCGCGGACTGGCGCACCGCGGCCTACGGCGCCGGTCTGCTGGAAGCGCTGGAAGGAATGGACGCAGCGCGTGCCCAGGACAAACTCGAGCGGCTGGCCGGGCAGGCGCGAACCTGGCCGGATGGGCTACCTGACGAGTTCCTCGTCGTCGACTGGACAACCTTGCGCCAGGCCCAGTGGATCAGCCACTTCTCGCGCTGGACACTGGCCGGGGGCGAAAGCGGCCATGGCTGGATCGAGTCGTTGCGCCCGCCGGTGCGGCTGGACAAAGACCGGGGTGTGCTCAATACACCCGAGGGGCCGGTGCCCCTGCTGTCGCTCGATATCCTGGATAAACACACTCATTACCGGAATCGCTGGCCTCGCGACAATGGCGTGCACGCGGTGATCAACAACGCCAGCGGGGAAGGCGTATTGATGGACTCGTCGCTGTACCGGATGATGGCCGTCCAGATGCTGATCGCCGAACCCGGTCAATTCGACGCGGATTTCGAATTGGTCAGTGATCAATTCCCGGCCGCACGCGTCTATCGCGCGCGCTGATTTCTCTGCGCGATTTCCGATTCAGCGATCGGCCCGACCGGGCAGCACCTGGTCAATCCAGATCAGTGGATCGCTGGCAAGGCCAGCAGTGTGCATTTCCCAGCGCAGCATCGGCTTCGAAACTGCCCCGGTCTGGCCGACCGATCCGATGCGCTGGCCGCGTGTGACTTCATCACCGACTTGAATACTGGCTTCGGCCAACTGGCCATAGACGCTGACTACCCCGCCGCCGTGGACGATCGCGACCGTGGTACCGCGTATCGGCAGGTCGGCAACCAGCGCGACCCGGCCGGTATTCGAGGCCACAACCTGCGCCCCGGCTTCGGTTTCGACCAGGACGCCGGGCAACGGATGGGCCGGGCGCAGCATGGACTGGACAATGTGTTGGCCGAACCGCTGAATAACATCGCCGTCGACCGGCGCGCTGAACGACTCGTCCCACAGCGCCTGGTTGATTTCCATCGATTGCCGGACCACGGCGCCCAGGCTGCGCGACTCGCGTTCGAGATTGACGTCGGAATGCAGCTCGAAAATCTCCGGCGAAACCTCTCTTGGCGCCGGGATTTCGCCCGGCCCGGCCCGCTCGATGGTTCGATTGCCAGCGAGTGTCTGGCCGTAGGGGTCAGACGCGCCAACGACCAGGTTCAGTTCGCCGGCCTCGATCGTCAGCGGCATGGCCCCCAGAATCCAGGCGCCGTTGCCGGCGTCGATGATGCCCAGAGGCTGGCCCTGGAGCAGCGCGAAGAAGTCGCCCGGGGCGAAGTCATCGCCTGCCCAGGTGATCGGTGCGGCGAAGGCATGCCCGGCCGAAACCGAGGCAGGCGGGTCGACCTGGAACGCGACTTCGGGAAGCGCCTCCGGGGGATACGGCTCGGGCGCCGATTCGCCATTGGCGATGCCAGCTACGACTCTACGGGCGTACCTGGGCAACGCTTCGCTTCCGAAGATCCCCGCAACCCGTTGATGCGTCGCCAGTGCCGACAAGCCCTCGCCCAGATAATGGTTGCCATCGGCCGACCAGAGCTCGAAATGCAGGTGCGGTGCGGGCTCGGGCTGATCTGCGGTGGGCGGTACGCCGGAATTGCCGATCAGCCCGATGGGCTGGCCTTGTTCGACCGTGTCTCCCAATTGCAACTCGGGATGGACCCGCGACAAGTGCGCATAGCGCGAGATCTGTCCCGATTCATGGCGGATCCAGACTTGCCGGCCACGAAGCTTATCGAGCGCCAATTCACCCAGCAGGCCTGCTGCGGTCGCCTGCGAGGCCCAGAACTGAAGCGACTCGTCGCCGGGATCGGCATATTCGTGATCGATCCGGACGACTTCTCCGGCATCCACGGCCACGACCGGCTCGTCCTGTGCCAACGGACGCCCGACCGAGCCGTTGAAAAAATCGAAGCCCTGATGGGTGCCGTCTCGGTACTCGCGAGGCGCTTCAGGCAAATGTATCTTCGACAGGCTGAAAGTTGCATTCTGTATCGGAGGAACCAGTTCCTGTGTCCAGGCACCACTGGCGGCATAGTGCCCTTCCCGATCGCCGCACGCGGTAATGGCTATCGCGACGCTGATGATCAGTAGCATGAAAAACGCTCTAAGCAACATCAAAAATCCTCAGACTTTCCACAAGAATCGGCCGGGAGCATACGCTCTATGCGGGACCCGGGCACCATGTTCCTTTATACGAAATGCCGGCCTTTATCACGACAGGCAGACGAACGCCTTTCCAGACCGAGGATTTAAACCATGAAACTAAATTATTATCCTGACACCGACTCGTTATATATCGATCTTTCCGAACGCCCAAGCGCTGAAAGTCGTGAAATCTGGGAGGAGGTCGTTCTTGACGACGCGGCCTGTACTCGCGTTGCCAATCCTCACGTAGAGTGAAGCTACGCTCCGTCGTCCCGGAAACGAAGCGCACAGCGCGGCGGTATCCGGGATCTCGCGACGTTAGCTCTGAGCCCGGATCGTACTCGCATCTCGAGATCCCGGATCGGCTTCGCCGTCCGGGATGACGATGCATGCATCCCTGTCCGTACTACTCGAACGGGTTGACGATTTCCACGGCGGCGAACCGGCGTCCGGCCTGCATGTCCTCGGAATACAAAACTCGCAATCGGCTTGCATGGCCATATGCACGATCATCGCATTCCAGAATGAAAGCTTGTGCTCGACTGACAAACGCGCGGCCGAGACAACATCGTCGGCCAAAGGTCTCATAACGTCCGCCCGGGCAAACAGCATCAGTTTTCTGTCGCAACACCGGAATCGACACCGAGTTTCCGGGTTGCTGCCCAGAAATATTCCTGCAGCACCTGGGACGATAGCGTAATGTTTTGGCTCGTCCGCAGAATTTGTGGGCTCACTGAGAAGACATTTCCTCTCGCCAAGCCGCCAAGAACGCCAAGGATTCAGCGGCTCT
>JBBDSL010000118.1:0-77568 GCA_040904965.1 Wenzhouxiangellaceae bacterium
AAAATCAGGCCGCGTGAACATGGATAAGGCGACATCTATCTTGACAATCACCGCCATTCGAGCGCATCGAACCAGGCGGAATCGTTGTCACCAGCGGTGTCCTGCGCATTGGCGAGTTCATGCAGCCCGGTGATGGCGAACAATGCAACGGCAATGGCGACGGCGGCGAGATTCCTGGTCATTCCGGATCTCCCTGGATAGTGTGAACTGACGAAGGGCTCAGTATAAACCCCAACGTTGTATAAATTTTCGGGCCGGAATCGCTACGCTGCCCGGTATAGCAGCCGTCGTGATTCACATGGCGCAGCCTGTACTCGCGTTGCCAATCCTCACGCAGGGTGAAGCTACGCTCCGGTTGGCGACACGCCGTGCAGCCCGCGGAAATGATAGGTTGACGTAGAATGATCACGTCGGCGCCGGATCGCCCGGCAGCGCAATACTTCCGATTGTATTAGTAACCAAACCCCGCGGTTGAAACACGTGAAACCTGCCGCCTCACCTTATGACCGGATGCTGTACCTGGGCCAGGGGCTCCAGATCGGGCGTTTCTGGGTGCCGACCGACGATCGGGGGTTTGCCGATACCGGCCCGATTGAAAACCATGTCCTGGTGTTTCCCGCCCTGCCGGTCGAGATCCGCTATTCGCGCCGCGAACGCATGGTCGCCGAACCCATGCTGGCGATGTGCTACAACCGCGGTTGCGAGTACCAGCGCCGCGCCCTGAACCCGCGCGGTGACCTTTGCTGGTGGATTGCCTACGAAGACGCGCTGCTGGCCCGTACCACCGGGGCAGCCGAACAACAACCGTTCCGCCATCGCCGGGTGCCAGTGCCGCGCGACGCCTTCTTGGTGATGCGCGCCATAATCACCGAACTGGCAAGTGGAAGCAAGCCGGACCAATTGCAAGTCGAGGACTGTGCCTGGTGGCTGATGGGAAGATGCCTCGACACCCGGCGCGGCCTGCCCCGCAGCAACCGGCAGCAGGAACGCGCGGTCGAACGCGCCCGGATGTTTGTTGCCGAGCACTTTCGCGAATCGATTTCGCTGTCCGACATTGCACGAACGGCGTGCATTTCGCCGTTCCACCTGTCGCGCCTTTTCCATCGCACCGTCGGCCGACGGCTGCACCAGTACCTGGTCGATTTGCGGTTGCGCGAATCGGTCCGGGAGATCACCCACAGCTCGCGCAGCCTGACCGAGATCGGGCTCGACCTCGGTTTTTCGTCACCGAGCCACTTCAGCAGCACATTCAGCAACAGATTCGGCATGCCGCCCAATCATCTGCGCAAGCATCGGTGGGCGCGCAGAATGCTGGAAGACCCGCGCAATTTTTTGAAAGCCTGACCAGGCAACCCCGGCCTATTCTTGCTTCCACTGTTGGAATTGGAGGTGAAACATGCTGCGGAATATCATTATTGCGGTGTTCGGTTTTGTCTGCGCCCCTGCCCTGGCCGCCAGCCCGTTTTTCGAAGAGTCCGATGTCGACGTGCTCTATAGCGCCTTCAGCGAACAGCCGGGAGACGGCTTCGGCTGGGTCGCCGAAGACCTCGGCGATATCGATGGCGACGGCGCGTCGGATTTCATCGTCAGCGCACCGTTCCTGACAATCGACGGTGGATTACGGGGTCGGATCTATATCCATTCCGGCGCCGACGGTTCGGTACTTGCCACGCACACCGGTCAGGCGCCGATCGAGCTGCTCGGCTACAGCGCCAGCCTTGCAGGCGACCTGGACGGCGACGGAGTCAATGATTATGTCGCCGGCTCGCTATTCCGGGTCGTGGCCTGGTCCGGTGCCGATCACAGCATGTTGTGGGAGCGCTTCGGCACAATACTTCCGGGGTTCGGTTTCGACGTGGACGTGGCCGGCGATCTGGACGGTGACGGTTTCGATGATGTCATCGTCGGCGAAAGCTGGAACTTCGACGATGAAAGCGCCGGGGCGGTACACGCGTTTTCCGGGGCCAACGGGAGCACCATATGGACTCGCGAGGGTCAGGAGCCGGGCAACCGCATGGGCAGCGCCGTCGGCCGGCTCGGCGACGTGGACAGTGACGGCGTGCCCGACGTCGTCGCTGGCGAGCGCGCCGGCGGCCTCAAGGATCGCGGCCTTGCCTACGCGCTGTCCGGCGTCGACGGCAGCGTGATCCACACGATGCGCCCGGTCGGCGAGGCCGCCACGACATCGCCTGCCAGCACATTCGCCACTTTCCATGCTGCCGGGGGTGGCGACGTCGACGGTGACGGTATCGGCGATATTTTCATCGGCGACTTCGCCGCCTTCCGGGACGGCCCGCGAACCGGCCGCGCCTATCTGTATTCCGGCCGCGACGGACACCGCCTCGGCGTCATCAATGCCGAGAATGTCGGCGACGGCGTCGGGCCCGGCCGGATTATTCCGGATGTAGATGGCGACGGCCGTGCCGATGTGTACGTTGCCGCCTTCCGGTTCGGCGCCAACCAGGAAGGCAAGGCCTGGGTACGCGCCGGCCGCGGCGGAATCATCCGCACCATGACGGGCACCGAACCCGGGGCGTTCCTGGGCATCGACGCGTTGAGCCTGGATGACGTAAACGATGACGGCCGCACCGACTTCCTGCTGACCGGCAACGGTGTTATTCACATTATCGCTGGTAACTGACGGAATACCATCCGGCGCGCGCCTGCGCGCCGGACTTTTGTCGCAGGCCAATATGCGGCACAATCAGATGCATGTGGGAGTGGCCTCACCAGCATCTCGACGAAAATACCTGCCGCTACTACGCGGCAACCGGCACGCGTCTGCTCTCCTGGGGCGAAGTGCTTGCCCTGTGGACGGATGATTCGGCATTTTCCGATGCGTTCGGATCGGTGCTGGCCGAGACACCGTGGGCCGCTTTTCGCTGGGAAACCCCGCCGCTGCTGCAAAACGGCCTCGACGGGCCGTTCGAATTCGTGATTGTCAACAGCCCGGAACTGGCCGGCGCGCCCGACCCGTCGCCGTTTGCCGCGCATTTTCGGCGCGCCGGGCGCCGCACGATCGTCACGTTTGCCAACCTCGGCGGCGATGCCGAACTGGTCGTGCCCTGTCCGCGTACGGATGATGCGGTCTATACCCACCTGGCGCAATTCGTCCGCAATGCCCCGCGGCGACAGCAGAGAGCACTGTGGCATGAAGTCGGACTGGCGATGGAACGACGCGTCGGCGATATCCCGGTCTGGCTCAGTACGGCCGGCGGAGGCGTCGCGTGGTTGCACGTTCGTCTGGACGATCGCCCGAAGTACTACGCTCACGCGGCATACAGGCGCCCTCCGAGCCCATCGGAATGAAGGCGCGCCCACCTGAAGCACGATTCAGTCACTTGCGGGAATGTCTTCACAAGTGCAGTGAAGAACATGACGCAAGCTTATAATTAATTGAATTTACTGAAAAAATATGCGAATTTTTTCGAATTTACTCTTGACAAGCGCAGCGCGGAAGCGTAGAAATATACCTAACGCGGAAGCCTCACGAGGGTGAAGCGGCATCAGAAGGCTCTTCTCCAAAGAGACTTGGCAACAGCCACCGAGCTTGTTGAACATCAGGAGACCAGCGCTGACGCTTGAATCTCAAATTATCCGCGGACAAACCCCGGTTCCAAGAAACCGGGGTTTTGTTATTGGGGCCTCGTAAAATTCTATGGACAGCAACTTCTGGCGCGAACGCTGGCAGCGAAACGAAATCGGATTTCACCGCGCCTCGACTCACCCTGCCCTGGAAAGTCATTGGGCAACAGTCGGCAGCAGCGCATCGGCAGAGCCGGTTCTTGTGCCGCTGTGCGGCAAGTCCCTGGACATGCACTGGCTGGCCCGGCAAGGTCATCCGGTCGTTGGCGTCGAACTCGACCGCGGTGCAATAGAGGCATTCTTCGACGAATCGGGAGTGACGCCGACCATCGACGAATCGGGGCCCATGCCGAGTTGGTCGGCCGGCCGAATCACCCTGTTTGCCGGCGACTTCTTCGAGTTCAACCCGCCCGACAGATTCAGCCTGGTTTACGATCGCGCCGCCCTGATCGCCCTGCGTGCCGAAATGCGTGCGCGCTATCTCGACCATCTGGCATCGTTGATGAAACCGGATGCACGCGGGCTGTTGGTCACGCTCGAATACCCGCAGGATCGAATGCACGGCCCGCCGTTTGCCGTAATGCCCGACGAACTTCATTCGCACCCGGCTTTTGGCTTCAAGTGCCTTCAGCGCAGCGACGTGCTGGCTTCCCACGAACCCTTCGCCGAACAGGGTCTGCCCTGGCTGCGCGAAGCGGTCTATGCAATCAGACTTTCCTGAAAACTTGGCCACAGATTACGCAGATTCGCACAGATTATTGAACCCCAACGTTGCATAAATTTTCGGGCCGGTCGCGATGCTGTTTGAATGACTGATTTATCCGGTACGCATTTGTATTCTGCGAGCCGGCTATTTCTTCTTGCGACCGGCCAACTGGGCCTTGCGTTCGCTGCGGTTGCGCGGCGGCCGGTTCTGCGATCTTGCGGGCTTCTTCCGGTCGCCCGGAGGCCCCCCGGTCGTCGCGTCCCGCGACTTTGACGGCCTCGGCTTCCCGGGCTCCGGCTGGCGTGTCGACGGGGTGACCGGTTTGCGCGGCGGCGGCGCACTGCCGTCGTCCAGCACGATGCCCAGTTGTTGACCGGCAACCCAGACGTTCTTGAGGTGATCCAGGGCGCCCCGGGACAGGTTGGCGGGGAGATCCACTTGGCTGTGTTCCTGGTGAATATCGATTCGGCCGATCTGGCGGGCGCTCAGGCCGGCCTCGTTGGCGATCGCACCGACGATATTGCCAGGTTTGGCGCCGTGGGCATGCCCCACCGAGACCCTATAGGTGACGAAGTCCGCACCGGCATCGCGTTTTCGCTTTTGCTGGTAGTTGCGCTGCTCATCCGCGGGCGGCGGTCGTTCCGAGCGTGACGGGCGCTGGGCTCGCGTCTCATGCCGGGGCTCGCGGCGTTCGGGCGTGGACTTGCGCGACGGGTGCGAATGCCCATCGGCAGACTTCTCGTCGAGCAGCAGCGGGTGGTCGCCGCGCGTCATCAGCACCAGCGCGGCGGCCAGGTCTTCCAGCGATGCGCCGGTCGCTTCCAGTGTGGACCGGACCACATCCCTGTTGCGTGCCAGTTCGGCGCTTTCCAGCGCCTCTGCCACGCTTTCCTGGAATCGCTCCAGGCGTTTTTCGTTGACATCCCCGGCGGTGGGCAGCGACATGGCCTCGATCGGCTGACGGGTGGCGCGCTCGATCGCGCGCAACATGCCGCGTTCGCGCGGGGCGACGAACAATATCGCCTCGCCGGAGCGCCCGGCCCGGCCGGTGCGGCCGATGCGGTGGACGTAGGCCTCAGTGTCGTAGGGAATGTCGTAGTTGACCACGTGGCTGATGCGTTCGACGTCCAGCCCGCGTGCGGCCACGTCGGTGGCCACCAGGATATCGATATCGCCGCGCTTGAGCTGTTCGACGATCTTCTCGCGCTGCTTCTGCGGCACGTCGCCGTTGAGCGCAGCGGCGGAGAACCCGCGCGCCTCCAGGCGTCCGGCCAGGTCCTCGGTGGAAATTCTGGTGCGGGCAAATACCAGCATCGCATCGAACGGTTCGACCTCCAGGATCCTTGTGAGCGCATCGAGCTTGTGCACGCCGCCGACCACCCAGTAACGCTGGTGAATGTTGGCCGCTGTGGTGGTCTTCGAACGAATTGTGACGTGCTCGGCATCGCTCAGGTGGTGATCGGCAATCCGACGTATAGCGTCCGGCATGGTGGCCGAAAACAACGCTTTCTGACAGTTCGCCGGGATCCGTTCCAGCACCTTCTTGACTTCGTCGATGAACCCCATGCGCAGCATTTCATCGGCTTCGTCCAGCACCAGCGTGGAAAGAGCATCGATTTTCAGGGTGCCCTTTTCCAGGTGGTCGATGACCCGGCCGGGCGTGCCGACGATGACATCGGCCCCGCGCCGGAGGCCCGCCAGCTGCGGACCATAGGCCTGACCGCCGTAGATCGGCAAAACGTGAAAACCCCTGATGTGCGAGGCATAGCGATGAAACGCCTCGGCGACCTGAATTGCCAACTCACGGGTTGGCGCCAGTACAAGTGCCGCGGGCTTTCTCGCTGCGGGGTCGAAGCGCGCCAGGATCGGCAGCGCGAATGCAGCGGTTTTGCCGGTGCCGGTCTGCGCCTGGCCCAGCACGTCGCCACCCGCCAGCAGCGCCGGGATGGTGGCCAACTGGATCGGCGACGGCGCCTCATAGCCGAGTTCGGACAGCGTGGCAAGCAGGGAATCGGGCAAGCCCAGGTCGGCAAAGCCGCGCTCGGGTTGGTCTGGATGGGTCATGACGGGGCTGGGATAAGGTCTATGTTGCCCATCATAGCGTTTCCTGGGAATTGATCTGCGTGCATCTGCGTTCATCTGCGGTTCAAATCGCCTTGCCGATACCGAATTGCAACGACGGCGACCAGGCCAACTGCCGCGGATAATGCAAGCACGCCGAAGTAACGGCGGTAGCCGAGCATGCCCGGGCTGTTGTCGACCAGCCATCCGGCCAATAATGGCGCGAAGATATCCGGCGTATAGGCCAGCATGGATATCGTGCCCACCGCAATACCGGTCAGATTCAAGGGAATGCCGGATTCTTCCAGCAACGCGAAATAGATGCCGCGCAGCGCGAAGACCGCCAACGCCGTGGCCGCGACCTGGGTGCCGAGGATTGCGATTGCCGCCTGATCCGGCGGCAAAGCCCACAGCGATGCATACGAGACGATCAACACTACAAAGCATGCTCCGATGGCCCTGGAGGCGGTCACACGGTCGGCGATCACGCCGGCAAGCACCGCGGCCACCGGCCTGAGCCAGTCGCGAAACGCGCCCAGCCAGGCACCGAATTCCTTGCTTTTGTCAAACCCGCGCTCTGCATACGCGGGAAATTCGTAGGTGCCCAGGAAAGCGAAGTACGCGCAGAAGATCACCACTGCAATAAGCCATACCTCCGGAATCCGCAGTGTACGACCAATCGAGTCGAACACATGTAGTCCGCTGTTGGCCGGTTCGTGCCCGGCAATCGTCTCATGGTCGTCGGGCACTACGAACCAGACTGCGACCCCGGCCAGCAGCGAGGCCGCCGAATAGACCTGGATGACCGCTATCAGCCCGCTTTCGGTGCTGGCCGAAAGCGCGAAACACAGCGCGGCGATCGAGGCCAGTCCGGCGCCGACCAGGCCCCGGCCACCGTCCAGGATGCCGAACGCCCTGCCCTGTTCGCTTGCGCCCGACCAAAGCCGGGTGGCCTTGATCAGCGCCGCCCAAAAGGTAAGGATGGAGAACACGCCCCAGAATGCGTGTACTACCAGCAAGCCGGTGTAACCGGGCACGCTGGCCATGTACAGACCGCCCAGGCCGGTGCCCAGCAGTGAAATGGTCAACATCCGGCGTGCCGAGAATCGGTCGGCCAGCCATCCACCGGGCAGGTAACAGGCCAGCGCAAGAATCCCGAATAACGCATTGAGCGTGCCAATCTGGAAACTGGTCAGTTCGAACGTGGCTTCCATGCTGGTCTGAAAGCTCTTGCGCATGTACGGCAGCATATAGATACTTTCGCCGGCAAGAATCAGGCTGCCCATGAACAGGAACCGATGAGGCGGTTTCCTCGCTTCGATATCGGTTGTTGCTGGCGGCTCGGAAGTACTCACGGCATAAAGTTCGCTTCAGCGAAGCTGGCTGTCCTTGCTGCCGCGGCGGTTGTGCGACGCCCCCGGGCCGTTTTCCGAATCCCGTTCCTGCTGGCAGGCAATGCAAAGCCGCACGCCCGGCACCGCACGGCGCCTGGCCTCAGGAATCGGCTCGCCGCAGGCCTCGCATTCGCTCAGCGAAGTACCGCGGCCCAGCCCTGCACGCGCGCGCCGGACTTCGTCCTCCACGCTTGCGTCGATCTGGTCCTGAACCGCGCCGTCGCGCGCCCATCCTCCGGCCATGCGCTTTCTCCAAAAATCCGATGCCTAATAATGCCAGACTGGGAGAAACGCAGCACCCCGAAGGCCTGTGGACAATCTCATCATTCGGTCGGGAACGGCGGGATTAGAGTGCACGTCTGTATATCCGGTATACTTTTGACTGGTCGTTGTGGACCGGACAGTCGAACGGATTGCCGGTCTGCCCGCCCCGCGGGCCAGGGTGGTCGAATCAGGGGGAACAGCGAAGATATCGCTATCGGGGTAAGTGTTTATGACCAGAGTCGAGCAAGCGCTATTGGATCACGCGCCTGACGCGGTGTTCTGGACACGCGTCGATGGTTCGTTTGCCTATATCAACCATACTGCCTGCGCCAACCTCGGTTACACCCGTGAACAACTGCTACAGCGCACAATATTCGAAGTCGACCCCGATTTCACGCCGGAACTCTGGCGCACTCACTGGCGCAATGCGGCCTCCAGGCAGTTTGTCAAAGTCCAGCGCCGGCACCGGCGGAATGACGGCAGCTTCCTGCCCGTCGAAGTCCACAGCCAGCAGATCATGCTCGACGGCCAGGTCATTCGCTTCTCGTTTGTCCGCGACCTGACCGGCCTGCAAGAGCACGAACGTCAGATGCGTCAGGCCGAGGCCATCATCCAGTCGGCCCGCGAAGGGATCACGATTACCGATCCCGACCAAAACATCGAGCGGGTCAATGCGGCATTCAGTCGCATTACGGGTTATACCGAAGACGAGGTGCGAGGCCGGAATCCCCGCATTCTGTCATCCGGCCGCCAGGACAAGACTTTTTACCGGCAGATGTGGTCAACAATCGACCGACAGGACCACTGGCAGGGCGAGATCTGGAATCGGCGCAAGAACGGCGAGGTCTACCCGGAATGGCTCACCATTACCGCAATACGCGACCCGTCCGGCGAACTCGTGAACTACGCTGCAGTCTTTACCGATCTGAGCGAGCTGAAGCGATCGCAGACCAGTCTTGAGCACCTACGCCACTTCGACCTGCTCACCGGACTCCCCAACCGCCGGACGCTGCTGAGGATACTCGAAGAAGCGCTGGCCAGCGCGCAAACCAAGTCTAGCCGGCTCGCGGTACTCGTCTGCGGCCTGGACCGCTTCAGGATGATCAACGAGAGTTTTTCGTATCTCACCGGCGATCATGTTCTGAGCGCAATCGCCGCTCAGTTGCGAAATATCTCGGACCGGCGGGTCGAGATATCCCGGCCAGGCAGTGACCAGTTTGCCTTCGTTATTCGTTCGGGTGCCAGTCGGAATGTCATTCTCGATATGATCGGATGCATATCAGAGCTGGTATCGCGCCCGATTGAAATCGGGGACGAACAACCGCTGAGCGTTCAGTTCAGCCTCGGCGTCGCCCGCTTTCCCGGTGATGGAGAGTCGCCGGAGGACCTGGTGCGCAACGCGGAGGCTGCGATGTTCCAGGCCAAGCGCCACAACCGCGGATCATACGTGTTCTTCTCGCCAAGCCATACTGAAGGCGCACAACAGCAATTACTCCTCGAGACCGAGCTTCGCCAGGCCGTGCTGGACGAAGTCTTCGAACTCCATTTTCAGCCGGTCGTGGCGGTCGGCAATAACAGGATCGTGGGGGCAGAAGCACTCGCGCGATGGCCGCGATCCGGCAAAGAGATGGTCTCCCCGGCCGTATTCATTCCGATTGCAGAGCAATCCGGTTTAATCGACAAGCTCAGTTTTCAGTTGCTGGACCTCGCCTGCCGCGCAACCGCGAACCTTCTGAAGTGCTCTACCGAGGACTTCAGACTGGCATTCAACATTTCTGCGATGCAGCTCAACGACAGGCAGTTCACCGAAAAGACCATTGCGTGCCTGGAATCGGCAGGCCTGGATCCCGAAAAGTTCGAGCTGGAATTGACCGAGAGCACGCTGATGGCCCAGGCCGGAGGGTCGTCGAAAGCACTCAAGCAACTGCGCAAGGCGGGCATTCGCCTGTCGATCGATGATTTCGGGACCGGTTTTTCGTCGCTCGCATATCTGCAGGAAATCGACGCCCAGGTGCTCAAGATCGACAGGCGATTTATCAATGACGTGGCTCGCAACCCGGCGGACGCGCAGATTGCCGCTTCCATTATTGCAATGGCACATGCACTGGGTATGGAAGTGGTCGCCGAAGGGGTGGAAACCAGCGAGCAACTGGCGTTTCTGGTTATGCACGAATGTGATTACTACCAGGGTTACCTGTTCAGCAAGCCGCTCGCCCTGGACGACTTCGAAGAGCTGTATCGTGGCCAGTCATGAAATTTCTTCCGCCAGAGAACGAACTCGATGAGCGCTTCATCCGTGCCGGCGGACCTGGCGGCCAGCACGTCAACCGCACCGAATCCGGCGTGCAACTGCGATTCGATGTCACGACGACCGAATTCCTGTCGCCACTGGTGAAAACCCGCCTGCTGAAAGTGGCCGGCAACCGCGCCAGCAGCGCCGGCGTCATCACGATCGAGGCGACCGAACACAGAAGCCAGCATCGCAACCGGGAACAGGCCCGCATCCGCCTCGCCGCACTCATAGAGCAGGCTTGCAAAAGACCGAAGAAACGGGTCAAGACACGCCCGACGCGTGCAGCCAAAAAGAAACGCCTGCAGACCAAGCGCCACCGCGCAGGCCTCAAACGGAAACGGGGGAAACCTTCGCCGGACGATTAACCCGGATATTGCATAACTTTCCGGGCCGGAAATTTATGCAATATCCGGGTTAATCGGGCACTACGACCAGTTCTTCGGATACCGGCGATTTCAGCTGCATTGCGCGTTCGGCCATGTGGAGCACGCCCGACTCGCGTGCACTTTCCATGACCTCCGTGGCAAGTTTGCTGCCTTCGCTCGTCTGTCCGCGACCGAGCAATTTGGAGGCCAGGGCCACATCGGTCTCCATTGTCAATAGCCGATAGCCGGCGGCATTGGCCCGGTTTCGAACCGCGCGCAGATGATCCGAAGGCTCCGAAACCATATCCAGTTTGCCGAGCAGGATCTGGTAGGCGAGATCCACCTTGACGCTTTCCCGTACCAGTCCCAGTCGTTCCATTCGAACCAGCTCCATGCGAGCCGCGTTGGTGCTGCCCTGCGACACCAGTGCATCGGTCAGAACCACAAATGCTTCGGCGACCAACTGCCTGCTGTCGGTTTCGTCGATGCGTTCCACGATATGCCGTGCCGCCGTTTCTGCCTCGGCCGGCATGCCGCGCTCAAGAAATAGTCTGGCGTGATCGAGCCGGGTCTGAAACCCTCCAGAGACATCATCCAGCGCCTCGCGCAGTGCACCCGCACCTGCGAACAGCAACTCTGCACCCGCCCGGTCGCATTCCAGCAGCGCCAGGTAGCCGGCAACGCTCTTGAGGATCGCTTTGTGCCCGGCATCGGAAGGCTCCAGGCTCTCGGCACGCGCGAGCGCCGCTCGCGCTGCGTCCACCCGAGCCTGCTCGATATAGATCAGCGAGAGTTCGGCGAACGCCAGAATCGCTTCGCCTTCGTTTTCGTTCGTCGAGTGAATTTCGGCCGCCTCGGCTAGAAACTGCTCAGCCGCCTGGAGTCGGCCAGATTGCTGTGCAAGCACACCGGCATCGAATAATGTTCCTGCAAGACTGAATGGATCGTCGGTATCACGGTAGATCGCGATCGCTTCGTCGTACAGCGCACTGGCACGATCATGCATGCGTTCGGTCACAAATCCCGTCGCCATACCCCGGGCAGCGGCCGCTTCACCCCTGCGATCACCGATGGCCCGGAAGACCACATAGGCACTGCCATGGGCGATCCGGGCTTCTACCGAGCTGCCCTCCAGGTGCAGAAGTTCGCCGCTGAGTTGCCGCCCCCATGCATAGCCGGACCGATCCCCGACTTGATCGAACAGGTTTTCGGCCCGGGCAAGACTGTCACGTGCCCGGTCCAGATCCCGCGCTTTCAGTTCGAGTCTTCCCAGCGCAAGGAAAGCATGTCCGGCCTGGATCAGATTACCGGCGTGTTCGAAATTTGCTGCCGCCTGGTCCAGCAAGCGCCGGGCACCGTCGGAATCGCCAAGCACCATCAGGTACTCGCCCTCAATCCCGGCACAGCGCGCGTGGCCGAGGGTACTGCCGATTCCCCGGTGTATCGCACATGGACGCTCGATTTGCGTGCGAATGCCGTCCAATCGGTTCTGACGAAGATCCAGCCACGCCAGCTCCAGAAGCGCCTCGGCGTGACCGAATTCGTGGTAAGCCGAACGCATTGCCTGGGCCGCGCGCTGCAACGCCTCCCGGCTCCGGGCCAGACGGTCGATGCTTGCCAGGGAACGCCCAAGTGCCAGCTCGGCATGGGCCGACATCGCGTTCAAACCCTCGGATTCAGCCGCCTCGACCGCCATCTGCGCGGCGGCGAGTGCTTCACCCGGCTGGTCCTCGCGTTCATTGAGCGCGTGCAGCGCAAGAAAATAGCGGGCTCCCGGATTGTCGGCCGGCAACGCCGATTCGATTCGTTCCAGTACCTTGCGTGCCCGGTCCGGCGGTGCCGAAGCGAGCAGTGCCTCGAAAAGTCCGAAACGGTATTCCATGCGACTGGGAAAGAACTCGGCCAGACTCCGCATGCAATTGACGACTTCCTCCCAGTTTCCGGACAATCGTGCAAGCACAGCGCGAACCTCAAGCCGGTCGCGGCGGCTGAGGTTGCCGAGTTGAAGCGTCGGATGGCTGATCAGATCACGCGCACGGGTCTCGTATCCGGCACGCAGGTAGGCATCGATCAGCCCCAGCAGTGCAGCCGACGAACCCGGATCGAGTTCCACGCTTTCGGTATATTTTTCGATTGCCCGAACCCAATCCATTTCTCGACGCAGGCGTTCGGCGGCCAGAAACGCCGCGTTGGCATCGGCATCGGCGGGAACTGAATACCCCACCGGATCCGCCCGCGCCGTTCGCATTTCATCCTGCGACAAGACGAACGCCCCGTTAACAGGGCGAAACCAGTACAGGCCCGCCACGATGCCGACCAACACCAGCCCGAATACGCACATGGTCCCAAGCGGAGACGAAGGTTCCCGTTGCAGTGCCAGCGACGCCGACAGCTCGGCATCCGCCGCCTCGGGAGATTCGGAAGATTCGGTGGACTTCACCACCGGCGTGACGACCTGATAGCCGCAGCCATGGCGCGTGGCAATAATGCGCGGCTGGGCCGCGTCATCGCACAACGCCCTGCGAATCTCCCGGATCGCCTGGGAAACGCCGCTGACGGACAACGCATTGTGCCCCCAGACGCCCTTGAGCAAGTCATCCTTGGAGACTACAGATGGGGCTCGACTGACGAGATATTCCAGAACCTTGAAGGCCTGTGGCCGAAGCGCAATCTCGTGCCCATCAGCGTCCTGCAGGCGATGAAGCCCGGGATCAAGCTCGAATCGATCAAACGAATAACGCATGAAAAGGTTTTTCGATACCTTTTTTTACCGCCTTGGATGCCAATATCCGCAAGATTGCCGACTTCCCCAATCTCGCGGCATACTCTATAGAGTTACTATGCCTCAACTTGTCGATATTTGCCAGTATGGCCATTCTGAAATTTACGGGCAAAACTGGCGATATCGTCACGTCCGTATTCATAAATACGTACTGGCTCAAAGAATCGCGCCACGTGCGCGAGGATTTAACCCGGGTTTAAAACAGGTTCATGCGTTGGAAGCCACACGGGGTTGCGCCCTGGCCAGGGCGTGCGACAATTCGCGTTCGAGGTCGCGGGCACTTTCCAGTCCGACCGACAACCGCAGCAAACCGTCGCCGATGCCGGCCTGCCGCCGCGCAGTGTCGCTCATGGCGGCATGCGTCATGGTCGCCGGGTGCGCGATCAACGTCTCGACGCCGCCAAGCGATTCGGCCAGGGAAAACAGCTCAAGGCCATCCAGGAACAAGCGCACCGCAGGCACACCGCCGGCCAGTTCGAAACTCACGATGCCGCCGAATCCGGTTTGCTGGCGACGGGCCAGCGCATGCTGTGGATGGCCGGCAAGCCCCGGGTAGTGGACGCGGGTGACCGCCGGGTGAGCGTCCAGAACGCGCGCCAGTGCCATGGCGTTTTCCTGGTGGCGCTGCATCCGGACATCCAGGGTGCGCAGTCCGCGCAGGGTCAGCCAGCTGTCGAAGGCGCTGCCGGTCAATCCAAGGCAGTTGGCCCACCAGGCCACCTTGTCGGCGGTCTCTGCATCGGCGCTGATGATCGCGCCACCGAGAACATCGCTGTGTCCGTTGATGTATTTGGTCGTCGAATGCACGACCAAGTCCGCGCCCAACGCCAGCGGCTGCTGCAGCGCCGGCGACAGGAAGGTGTTGTCGACCACAACCCGGGCACCGGCCTGGCGCGCCCGGGTGCATATCGCCGCGATATCGACCAGCCGCAGCAAAGGATTTGTCGGCGATTCCAGCCAGACCAGATCGGCCGGTTCGGAAAGCGCCTGCCGCCAGGCCTGTTCATCGTCAAAATTCACCCACTCGACCTCGAATGCGCCGCGCCGGGCCAATGCATCAATCAACCGCCAGGTGCCGCCGTAGCAGTCGGCCGGCGCCAGCACGCGCTGGCCGGGCTGGACCAGTTGAAGCGCCACGGTGATCGCAGCCATGCCGGTCGCGGTCACGCACGCCCCGGCGCCCTGCTCCATCGAACACAAAGCCCTGGCCAGAAGATCGCGTGTCGGGTTGCCGGAACGACTGTAATCGTGCCGGCGCGGAGAATCGAACGCGGCAAACGAGAACGTACTGGAAAGGTGCAGCGGCGGTACCACTGCGCCGTAGTGCCGGTCATCCTCGATGCCGGCGCGTACTGCCAGCGTCACCGGATCGAGATCGCCATTGAGCTTGTTGTTCTGATCATGGCCGGACATTGGTGCTCTCCCTTGATGAGTCGCCCAACAGGCGTGCCAGCAGTGGATTGAGCAACTCCGTGGACTTGAGAAATGCATCGTGGCCGTAGGGCGAATCCAGCAGGTGCAGCCGGGCCCGAATGCCGATGGCACCGGCCAATTCGCGCAATTGCGAAACAGGCACCAGCGTGTCGGAGTGCACGCCGATCAATTCGGTCGGACAACGTACCCTGGCCGGTTCCACGTGGTGCCGATCCAGCGCCGTCGAAAGCGCAAGATACCGGGCAGCATCAAACTGGCCGGCAAACCGCCCGCCGTTGTATTCCAGATAGCCCTGAATGCTGTTGATCGTGCGGTCGGGATCAGGGTCGAAAAAGCGCTGATCGAACAGCGAGGCCGGACGATAACTGGTCAGCGCCAGTCCGCGCGCAAGCGCTACACCGCGTTCGGGCACGCCCAACCGGCTCAGCGACGCGATGATCTCACGCTGGATGAGGCGTCCTGCGGTCGCCGCTGGCGTGGATCTGTGCGCCCCGCTGATCGCGATCAACCGGCCCAGACGGTCGGCGTGACGAGCACCGAAAGCGAGCCCCACCATGGCACCGAACGACGCGCCCACCAATGAATGGATACGGGAGAATCCCAACACATCCAGCAAGCCGGCCAGCGCGTCGGCGAATCCGTCGACGGATGCCGGGCCTTCACTGTCGGGCTCGGGCCAGTTCATCGAAAGCAACTGGAAACGACGCTCACTCAGTGCCCCGCCAATACCCGTGACACCGGACCACCAGCGGTCCACACGCCGGTCGGCGCTGATACCGCCAAGGGCGACTGCCAGCGGGTTTGAATCATTACCGACCAGACGGAATCGAATGCTGCCGAATCCGGGGACTTCGACCGAACGGTCGACGACCGGCATCGGCTCGCCGCAAGCCGGCGCCCGGGAACCGGGCGCCAGCCGTGACGGGATCGTTCGAATCCTGCGACCCGGCACGATTCGTTGCGATGGTCGATTCAGGTCGTCGCTGCTGCCGCCCGATCTGCCCGAAGTCGGCGGCTGCTCTTCGGGCTGGCATCCAATCCCGGCGGGGTGGTAAAAGTGTTGTTTGAACATTCCCATGATCTCCATGAATCGAAAATGCGCTCATGGACCGGGAGGGACGAGTGGATGCAGGACACGGGGCGACCCCCGCAAGTTGCGGCCACTCATCTGCCGAAAGCGTTCGCTTCCGCAGGAATTGGCACCAGAACCGCGCGATGCGCGGCAGGTTGCCCCGGCTTCAAAGGGCCTGTCCCTCAGCCGGTCTCGATGAGCTTGTGCGTTACAGCCTAGCGATCCCGGGGACCGGCGTCAAAGAATATTTCGCTATAAGCCCGACCGGATTCGCGCGGGTGCAAAGAATATATCGCTATACCGGGAGAAGAGCCTTGACATTGGCCGCAGAATCGCCAAAGATAACAACCAGCGCCGATTTGAAGCCAGCTTGCGGGCGCTTAAGAAATCCAGCTAAAGCGGCCGGCCAGAGCGCCGTCCGTATTGCTTTCGGGTTCCCGCAGCGACTTATCATCGGTTTTTCGACGACCGCATGCGCAGTCGTCAGACTTGAATTGACGGCAAACGGAATTCCGGACCACCGATGAAACTTCAACAACTGCGTTTTCTGCTGGCAATCGTCGAGAACGACCTCAACATCACGGCCGCTGCCGAGGCCCTGTATACATCGCAACCGGGCGTCAGCAAACAGATCCGGCTACTCGAAGACGAACTCGACTTGCAGCTTTTCGTTCGTAACGGCAAGCGCATGGAGGCGCTCACGCCGGCCGGTCGGCGCGTTGTCGAACATGCATCGCGCGTGATGCAGGAGACCGAGCGGATCAAATCCCTTGCCGATGAACTGCGTGGCGACGTTACCGGAACACTCGCCCTGGCAACCACCCAGACGCAGGCACGCTACGTATTGCCGGAAGTCATCGGAGAATTCCGGCAGCGATTCGAGCAGGTCGATTTTCACCTGCACCAGGGCACAACCGAGCAGATCGGCCGGATGCTTGCCGAACGTCAGGTGGATTTCGCCATCGTCTCCGGGTCTTCGGAACCTTTCCCGGATGTCACCACGCTGCCGGTATACCAGTGGGACCGGGTGCTGATCGTACCCCGCGATCACCCGCTGACGCAGCTCGGCGGCGCACCTGAACTCACAACGCTGGCCAAATACCCGCTGGTGACCTATCTGTTCAGCGATCGTCCCGAGTCATCGTTGATGAGCAGTTTCGCGAAACAGGGGCTCAGCCCACGGATCGCATTTACTGCACGTGATGCCGACGTAATCAAGACCTACGTACGCTCCGGCTTCGGGGTCGGCATTCTTGCAGGGATGGCGGTGGAACCCGGTGTCGATGATGACCTGGCGGTAATCCGCATTCCAGGGTTGTTTCCCCGCCTGACAACGTGGATAGGCTATCCGCGTGACCTGTTGCTAAAGCGATACCATTGCGACTTCATACGCCTGCTGGCCCCGCACTTCACGCAACAGATGCTCGACGAGATCTGCCGGAATTCAACGCCGCGGAATATGCAGGAATGGACCGATGAAGTCCGGATACCTCTCAGGAATGGCGATCGAAAGACCTGATTGTCAGCCTTTCCGCACGATCATCACCAATCCGGCGACCACGGAAATGCCACCGCCGATCAGATACCAGATCGTCTGGTCCGTGAAATTTCCGGTAAAGGCCTCGCTGATCTGGTCGTCCAGTCCCTGGGAAGACTGATATCCCATGTACAGCAGGAAGGCACCAAGCACCAGAAGTATGATTGCGACCAGTTTGTTTGTATTTGGGTTCAATGTTCCATCACCTTGCCAATGCTGCCGGGCGTCCTGAATGTACCCGCTTTTTTCGCCGCCTTGTCGGCGCGTTTTTCCTTCAGCGTCTTTTCAGGCTTTCTTTTGCTTTCCTTCGGTTTTGTATCCCTGTTCTTGGACATTGGACTCTCCGTTCCGGCCCGTTCCCTCAACAGTTGAGGGAACTGCGGCAATTCCATTATTCGACCCCGAACTGCTGGAATGATTCGATGCAGGCGGTGAGAATCCAATGCCGTGCCGGATCCGGTCAGTTCATCATCAAGCCGGGAATTCTGTCGATCCGTTCGGCCAGGCAATGAATGCCTGCCTCTCGCGCGGATGCGGCGATGCTCGCAGCGAATTTCCCACCTTCGCTTTGGCTTTCAGTCTGCGCAAGAACAAAGGCAGTCGATACGTCGATCTTCATGGCCTGAAGATTGTATCCCAGGGTGGTCGCGCGCTCGCGCAATTGCTCCAGCCGCGAAACAGCGTTGGCGGGTCCGCCCAGAGCGGCCGCGAACGTTTGATACTCCAGCCAGAGTTCGACGTCATTTTGCTCCAGCCCGCTTTCGCTCACCGCCTCGATCTCGCGCGCCGCATCGACAAACTTTCCCTGCGACAGCAGACTGTCGACCAGCACCAGGGCCGCGGATACCCGATCGTATTCGGTGCCGAACTCATCAAGCTCTGCGATCACCACTCGAGCCATGGACTCGCCCTGCGCAGCATTTCCGCGTTCAATCGCGAGTCTCGCAAAGTCCAGCTCGCTCGCCAGCACCCAGGCCCATGCGCCCGCATTGCGCCTGGCTTCCTGCGCCTTGCGGAAATGGTCTTCCGAGCGCTCCAGGTCCATCTCGAGCATCGCAATACGCCCATTCAGGGTGTTGCGCATCGCCAACGCAAGTGGGTCGGAAATATCGAATCTTTCCAGGGATTCCAGAATGCCCTGCGCCGCGTGGAGATTCGCGTTGGACACTTCGAGTTGCGCCAGCGACAATAAAGCGGGCACGCCGTCCTCGGGCCGGCCCGACACCTCGTGCATGCGCGCTGCAGCGGCTAACGCCGACCGCCCCTCATCAAGACGGCCCAACCGATGATGCGTGCGCCCCAGGTCCAGCAGCGTCCGGGCAACCATGCGCTGATTTCCAACCGCCTGGTATGTCGAGCGTGTCCGTTCATACAGTTCCAATGCCCTTTCGTGGTCGCCCGTGGCACCAAGAACCCGTGCCAGAGACACGGCCGCATCTGCTTCCCCGAATGCATCGGATACGTCGGAAGACAGCAGCAAGCCCGCTTCAAGCAATTCCCGGGCTTTCCCGAACTCGTGGCGCCGGGCGGCAAGCTCACCCATGGCAACCTGCACCAGGCCGTGTCCGCGGCGATCATTCAGACGCCGGAACAACTCCTCGGCCTCCAGAATGCCGTGCTCGGCGGAATCCGGTCTTCCGGCCAACAGTTCTGCCATGCCGCGCCGCACCAGCCCCAGGGCGGCGTCGAAAAGCTGACCGTTCCGGCTATAGCTGGATATCGAATTGCCGTAATGCACGATCGCGGGGATATATTCACCCTGGGCCCGA
The DNA here is from genome assembly GCA_040904965.1 of Wenzhouxiangellaceae bacterium. Taxonomy (GTDB): domain Bacteria; phylum Pseudomonadota; class Gammaproteobacteria; order Xanthomonadales; family Wenzhouxiangellaceae. The sequence continues at coordinate 19,263 of JBBDSL010000118.1, forward strand.
TACAATTCCCCCGACAGAAAATTGCACCTCGCCATACCGGTCCGGAAGCCTATTTGTCTGCTGAGTGCGAATGCTTCATCGACGCGAGCTTCAAGTCCGTCGAAGCGGCCCATGAGGATATCGAGCCGGGCGGCCGCGGTGATAACCCCGACATGAGCAGCCGGGTCGCGCAAGCGATCGGCCAGGGGCCAGGCCTCTGAAATGAGCTGTCTGGCAGCGTCGATTTCACCCAACCGGGTCAGCGACTCGATTTTGGCCAGCATCGCCCGGACATGAAGTCTGTCCAGTTCCTGGTCCTGACTCGACTCCAGGGCGAGATCGGCACTGGCCATCGCCTCATCGATACGACCCTGGCGGGTTTTCAGCTTGTGCAGCGAAATCCAGTACCGGGCGTCCGCCGCACGATCCGGCAGCAATGAGCGAATTCTGTCAAGCGTCTGTTCCGCCTTCGACGGAGGGCCGGAATTCAATTCGGCCTCAAACAACAGGTACAGAAAACCAGTATCATTCCGGAAGAAATCCGAAAGACTGCGCGCAGTTCTTGCCAGCGCCGCTGAATTTCCCTCCACCAATGCCAGTATCGCCTCGGCTTCGAGCTGATCGGGTCGGCTCCAGGATTGCTGGCCCATACGGATATCCTGAGCCAGCTCGGCGGCCCGCTCCTGGTACCCGGCCAGATGATAGCCCCGGGTCAATTCCAGCAGTATTCTAGGCGAGTCGGGATCGGCCCGGCGGGCGCGCTCCAGGCTCTCGATTCCCGGCATCCAGTCCAGCCGTTCGAGGCTGCTCCGCCCGGCCCTGTACAACGCCCGCGCTTCGGAACTGCCCGGCAGATCGCGACCCAATGCATCGTAATGGTCGAACTTTTCAGGATCAACCATGCCCTGGTCGGCATTCTGCTGCTGCCACAGCGTACCGCCATACAGCCCTGCCAGCAGAAACGCAGATGCAATGAACATGTTTCGGAGGGGTACCGGGGGAATTATCCAGGGAACCGGCTTCCACCACCTGCGTCCATCGGGTACACGCTGCGCTTCGACCAGAAGAAAGTACCCAGCGCCATGGCGGGTTCCGATTATGGTCGGCAGGCTGGCGTTGTCATCAAGGGCACGACGAATTTCGCGTATGGCCTGCGAAAGTGCGCTGACGCAAAGCTCGCTGTGGCCCCATACTTCAGTCAGCAACTGCTCCCGGGAAACAACCTCCGGTGCGTTGCGCACCAGGCATTCCAGCACCCTGAATGCCTTGGGCTGGATCGGGATTACCGAACCGTTGCGGGCCAGCAGCTTGTGCCTTACCGAGTCAAGTGTGAATTCGCCAAAACGCCAGATCATGACTGCTACCACCAGGAAATCGCAAGCGCGCCCGACTCCGAATTTGCATTCTGCAGTGGTGAAAATTCCTGAGAAAACATTGTGCCGGGAACGAGCGCATTATTGGCGCTAGGTTACTCTGAATATACAAGGCGGGTCAAGCATACTCAGCATACTTGATGTGAACGCATATCAGCGGTATGTAAACGCCAACCTTGCATAAAGTAGCGCTCGCCAGTTTGCTGAAGCGACTCGCATGGTCCTATCGCCATTCATCACCAAAGCTGCAATCTCGCAGAGGTGCGGCATGAATTCGGGTGTTCGGCTTCCCCCAGGCAAGGGTCGTGGATACTCCCGGGCTGAACCGTCCACAGGCTGGATGCAGGTCTGCGACAATTCCCGCCCCGCCTTTGCTTAATGCGGGATTCATGTATTAGTTGAAGCTGATGTTTAGCCGGAAAACGGTGGAAATCTTCGCCAAGCTCGGCCATCGCGATGGTTCCCGACCCCTTTAGGGCGCCGCAAGCCCCGGTACCGGAGCCCGGCGAGCCCCCTTTCACTGATTGACCGAATAAACCATATGCACGTGCACGGCACTGGCTCCGGTGGGCCCGCCCGGACCGCGCGCATCCGGTTTTCACATTTCACACAGAGTTTCACTATTGATCAGTATTGCCGATGCGGGCTTTGGTTACGATATTCACTCCATGACAAAGCTTCACCAGAAATCACTTGCCGCCTTCTGCCGGCCGGCGTAGGTTGGCAACCCGGGTGGTTGGAAAATTGTTTCCAATATCCCCCATTGAAACGTCCAATGCGTGCGATATCGGGTCTGGCGGTAGTTCCGGTGCCAGTCTGACGGCAACCGGACCAGTGCCTGCGTCGTACGCTTGGCGTAAAACATCATGAAAATCGGGAGACTGACTCATGCTACGAGTACCACAAACTGGATTCGCCAAACATCTGGCGTATCTTTCCCTGCTGCTGTTTTCTCTGGCAGTTCTGTCGGCTTCGGCAATCGCCGACGACGACCCGTTCCCGCCGGACGATGATCCGTCGGCCTTTACCGGACCTGAATTCGGCGACTTGCCGGACGACTTGCCGAATCCAATGGAGGGAACCTTCGAGGGCGGCGTCCACGGCGATGAAGAAGACGCATCGGCCGAGAACGTGCTTCAGAAAGCGGATCAACGCGACGAAGCCGACGATCTTTTCGGAGTGTTCAATGTTCCCTCCAACGGACCGCCCAGCCCGCTGTTCGACGCCGAACCCTTCACGCAGAAAATGTTGCGTTTCGAAGAGTTCGGACGGGAACGGGTCGACCTGAACGAGACAACGCCACCGTTTAACTGGGAGTCCTTGCCGACCCCCCTGGATGCCCGCAGCATTCCAGACGGCGCGGAACTCGAGTCGTTTCTCTCGCAGCGGATCTGGCCGACACCGACCAAGTTTTCCAATGACTTTGACCTGAATCCGTGGCAAACCGTCATTGAAGATTATGTGGGTCGCGCACTGGATACACCGCCCGCAGAAGGACGGCCGCCAGGCCTGGGCTGGTCGCACCAGCGCTGGGATGAATTCACCCCCAGAATCTACTTCCAGACCGCCCAGACCGGAGCCCGGATCAACGGCGGTTTCCGTGACGGAAAACAGCTGCACGGATACGCCGAAGGCGAATTCGGCCCCGGCGGTCTGTACTACAACACGACCGGGAGCCCGGGTTCGGAGGGAACGACCGCTGGAGTTGCAGTCAAGTTCCATCCGAACATGCCCGTGCAGGAAGAAACGGCGCTGTGGACATTCGACGGAACCTTCCCGCCGAAGCTGCTCATGGCACGCTACGGCGAGCCGGTCCTGATGCGCCATTACAACGCGCTGCCGGTTGACGTCTCCGCAAATCACGGATTCGGCGTGCATACGCTCTCAACGCACGAGCACAACGGACACAACCCGGCCGAAAGCGACGGTTACACCAACTCATTCTTCTTCCCCGGCCAATTCTATGATTATCGCTGGCCGATGGTGCTGGCCGGGCACGATTCCATCAACACGGATGGCAAAGATCGCAAGGCAGGATATCCGATTGGTCCCGAGGACTTCGAGGACTGCCGTCCCGGCTGGCCGGGTGGATTGCCCGGCGGCATTCCCGGTTGGGGTATGGGAGATGGCAGCAAGCCACCGTGCCCTCCCCTTGGCCAAAGCATGGTGAAGATCCCCGGCGACTGGCGTGAAACCATGAGTACCCACTGGTTCCACGATCACATGCTCGACTTCACGGCCCAGAATGTGTACAAGGGCAATGCGGCCATGATGAACTACTACAGTTCGCTCGACCGCGGAAATGAAAGTATCCGCGATGGTGCGAACCTCGCACTGCCCAGCGGCAGCGCCATGGCATGGGGCAACCGCGACTACGACGTCAACCTGCTGCTGGCCGAAAAAGCATGGGACCAGGATGGTCAGTTGTGGTTCAACCCGTTCAACATCAAGGGCTTTATCGGCGACGTGATGACCGTGAACTGGTTGTACAAGCCGTATTTCGACGTACGTGCGAGAAAGTACCGGTTCCGCATCCTGAATGGTTCGGTATCGCGCTACTTCAAGCTGGGTATGGTCGACGAGAGCGGCAACCCGGTCGACTGCTACATGGTCGCCAACGACGGCAACATCATGGAGCATACCGTGTTCTTCGAGGGCTGCAAGCTGCCCACCCAGGGCATCGCCGAACGCTACGACATCATCGTGGATTTCAGCGACTTCGAACCGGGTGACAAGCTCTACATGGTCAACAACCTGCAGCACATGAACGGACAGGTGACCGACAAGGTCATTCCGATCGAGGATATCGTCAGCGGCGAATATCAGCCGACCCTGCAGGACGACGACGGCGACGACAACCCCGATCGCTGGGTCAACGGTGATCCGGTCGTCGGCAAGTTCATGGAATTCCGGGTGCACGAATTCAACGGCAGAGACAGAAGTCTTGATCCGGCCAAGTTCGTTGCCGGCAAGCGCAAGCTGATCCCGCTGCACCGTCCGACCGAGGAAGAACTGGCCAACGCGCTGCACCGCACGTTCGAATTCGAACGTCAGCCCACGGATGAAAAGCCCTGGGTGATCGAGACCGATGGCGGCAAGGGTGTTGGCATGGATCCACGTCGACTGTCCGCGGCACCGAGCAAGAACTCGCCGCAGGTCGAAGTCTGGCGCCTGCTCAACAGCGGCTCGTGGAGCCATCCGGTTCATATCCACTTCGAGGAAGGCATCATTCTCCGCCGCGGTGGCGAAGAACCGCCCGAATGGGAAAAGTGGGCACGCAAGGACGTCTACCGTATCGGACCGCAGCCGGACAGCACCAATCTGGTCGAGATCGCGTTCCGTTTCCGCGAATTTGCCGGCACCTATATGGAGCACTGCCACAACACCCAGCATGAAGATCACGCGATGCTGTTGCGCTGGGATATCGAGCACCCGGGCCAGGTCAAGATGATGCCCACTCCGATTCCCACCTGGGATGGCGTGAGCTACGTCGACACCGTTGCCCTGCCGACTGCCAGAACCGGCGACGGTATTGGCGAATGGGGTCCCTCGCTCGACGACCAGGCCGTTGAAGTCTGGGTCGATGGCATGGAGATCGAGCAGATCGACCTGGTCAACGTCGAAATCGGCGACGCGGCGCATCCCACCGACGATGAGCGCGGACTTGCCAAGCTTTCGCTTGCCCAGGGCACCAATATCGATAACGACGGCAACGAAAGAACCGTGTGGTACTTCTGGCACGACGTCTCCGACGAGGACCTTGCAGACAAGTACGGCAGGGCCTGGGCCGGCCGGCTTGCGTTGACGCCAGAAGCGGCAACCTCGGAAGCCGTCTTCGACGAGGGCACTGGAACGTTTACCTTCTTCGGCGATCTGCCCAATCCCGTGCTGCGTGCACACCCGGATTTTGCCAGCTTCCCGGACTCGGTTGCCAACGGGCCACCGCAGTTGAACAGCAACGACTATTCTCCGTTGCGCCGGGTGACGATCGACGGCAAGGACGTTGTGATCAATGCCTTCTTCGTCAAGTGGGGTGAGGAGCCTTGGGAGCATATGCGGATCGACGAAAACTGCGATCCGAATGATCCGAACAGCTTCCCGGATGACCCGCCGAATACCAGTTGCATGTATAACGGTGAAGTCTGGACGGGCGATACGGGGCACGCGGTCGAGATCAACACCGACACGGCACAGCCATACGCCAGGATCAAGTTGCACAAATCCTGGACCGACGAGGGCGACTATATCCCGTACTACATGGTGCTGGATACGTTCCCGCTAGGCGCGGCAAATGCAATGGGCATTCCATTCGTGCCCAAGCATGCGTTCCTCGAGGACGTGGCTGTGCCGCTGGTGCAGTTCATGCCCCCGGTACCGTTGCGCGATTCGTACCCGCCGACGGCGCCGACCCCGAACTTCTGGGGTGGTGGACCATTGGGTGGCCAGATCGGCCTACCGTCGTACTTCATGCCGGAAGAAGAGTACAGTCCGATGTGGCATATCGGCTTCGCCCACTGGGTCGTCGATGATGCCGACGAGGTGGTAGTCGTGAAGGGTCTCAATCAGCTCAAGTATCTGAGATCCCAGGGTAAATTGATGATCGGGGAGTTCCCACCTCCGCCGAATCAAGGCACCAATAACTACGACTTCACGAACCTGAACTCGCCACACGTGGTCAACTGCCCGACGCCTGTTACGATCGATTTCGAAGTGCATCAGGCAAACAAGGCACTGAAACAGGCCATGATGGCTGTCAACAACTAGTGGGTAACAATAAGTAGAAAGTAGTTAAAAGCAGGACCTGGTCCGCGGAGGGCGTGAAAACGCTCTCCGCGGCCTTTTCATTTACCACGGATCACATTATCTGGATCTCGGAAACACAATATGTACAGGAACACATGGGTGGCGGCCCTCGCCGTTGTCTTTCTTATCAGCCTTCCCACATTCGCTTCCGCGGTCACGTGGGATCGGGATTATTTCCCGGACGTGGAGCTCGTCACGGACGAAGGGAAGACGGTTCATTTCTTCGACGATGTCATCAAGGACAAGATCGTCGCGATCCTTTTCATATATACGACCTGCCCGGACAGTTGTCCGCTGGAAACCGCGCAACTGGTCAAGGTCCAGGAAATTCTTGGCGATCGGGTTGGAGAAGATGTCTTCTTTTATTCAATCACCATCGACCCCGAAGTCGATACGCCGGAGGTTCTGGCCGAGTACAAGAAACGGTTCGGCGCCCGGTGGACGTTCCTGACCGGTAACGAAGAAGACATTATCGATATCCGTCGCAAGCTGGGTCTTTATATCGAGGAGATCCAGGACGGCTCCAATAACCACAACGTAAGCATGATTATTGGAAATCAGGCAACGGGACGCTGGATGAAGCGCTCGCCGTTCGAAAATCCGCATGTACTCGCCGATCAGCTTGGCAACTGGCTATCGGGCTGGAAGGCCAAAGGCCGGGGCGGCGACTACGAGACTGCACCAGAGCTCCGGAATATCTCGCGGGGCGAGCAGGTATTCCGCACCCGTTGCGCCACCTGTCATACCCTGGACGGCAAGGACCCCAAGGACGCAATTGGCCCGGACCTGCTCGGCGTGACCTTTCTGCGCGACGAGGAATGGCTGTTGAATTGGCTGCGCGCACCGGACCAGATGCTGGCCAACAAGGATCCGATCGCCATGGCCCTGTACGAACAGTATGATCAACTGGCTATGCCGAACATGCGCTTGAATAAATTCGAAGCGATCGCGGTTCTGGATTTCATCGAGGAAGTGACGCGTGAAAAAGTCAAGCTCCCCGCTGCCGATACCGTTTCGGCATCCGAGCCGGAGAAGGCACCGGTCACTGCGCAATTCACCGTAAGTCACGAAGAACCCGCAGGCGATGTCGTCGCAATCATGAACGCCTGGGTGCGCGAGGCACATCCGAGCGCGCCTGTCAACGCCGGCTACATGACGCTGGTCAATACCGGCAACGAGGACCTGGTCCTTGAGAAGATCGAGAGTGATGCCTACGAGGTCGTCGAAGTACATGAAATGGCTGTTGAAAACGGCATGCGCAAAATGCGCCAAGTGCCCGAGCTGCGCATACCTGCACGAGGGCAGATTGCGCTGGAACCCAACGGGATGCACTTGATGCTGAAACAACCCCGCCAGCAGCTCACGGCAGGCGAGAAGGTAGATATGATCTTGACATTCGGATCAGGCAGAACGCAGGCCATCTCGATCCAGGTCGCGGCACGGTAAAGACTACACACACCCTGCCCTGCATGCAGGGCAGCAACCGGTAAGGATATTATTTATCATGAAGAATATTGCATTGTGGTTTCTGGCATGCACCGCCCTGACCGCGTCTGAATTTGCGCTCTCCGATACCGATCAGAGCGCCGATGACTCATCAACGGTAGCAGTCGAATTTGTGACGACCGAAGGTTCGTTCGAACTGGAGCTATACCCGGAATCCGCACCCGTAACAGTGAACAATTTCCTCGAGTATGTAGATCAGGATTTCTACGAAGAAACCGTGTTCCATCGCGTCATTCCCCGGTTCGTCATCCAGGGCGGCGGGCTCGGCCCCCAACTGAATGAAAAACCGACCCTCCCCCCGATCGAAAACGAATCGAACAATGGCCTGAAGAATATTCAGGGAGCGGTTGCTATGGCCCGCACCGACGACCCGAACAGCGCCGCGGCCCAGTTCTTCATCAACCTGCGGCACAATCCCAGCCTGGACGCCAACGCCGATGGTCCCGGTTACACGGTATTCGGCAAGGTCAGCCGGGGGATGGACGTAATCCGGAAGATCTCACAGCTTCCGACAACAACGGTCGGTGCGCTGGAAGACGTCCCCGAACAACCTGTAGTGATTACGTCGGTGCGGAGAAGTGGAGTCGATCAAGTCGCCGAACAGAACGAGTTTGTCGAAGGCGAGGACTACGTGGTGCTGAAACAACGCGTGGCCACCCGGAATCCCGACCAGATCGAGGTCATCGAGGCATTTTCCTACGGATGTCCCTACTGCTATCAACTCGAAGCTCATGTCCGCGTCTGGGAACCCACCTTGGACAACGATGTGGACTTCCATCACTTCCACGCGGCCTGGAACGACTCGATGCGGCTGTATGCGCAGGCGTTCTTCACCGCTCGGGAACTGGGCGTACTGGAACAAATCCACGTGCCATTGTTCAATGCCCTGCAAGCCCAACAACGACAGCTGACAAGCCCCAAAATGCTGGCGGAATTCTTTACCGAGCATGGCGTGGAACAAGCCAGATTCATCGAGGTATTCCGGTCTTCCGCGGTGCAGCAGCACGTTGCAGCGGCCGAGGAGCGGGTTGCCGAATATGAACTCAGCGGTGTCCCGCAATTCATCGTCAACGGCAAATATCGGGTTGATCCGGTGCGCGCAGAGGGCCGCAAGGAAATGCTCGATGTGGTGGACTATCTGATCGACAAGGAGCGCGAATTGCTGAAATCATCGGGTTCAGCTGGAGGTCGTTAGCCGGCGGAGCACAATCGACGGAAAAACATGAAACCGCAATCCGCGTAGTCTGTGGAGCGCTTTTCGCCGTTGATCGGAAAAATCCACGGGCACCTGCCCGTGGAACGCTAGACCGGGGTCGCCAGTCAAGCCTGGTGCAGGCCGCACTCGCGGGCCAGGCCAAAGAAACGCAGCTTTTCCTGGTCGTCGACCTCATGGATGGAGCGGGTGGTGTGCCAGTCGCCGATCGAGAGGTAGCCCTGCTCGCGCAATGGATGATACGGCAGGTCATGTCGCGTCAGGTAGCGATGAACTTCCCGATCGTCCCAGTCGGCAATCGGATGAACCTTCACCCGCTCCCACTGGCTGGTAACGAATGCGATGTCGGAACGTGTCTCCGCCTGGCTGCGACGCAGGCCGCTGAACCAGGTACCGGCATCAAGCGCATCCAATGAACGCTGCATGGGTTCGACCTTGTTCTGCCTGTTGTAGGACTCGATGCCTTCCCGGCCCTGTTCCCAGCGCTTGCCGTGACGGGCTTCCTGCCAGGCCGGGCTGATTTCGGCGCGCGCGATGTGCAGGTCGAGCTTGAGACGATCGACCAGCATATCGACGAACCGATACGTCTCGGCGAAGTGGTATCCGGTATCGATGAAGATTACCGGAATCGTCGGCTCGACCTGCGTGACCAGATGCAGCATGACGGCCGCCTGCATGCCAAAGCTCGACGACAGGACCTGCCTGCCGGGAAGATGATCCAGCGCGCATTCCACGCGCTGGACCGCGCTCAGGTGCTGCCACGCCCGATTCAGGCGTTGATACGGGCGTTGCTGGTCGGACGCGCCCGCGCCGGTGTCAGCAGCGGGTGCGTCGACGGACTGCAGGGCGCACTGATTCATGCTGCGTTCACCTCGCTGCCGTGGTTTACCGCCGCGACAAGTCCTGCGCGAACACTGAAATTGCCAAAAGTCTCGGCGGGCTCGCGCTCGCCGGCAAAGCGCTGGAACCAGCCATCGATCGCGTGCAGAATCGCGGCCTCGTCTGCATTGTCCAGCACCATCCTGTTGAGGCGATCTCCATTGAACGAGGCACCCAGATACAGGTTGTAGCGACCCGGTGCGCGGCCGACAAGTCCGATCTCGCCCAGGTACGGGCGCGAGCAGCCGTTGGGGCAGCCGCTCATGCGGATCGTGATCGCTTGATCTTCGATGCTGTGTCTGGCAGCCAGTTCCTCGATGCGCGTGACCAGATCCGGCAAATAGCGCTCTGCTTCGGCCATCGCCAGGCCGCAGGTCGGCAGCGCGACACACGCCATCGAGTGCCTGCGCAGCGCCGAATGCCGGCTACCGCCATCGAGGTCCGATGCCTGCAGGATGTGCTCGACCTCGGGTCGCGCATCGGCAGTGATACCGGTCAGAACCACATTCTGGTTCGGCGTCAGGCGAAAGTCTCCGACGTACTGGTCGATCAATCGGTTCAAGCCGGCACGCTGCTCCGGTCCGAGTCGGCCGTTTTCGACGAACACGGTGTAGTGCCAGCGACCGTCCGCATCCTCGGCCCAGCCGAAACGATCGCTGGAATGGGTAAACTCGAACGGTCTAGCCGATTGCAACTCGACGCCACTTCGCTGTTTGATCTGGTCGAGCAGCCAATCGGTACCATGATCGTCCAGGGTGTACTTGAAGCGGGCGTGCTTGCGATTATTGCGATCGCCGAAATCGCGCTGGGTGGTGACGATGGCCTCGGCAACTTCCAGCACCTGATTCGGCTCGACAAAACCGATGACTTTGCCCAGCAACGGAAACGTATCGGACTCGCCATGGCTGCACCCCATTCCACCGCCGGCGATTACATTAAAACCAACCAGCCGCCCTTCGCTTTCGATTGCGATGAAACCGATATCCTGCGAGTATGCATCGACGTCGTTATACGGCGGCACCGCGATGCCGATCTTGAACTTGCGCGGCAGGTAGGCCTGACCGTATATCCGGTCCTCCTCGGGTTCATCGAGTTCAACCTTGTTGCCATCGACCCAGATTTCGCGCCAAGCATTGGTCTGCGGCGTCAGATGGGCACTGAGCCGGTCGGCCCATTTCAGCGTCTCGGCCTGTAGCGGGCCAAGCTCCGGCTGTACGTGGCACATCACGTTGCGGTTGACATCGCCGCAGGCGGCCAGTGAATCCATGCCCACGGCGTCTATGCCGCGCACCAGGTTGCGCAGGGATTCCTTGGAAATACCGTGGTACTGGATCGCCTGCCGGCTGGTCAGACGCAACGTGCCGTTGCCGTACTCATCCGCCAGCCGGTCCAGCGCTTTCCACTGATCGCGTGACACCCGCCCGCCGGGTACCCGCACGCGCAGCATGAACTGATACAAAGGCTCCAACCGCGCCTCGCGCCGCTGTGGGCGCACATCGCGGTCGTCCTGTTGATAGATGCCGTGGAATTTGCTCACGACCGTATCGGCCTCGCGAATAGCGCCGGTCGTCGGGTCGGCCAGGCTGTCATACAGCGTACCGCGCAGCGCGCGGCTCTCGGACTTGATTTTTTCGACGTTCAGATCAGACATTTAAAAACCTTTTTTTCTCCGCGGATCACCGCTGACTAAATTCAAAAGCTGGACACGAAGAACACGAAGGAGGCACGAAGTGCACGAAGAAAAAGCGTGAAAAGCTGAAGCGGGCTGTTGGATGGGTTCTCTACGAACCGATTCCAATCTGAATTTTCTTGTCTTTCTTCGTGTCCTTCGTGCCCATCTTCGTGCCCTTCGTGTAACGCTTTTTCAAAGCCCTGGAATTTTATCCGCGGCAATCCGCGTTCATCCGCGGCAGACTTTTCAATAAACATCTTTCTGGTACCGCTTCGCCTGCTTCATCGCTTCAAGGTAATCCGTGGCCTGGCCTTCGGTCTTGCCGCCATGAGCCGCGATCACGTCAACAAGGGCCTGGTGCACATCGGCAGCCATGCGCTGGCCGTCGCCGCAGACGTAGATGTGCGCGCCGCGCTCCAGCCAGTCGTAGACATCCCGGCCCTGCTCGCGCAGCCGGTGCTGGACGTAGACCTTGTCGGCCTGGTCGCGCGAGAACGCCACCGCCAAGCGGTGGAGATCGCCCTGGCGGCGAAAGCGCTGCCATTCGAGTTGATAGAGGAAATCGGTTCTCCGATTGCGCGCGCCGAAGAACAGCCAGTTCTCGCCGCCCGCCCCGGTAGCCTGACGCTGCTGCACGAAGGCGCGAAACGGAGCGACGCCCGTGCCGGGACCGATCATGATGACCGGTGCGTCCTGGTTTTCGGGCAACCGGAAGCCCGGGTTGGCCTCGACGTAGACCGGAACCCGGTCGCCAGGCGATGCCGCTTCGGCCAGTTGCCACGACGCCACACCGGCGCGCAGGCGACCGTCGTCATCGACGCCACCGACACGCTTGACCGTCAGGTGGATTTCATCACCGCTGAGCCGCGGACTGGACGCGATCGAATACAGGCGCGGCGCAATGCCGCGGAGCGAAGCGATCAGCGAATCTGCATCAATCCCGGCCGGATATTCGCGCAGTACATCGATCACCTGCCGCGTGCCAACCCATTCGGCAAATTCATCGCGGTCGCCGAGCAATTTGCTCAAATGACCGCTTTCGCTCAGGCCCGCCCATGCCTCGACGAACGGCCGGGTCAACAGAGTCAGTTCAAGTCGGCGTTCAAGCCATTGGCGTGCCTCCAGCGTCTCGTCGCCGCGTGCGACCGTCGTCGATGCGTCGATACCGGATACTTCGACGATCTCGTCGACCAGGCGCGTGTCATTGCTCGGCCAGATACCCAGCGAATCGCCGGGCTGCCATTCCAGACCGCTGTCTTCGAGCAGCAATTCAACGTGATACACCGGGCTGGTCGAAGGCGCGACGGTCAGCGGCGCGATCTCCAGGACTTCGGCCGAAAACGGGTTGCGGCGATCGAAGCGCGGCACGGTATCGGGCCGATTGTCGTAGCTATCGTCAACCCCTCGAATCAGTTGAAGATACGGTGGCGTTGATTGCCGCCCGTCCGGTTGCAGTTCGGTCTCGAGCGTCTCCAGAATACGCGCACGCCAGACATCCTCGGCCGGCTCGAAGTCGACATCGACGTCGACCCGGTCGATCAGACGCCTCGCCCCGAGTGCTTCAAGTCTTGCGTCAAACTCGCGCCCGGTCTGGCAGAAATCCGGATAACTCGAATCTCCCAGCGCAAAAACCGCGAATTTCAGCGTATCCAGCCTGGGCGCGCGCTCGGACATGATCAGCTTGTGCAGCGCTTCGGCGCCCTCGGGAGGATCGCCCTCGCCATGGGTGCTCATGACCAGCAGCAGACTTTCGAGCTTGCCGATGGCGCGCGGCTGGATATCGGCGACGCTGGCCAGCTCCACGGCAAAACCCTTCGCTTCGGCCTCGTCCGCCAGGCGTTGCGCAACCCCGCGCCCATTACCGGTCTCGGAGCCGTACCAGATCGTCAGCGTCGGCTGGGCGGCGGCCTCCGGTGCAACCCCGGCCGTGCTTGCACCGACTTCTGCGCGCGCTGCGGCCAGACCGGCCAAGTAGCCGGAAGCCCACTGAAGCTGGGCTTCATCCAGCCCGCGTGCCCATTGACCGAGCTGATGCTCCAGTTCCTGTCGCGGTGCCGGCGAAATTGCCATTTGCGGATTCCGTAATCAATTGCGTGCCACCAAGAGTAAGGGCCTCCCGCCAGAAACGGAACGATTTGCTGGTTATATGGATATATCAGGCGAGCATAGAAAGCGACGACGGGCTACTAATGCAATCAGAAGCCGGAGACAACGCATTCCGCCTCGGCGAATCCGCCGCGCAGCTTCCAGTAGCGCTGCTGACACGCAAATTCCACGCCGACGCCGTGCGGTGCATCGAACGTATCGAGCGCGGACCGTTCATAATCGCCGAAGTCCCGGCCGCGATTACAGAAACCACCGCACTGGAACGACTCGAGCAACTATCGCAGGTCATGTATGACAGCATGGTGGCAGAGCAAATCCAGGTGCGTGACCTGCAAGCTTTGCTACTCGAACAGCAAACCTTGCGTACCGGGTGGATTCGCACCGTACGCTGATCGGATTCGCTCCATGATTACCGAGATCAGCCATTTCGCCAACGTGCAAGACGCATCGGTCATTTCCCGGGGACCGTGGCGGTTTCGAGGCCTGGAGCGGGTTTCAGGCCCGTTCATCCAGGCCTTTGGTGTCGGTCCCGATATCGCCGCGACAATGGAACTGGACGGCTACCGGGGGCGGGATTTTTCCTGGGCCGACATGACCAGCGGGCAGGCGCAGGCATTCCAGAACATCTCCTCCCAAACCCGACAGATGATGTCACGGTTCGGGCCAGAAATCGCATTGCTGGAGGGCCTGCGTTGGGACCCGCTCGAGCCGGAAATGCCACGGCTGCTTTTCAAGCCGATCACCGAGATTCTGCCCGGTTCGTTCGAACTCATCTGGCGCGGCAACCCCGAAACACTGCTGTCGAGCGACCAACTGACGCGTCTTCAGCAAGCGTGGCCGGAGGCCGTGCTAGACCGTCCGGTCGTGGTGGCGGATGTGATCCAGTCTCGGTATTCGGCATTGTTGAATCTCCAACGATTGAGCGGACTTGTTCTCGTCGCATCGCTACTGGTCGCGTTTATGCTGACTGGCGCGACGCTGGCTCAATTGCTCGTGCATCACCAGCGCGCGCTGGCGATACGTGTCGCGCTTGGCGCGACGCCGCGCCAAGCGCTGGGCCCGTTGCTCGGCCGCGTTCTTGTCACCCTCACACTCGGTGCCGCGGTGGGCGTGTTTGCCGCTTGGATTATGGGCCGCGCGATCAGTGCGTTGATCGAACAATATCAATCACAGTGGCTTCTATCCGCGATGGGAGTAGCGCTGGTCGTTGCATCTGTCGGGGCAATGGCTGTTGCGTTCGCGATCTGGAAGTTACGCCGGCTCGATCTGCAAGCGCTACTGTCGGACCTGTAATCGCTTCGCGTATCCCCACCTTATTCACCACCCGCCCTACTGCGACGCCGCCAGGCCCCGCATCTGGGGCGTTTTGCTCGGTCGCGCATCCTCACCGTACAGGCGAGTACGCTTCCGGTTCGCTCGGTCGCAAAACGCCCCATCTACGGGACCTGTCAGCGCCTCGCGACGGGAGGGTGGTAAATAAGGTGGGGTATCGGGGTAATAACTTCCAGGCATAAAGTCAAAGCGACGAAGTATTTCACTTCTCGCGAAGATATCGATACCCTCGGTCTCTATGAAACAACGCGATTCCTTTCCAGGCGGCGACTGGCTGCCGATTTTCCTGCAACTGGCCGGCCAACCAGTACTGGTGGCCGGCGGCGGCGTCGAGGCGCGCCGCAAGGTCGATCGGCTGTTGAAGCACGGTGCGCGAATCCGGGTGCTGGCCGGAGATCTCGAAGAAACGCTGGCCGAGTACGTGCGCCTGGGTCGCATCGAGCATATCCAGACCCTGCCCGACATCAACCCGGGCTTTCGGCTGGTCATTGTCGCGGCGCAACACGACACGCCACGGCGGCAAGCGCTGGATTTCGCCGCCCGGCACAACATCCCGGTTAACGCCGTGGACGACCCGGACAACTGCACGGCCATCCTGCCGGCCATCGTCGATCGCGCGCCGATCACGATCGCGATCGGCTCCGGCGGCACCGCACCGGAGCTGGCGCGCATGATTCGCAGCCGGATCGAGACGCTGCTGCCGCCGACGCTTGGCCCGCTGGCACAGCTTGCCGCGGATCTGAAGGATTCGATTCGCAGTCGCTTCCCTGCCCTGCCGCAGCGCCGCCGGTTCCTGAACTGGCTGTTTACCGGCAAGCCGGCTGAAGCGATGCAGCGAAACCTGCCGGCCGAGGCCCGCCGGTTTGCCGAACGGGCGCTGGCCGACAGGAAGTTCCAGACCCGGGGTTCGGTGGCACTGGTCGGTGCCGGGCCCGGCGATCCGGAGTTGCTGACCGTCAAGGCGCTGAGGTTGATCCAGGAGGCCGACGCAATCGTCCACGACGCGTTGATTGATCACCGCGTGCTCGACTATGCACGACGAGACGCCGAACTGTTCGACGTGGGCAAGCGCGGTGGGCGCTGCTCGACTTCACAATCCGGGATTCACGCTCGGCTACTGGAACTGGCCGCCACTGGCAAGCGCGTGGTACGGCTCAAGGGCGGCGATCCAATGGTATTCGGCCGTGGCGGAGAGGAACTGGAATTTCTGCGCGCGCACAATATCGAATACTCGGTTGTCCCCGGCATTACCGCGGCGGCTGGCTGCGCCGCCTACGCCGGCATTCCGCTGACCCACCGCGAGTACGCACAATCCGTGCACCTGGTCACCGCCCACGGCAGCAACTCGATCGACAGACTGGACTGGGCGTCCCTGGCGCGCGAACGCCAGACACTGGCGTTTTACATGGCGGTGGCAAAACTGGCCGATGTGCAGGCGAACCTGATGGCCCACGGTCTGCCTGGATCAACACCGATTGCCATGGTCGAAAACGGCGCGCGACCCGAACAGCGGGTATTGACCGGACGGCTCGATCAGTTGCATGATCTGGCAAGCACCTGGACTATGATCAGCCCGGCGATGGTTTACATTGGCGAAGTCACGCAACTGGCGGCAACACTGGGCTGGTGGGGCCAACCACCCAAGTCGGTTGAGCCAACCAAACCGAGATTGACGGCAACCGCATGATCCTGAAAGCATGGACCACGAAGGTCACGAAGAGCACGAAGGAAAAGAAATCAGGGCCGGTTGTATTCAACAACGAATCGAGTGAAACCGAGCCACCATGGACAATCATGCTATTCATTGATGGAACTTGCTTTTCTTCGTGCTCTTCGTGCCCTTCGTGGTAACCGCTTTTCGGCTTTTGTTTGTGCGCTTTGGCACCAGAAACAGATTACTAAAAGGACAATATATCAATGATTTACAACAATATCCTCGAAACAATCGGAAGTACGCCGATCGTGCGACTCAACCATCTCGCACCCGACCACGTCGAGCTGTTCGTCAAGATCGAGTTTTTCAATCCGATGGCCTCGGTCAAGGATCGTCTGGCCATCGGCATCATCGAGGACGCCGAGCGGCGCGGCGCGATCAAGCCGGGTCAGACGGTTATCGAGGCCACTTCCGGCAACACCGGCATCGCGCTGGCCATGGTGTGCGCGGCCAAGGGCTACCCGTTTGTCGCCACGATGGTCGAAACCTTTTCGATCGAGCGGCGCAAGCTGATGAAGGCGTTCGGCGCCAGGGTCATTCTGACCCCAAAGGAAGAAAAAGGCACCGGCATGGTCCGGCGCGCCGCCGAACTGGCCGAGCGCAATGGCTGGTTTCTCGCCCGCCAGTTCGAAAACGAGGCCAATCCAGCCTATCACCGCAACACCACCGGTCCGGAGATCCTGCGCGATTTCGCCGGCCGCAATCTGGATTACTTCGTCACCGGCTGGGGTACCGGCGGCACGATGACCGGTGCCGGCGAAATGCTCAAGCTGGCACGACCGGAGATCAGGATCATTGCCACCGAGCCGGAAGCGGCCTCGCTGATGGGCGGCAAGGACTGGACGCCGCACAAGATTCAGGGCTGGACGCCCGATTTCCTGCCCAAGGTGCTCAATCGGCAGGTCGCCGACGAGATCATTCCGGTGACCGACGACGAGGCCAGGGATACAGCCCGGGACCTGGCAACAAAGGAAGGCATATTCAGCGGCATTTCGGGCGGTGGCACCGTCGCGGCGGCGCTCAAGGCCGCGGTCCAGGCGCCGAAGGGCTCGACCCTCCTGGCAATGATCCCCGATACCGCCGAGCGCTACCTGTCGACCTACCTGTTCGACGGAATCGACGAAAGCTCCGACGAGGACTGGCTGATCGAAAACGGCTATGCCGATTGACGAGAAGTCAAAAAGCGAAACCACAGATTACGCAAATCTTGAATAAGGCGAAATCAATCGCCTTCCGGAAGCCAGGTCTCGTGCACGTGCCGCCACGCCAGGCCGTTCGGTGCGTCTTCATCGCGCGTGAAGACGACGGTACTCAGCCGACCGCGCGCATCGTTTCCGGCCCGGCCCTGCCATTCTTCGTAGGTGGCGACCAGGAATTCCGCTTCGGAATGAACCAGCCGCACGTTCTCGATCCACAACTCGGCCTGGGCATCGGAGCCTTTCTGTGAACGGACCGCGTCAACGATCGTTTGTCGCGGCAGTACGCGGGCGTCGGGCAGTATGATCATGAACCCCTCGCCCATGACCCCGGAGAATCGCTGGAAGGCTTCGTCTTCCAGCTTCCCGCGATACCAGTCCTGGAAGAACCGGTGCAGTTCGCGCACTTCCCTTTCAACGACATCGAGCTCGGGCATTCCAGGATCCTCCGAAGCGATCGCCGGGGCTGAACTCACCATACCAATGACGATAAACACCCGCAGGAGCCGAATCATCCCCTCAATCATTACCGGTCTCCGGATCAGCCTCGGTAACGATTCGCGTATACAGCCAGCCCGCCACCGCACCCATCAGGGACAGGACAATAACGCCGAGCAAGCCACGGGCCGCGGCAATCGCGGTCACCGGCAAAGCCTGGTTCATGAATGCAATCATCACCCAGACGGCGGCGAAGCCGGCCAATGTGAACAACAATAACCGCTGGTCGGGCAGCCAGCGCTTGAGAAACGCGGCCACCGGCCAGGCGATAGCGAATGCAATCGAGATCAGCAAGGCATAGGCCGGCGTGAAATTGAGCAGGTCGTGCCAGGTTGCAGCCAGGCGCGTGCCCATTCCGATTTCCGCGCCCAGTGACTGAATGCGCGACAGGTTGAACTGCGTCTGGGCAATACTCCCCAGGGCGACGGTTGTCACCACGGCGATCACCCATCCCAGTAACACGCGAACTGCCTTCATCCGTAATCTACCCTGTTCGTACAATAGCTCGGTTCAAGTCTGATAGATTCAACGACATCCACAGCTTCCCGGAACCCCGATGAACCGAATCCAGCTTCTGGCCATTACCACGACACTCGCTCTCTTAAGCAGCGTGGTCGTTGCCCAAGACTACCAGATCGAAACCGTCGCGAGCGAACTGGAGTATCCCTGGTCCATTTCCTGGCTGCCCGACGGCACGGCACTGGTCACCGAGCGCCCCGGCCGGCTCCGCTTGCTGCGCGATGGAGTCCTTGTCGACGAACCGGTCTCCGGCGTGCCCGAAGTCTATGCGGCCAGCCAGGGCGGGTTGTTCGAAGCCCTGCCCGACCCGGACTTTGCCGCCAACCGTTTCGTCTATATCTCATTCGCCCACGGCACCCCTGAGGCTAACGCAACGCGCGTGGTTCGCGCCCGCCTGCAGGGGATGGAACTGTACGACGTTGAGGTGCTGTTTACCGCGTCCCCCCAGAAGGACACGCCCGTGCACTATGGCGGTCGCATGACATTCCTGCCCGACGGCACGCTGTTGATCGGTCTGGGTGACGGGTTCGATTTTCGCGAGCAGGCGCAGAAACTGGACAACCATTTCGGCAAGATCGTGCGGATCCACACCGACGGATCGGTGCCGGCCGACAACCCGTTCGTCGACACCGAAGGCGCGCTGCCGGAAATTTACAGCTACGGCCATCGCAATATCCAGGGGCTTGTCCACGACGCCGAAACCGACACCGTATGGCAGCACGAGCACGGCCCGCGCGGTGGCGACGAAATCAACATCATCGAGCCGGGGAAAAACTACGGCTGGCCGGTGGCCACCCACGGCATCGACTATTCCGGCGCGATGGTCTCGCCGTACAAGACCCGGCCGGGCATGGTGGATCCGGAACTCGTCTGGACGCCGTCCATCGCACCGGCCGGCATGACGCTGTACCGCGGCGACCTATTTCCCCAATGGCGCGGCAACCTGTTCGTCACCGCGCTTGTCGCTGGTCATATTCGCAGAATCGAATTGCGCGGCGACACTGTCGGCGATCAGAAAATCATGCTCGACGACCTCGACAAGCGGCTGCGCGACATTCGTATCGGCCCCGACGGCGCACTCTACGTGCTCACCGATGCCGCCGACGGTGAAGTGCTGCGCCTCACGCCGGATGGTGGGAGACACTCGGGGTGAAGAGCAGGACAGGAAATGCGTAATCATGAACAATCCGGGGTCACATCGGGATTCAGTGCCTCCAGCGTTGCCTTCCACGGCAACAATGCGTTGCGCTTGCGCGATGGAAAACTACCGACGGCGCGCAGCGCGTTGATCTCGCCGAACGCCGGTGCATCCGGCAGGGACTGGTCTTCGAGCAGACCGGTAAAGCACTCCCGGGCCGCTTCGATCTCGTCGACACGACGGCCGACAAGCCAGTCGGAAAGCATGGATGCAGAGGCTGTGGTGATGGCGCAAGCCTCGCCCGACCAGCTCGCGCGCTCGACCATACCGTCGACCAGCTTCAGCCAGATCCGTATGTCGTCTCCGCAAAGCGCATCCGTTCCGCGCGCGGAGTGCGTGGCATCAGGCATCTCGAAATGATTGTGCGGGACGCGGTTGTGCTCGAGGATCTTTGACTGGTATAGCTGATCAAGCGACATGAGTCGATTTTACCCGCCTGGTACATGAACCCGGTTGTTGCATAATTCACCGGCGCGAGGCCGCTACGCGGCCCGGGATCAACGTCACTGCATACCTCTGTCGTTTTCGGCAGCTATAGCCTACGGCACAGGCAACCAGAGCCGGGCGACGGCCCCGTTGTTCCCGTCGCTGCGCGCCACCAGGTCGAACGTACCGCCATGCAGTTCGGCGATCCTGCGCACCAGCAGCAGGCCGATACCGCTGCCGTCAGGTTTGGTGGTGAAGAAAGGCACGAACAGATTGTCCGAATCAGGCGGGCCGGGACCGTTATCAATCACTTCGATGCGAAGTCCCTCGGCTTTTTCGGCGCAGCGGATCACGACTTCGGGCTGCCGGCACTCGGCGACGGCATCCACGGCATTGCGCACCAGGTTGATCATTGCCTGCTCGATCTGGTCGGCGTCCAGTTCGAACGCAATGCCCGCGCCTTCGAGGCGAATCGGAACGCGCGACTCCAGTGCGCATATCTTTTGCAACAGTTCACCAAGGTCGACCATCGCACGCGACGGCTCCGGCAGCTTTGCCAGTCCGGCATAGATTCCGACAAAGCGGCTGAGCCCGCCGGACCTGCGTGCGATCAGCGCGAGACTGTCGGCAAGCGACCCGCGCTCGATCTCGCGTGCCGGATCTGCGAGACGCGCACTCCAGGTTTCGGCCAACGACTTGATCGGGCTGAGGCTGTTGTTGATCTCGTGACTCATCACCCGTACCAGGCTCTGCCAGGCCTCATTGCGTTCGGCATCGAGTACGCCGCCCACCTCGGTCAGTACCAGCAGACGGTGCGGTACTCCACCCAGCCTGAACGACCGTCTTCGAACGACGAAACGACCACTGCCGCCGGGAAA
Source organism: Wenzhouxiangellaceae bacterium (assembly GCA_040904965.1). Classification (GTDB taxonomy): domain Bacteria; phylum Pseudomonadota; class Gammaproteobacteria; order Xanthomonadales; family Wenzhouxiangellaceae. Next base: position 40,555 of record JBBDSL010000118.1, read on the forward strand.
CACGAGCCGAACGCTCCGGCTCTCTTCGTTCCGGTCAACCGGTCGTTCCAGCAGGTCGGCAAGCCCCAGCGACACCGAATCGACGCCTTCGTGCAGTCGAAGCCCGATCAGCTTGCGCGCGGCCGGGTTGCTCAGCGTAAGGTTGCCGTCGTCGCGAAACGCCAGCACCGGCAGATCGATCTCTTCGAGAATCTTGCCGAGCAGCAGACCGGACTCGCGGCGATCCAGTGCTTCGCGGCGCATCGCATCGGCCAGAAGATTGATCGAATGGGCCAACTCGTCGAGCGGCCCCAGGTGCGCCTCGCGCAGGCGTAGGCTGAAATCACCGTCGCGCAGGGCTTCGATCACGGTCGAGGCCCCGGCCAGCGGGCGCAGAATCCAGCGCGCAAGGCCGCGGCCCAGCCACAACAGGATCAGCGCCGCTACCGTCGAGATGCCGATGGCCCAGTACGTGGACACTTGCAGCCGGTCGAAGGTCAGCAACAACACAGCTACGGTCGATCCGGCGAGTGCGGCCACACTCAGCAAAGCCAGCCAGACACGTAGCTCCAGCCGCATCGCGCTCACTCCAATCCTGAATCGGCACGGATACCGTACTTCTCCAGCCGGCGGTACATCGCGCTCCTGCTGAGTCCCAGCGCATCGCCGGTGCGGCTGACATCACCGTCGAAGCGCGCCAGCGCCTGCTCGATCGCCGCCTTCTCCAGCGCCTCCAGGGGTTGCACCAGGTCGGCCTGGCCGGCTCTGTCAGGTGCTGTCTGGAGCATGAGATTGCGCGGTTCAATCCGTGTGTCACCGCATAGCAGTACCGCCCGTTCGATTGCATGGGCCAGTTCGCGCACATTGCCCGGCCAGGAATGCACTTGCAACGCCCGGCGCGCACCTTCCGAGAAGTCGGTGTTGCGCTTGTATTTCAGATTGTTGCGTGCAAGAAAACGCTCGGCCAGCGGCAAAATATCGTCGGGCCGCCGGTTCAACGGCGGAATGTCGAGTTCAATGGTGTTGAGGCGAAAATACAGATCGCGCCGGAACTCACCCCGTTCGACCATTTCCGGCAAGTCGGCATTGGTTGCGGCGATCATGCGCACATTGGCAGTCCGGGTGCGGTTCTCGCCGACCCGTTCGAACTGGCCGGTCTCCAGCACCCGCAGCAGCTTGGCCTGTTGCGCAGCCGGCAGATTGCCGACCTCGTCGAGAAACAACGTACCCCCGTCGGCCAGTTCGAAGCGCCCGGCCCGGGCCTCGCGCGCATCGGTGAATGCACCTTTTGCGTGGCCGAACATCTCGGCTTCGAACAGCGATTCGGGAATCGAGCCCATGTTGACCGAAACGAACACTTCGTCGGCCACATTCGACCAGCGATGAATCTGCTCGGCAAGCATGCCCTTGCCGACGCCGTTGTCGCCAGTGATCAGGATCGCCGCATCCGAGGGTGCGACCCGGCGTGCCATGTCCAGCAACTCGCGCATCGATCTGGATTCGGCGACGATTCCGTCGGCCACGCGTGCCTGCTGCTCCAGATCTGCCGTCCGGCGCAGGCGTTCGACCCGTTCCAGCGCTGCGCTGCGCTCAATCTGAGTCTTAACAATTGTCAATAACCTATTGTTATCCCAAGGCTTTTCCAGGAAATCCGATGCGCCACGCTTGAGCGCCTCGACCGCCAGGTCTATTGAGCCCCAGGCGGTCATCGCCACCATCGGCACCCCGTCGTCGACACCCAGCATCGCTTCAAGCAGTTCCAGCCCCTCGCGTCCCGAGGTCGTGTCGCGGCTGTAGTTCATGTCGAACAACACCAGCGAATACCGTTGCTCGCGCAAGGCGGCGAGCGCCTGCTCGGGACTCGCCGCGCAAACCACGCCATAGCCCTCCCCCGATAACAACAGCGAGAGCGCCTCACGCACATCTTTCTGGTCGTCCACGACCAGGATGTCATATCTCGGTTCAGCCGTCTTTGCGCTTTCCATCTACAGTGCTCTTGAAGTTCGGTGCGCGTACCCGGCGCCATGCGCGCCCATGATAAGGCGCCGGAAACCCGCGGATGTGCGTATCGGCACTGAAACCCGTTATTCGCTGCTGACGAATGCCATTTAATACCGCGGAGTACTTGCAGCAAATACCCGGACCGCCATGGCCTTACTCGTACCGCAACGCCTCGATCGGTTCGACCCGGATTGCGCGCATGGACTCCCGGAAATATGGGTCCGAGCAGGTCGGGGCATCACTCCGAAGGCAGAGCGTCCAGCGTGTGCAGCACGTCGCGCGCGATCTGCGTGCGCTTGGGCGCGTCCTTGCTGCCATTTGGCATGTCGATGTTCAACGCGAAGAAAACCGGCCCGTCCGGAAGCTCCACCCAGCCGACCCACCAACCGATTCCGGGTTCGCTGTTCGTTCCCCAACCGGTCTTGGCGCGCAGGATCCATTCGCGCGTCCACTCATTTCCAGCCTCGTTGATCATGAGATCCTTGACCAGCCGCTGGTGCTCGACCTTGAACGGCAGTTCGTTGCGGTAGAGCTTGCGCAGGAATTCGATCTGTTCGATCGCGGAAATCCTGAGCCCACCGTCCAGCCAGAAACGATCGACGCCCCCGGAGGGATCGGCATTGCCATAGTCGATGCGCTCCAGATATTCGCGTTCGCGCGCCTCGCCGATCTCGCGTGCGAAATATTGATAGACCCAAACCACCGAATTGCGCATCGACGAGCGCAGGTCCTGGTCCCTGTTCCAGGCCTCCAGCCAGCGCTTCTCGCCATCCCATTCGAAGACCGGGAACTCGTCGCGCACCACACCCGCATCCAGCGCGAACAGCGCGTGCGGCACCTTGAAGGTCGAGGCAGGGATATAGCGTTGCCCTGCTCGCTCGACGTTGTGCGCCCAGTGCCTGCTCTCTCCTCCGCGTTGATCGAGCACCGCGATCGTGCCCTCGACGCCGGCGGCCTCGAAAATTCCGGCCCAGTCCGGCTGGTCCTGCCACTGGGCATGGGCCGGGTGGAAAAAGACAAGGAGAACTGCCATTGCAGCGACGATTCTTGTCATTGGTCGTTCCTCATTTCCAGTTGTGCGGATCATTCGTACCGCAACGCCTCCAGCGGTTCGACCCGCGACGCGCGCAGCGCCGGGACCAGCCCTGCAAGCATGATCGTCAGCGCGATTGCTGCGCCGGTTGCAAGCAACAATTCCGGGTCGGCCAGTCCGACCTTGTAGAGACGCTCGTCGATCAGCCGCATGCCGAGCCATCCCCCCAGCATTCCGAGAAGCAATCCCGGGGGCAGCAGACCCGCTGCCCGCGCCAGCTCGGCGCCGATGATTCGGGGCCGGCTGGCGCCCATGGCGCGGCGTAGTCCGATTTCGGCGGTACCGGAGGCGACCTGGTAGCTTTGCAGCGCGTACAGGCCGTAGAAGACGAGCAGTAGCGCCAGGCCGGCAAACGTGCCGAGAAGAATCAACTGGGGCTCACGGTCGCTTACGGAGTTCCTGACCCGGGATTCGACGCTCTCGACGAAGTAGAGCCGCTCCTCACCGAGTTCCCGTTCGAGCGTGTCGCGAACGACCGCGACGATCGACGCCGGATCCATAGAAGTGCGCACAAGCAATTGCGTTTGCGACTCCGGCGTGTCTGAATAGGTGTAGATTGTCGGATTGTCACGTTCCTGGTCCGGCGACCGATGCGGCACCGACTCGACGACGCCAACCACCATGTGTTCCACGCCGGAACTACTGACACGCCGCCCGACCCCGGAGCCGTCGAGGTACATCCGCTCGAATACCTCATCGACAATTACATTCTTTATGCCATCACCGGCATCCTCGAAACCGAAGGTGCGACCGGAAAGCGAGTCGATACCCGCAACACCGAAAAACCCGGGCCCGACAGAACGCGGCCGCGCCGCGACCGACGCTCCCGGCCGGCCATCGACGATGAAACCCGAAATGAATTCCATGCCGCCGAACGGAACGACGTTGGACCAGCTCACCGAATCGACACCGGGAAGGTTGCGAAGGCGATCGGCGGCTGCGGCCACGTTCACATCCGGGTACAACTGAAATTGCTGCGGCGATGCAACCATGGCCGTTACCAAGCGCCTGGAATCAAAACCCAGATCTTCGTTCAGCAGCTTGAGCCAACTGGTGAGCAAAAGGCCAAGCGCGAGCAACAAGGAGAACGCGATTCCGATCTGACCGATCATCAACAACTTGCGCATACCCGCTCCACCGCCGCGCATTCCGGTGCCCTTGCCACCCAGATTACCCGCAGCACGGTGGGCAAGGCGACGCATGTTCCAGCGGATTGCAATCAGGACCGGCAACAGGCCGAACGCAAGCAGTACCACGCCAGACATTATTGTCGGGAACGCAAGACCGGCGCGCAACGGGCCATTTTCATCGAGCACTTCGAGCGCGTACAGCACTTCCACGCCCAGCGAAGCGATCCCGATCGCGAGGACCAGGCCCGGGATCCCAAGCAGCGCGTATTCGAGAACAACCCCGACGGTCGCCAGCCCGCTTCGTGCCCCCAGCGCAAACTGGATCGCCAGTTCGTGCGTCCTTCCCGTCCAGCGCGCCAGCCACAGCCCCGCGAGGTTCAACCATGCGGCGAGCAGCACAACACCCGTGGCGACAGCCAGGATCAACAGCCCGTCGCCCTGGCCGGCCGACCACAATTCACGCAGCGGGCGAACCCTGTATTCGATATCCATTGGTCGCTCGCGCGAATTCAGGCGTTCGTCGTTTGCAAGCCTGGCGAGCAAACGCTCGTGGTAGCTCTCCATCCCGACGTCCTGATCCGCTCTTGCGATAACGGTATGCGACTGCAGGGTGGAATACATGCCCGGGGAAAGTTTCTCGGGGCCGAGTTCCATCGGCAGCCAGATGTCGGTGTCCGATGCCGGCAGCGCAAGCGTGTTGGGCAGCACGCCCACCACCCGCACCCTGCCGTCTTTCAGGTCCACGACCCAGTCGATGATTTCGCTGTCGGCGCCGAAGCGCGCCCGCCACAGGCGCTCGCTGATCAGCGCCACGGGAGCGGCGCCAGGCGCCGTGTCATGCTCGGTCAGGACGCGTCCGGCCAGGGGTGAAACCCGCAGGACGTCCAGCAACCGATGATCGATACGTCCGGCACGCACGGCGCTGCCATCGGCCAATCGCAGCGCGAACGGGCGCTCGACGATCCCGATCGTTCCGAACCCTTGTTCGCGATTCAACGCATCGACCAGCGCAGCCGACAGGCCAGCGTGGGAATCGCCACGCTTGTACCAGCCCGAGATCGTGACCAGCTGATCAGCTTCCTGGTACGGCAACGGCCGCGCGAACAGCGACCAGCCCGCCGTGGCCACCGCCGCCACGCCGCCGATGCTGAACGCGATCAGCAGAATCACGCTCAAGGAAAATCCCGGCGCGCGCAGGAGGCGCCGCCAGGCGCGCTGCAGTTCCATCGATAGACTGAAGTTCATGAATTCGGGTGGTTCAGATCATTCATGCCGCAGCGCCTGCACCGGTTGTATGGTTGCCGCGCGCCGGGCCGGCAGCCAGCCGGCCAGCAGCACCACGCTTACAAGCAGGACTACGGCACCCAGCATGACAACAGGCTCCAGCGGCGACAGCTCATATAGAAGGCCTCGCGCCATGCTTCCCAGCAACCAGGCCAGGACCAATCCGACCCCACCACCGACCAGGGTCAACCGCAGCGTCTGCCCGACCACCATGCGCCTGAGTGTCGCGGGCGCGGCGCCGAGTGCGGCCCTCAAGCCGATTTCGCCGGTTCGCTGTGCAAGTGCGAAGCTCAGCACACCGAAAAGCCCCACGGCGGCAAGTGTTGTTGCGAGTGCGGCAAACACGACTGCCAAAATCGCGATGATCCTGTCTACAACAACTGTTGAACCGAGCACGATATCCAGGGTGAACAGGTTGTCGACTGGCAAGTGCGGGTCCAGTTGAGCAACCAGGTCGCGGATCGCCGGAACCATCGCTTCCGGGTCCTGCTTTGCGCGAACGTAGAAGCTGGCCGAGCCTACATTTTCGGTCTGGTACATCGGCAGAAAGAACTGTGGCGGTATCGATTCCTTGACCGAACTGTAGGCGGCATTGCCGACGACCCCGACGATCTCGATATCGAGCTCGACGGTCGAGTCCTGGCCCATCCCCATGCGCGCGCCAAGGCCGCCCTCGTCGAGGTCGAACTTCCGCAGGAATGCCTGGTTGACAATAGCTACAGGGGAACGACCGTTGCGATCGGAGTCATCGAAGGTTCGCCCGCGCAACAAGGGGACCGAAAGCGTTTTGAAAAAATCGGGACCCACAGCGTTGTAGTTGGCACCGGTATTGGTATCCGAAGAGGCGTCAAAACCTTCGACGGTCAGGTTACTGCCCCAGTTGCTGTTGGAGAGTATGGGCACCATGGACACCGACGCGGCAGCAACTCCAGGCAGACCGGAAAGCCGCTGCTCGATGGTGCCGAAAAGTTCCCGCGCCTGGGCCGTGGAATAACCATTGCGAACCGGTGAGATGGAAAAACTCAGTACCGACTCGGGCTCCAGGCCCAGATCCACGCTGTTGACATTCGCCAGGCTTTGGATGAACAGCCCGGAAACGACGAGCAAAGCCAGGGCCAGCGCAATCTGTCCTGCAACCAGTACCGACCGGAAGCGTGCCGCGGCTCGACTCAGTCCCGAACGCGCAACCTGGTCTCGCATTGCCTCGATCGGTCTGCTGTTGAGCGCCTGCAGGATCGGTGCTGTTCCGGCGATGACCAGCGCGGCGATACTTACCGCCAGGCCGACTGCCATGATGCGCCAGTCCAGTGCCGCAGAAAGGATGCCTGCGTCGCTGGCAGGCAACAGATAGACCACCAATCGAAGCGTAGCAAGCGCAACCGGCAGGCTGACCAGAGTCCCGCCCAGCGCCAGCACCGACAGCGCCGCAACACGTTGGCCAATGATATGGCGACGCCCTGCGCCCAGAGCCTGTCGCACTGCCGTTTCGCCGCGTTCCGAAGCACCCAGGGCCAGCAACAGATTCGTGATGTTCACGCATGCGACCAGCAATACGAGGGCGGCCACGCACAACAGCAGTATCAGCGGCGTGCGCACCGATTCAAGCGTGTTGGACTGGCCCTGTGCGCCCGGCAGCAATTGGAGTTCCCGAGCCATGAATCTTTGCATCCAGGTTTCGCTGCGTCCCTGCTGCAGCGGTGCCTCCACCTCGCGTATCAGATTGCCGAATATCGGCGCAAGACTGGCACGCGCCCCCGCGATCGAGACGCCCTCGGCCAACCGCCCGAACAGGTACAGCCAATGACTGCGCCGGTCCTCCAGCGTCCACTCCCCTCTGAGCGTCAAATCATCGACCAGCGTAAGCGGCAGGAACGTATCCGCCGGCCAGAACCGATTGAGTCCGCCGAATTTCGGCGGCGCGACCCCGATGATTTCAAGCGACTGGCCATTGACCATGATGCTTTCGCCGATCATGGATGGGTCACCTGCGAATCGGTTTTGCCACAGGCTGTAGCTCAAGACCGTGACACGTGGCGCTGCTGTCCCATCCAGCTCGTGGCGGGTGAAAAATCGCCCTGCCACCGGCCGTAGATCCAGCACTTCGAAATAATTGCCGGACACCAGCAGGCCTCTCCCGCTTGTCGTCTGGCCGCGCGCACCCATGTTGATTCCGATCGACCTGAAAGCAGCCATTCCGGCAAGCGTGTCGCTGGCCGAGCGAAGGTCCAGGTAAAGCGGATAGCTGAATATCTGCCTGTCCCGCCCCGTGCCGTCTGTCGTCACCGAGCCATCCCGCGGGCCCGGTGAATCGAGCACCACGACTTGTCCGGGATCCGGAACCTCCAGTTCCTGGAGCAGTATCTGGTGGAAAATCGAAAAGATCCCGGCATTGACGCCGACGCCCAGCGCGAGCGTGACGATCACGATGGCGGCAATACCCTTTCGACGCAATAATGGACGCAGGCTGTCGCGTACAAAATCCCTTCCGATCACTTCATGAACTCCCGTGCTCGAACGTGCGATTCGTGCGTCTGGTCAGGCGTGATTCCGGTTTCTGGCGGCCTTTGCCACGAGGGATCCGAAACAATGCCTCGTGGAACCAGCGCCGCTGTCGCGCAAGACGCAGGAACCAGCCGGTTCGCACTCCCGGAACGCTTCTTGTCGTTCTTGTTTCGGTCGTCATGCTCGACGCCTGGACGGGATGATTCAGGTTCTGGCCTGTTCGCCGGCTTCGGCGGGCTGGGCCGATCGCCGCGCACGCGCCTGGCGGATCTGGTCCTCGAGGCGCTGCTCCTCTTCCTGTCTGAGCTTGTGCAGCATTTCCTCATCGACGATCTGGCCGTCGAACATGAATACCTGGCGGTCGGCGAAATCGGCGTAACGCGGATCATGGGTCACCATGCAGATGGTCGCGCCGCCTGCATGAAGTTCGGCCAAAAGGGCCATCACCGCCTCGCCATTTTTCGAATCCAGGTTGCCTGTCGGTTCGTCGGCCAGAAGGATCGAAGGCTGGCCGACCAGCGCGCGGGCCACAGCCACGCGCTGCTGCTGACCGCCGGAGAGTTGGGACGGGAAATGCTTGATCCGGTGCGCCATGCCGACCCGGCTAAGCGCCTCCATCGCACGTTCACGGCGATCGGCTTTGGAAACGCCGTCGCGATAAGTCAGCGGCAGTTCGACATTCTCGAGCACGCTCAGGTCGCCGATCAGGTTGAAGGCCTGGAAAATGAAGCCGATCTCCCTGTTGCGGATCTTCGCCCGCTGGCTGGCATTGATATCCTCAACCGCCACATCATTGAGCCGGTAGTGCCCGTCGGTGGGTGTATCGAGCAACCCCAGCAGCGAAAGCAGCGTCGACTTTCCGCAGCCCGAAGGTCCGGAAATGGAGACGTACTCGCCCTTATCCATCGCCAGATGGATTCCCGCCAGTGCATGGGTTTCCACCTCGTCGGCATAGAACACCTTGCGGATATCTTTCATTTCGATCAGCTTGGTCATTAGTTATTTCCGGTTTTGGTTCAAGTAAATTTTTCTGCCGCGGATATACGCGGCAAATATCATTCCAGCTCCACGCGCTCGTGCTCGGACCATTGCGACATATCGGACAGAACCACCCGGTCGCCTGCGCTTAGGCCCGACCGGATTTCGATCCGCCCGACCGACGCCCGACCCAGTTCCACAGACACGCGTTCCGCAATGTCGTCGCCTACGAGCCGGAACAGTGAAACCCTGCCGTCCGGCTGGCCGCTGGCCGGTCTGCCGACATGCAATACGTTTTCCAGCCGTTCCAGCTCGATCGTGCCGTCGACGGATAGATCCGGGCGCGCGCCCGGCGGCAGGTCGCCGGTCAATTCCACATCAACCTGGACGGTACCGTTTTGCACCGCAGGGTCGATTCTCATCACGTTTCCGGAAACGATCCCGTTGCGCGTGTCGACACGTACGCGTTGCTCCAGCTGGATTTCGCGCGCCTGAGTCTCGGCAATTCGCAATTCGGCAATCAATTCTTCAGGTTGCGCGACGCGCGCGACATTCGCGCCGATCTGGACCTGTTGACCGGGTTCGACCGCGATCTCCTGAAGCACCCCGGCCATGCCGGCGCGGATGCTCAGATCGCGAACCTGCTGCCCGCGGCGTTCGACCAGCCGCGCGGCCTGCTCCACACGCGCTCCCTGGGCCGCCAGTTGCGCCGAATGCGACGCGCTCAGCCGCACGATGCGTTGCTGTTCGAAGTCAGCCCGAACTTCAAGCTGCTTGGCGCGCAATTCCGATTGCTGGTACTGGATGCTGGAAACAATCCCCTTTTCCGACAGAACCTTCTCGGCGTCCGCCAACAGCCGTGCCGATTCGGCATCCGATTCGAGCGAGGCAAGCGCCGATTGCGCGTCCAGCAATGCGCGATCGAGCTCGGCCGCCAGTGAATCCTGATCCGCCCGGGCCGCCTCCGCCGCCCAGCGGGCTTCTTCAAGCTGCTGGGCCAATTCGGGGTTCGACATCTCGACCAGCACGGTATCGGGCTCCACCTGTACACCGGGCTTTGCCACGATCCGCTCGACCCGCCCGCCGCTGGAGGCCGGTATCCATCGAATGACTTTGGGCACCAGACTGCCGGGCCCGCGTACCTCGCGCGTGAAGTCGCCGCGCTCGACCGTGCCGATCCAGGCCGAAGCCCTGGGCACCCCCGGCAACGCCGGGTCCAGACTCAGCACTGCCGCCGCCAGGCCAGTTACGGCCAACAGCGTCGCCGCTGCGATGATGATCTGGCGGCGCTTTCGCTTCTGCTTCAATTCCGGGCGAATAATATCCATGCGCTGGAGTATACAATTCGCGTGCCAAGAATAAAAACGTGTTGTCTTTTATACACTTATAGAATTCAATTCGAAAAGAGGCCGCGAACCCATTCCGGTTTCGAAACCGCCGCATCCCGACCCCGGGACAGCAACGTTAGCGTGGAACGCTGGTGAACGCTCGCAATGCCATGATTAAAAAGGATGTGGTTGAAATGACGCCACCCGGAAAACCGGAATCATGTATACTCCACACTGCTTCGGCGTTCCAGCCGATTGCACGTTTCGCGGATGTGACGATTCTCTGTACAACTGAATACAGACAATCCCCAAGGCCCCTCCCCGATTTGTTTGTTTGCCGCCATCACGGCGGTAGTTCGCCTTGGGTTCACAAGGAACCGTTCCAAATGAAATTCGATTCCCTCGGCCTCCGAGCCGAACTTCTGCGTGCAATTGATGCACAGGGCTTTACCACTGCAACCCCGGTGCAGGAAAAATCCATTCCCGTCATCCTGCAGGGTCGCGACATCATGGCCAGCGCCCAGACCGGCACCGGCAAGACCGCGGCATTCGCGCTGCCGATGCTGCATCAGCTCAGTCAGAAGCCTGCCCAGGGCAACGCCGTACGCGCGCTAATCCTGACCCCGACCCGCGAACTCGCAGCTCAGGTTCAGGAAAACATCCGCGATCTCGGCCAGTATTTGCCACTGAAGTCGGCGGTGGTGTTCGGCGGCGTCAACATCAACCCGCAGATCGGCAAGCTCAAGCGCGGCGTGGATATTCTGGTTGCCACGCCTGGTCGTCTCATCGATTTGATGCAGCGCCAGTGCGTCAACCTCGGCCGGCTGGAATACTTGGTGCTGGACGAGGCCGACCGCATGCTGGACATGGGCTTTCTGCCGGCCATCGAGCGGATACTCAAGGCCGTTCCGGCCAAGCGTCAGACGCTGCTGTTCTCGGCCACGTTCTCGCGCGAGATCACCCAGCTTGCCCACCGCTTTCTGACCAACCCCGAGCGGGTTGAAACCGCGGCACCGAATTCCACCGTGGATGCCATCGCGCAGCAGGCCATCCAGGTCGACCAGGCGCGCAAGCGCGAATTGCTATCCTGGATGATCGGCCACCACAACTGGCGCCAGGTGCTGATTTTCACCCGCACCAAGCACGGCGCCAACCGGCTGGCAAAACAGCTTGGAACCGACGGTCTGCCCGCCGCCGCCATCCACGGCAACAAGAGCCAGGGTGCGCGCACCAAGGCGCTGGCCGACTTCAAGGCCGGACGCGTTCGCGCACTGGTGGCCACTGATATCGCCGCGCGCGGCCTCGATATCGAGCAGCTGCCGCACGTGGTCAATTACGAGATTCCGGAAGTGCCCGAGGATTACGTGCATCGCATCGGCCGTACCGGCCGCGCCGGGCGCGAAGGCCTTGCCGTTTCCATGGTGGCCGGTTCCGAGCATGGAAAGTTCGAGGCCATTCGCAAGCTGGTCCAGGTCCAGATTCCGACCCGGGTCGTCGAAGGCTACGAGCCCACCGAAGGCCTCAACCACAGCACCGGCGGCAAACGCGGCGGCGGCGGTGGAGGCGGCGGCGGACGCGGCAATGCCGGTCGTGGAAACGCCGGTCGCGGCAAGAGCGCGCGCGCTGGCGGCAGAAATGCCGCCCCGGCCGGCAAGCGACCGAACCGCCAGAAACGCTTCCGCAAGGCCGCATAGGCTTCAGGAACTGTCGCCGGGCGACTCGAAAACCGTTTTGAACCGCAAATAGACGCGAAGAAACGCAAATTTATGCCTAATGCCGAATCAAATCTTCGGTATTAGAGTGAAATACGTAATCCGGTTTCGGTTTGATCGGCGGCCGGTCTTGCTGGCCGGGCACAAATCCGGGATCGCGTTCGCTATGATTCGAGTCTGAAGCGAACCCGGAACACCAGATGAAAACCCGAGCTGCAGTCGCATACGAACCCGGCAAGCCGCTGTCCATCGAAACCGTTGACCTTCAAGGCCCGGGTCTGGGCGAAGTGCTGGTCGAGATCAAAGCCACCGGACTATGTCACACCGACGCCTTCACGCTTTCGGGCAAGGACCCGGAGGGGCTGTTTCCCGCGGTTCTCGGCCACGAAGGCGCCGGCGTAGTTATCGAAGTCGGCAAGGGCGTAAAGTCACTCCAGCCCGGCGACCACGTCATTCCGCTCTACACCCCCGAATGCCGCGAATGCGAGTACTGCCTGAACCCCAAGACCAACCTGTGCCAGGCAATCCGCGAGACCCAGGGCAAGGGCCTGATGCCCGACGGCACCAGCCGTTTCTCGCTCGACGGCAAGCCCCTGCACCACTACATGGGCACCTCCACTTTCGCCAATCACACGGTGCTGCCCGAGATCGCGGTTGCGAAAATTCACCCCGAAGCGCCGTTCGACAAGATCTGCTACATCGGTTGCGGGGTGACCACCGGCATCGGCGCGGTGATCTGGACGGCAAAAGTCGAGCCCGGGGCACGCGTGGTCGTATTCGGGCTGGGCGGCATCGGCCTGAACGTCATCCAGGGTGCCCGGATGGCCGGGGCGGCGCAGATCGTCGGCGTCGATTTGAATCCTGCCAAACGTAATCTGGCCGAAAAATTCGGCATGACCGATTTCGTCAATCCGAGCGAGCTGGAGGGGGATCTGGTGCCATATCTGGTCAACCTGACCAGGGGCGGTGCCGACTACAGTTTTGAATGCATCGGCAACGTCAATGTCATGCGCGACGCCCTGGAATGCTGCCACAAGGGCTGGGGCACATCGGTGATCATCGGCGTGGCCGGCGCCGGCGAGGAAATATCGACCCGCCCGTTCCAGCTGGTCACCGGCCGCAACTGGCGCGGCAGCGCGTTCGGCGGTGCCCGGGGCCGCACCGACGTACCGAAGATCGTCGACTGGTACATGGAAGGCAGAATCAACATCGACGACCTGATCACCCATACACTGACGCTGGACCAGATCAACGAAGGCTTCGACCTGATGCACAAAGGCGAGTCGATCCGGTCGGTGGTTGTCTATTGAAAAGCCGTAAATCGTAAATGGGGCGACCTCGCTTCGATCACTCGCGTAGCCGAAGTAAGCCTTGCGAATCGTAGGTCGGCCCTGCGTGGCCGACGGAATCCACGACGTCGGGAACGTGGCCCCGACGCCAGACGGAATCCACTGCAAGGAAGATCATTCGAGATAAAACGACAATCTGCGTGAATCTGTGTAATCTGTGGACAGGTTTTCAACGCGAGCAGACGATGCAAATCGAAACAAGAGTCCAACACCAGTGCTTCGGCGGCCTCCAGGGGTTTTACAAGCACGACTCCGAGACCTGTAACGGACCGATGGCGTTCTCGGTTTACGTTCCGCCGCACGAGGCTGGCGCAAAGCTCCCGGTGCTGTACTACCTCTCGGGGCTGACCTGCAACGAGGAAGTGTTCGCCATCAAGGCCGGGGCGCAGCGCGTCGCGGCCGAACTCGGACTCGTGCTGGTGGCACCCGACACCAGCCCGCGCAATACCGGCATCGAAGGCGCGACGGACGACTGGGATTTCGGCGAAGGTGCCGGATTCTACGTTGATGCCACCGAGCATCCGTGGGCGGAGCGATTCCGGATGTACAGCTACGTCACGCGTGAACTGCCCGCTGTCGTTGCCCGGCATTTCCCGGTCGACCCTGCCCGGTCAGGCATTTTCGGCCACTCGATGGGTGGTCACGGCGCGCTGGTGATCGCACTGAACAACCCGACGGCCTACCGCTCGGTTTCGGCATTCGCGCCGATCGTCGCACCGACGCAGGTGCCCTGGGGCAAGAAAGCCCTGCCCGGCTTCCTTGGCGACGACCCCGATGCCTGGAAGCACTACGACGCTTGCGAACTGATCTCGAAACAAGCCTACGGCGGCAAGATTCTGATCGACCAGGGTCTGGAAGACCAGTTTCTTGCCGAGCAGCTACAGCCCGAGCGGTTCGAACGGGCCTGCGAAAACGCGGACCAGGTCCTTGAGTTGCGCCGGCACGCCGGGTATGACCATGGTTATTTCTTCATCCAGACCTTCATCGAGGATCACCTGCGACACCACGCTGCCGCGCTTTCCTGATCAGACGCGCTTGCGCGCGATGGTCACGCCGTCGCCTATCGGCACCAGCGAAAGGTCCACTCGATCATCGGCGTGGACATGGCGGTTGAAGGCGCCAATGGCGCGGGTATCCTCGTCCTGCTCGCCTTCGACCGCGACCTTTCCATCCCACAGGGTGTTATCGACCAGGATCAGCCCGCCCGGCCGGACGAGCGTCAGGCAGGCATCATAGTAGTCAATGTAGCCGGTCTTGTCGGCATCAATGAAAGCCATGTCATAGTCGCCCGACCAGCCGTCGCGGATCAAGGACTCCAGGGTCTCGGCCGCGGGACGCAAATGCAGATGAATTCGGTCGGCCAGACCAGCGCGGATCCAGTAGCGCTGGGCGATGGTGGTCCATTCCTCACTGATATCCAGGCACGTGGCCTCGCCCTGTTGCGACATCGCCAGGGTCACCGCAAGCGCGCTGTAGCCGGTGAATGTGCCCACCTCCAGGTAGCGCCGGGCGCCAATGATGCGCGCCAGCATGGCCATGAACTGGCCCTGTTCCGGCGCAATCTGCATGTTGGACTGCGGCAGTTGCGCGGTCTCGTCGCGCAATTCGGCCAGCAGCGGATGCTCGCGCAGCGAATTGTCCAGCAGGTAGCTGTAAACGTTCGAATCCAGCCCTATGCTTCGATTCGACAAGATCAGACTCCTTGTTGCTGTGCCTGGGGAAAGAATAGCAGGTCGATCAATCGGCCGTTTTCGGCGGTTATGCCAAAACCCGGTCCAGCACCGTGCCACAACCAGGGTCGAAACAGGATCAACCGGGATACGTTACGATAACTCCCGCAAAGCCTGAATCCAGGGTCCGCCCCAACCGCACTGAACGAACGATTACCCGTCCGGGCTCTTGATCCTGTCCACGACATCGTCGATCCTATCCCTCCATTCTGCCGGCCGGTTGATGCCAACAAACCTGACCTCGGCATCGTCGGAACCTGCAGAGTAAAACGCCAGATCCCCGACCCCGAATATTCTTTGAAATATGCTCTGATCGAGCGCAATGCTGCGAAGATCCTTGATGCGTACACTTTGCTGGTTCCTGGAAATGATCCCGTAGCTTCGCGAAATGCGGCTCTCGTCGATGGAGAACTTCCAGGAAAATCGCTTGAACGCCACAAAGCCGATTACCAGAATCGCAGAAAAGAAACAAACCGCAGCTACAAGCCCCCCGGAACCTGCTTCACTCCTTACAACGACTGCGGCTGAGAGAGCCAGAAGAACGCCGGCGACCAGAAATCCAAACCAGTAGTTTCTCCATGCAGGGCGAAGGTCTGCCTTGATCTCGGACATTGCGCGATCCCTTTCAAACTGTGGCACAAAATTATAACGCCGCGTAGCGGCTCCGGGGGGTCCAGGTATTTTAGTTGCATCGTCTGGGCCCACCTGAAAAATGGCTGCAACCCGCTGGCCCGTATCCAGGCTATCCCGGTCGCGGGCAGCACACCGCAGTTCGTCAAAGATATCGCCGCCGATGTCAGGGAGCGCAACCCAGTCAACGCGGATTGGTACAGATACGGATGGAATAATTACTGGCGGGTTCACCCCCGAGGAAAAACTTTCCTGGCTCTTTTATCCATTTCAGCGGCGATCTTGCGGCCATCTTCACCCTGATTTCTCAGCTTCTCAATGATATTCATATAGCTTTCTTCGTCTTTCTCCTGACTCAACTTGAATACGCTATCCATTTCCGTCACTTCAATCTCGAATGCAACAACAGCCTTCATCACCTTCTGCTTGAACTCTGTCGGCAGGTTGTCGAATGCTGTCGGGGAATTCCTATCGTCATTCTCGAAATGAAGACTTGTCTTTCGAAGTATTTCTTCCAGCCCAGAGTCACCCAGGAACCTGATCGTTCCTTTCGCATGAACGCTCATATAGTTCCATGTGGAAGCCACATGAGGATCGCAATACCACGCAGCACTTACATACGTATGCTTGCCGGTAAATACGACAAGAACATTTTCGTTATTCAGAAAGGCCTTATGGTGATCCGTATTTCTCATGATATGGCCGATCAGCAGTTTACAGCCATCGCGCTCGT
Source organism: Wenzhouxiangellaceae bacterium (assembly GCA_040904965.1). Classification (GTDB taxonomy): domain Bacteria; phylum Pseudomonadota; class Gammaproteobacteria; order Xanthomonadales; family Wenzhouxiangellaceae. Next base: position 57,004 of record JBBDSL010000118.1, read on the forward strand.
CCATGAAAACCGGAACCTGAGTAGCAACAGGCTGGTTGTCTGAATTGCACCCGGTCAAAAATGCGAATGGATGCTCGTCGATGAACTCCTTGACCACCTGTTCATCGTTTTCCTTGTGGTAGGGAAGGTTGTACATAAATAACGATCGCAGACGAGGATGCCAGTAAATGATAGCACCGGAATGGGCGGCGCCAATTCCTGTGTGGCTGAAAATCGGCCCTGCTGCCTACGTCAAATTCATCAACCGGAGCGAAAAGAGCCGCTTCGGTAATTTCATTGGAGCGGTTGAAGCGATGCGTGACTGGCCTGCCTTATTCACCACCCGTTCGTCGCGAGACGCCGTCAGGTCCCACAGATGGGGTGATTTGCGACTGAGCGCACCGGAAACGTACTCACCCGTACGGCGGCAGCGCCGGGGGTCAGGCGCGCGGTTGCATCCCGCGACCCAGCTTCACCGCGTAGCTGGACAGACCCAGCATCAGCAGGCCCATCACGATCAATGCCACCGGCCAGCTGAGCATGTCGGCGAAATATTCGTCGGTGAAGTACCCCAGGTACGCCAGCATCGACAGCACGCCGGCGACCAGCAGCGAACGGCTGCGCGCCAGAACGCCGGCATACACCAGCACAGCGGCCACGCCGACAAGAACGAAATCCAGCGGAAACTCGCCTTCCACCAGGTCGAATGCGCCGAATGCCAGACACCCCCCGAACACGAAAAAGGTCAGCGGCGTGAATGCCCGGTACGCTGTCGAATGAATGCCCCAACTGACCAGCAACCCGGAAACACCGATCACCAGCGCCGAAAACCCGCCGTCGACATCCAGCCACGACAGTGCCGATGCAAGAAAAGCGAAGCCGAACAGCACCGACAGAAACGCCAGGCTCGTGCGCCGAATCGAGGATAAAAGCAGCAGTGACTGAACCGTCATGACGCCGAAAACCGCCATCGCGCCCAGCGCCGGCTCGCGTCCGCTCGAATATTCGTCCAGGAATACGAACAAACCCGCCGTTTGCAGCAAGGCGGCGATCAGGAACAGCGGTGTCGAGGCGGCCTGGTAACGGTGGTCCCTGGATGTCGCGACCGCCAGCACCAACGCCACCAGGCCCGAGCCAAGGCTTGCGATCACCCGCGCCGGGCTGCCCAGATCCGCCCAGAACATGTTCGCCGCCGTGACCGCGCCGGCCAGCACGAAGATCGCGCCCAGGTAGGCCAGGATCCGCCGGATCAGTCGATCACCTCGGCGCCCGCCGGCATCGGCGCCCAGCCGCTCGGCGATTTCCCCGGTCGTGATCCCGTATTCTTCGGCCAGCGCCGCAATCCGTTCCAGTGCGTCGTGCCGACTCTCGACGGAGCTACTCATTGCCGTCGACCACCCAGCCGACGAACGCGTCGTGATAAGCATGGCTGCCGTTGTCGACATCGGGCACGCGGAAGGAAACGCCGTTGCTGGCCAGTCGATGATGACGCGATTGTCCGCCGGTGCCGAAGAGTTCGCGCAACAAGCCGCCGCCGCGGTAGCCGGAAAATTCCAGGCGATAGCCGTCCGGTGCGGTATGCCGGTCGCTGAACCTCCGCCCGGCCAGCGCTTCGGGCACATCGATTTCGACCCGCTGCCCCGGCGGCGTATCATCCGGAGCATCCAGCCGAAAGGTCGCCAACGTGTCCGACCGCGCGTCAAATAATGCCAGCGTCGCGTCGGCCGGCTGACGATGCGTTGCAGCCACGTTTTCCTCGGGCCGCCTGAAACCGATCCCGAGTCGGCCGGTCTCGTCGATGTCGAAGTCGTAGAAGTGCTGGCCGAAGTAGCTGTCGAACGAAACGTACAGCACCGGATACGCCGGCTTCGTTGCCGTCATCCGGGTGATTTGGTGCAGCAGCAGCAGCGATGCAATGAGCATCAAGGGCAGCGACACGCCCAGCACCAGCACGAAATTCCGCTTCAGAAAGTCCATCATTCGCTGCTCCATTGCTGTCGAAAGGTCGGCCCGACTCTATCCGATACCGCACAGTGTAGTGCGCATCTTTGCATGGTAGCGTCATTTGATAATGCATCAAAGCATCACCGGCCTGCTTTGCAGGAGTCGGAGGCGACGTCGCTCTAAGACGGGTGCGGCACCATGCTATTGCCTGGATGAGACGATTCAGCGTTGATAATAATAAACACGCGTCTGGTTGTGCCGATCTTAGCCTGTTGCGGGCCGGCAGGCGGCCCCGAAGCGCAGGTAAAGCGCGGGGACAACGATCATGTTCAGTGCTGTCGAAGTGATCAGCCCGCACAGAATGACGATTGCCATGGGCGCCTGAATTTCGCTGCCCGGCTGGCCGCCGGCCAGGGCCAGCGGTACCAGGGCAAGGGCCGTGGCCAGCGCGGTCATCAGGATCGGCACCAGTCGCTGCTCGGCGCCGGCTCTGACGGCTTCTGCCGGTCCGGTGTCTTGTCGCTCGGCCAGCCGCCGAATGTGATCGATAAGGATCACACCGTTTCGGGTCGCGATGCCGAACAGCGTGATGAAGCCGATCAGTGCCGCGATCGTTACGACACCCCCGGCCAGCCAAACACCGGCGACCCCGCCGATAAGCGCCAGGGGCAGGTTCAGCATCACCAGTACCGCGTCGCGGGCTGACGTGAACGCGGTAACCAACAGGAAGAAGATGCCAACAATAACCAGAGCGCCGAGAAGGATCAGCCGTTGCCCGGCGGCTTCGGCGCTTTCGAACTGGCCGCCGAACTCGACGTGATAACCGGTTGGCAGTTCGATCTGCAGATTGATTTGCCGGCGCATGTCCTCGACCACGCCAATCAGGTCGCGGCCGACGACATTGGCCATCACGACCAGCTTGCGTTGCACGTTTTCGCGACTGATCGTGTCGGGTCCGCGGCCGCGCCGGATGTCGGCGAGCGCATCGAGCGTCACTTCGGCGCCGGCCGGCGTCTTGAAAAGCGTGTCGCGCACAGCCTGAAGGTCGTCGCGCATCCGCTCCGGGTAGCGCACGACCAGGTCGAAGCTGGCCGAGCCTTCCAGCACACTGCCGACGACCGTGCCGCCGAAGGCTGCCTCTACCATGTCGGCCGCGCTGGCCACGGTAACGCCGTAGCGCGCCAGCGCGGGGCGGTCGAAACGCACCGTGACGAACGGAATCTCGCTTTGCTGTTCCACGGCCACATCCACGGCGCCGGGGATTCCGGCCATGATCTGCTCGATGCGATTGCCCAGCCGGCGCAGCTCGGGCAGCTCCTCGCCGAAGATCTTAACCGCGATGTTGGCCCGCGTGCCCGACAGCATGTGATCGATACGATGAGAAATCGGTTGACCGATGATGATATTGGTCCCCGGAAGCGATGCGAAGCGGCGGCGCAGCTCGGCCAGCAGCGCAGCCTTCCCGCGCTCGCGCATCTCAAGATTGACCTCGATTTCAGACGAATACACCGCCTGCGCGTGAGGATCGAGTTCGGCCCGCCCGGTGCGCCGCGTGGTGGCCACCACTTCCGGTTCCGTCAGCAGAATTTCCTCGACCTTCGCCCCGATCCGGTCCGATTCCTCCAGCGCGGTGCCCGGCAGCGTCACGACGCTGATCGTCAGGCTGCCTTCGTTGAATTCGGGCAGGAAGCCGCGCCCGGCAAACCCAAGCGCGAGGCAGGCGGCGAGCAACAGGCTGGCGGCGACCAGCGTCACCAGGCGCCAGCGAGCCAACGCGACCTCAAGCAGTGGCCGGTAGCCGCGTTTGAGCAGGGCCGTAAGGCGGTTGTCGTGGGTAGCCTCGGTATCGGGTCGCCCGGGCAACATCAGCAGACACAGCACTGGCGTGACCGTCAGCGCGACCAGCAGCGAAGCCGCGAGCGAGACGATGTAGGCCAGACCCAGGGGCTCAAGCAGGCGGCCTTCGACCCCTGCCAGGAAGAACAGCGGCACGAACACCAGGATGATAATTAACGTGGCGAACACGATCGAGCCCTCGATCTCGCGCGTGGCCTCGTAGACGACATTCAGGTCCGGGCGGCGCGCCTCGGCGGTACGCATCCGGTTTTGCCGCAGTCGGCGCACGATATTCTCGACAACGATGATCGCGTCGTCGACCAGCGCGCCCAGCGCGATCGCCATGCCGCCCAGCGTCATCGTGTTGATGCTGCCGCCCAGCGCGCGGATGGTCAGTACCGCAGTCAGCAATGACAGCGGAATCGCCAGCAACGCGATACCGGTGGCGCGCGCCGATAGCAAGAACGCGAACATGATCACCACGACCAGCACCGCGCCGTCGCGCAGTGCCGTGCCCAGATTGTCGATCGCCACCCGGATGAAGTCGGCCTGGCGGAACGCGTCGGTTTCAATCCGCATCCCTTCGGGCAGCGAGGCCTGGATTTCGCCGATCGTCCTGTCCAGCCGCCTGGTCAGTGCCAGCGTATTGACGTCTGGCTGTTTCTGGATGCCCAGCACGACCGCCGGCTCACCGTTATGCGCAGCGGTGCCGCGGCGCGGGGCCGGGCCGATTTGCACTTGCGCCAGGTCGCGAACCAGCACCGGCACATCGCCGCGCGTGGTAACGACTGCCTGCTCGATGTCGCTGATCCCACGCACCCGGCCAATGCCCTGGATCAGAAACTCCTGGCCGTTTTCGACCAGAAATCCTGCCGAGGCATTGCGGCCGGACTCGCGTACCGCTGCGAGCACCTGATCAAGAGTCACGTCGAACGCCGCCAGCCGGTCGGGCTGGACGATGGCCTGAAACTGTCGCGTACGGCCGCCAATCGGAATCACCTCGGCCACGCCGGGAACCGCCAGCAGACGCCGGCGCACGACCCAGTCGGCCGCGGTTTTCAGCTCCATCTGGTCATGGACATCAGACTTGAGCGCGATGAACATCACCTCGCCCATGATCGAGGTAATCGGTGTGAGTTTCGGCGGCGGCAGTTCGGCCGGCAGCGAGGCGCGCGCCGACTGCAGCTTTTCGGCCACGACCTGGCGGGCCCGATAGATATCGGTTCCCCAATCGAACTCGATCGTGACAACGCTAATGCCGACACCGCTGGTCGAGCGCACCCGACGCACACCCGCCGCGCCGTTCAGCGCGGCCTCGATCGGCAACGTCACCTGAATCTCGACATCCTCAGGCGGCATGCCGTGGGCTTCGACGACAACCGTGACGGTAGGCGCAGTGAGATCCGGGAATACGTCGACCGGCGCGCGCAATGCCGACCAGCCGCCCCACCCGAGCAATCCGACGGCCAGTACCAGCACCAGCAACCGGTTGCCCAGCGACCAGGCGATGATGCGATCAATCATCGCGATACGTGTTCAGTGTGCATGGCCGTGACCGATCTCTTCGCCGCCGGCGGCTGCGAGTTTGACGTGGTAGGCGCCGACGGTCACGACGCGCTCGCCGACTTCCAGGCCCGAAACAATCTCGACCCGGTCGCCGTCACGGATGCCGGTCTCGACCGGCCGGCGCTGGAATGTCTCGCCGCCGGTCTGGACGTAGACCACGGTTCGTCCGCCGTCGTCGATAACGGCGCTCTTCGGCGCGGCCAGACGTTCGCGCGGCGGACCGACATAAACATGCGCCGCCAGGCCCAGACCGACAAGGCCGGGCGCGCCGCCTATAGTTCCGGGGCTAGGTCCGTCGATCGACCCGGGGATCGAGCTGTCAGCTTCATTACCCGCCCCGGTTGCTGTCGGATATTCAGTTGCTATCGCGTATTCAATAGGGTATTCAATGGTCACGGCGACCGTGCGCGAGACCGGCTCGACGCGCCGGGCAACCTGAACCACGCGGGCGCCGCCGGCGGCATCGAGTACCACGGTTTCATTCCCGGTCACAAACCATGCGCCGGTGGCCTGACCCAGCAGCGAAGCGCGGTGTTCCGGCACCCGCACCTCCAGCCACCGCCGGGCCGGATCGGCCAGCCACATCAACGGCTCACCGGCGCGCACGAACGCCCCCGGCGCGATCGCGACATCAATAATCTGGCCGGCCAGCGGCGCTTTCAACGCAATGCCTGTACCGGCAACGTCGCCCTGGCGCTGCTCGATTCGCCCGCGCGCTGTGCGTACCTCGCTTTGTGCGATATCGAGTTCGGCGCGCGCCTCGTCCAGCCGGCGCCCGGGCACCGCGCCCTTGGCGACCAGCGCTTCGAGACGCTGGACATCGCGCTGGGCAAGTTCCAGCCCGCTGCGGGCGCGCTCGAGTTCGAGCAGAAGACGGCCGAGGTCGGTCCCTTCCCCCAGTCGCGGCACGAGATAGCCCAGCACTTCCCCGGCCTCGACAATGCGGCCGGCACGCGGAACGTCGGCGGCGGTGAAATAACCGTCGTCGGGTGCGGTCACCTGTGCGCTTCCATCGGCAGGCGCACGCACGCGGGCCACGCCTGGCACCGATGCCCGAAGCGGCACGGCGCGCACGGCTTCGGTCATAAACGGGGTGTTCCATTGCTGTTCTTTCAGATATCCGATATCGCCCGGCGGCGGCCCGGTGACAACTTGGGCCGAATGCGGCTCGGAAAACACCTGAAACCGGCCCAGTTCATGCACGGTATTCAAGCCGGGGGCTTCGACCTCGATCCACAGTTCGTAGTGGCCCGGCTCGCGCGGCGTGACTGTTGGCGTGAACAGGCCCGCGCGCGCCGGTTGTTCGACCCGGAACCGAGCCACGGTCTGCCCGGCGCGCCGAAGCACGACATCCATCCGGCCGGACTCGACCGGGGTGAAATCGGACAGCCGGGTGACGTGCGCGGCAAACCGCGAGCCCCGGCCTGCCACCAGCGGCGGAAATTCCACGAACAGTTCGCTGACCCCGGTGTAGTCGGTGACGACTTCGGTTGCGACTTCCCCGCCGTGGTCGTGGCCGTCGCCGTCGCCCTGGCCGTGTTCGGGCTCCCCGGGTGCATGGCTGTGGCCGCCGGGTTCCGAATCGCCGCAGGCGACAAGGCCGACCAGCGCGATGCACAACAATAATTTTTTAGTGATGCTGGCCATCGCCGTCGTGAGAGTGCGAATCGGCGTCGCGTCCGTCATCATTATTGTGGTCATGCTCGTGACCATCTTCGTGGCTATCATCATGACTATCATCATGACTATCGTCGTGACCATGCTCGTGCCCGCTTTCATCCCCCTGCCCTTGCTCTTCGTCGGCCTCGTCGCCGTAAAACGCCTGGGTCTCCGAAGCCGGCTCCTCTGCGTGCTGATGATCGGCATCCGGACCATGTTCGTGGGCCTGTTCACCTTCGTGGGCGTGCTCTCCTTCGTGGGCGTGCTCTCCTTCGTTGGCGTGCTCTTGGGCATCGTGGCTGTGGCTCGCATCACCGGTGTGGGCTTGATCGCTGCAACCCGCCAGCGTCAATACCAGCAAAATCGTGAGGCCAGGGACATATTTCATTTCGTTTCTCCAGTCAATTGCATCAATTCAATCGCGGCGACGCGCGCCGCGTACTCCAGTTCGATGGCCTGGAGGCGAAGCTCGAGCTCCGTCTGCCAGGCATCAATCAGGCTCATCACCCCGAGCTCGCCGGCGCGATAAGCCGCCTCGGCGAGCTCCGGCAGGGAGTTTGTATCGCCATCCAGTTCGGCACGCATCGCGAGCGCGGCCGCACGACGCGCGGCCAGTTCGTCGAGCACTGCCCGAGCCTCGGACTCGAGTCGCGCCGTCGCCAACGCCGCCTTTGCCGACTTGGCGCCGGCGCCGGCTTCGGCCGCAGCGCGCCGTTGCCGGCCGCGTTTGAACAGTGGTATCTCCAGGGCGACGGAAAACATCCCGCCGGTTTCGGAAATCGGGCCCTCCTCCAACTCCTTGATACCCACGCCCAGCGTGACCTCCGGCCAGGCTTCTCGCGCGGCCGCACGCGCGGCGAGCTGGTCGGACTCGGCGCCGGCGTGCAGCCCGGCAATTTCGGGATGTTCGTGCAGCGCGGCCATAACCGTCGCCGCTGTCGGCGGCTCGCCCGGCAACAGGCGACCGGCGAGCGGACGCGGGCGGCTTTCCAGAAAACCGAAAAGACGCTCGCGGGCCGAAGCCAGTTCTGCCCTTCGCGCCGCCAACCGGCCGTCGAGCAAGGTTTTCTCCCGCTCGATTCTGAGGTGATCGAAGCGGGAAGCGTCGCCGGCTTCAACACGCTCGGCCACGGCTTGGCTGAGCTCGGTCAGTCGGGCGCGCCAGTTTTCGATCGCTTCGGTCTCACCGCGGAGCCTGATCGCCTGATAGAACGATCCGCGAATTGCTTTGGCGCGCTCGCGTTCGATCAATCCGATGTCTGCCGATGTGACGCTTTCGGCCGCACGCGCCGATTTGCGCTCCAACGAATTCCGGCCGGTCAGGTCCAGGTGCTGGCGCAGCCAGTAGGACCGTTCGGTATTGCCGCCGGGCAGATCCAGCGACTCGTCCACGAACTCGATTTCCGGGTTGTCCAGCCGACCGGTCGCAAGGGTCCGGTTGTGTGCCTCGCTCATCGAAGAATCGACCCAATCCCGCCAGGCTGCGACTTGCAGGCCCGATTGCACCGCCTCGCTTTCGGTCAGCGGCGCGGCGCTGCCGTCATCGGGTGCGGCAAGCGCAAAGCCTGCAAGGCAAACGATTAACGCTGAAATTAACCGTGAAATTAACGGTAAAACTCTAGCCACCGATAATCCAGCCGGTTATTGTTTCAGTCGTGTGATGACCACTCGCGATCGTCACGACCACGAACAGCACTGCGGCTGCGAACACATATTCCAGGCGTGGCGATACATGAATGTCGCGGGCTTCATCGACCAGACGCCGGATCCGGCGGGCGACGTCGGCCGAATCAATGGCCAGCGGATGTGCTGCAGGCATCGGCGCCGCATGGCGTGTGCGGAGTACCCTGACCAGAGCGCTCGCCAGCTCCAGCCCCTGGCCGCGGTCGGCGACGCAGTCGTCGGCGCGTTCCTCTGCCGCCTGGTTCCAGTGTCGTTGCAGACGTTTCCGGCTTTGCGGCAAATGCACGGCGAGAAGAAACCCGAGAATGAACCTGCGTGCCGGGTCACCGGCTCGCGCATGCGCGATCTCGTGGCGCACGACGGCGCGGCGTTCCGCTGGCGTCAGCAGGCGCAGCAATCCGGCCGACAGCACGATCCGCGGTCGGCGCAGGCCGAAAAGAAAGGCGCGAGGTGCATCCAGCTCGGTTCTGATTACGCTATGGGTGGACCACGCCATCCGCTTGATGCCGGCCAGCAGGCGTGCTTCGCGAACACCGGCGAACGCGACACGGATGAGCCCGAAGACTGGAATCGCGCCGGACAGCAAAACTATCGTCATTACAGGGCCCGGCGCGATCGTCGGCAGGTGACGGAGACAGAAGTGCGGATGGTGCAGACCGTGCGTCAGGCAATGATCGTCGATCAGGCCGGCGAGCTTGAGCAACGCCGGCAACAGCAAGGCGGTCACACCCAGCATCGCCCCCGCCCACGGCAGCAGTGCAAGCTGCTCGACGCGTCTACAGCGGGCACCGGGGGCAAAGGAATCGGCAAGCAATAATTTCTTCGTACCGACAGCGGAAGCGACGATCCCGGCTGCCAGTCCAATAATCCCGGCAACGCCGGTGATGGAAACCAGTCCGGCGGCTTCAATCATCACTGTCCTCCCGCCCGGCCCGGCGTGCTTCAATCAGCCGCTCGAGTTCCGAAAGCGCGGCCTCGTCGAGTTGTTCGGCGGCGTCGACCAACGCCGACATGGCAGTCGACCGATCCTCGCCAAAGCGAACAGCGGCCTCGGCAACCAGCGCGGCCAACAGCGAGGCACGCGTGACCGAAGCCGAATAATGGAATGCCCGGCTGATCTTGCGGCGTTCGAGTAAACCTTTTCGATGCAGCCGGTCCAGCGTCGACTGAACGGTGTTCAGTGAAATGCCGCGAGATCGGCCGATGGCTTCATGCGCACTCCTGGCAGTAGCAGAACCGGCGCTCCACAGATGCTCAAGCAGAGTTGATTCAAGCTCGCCCAGTCTGGGCATGGTTCGGATTTGGCCCGACGGCATTGGAGCCCCTGCGTTGATCGAGCTTGCGAGCTTACATAGGTCAAAACCGACTGTCAATCGGTTTTACCGGAACGAAACGAACCGCTATTGCTATCACTACCGCCGCTGCTATTGCCGCCGCAGCCTAAATAAGGAAAGCCGGGGAAAGCCCGGGAAAGCCGGGGAAAGCGCGGGAAAGCCGAGACAGGCACAAGATCGGACGCATGAAGCGGCTGTCCATATTGCCTTCCCCATCAGACAACAAGGTCGGCACCGGCAGCCTGTCGGAGCTGGCGCTGGGCTGGTGCACCTACAACGCCGACCACATGGCGAGCTACAACGTCAACGCCGGCGTGCCCAAGACCATGATCCGCTACCTGGTGCGCTGGTACGCGGCCAATCGCGCAGACGGGGCACTCTCAGCTGTTCTCAATCGGGTGCTGGAAACGCCGGTATCGCCTGAACTGCTTCCGGCCGAAGAAGGACGAATTGCCCAGCACACCGAACAGATCATCGGTCCTTAAGAACTGCACGATTTCTTCCTGTTTCATTTCATGCGCAACGGCGCGCGGCCGGCCAAGATCTACCGCCTGGCCTGCTCCGCGTTCGACGGGCAATACACACCGGCCGAGATCCACCGCTGGCTGCTGACATTCGTGCGCCGATTCTTCTCCCAGCAGTTCAAGCGCACCACCCTGCCCGCAGGACCCATGGTGGGCACCATCACGCTTTCGCCTCGAGGCGACTGGCGCATGCCCGACGAAGCCTCGTCGGCCGGCCTTCTTGCCGAACTGGAAGCGCTGGATCCCGGTTGAGTTCGCCGTTTGACTCTGAACGATAGTGTCTCTAGACTGAAGTCATGGAAAACCGAAACGCAATCGTCGAATTCAGCATCACGCCGGTCGGTACCGGCGAGCATCTCAGCGAGGCCGTGGCGAAGTGCACGCGCATCGTGCGCGAATCCGGTCTCGACAACGAGTTACACGCCATGGGCACTATCGTCGAGGGCGACCTCGATGAATGTCTGCGTGTCATTCGCCAGTGCATCGACGCGGTTCTCGCCGAAGCCCCGCGTGCAAGTACCTCGGTGCGCATCGACTGCGGCGATGGTCGTTCGGGCATTACCAGTCGAGTGCAGTCGGTTGAAGACAAGCTTTCCTGACGTCTGTCGGCCACGCGAACGAACTGTCTGCTCTCAGCACTTTTACTCACGGACTGTCGTGTAAACCTCGCCTGCGCGCCAAATATACTGCCGGTGCGTCTTTGGCAATCCTGGCAATGACAAACGGAAATCCATACAGGGCTGGAATCCACATTTACATTCAAACGCCCGCAAGCGCAGGCTGCCTTACGCTCAATTCCGTATTTCCTCCTGTGAAACGATCGATCCTTTCTGTTATCCGGCCTCTGCCGACAGCACCCGACCACGCTGCTCGCGCCACTGCGACGGCGCTGTTCCCGTGACGCGCTTGAAAGCCCGGCTGAACGACGCTTCGGACTCGTAACCCACTTCCTCTGCGATCCTGGCAAGGCTGCGGTCACCGCCGGCAATAAGACCGGCAGCGACCTGCATCCGCCAGCGGGACAGGTAGGTGATTGGCGGTACTTTCAGGCACTTTCTGAATCGTTCGACAAGGATCGTGCGCGAGGTTCCGATTTCCCGCGCCAGGTCGTCGAGATTCCAGGCGCGCGCCGGCTCGGCATGGAAACGACGGATCGCACCGCCGGCGATAGGATCACCCAACGCCTGGAACCAGCCGGACCTGAGCGGGGCAAGCGATTCCACATAACGGCGCACCACTTCGATGAAAATCAGTTCGCTGAGTCTGGACAGGATGCTGGCGCCGGCAACACGGTCACCGTCAGTTTCCCGGACGATGGCATCGATCAAGCTCTTCAACCAGCCATTCTCGGAGGTGTATGCATCTGCGACATGAAGGCAGCGCGGCAAGGCCTGGATCAGTGGATTGAATGGCAACGCTTCGGAGCCGAGAAAGCCGCAGATCAGACGCATCCGATCGCCGCCTTTACCCGATGATTCGATGCGGTACGGAAGTGCTTCCCCCTCGCGCCCCTCGAAGGCGGCCAGATTGGGCGGCGACCGCATGCCGGGCTCGCTGGACAGCACGTGCGCATCGCCATGCGGAAATACGACCACACTGCCCGGACCGAGCTGCTGCGGCTCGTCGTCGGAGTCGACCACGCAGGCCCAGGGTTGCCCTTCCGTCACGATATGATATTCGATCATGTGACGCGCCTCCGGGAAGACCTTCGGCACAAGCACGCTGGAATGCGGCGCCTCGGAAACCCAGGGCGCATGGTTCTCGACGTTGAAAAAGATGGCACCGTGCATGCGCACCGTCCGGAGAACGTCGGAGACCAGATCGATGTCCATAGCCGAACTCTTCGCGGATTTGCCCGCCCATGAATGCCAGCAGAGGCTTTCAGCATAACCCAGCTTGCCGCAGATTGCCATTGCCCGATTATTCACCGTTTCATTTGTTCAACGCGAATAATATCTTGCCCGAGCGGATCGGCCACGGCAGATTCGGAGCAGCCGTGAGCCACTCCAAACCGCGAATTGCCGGCTCAGGGCCGCGCTTCGAGAACGATGTTGGTCGGCGTCTCGGTAGCGCGCCGAATTCGCGTGAACCCGGCCTGTCGCAGCACCTCCGTCAAGCGCTTCTCCCCTGCCTGCGCGCCCAGAGCAAGCCCGACTTCCTGTGCCTTGGAGGCCGGCGTGCAGATAAGGGTCGAAGCCGAGTAAAAGATCTGGCCGACGGTGTTGAGGTTGTCGCTGAGAGTATCGCCAGCCATTGGCTCTACCAGCATCAGGGTTCCGTCCTCGGCAAGGCATTCACGGATCCGTCGCGCCGCTCCCACCGGGTCGCCCATGTCGTGAAGGCAGTCAAACATGCAGACCAGGTCATAGCCTTTGGCGGGAGTTTCCTTGGCTGAACGCGTCTGGAAACGCATGCGTTCGGATAGCCCGGCGGAGGCAGCACGCTCGTTTGCTTCCTTGATGGACTCAGCATGAAAATCAAAGCCATCGAAATGTGATTCTGGATACGCCTGTGCCATCAGCAAGGTGGATGAGCCAAGGCCGCAACCGATGTCGGCCACCCGCCCACCGGCCTTGAGCAGATCGTCAACGCCGTCCAGCGCCGGCAACCAGTGATCGATCAGGTTGGCGTTGTAGCCGGCCCGGAAGAACCGGTCGGTGCCGCAGAAGCAGCAGGAATGATGATCTTCCCAGCCGCGACCTTCACCGGAGCGAAAGGTCTCGACGGCCTTCTCATGCGTCGTAAACTGGGCAGTGAGCTGCTGTATGAAGCCATGCATGCACGCAGGATGTCCTTCCTCGGCCAGCACGATGGCTTGCTCCGCGGACAAGGAGAAGGTTTCCGACTGTGGATGGTAATCAACGTATCCGGCCGCTGCCTGGGCGCTGAGCCATTCGAGAAGGTAGCGTTCATCCACGCTCGCAGCACCGGCCAACTCCGCGGCAGTGGAGGGGCCATGATCCCGGAGTGCGCGATAAACGCCGGTCTGGTCACCGACGTACCCCAAAAGCACGGCCATCGCCCCGGCGATATCCGTCATCACCTTCCCGGCGAACTCTTCGAGCTTCTGAGTATCCATGTTGATTTGCTGTGTTGCTGCAGCCATTGTGGCTCTCCTGTAATGATTCCGTTTATCTATTGCCTTCTTGACTGGTCAGAGGGTCGGCTTTCTGCCGGTCTGGGCCCTTTCCAGCCTGGGTAGGAGAACGATACGCCCGGGCTTTGCAAAGATGAATGTTCCAGCGTTCGCGCCAGATGACCGATCGGCCGCGATCTGTCGAGGAAAGCGGGATCGTACTGCCTGCCGATGACAATAGAGGAACGACTTCAATTTGAAACATTTCTTTGACGGATGCCGGCCACGCCTCGGAGGCCCGAACCCCATCGCGTCAGGAGACTTTTCAGTCTTCCCCAACAAATTCGACAATCAATCAGATACGCCGATCTCCACCCGCATCCCATCGAGATCCCGGAGAAAGATCGCGCTTCCGTCGGAAAAACGCTGAACATCGGGCACTTCAAAACCGGCGGCTGCCATGGCGTCACGGACCTCGATCATTTGCTCGCGACTCTCGGCAGTAAACGCAAGATGATTCAGCCCGGGCGCATACCGGTGGTAACCGCGTTCAGGCTCCGAAGCGGGCCGCAAATCGAAATGGATCGAGTCGGCATTGACATACACATGCTCGCGAAGCTTCCTGAAGCCAAGCAAGGGCAGCAACCGATCGTAAAACGGTACACAGCGATTCAGATTCGAAAGAAACAGTACGATGTGGTCGAGCTTCATGACATCTGACTCCTCAGGTGCGGTGGGAAAATCAGCGCTGGGCTTTGACGCCGCAACGATCCGCAGTAAACGCTTCTGGCGCGGGCGTCAATTACACGCCGGGCCCCGATCAACGCAGAACGGCCGAAAACTGCACCATGCCAGCCGGCCCGGCGGCGAGTTCGACTGCAAAGCCGCACCTCGTCAGCAGAAGGCCGAACTCTTCGGGCGCAATGCGAAGCTTGCGATAGGCGCTGACGCTCATCTTCCAGTCCGCCGCCTCGCGCTTGTGGAGAATATCGTGCACCGCGACATAGCGTTCGGAGTATTCCAGAAAACAGGTCAGGATACGATCGGTATCGGCGCGTACCGGTATGAAACGACGCTCACCCTCGAGTGCCTGGGAATAGTCACGGAACGTCGCAATGAACCTGCCCCCCGGCTCCATCGCATCGGCGACTTCCTGGACAAGCGTCTGGACGATCGGCTCGCTATCCAGATGCGTCAATGTGTCGCCCATGCACAGAATCAGTTCGGGTCGGCCGGTCAGGTATGCGCGGAACGACTCGATCGTATCGTGCACAGTCCGGATGGCAAGCGCCCGCTTCCTTTCTTCGAGCTCAACGATCAGCGCCCGGCATGAATCGACGGCCAGGACTTCGAAGCCGCGCTCCGCCAACGCAATCGCGTGCATGCCGAAACCTGCGCCAAGGTCTACTGCAATGCCGCTGCGTCGAGGCAACAGCTCCAGTGAATCGATCTCGCCTGCACCGCGCTCAAGTGCATGATCCATGCCACCCGCCATCCACGAATAGACAAGTCCCAGGTGGTTGTCATAGTGCGTCTGAACAGTATTCATTGCGTTGGCTCCCGAGGAAAATGCGAGTGGTATTCCGGGCCCGATTTGCGCTCATTTCCTACTCGAATCCGTCATTGAAGATCGAATCCGCGGATTCGAAGCTGGCCGACATCGTTCGCGCTTCCTGCAAGGTCACGATGCAGACCGTTTCAAGCCCGCAGCCGGGCTCACTCCAACCCGCAAACACCGCGCCTTCATCGGGAAATGCGGCAAGTGAAACGCTTTCGCCGGGGGCAAAAGCGTGCCGGCAATCCCCCGGACAGTCGATGCCCGACGGATCGCTGATCACTGCACCGGGGCCTGAAGTGATCACGGTCAGGACGGCAGTCAGGCAGGACACATCGCCGACAAAAAGCGTTTCGCGATCGCCGCTGTTTTCGTCGACACGCACGTCCGTCCAGCCGCCCGTCCCGTCGTCGGGCAGGAAGATCAAGCCTTTGTTGGTGGTGGCCGGCAGATTTGGGCCGTTTCCGGTGACGTTGAAGGAAGTGCCGTCTCCCGACATCGAGATGCCGAGGCCGAGCTGATCATCCTCGATTGTGCAGCGCGCGAAGACGGACAGGATGGAATTCCCATTGAACGCGCCGGCGTCGAAATGCACGGTATCGCCGAACGCGCGTTGCGAACGCCGCACATCGTCGAGATCACGGGTCAGATCCATCAGGAATGGGGCGTCACTCGCGGAACAGAATCCGCGCATGAATGAACCCGGTGCCAGCCGGAATCGGCCACGATGCGAGCCCGGCGCGGCAATGAAACCCGGATCGATACCGGTGTCCAGCGTACTGCAGACGGACAATATGCGCGTGCCGCCGCTGGATGGCGCCAGCATATCGTTGTTGAAGTCGATCACACCGTAGAGCCGCGCAGAAGCGCCCGGGTTGACGAGCAGCGTATGCGCGCCGATATTCTCGACTATTGTTGTCAGCCCGATATCTATTCGCGAGCCTGTGTCATCGGCCTGGAGCAACGTCGGCGGGTCCCTGAACAATGAGGCCGGTTGACTTCCATTGGCCCAGATCAGACTGTTGTGGATGAATAGCTCGGCCCCGTTGTCGACGTACGCGACCGATCCCAGCGGAGGGACGAAATCGCGGGGCACGCTCGCGTCATTCCCGATCAGGGCGACCTGTTCGAAACTCACCGAGGCGTTTCCACCTGTCGCGTAGATAACGCCGCCGGCGCCCTCGGTCGAAACGTTGGATTCGAACATGGTCTGGTACTGGTCGGCCGGCAAGTCCAAGGTGGGCTCGCACAGCAGTACGCGCTCCCTGTTTCGCACCCTGACGATTCCTTCGGTGTAGATCGCGCCACCGATACCGGCCTCGTTTTCGACGAAGTTGTCGCAGCCCAGCAATATTGCCCTCGAGCCTGCGCCGGCCAGATACAATGCGCCGCCGGCATCCTGGGCGGAATTGCGGCTGAATATCGACAAGCTATCCTCGGTGAGCAATTCGGCTTCCGCGCCGAGAGAAATCGCGCCGCCATTGCGACCGGCAGCGTTACCCTGGGTGCCCCCGAAGACGACGTCGGCGCGAAGGTCGATACGGTTGACGTCATCGGCCGCCGCGGCAATGGCACCGCCGTCGCGGCCGGCGGAGTTACCTTCGAATACAACCCCGCCGATACCCTCGAAAACGCAGTTCCTCAGAAAAGCGACGGCGCCGCCATCGAAGCCTGCCCGGTTGCCGCTGTTGCTGCTCGAAGAGCCGAACCGGACATTTGATGCGGTGATCGTTGCAAACGTATCGGCAGTGCAGAAGATCGCGCCGCCGGCGGCCGGGCTTACGTTGCCGAAGAAACCGGCGTCCTCGAGTTCCACATCGGACGAGTCGGCCTGAATAGCCGCACCGGAGACCCCGCCAGGCGTGATGTTGTTACGGAAATCGACGCCGTTGACAGAGAGATGACTGTCGGTGACCTGCACGCCGCCTGCGAAGGTGCCCTCGACATCGATGTTGTTGAGAACCACCGTCGCGCCGTCCTTGACGACAAGCTTGTAGCGGCTGTCGGAAGGCCCAAGCCCTTGAATGACGGGCCGGCGGCTCGAGTTCGAGCCGGTGCACGTCGACAGCGGCGCCGAACCGTCGTCGCCGACGATCGCCACGCTGCGCGGGCCGGTAATGTCCAGATATGCATCGTGGATGCCTTGTTGCCCGGGACTGCCTTCCGCGCCTTGCCCCTGAACCAGGATCTCCAGATCGAGGAGCTGACCGGGATTGCCGATCGCATCTCGAATGGATGTGAAGTCGCAGGAGGGGTGATTGCCAACCGTGACCTGCACGGCGGCATCCGCCGGATTGCTCGCTAAAAGCCCGCTGAGACACAGCGCCGCGGCGAAGACCGTTACTTTAACCAGGTCATGCATATTCAATCTCCATAGACGGGAAACAGCTCGAGAACATATCCAGGACATCGTCGTCCACCAACGAGTCATGGCCTCAAGTTGCTTTCCAAAGAACAGCGGACGCCGCCATATCGATCGCAGGCAAAGGGGCCGCACTGACTTGAATTCCAGATGCAATCAGTCTAGGGAAAGGTTTGAATCACTTGAATACCTGGTCGGCCTGGGCATTTGACCGATCGGCCGGAAAGGAAGGTCTGCCGGCCCCTGACCAGCAGAAACCATCGAGCATCTACTCCCCACGACGACCTGAACCGAGCCGCAAGACGCCGTACGATCGGACACGATTTTCGTACGCACGATCATTCAGCTCACTCTGAACAAGCACTATGCTGCACCAATCGGTTCGAGCCGAAAGCTCCTTGTCAGACGTAAACCGGGCTTCAGGCAGCAGACATTTGCGTCGGAAGTGGCCGGCGGCCATTGAATGCATGCCGAACCAGACTCGATCGAATCCCAAGAGAGACACCTGATGGCTCATCACGATATCGAAATCATCAAAGACGCTTTCGTCTTCTGCGCCAACCCCAGCGCACCTCTTGACCAACTCTATACGGACGGCATCTGGGCCGAGGGAGACGCCGGCTTTACCAACGGCAATACCGTGGACCGCGAGGGTCGGCTGGTGAGCTGTCAGCAAGGATCACTGACATGCCGGGCAACCATCTTTTGGCATCATCCACGCCCGGACGCAGCGCCGCGATCGCGAAACAGGCGGCTTCCATATCGGTGGCCACAAGTCCAAATGACGCACTGAGAATTTGATGCCCAGGCATACCGAAGCTGGGCCCTGTGAAGCAGGAGTAGACACGATGGCACTTCGCGTTTTGGTGGCTGACGAAATCTGGAGTTCAGAGTACCCGGTGAAGTTTGGGCCACTAGCCTTAAAATCGAGAACCACCGTTGTAAGGCTGACAGATGGCCTTCTATGGGTTCACTCGCCCATGCCGATCTCTACGGAGTTTTTACAGGATCTGGCTGAGATTGGAGATGTAGGCTACGTAGTGGCCCCGAATCTCACACATCATCTCTTCTACCAGGCCTTTCTTGAAGAGTTTCCCAATGCTCGTGGATTCTTTGCACCCGGGTTGGACAAGAAAGTCAATAATTTGAAGGGTGAAGATTTGAGTAAGCTTCAGAGCCTCCCCTGGTCTCAAGAGCTGGAATCCGTATTTGTTGCGGGTTTGCCCGTGCTGAATGAGACGGTCTGGTTCCATATTCCATCAGGCACACTAATTCTTGCCGATTTGCTGTTTAGCTTTTCTCGCACCAATTCCGTCGCCAATAGAGCCGTTGCCAGGTTACTTGGTGTATTTGACCAGTTAGGCATGTCCAGAACCATGAGATGGTCCGTGAAATCCAAAGATGACTTCAAGACCTCCATTGATCAAATAAAGTCATGGGATATCAGGAAAATAATTCTGGTCCACGACCAGATCGTTGAACGCGATGCAAAGGAACAGCTTGATCAGGCTTTTTACTGGATAGAAAAGTGAAATTGCCGAAGCTGCCGCAGGTTAAGAAACAAAACCGCTGTACAGGTATATCAATTCCATGACCATTGAAGACAGAATCTACATCGAGGCTCCCTCAAACCTAGTCTGGAATATAAGCACCGACATCGAGCACTGGTCCGAGTGGACGCCGACGGTTACGTCAATTGTTCGTCTTGAAGGAGGGCGCTTCGGACTCGGGAAGAAGGCCTGTATTGATCAATCCGCATTCACTGCAGCATTGTCAACGGAATGCCTGCGCCACTCCGTTTGTTTCGCAAACAATTCTGGCGCGCCCTACTTTTCGATGGGTGACCGCGTTATTGTTGCGGCAATTTTGGAGCCGCGAAGCGGTGGAAAATTGTCCGGCAACAGCGGCTGGTTATGCATTATTCGTAATGGCTCCAGAGCCTGAGAACTTTCACAACTCGCTCGTCCTCGAGTACTTGGTAGACCAGACGATGCTGAATATTGATGCGGCGTGAATAGGCCCCCGCAAGATCACCAATGAGCTTCTCGAACGGAGGCGGCTTGCGGTATGGATCTTCCGCTATCAGCGCTAACAGTTCCTGGGCTTTTGGTTTGAGGCCGCTGGAGGCCAACTTCTTTGCATCTTTCTGAGCTTGCTTGGTGTAAACCAACTTCCATGTCACCAGTCCAGCTCCTCATCGCATTCATCCACGGGTGTATCCATTCCCTCACGAATAGACTCCCGCATACCTGGTACGGAGAGCAGGTAAAGTGTTTCCTGAATTGCCGACCAGTCTTCTTCGGATACCAAGACGGCTTTGTTCCGCTTACCCATGATGACGATTGGTTGGTGGGACTCGGCGGTCTCGTCAATCAACCGATAAAGGTTGCTGCGCGCCTCAGTTGCTGTGATTCCGGTCATGACGAACCTCTTGAACGTTCAAATTTTCACCAATTGTACGCTTTTTCGTACGTACGTCAAGACGAACGGGAGAATCTGGACAGCCATAGCGTTGCTTGTTATGGTTAGGGGCATTACGCAGCTGTTTCAAATTTTATTTGCAACCCCAGCGCTTTCGCAATTTTCGCCACTGTTGCGAATGTCGGATTACCCTCCTCTGAAAGAGCCTTATACAGCCCCTCTCTGGAAAGGCCAGCCTCTCTGGCAAGCTGGCTCATATTCTTGGCACGTGCTATGACTCCAAGTGCGTGTACTATATAGGATGGATCATCACCACCCTCCTCCAGTACAGCTTCAAGATATGCTTGGATATCCTCCTCAGTTTTCAAATACTCAGCTGAATCCCAGCGACTTAGCTTAACAGTCATTCCTATATCTCCAGTTGCCGCGCCAATTCCTTGGCTTTCTCTATGTCTTTACTCTGGGAGCTTTTATCACCCCCCGTTAGAAGTATGACTACAACTGAAGAGCGCCTAGTGAAATAGACCCTATATCCAGGCCCATAAAACAGGCGCAGCTCGTTGACTCCGCATCCAACAGACCCAACATCGCCGAAATGGCCCTGCTCTAGTCGGTCAATCCGAGCC
>JBBDSL010000119.1:0-16985 GCA_040904965.1 Wenzhouxiangellaceae bacterium
TCGCGGCCGGATACCGCTCCCACAGAACTCCCTGCCCCGTCGTTCCGGCCGAGCGGAGCGAGAGCCGGAACCTCAAGATTCGGGCAAAATTTCGTTTGCGGGCAAGGGGATCGAGGTCCCGGATAACGCCGCGCTGCGCGCGTCGCTTCCGGGACGACGGGGGGAATCAGCGCTCGGCGCGTCGTTTCCGGGACGACGGGGGTAGCATTTCCGAAACGACGGGGGTTGTCATCGTGAACTGGATTCAGGATCCAGCAAAACCACCGTCCGACGCCAGTCGGACACAAAACCGTCATTGCCGGCCGCGAGCTGCATTCCAGTCCAATACTTGAAGGCGTCGGCCCCTGGCGCGGGTCGAACTCAATCGCCTGCTGGCGCTGGCCATAGGTCTGGCCTGATCGCCGCGCGGACGCGGCTCTGTCATCGTCATGCCCGGCTCTGATCGGGTATCCAGGGTTTTGTGTCCGGCTGCGCCGGACAGTTGTCGGCTGAATTCCCGCCTTCGCGGGAATGACGGTGGGGGTGCGGGAATGACGGTGAGGAGGTGCGCCGGGTCCGCTGGAATGCTCTGTTGGAATGTTCTTGACCGGGGAGACGGATAACTTTACGCTATTGTTGAAATTTTCTACAATTCATCCATGCCATGAGTACCGTGAATTACAGCGTGCCCGACACGGTCAAACGGGAATTCAACAAGACCTTCAAGGGCAGAAACAAGAGCGCCATCATCACCGAATTGATGACCGAGGCCGTGGAGCGGGAAAAACGGCGGTTACGCCATGAAGCAGCCGTCAGCCGCATTCTCAAACGCCGTGACCAGGCGGCGCCTGTCGTCTCGGACGAGGGCATCCGCCGTGCTCGCATACAGGGCCGTCCGTGACGCGCCTGGTGGTTGACGCCAGCGTAGCCGTAAAGTGGTTTTTGAAAGGTAGATCCGGGGAGTCGCATACTGACCAGGCGCTTGCAATCCTCCGGGCGAGCTGCGATGGGAAATCAGTTTCCATCAACCGCCGCATTTCATTGCCGAAGTCACCGCCGTTCTGTCACGCCACAAGCCCGGAGAGGCGCAAAACGATCTCGCGGATCTGCTGGAACTGGAATTTTTCATCCACGACACCGCCGCGATCTATCTTCGTGCCAGCGAGCTGGCCGCCGGACTCGACTATCACCTGTTCGACACGCTTTATCACGCCGTTGCCATTGGCATGCCCGATGCGGAACTGATTACAGCCGACGAGGCCTATTTCCGGAAAGCCCGGAAGCACGGCAATATAAGGCGTTTGCGCGATTTCCCCTTGGGTTGATTCCCGGCGACGGATCTATTGGTCGAAAAATTCTTTGAAAGCCTGCCTGAGGGCGAAACACTCCTGTTCAGCCACTGGGGCCAGCTAGAGTTCGCAAGCGTGGCTGCCCGCCTGTTCCGAATGCGACCAGGGGTCAGTCACGAATCCAATCCTCCACGGGTAAGCCGGTGATACGGTCATAATGGCGGCGGTTACCGGTAACAAGCATACCGCCGTGCGCCATGGCAACAGAGGCGATCAGCAAGTCGGCATCAGCAACGCGGAACCCTGCTGATTCCAGTTGGGACTTGGTCCGGCCGAAATGTTCGGCGGCAGCAAGGTTCAACCCCAGCACTGGCAAGGTAGCCAGAAAAGAAGTGACCAAAGGCGCATTCGCATCCCGGTAACGCGACTTTTCAGCGCCATAGCTGAGTTCGCAGGCCGTAATCCATGTCGTCGCCACCTCGTCGATAATGGCCGCACGGCGCTCAATGACCTTCTGATTGCCGCGCAAGATTTCGATACAGACATCCGTATCGAGAATCCTCACAATGCGACATCCCGTCCTTCGCTACGCGCTGCATAAATAGCGGCGGTTTCGGCAGCCGCGTCATCACAGGCCCATGTACCGGGAAGATTCGACCAAGCAGTCACCTGTTGCGCGACCTGCTCTTGCACAACAGCTCCAGCCTGTTCGCCTTGCAACGCGGCTTCAACGAGTTGGATGAATTCCCTGTTGACGCTGCGATGCTCGGCAGCCGCCCGCTCCCGGACCCTGGCAAGCAATTGTTCCGGAATATTCTTGATTGTGATTGAGCTCATGGGTTTATCCAGCGTCATCCGAGGCAACCATTATGGTTGCATGCAACGCCTGCAACGTCAAGGCCAGACTGGCTCCGGGTTCCGGAAAAGAAGGGTTCACGGTTCAGGAAAACTAATATTCGGCTCACCTGTACAGGGCCGTCCGTGACGCGCCTGGTGGTTGACGCCAGCGTAGCCGTAAAGTGGTTTTTGAAAGGCAGATCCGGGGAGTCGCATACTGACCATGAAACCGGCGAATCTATCCCGGGGTCGATCATTCAGGGGTTTGATGGCTCCCTCGAGGTCGGGCGTGCAGGCTGAATCAGCGGCTCGCATTGTCGGCTGAACCATTCGAACATGGCGTAGTCCCGGTCATAGATCCTTCGTGCCCATTCGGTAGCCTCACTGCAGGTTTGCAGTTCGCTTTTGGGCCAAGCGTCTCCGTCGGTCCGGGTCAGGGGCATTTTCCAGAGTTCCGGATCCGCCGGCTCGAAACCGGTCTCGGGAGCATGCCGCCTGGCAGCCTGTGTGATGGCGAGTTCGCGTTCCGGGCCCGGGGTGTTCGTCCCGATACCCTGAGCGCGATCAATCTGTTCAAGGGCAGCGGCGAGATCCTGCTGGTCGATGTGGATGAGGCGCTTGCGGCCGAACGGCACAGCATCCAGCGGGTGGCGCTGGAGGCGGTGGTGGATGTTGCAGTGCTCCAGATCGATCATTTCGAGATACTCGAGGAAATCGGCGTACGAGAAGCCGTCCGCATGCCGGATCTGACGGCCCAGATAGTGGGCCATCAGTTGGTCCTCGTAGCCGTTGTGCAGTGCATGCCGGTACGAAGATATACAGCGGCGCGCCGGGTCGCGCACGATCTTGATACAGGTCCACCCTTCGGGGCCTTCGCTCTCCAAACGCTCCAGGGCTTCCCGATATTGCGACGAGTTGTGGTAGAACCGAATCCGGTAGTTGTGCGGCCAGGCCGAATGGGCGTTCGCTTCGGCCAGCAGGCCGAGCCGGTCCAGGTGCCAGATCAGCACGTGCGTACAAGCCGATTTTGCGGCCCAGGAAATGACCGTGCGGTTTCTCCCGTCGATCAGCGGGAAGGGTCGCTGGCGCAGACAGGCAGAAAAAGATTTCAGAGCACGTGCAGCCCATACCTGGACCTGCGACCGCGACGCAGCCGGCGCTCCAGAATGGTCGTCATCGAAAATACACGATTCGGGATTGGCCGCGCGCGCTTCTCGCATGCCCGAGACCACGTAATGGACCAGCGGGTTAATCCGCGCCGCCGCTACATCCGGGTTCTTCTCCAGATAGGAACGGGTCGAGAAACGGGGATTCGGGTCGCGGAGCTCCGAGGCGCCTGAGTTAAGGTAATGGACCAGCGGATTTACGCCGTTTCTCTCCACATCGGGATAGCGCGCCAGATACCAGGCCGAATCGAATTGCCGGTGCGGCGGATACGCTCGCCGCCCGCCAATCCGAATGAAATGCACGAGCGCGTCTGCGACTTCGGCCAGTACTTCGGGATTATTGGCCCGGTACCAGGCTGAGTCGAACAGCGGATGCGGGCTGGGCCGTTCACGCGGCGGCAATGACAGGTAGTGCTCCAGCAGGGTGCGATCACCGGCCGGGGCGCGGTCGAGCCGGCGCCGGAAGCAGGCGGGATCGAACAGCGGGTGCGGCCAGCGGCCCTCGGCGCCGCCGGAGGCGACGTAATGCAGCACCGGATGGATCCCGGTTTCACGCACATCGGGATAGCGGCGCAGGTACCAGTTGGAATCGAACAGCGGGCTGGAGGCAACCCTGACCGCACGAAGCTTCAGATGCAGATTGCGCAGCAGGCCGAACTTGTAAAAGTTACCAGGCATTCAGGGACACCCGTCTTGCGGGCCGGGTGTTGCGTGAAGTGCGCCATGATAACGGATGGCGGGCGGTCCAGGACGGTGATGTTCACAGGAGCGGTATCCGATCACGATTTCCCCGACGAATTCGGCTCCCGCAGTTTCCGTCGGCCGAGCCCGGGCGACCTGCGGCAGGCGCGGCCTGCGGCCGCGGGGTCTGAGCTGCGCGTACACGCGCGCGGCGTTTCCGAGGTGACAGGACTTAGGCTGGGCGCAGCATTACCGGGACGATGGGGTAATGCCGCGCCCGAGAGCTCATGCCTTGAGAATGTGCGCCAGAAAGGGTGTACTGAATTAAACTGTGTTGTTAGAAAACACGGCAGCCAGAATGCGCTTGTGGTTCAGTTTACCAAGTAGCAGTGGCGCATGGTCCGTTGCGACCCATTACAGGACCAAGGTTTCGGTCGGCAGGAGAGATAGTGGACATTCTCGATCAGTACGTTTCAAATACCCCGAGCGATCAGGCTTCGCTGGACCTGTTCGAGGATCAGTGGTCTTCCGCGATGCCGAACTCTCACTCGCACCTGACGGCAGGCAAGGCGAAACTGTTCGAGGACTCCCGGGTGACCTGGATGATCGACCAACTCGGAGGTCTTGATGGCCAACGCATACTGGAGTTGGGGCCGCTGGAGGGCGGGCACAGCTACATGCTCGAACAAGCTGGTGCCGAAAGCATTCTGGCGCTGGAAGCCAATACCCGGGCTTTCCTCAAGTGCCTGATTGTAAAAAATATTTTTGATCTTTCGAAAACCCGTTTCCTGCTTGGCGATTTCATGGCCTTCCTGCGCGAAGATGAAGACCCGTTCGACCTGGCACTGGCCTGCGGGGTCCTTTACCATATGCGCGAACCGCTTGCCTTGTTGGGCAGTCTGGCAAGCCATACTGATCGAATCTTTATCTGGACACACTATTACGACGATCAGGTCATCAACCAGCGCCCGGAACTGGCCGGCAAGTTCTCCGGCGAACAGATCCAGAGCTACGGCGAGTTCTCGTGTACCGTGCACCAGCAATTCTATGAAGCCGCCCTCGACTGGCAGGGTTTCTGCGGCGGCAGCGCAGAATTCAGCTATTGGATGAAGCGCGCCGATATCCTGGGACTGTTGTCTCATCTGGGCTTGACCAGGCAGAGTATTGCATTCGAGCAGCCTGATCATCAAAACGGCCCGGCATTCTGCATTCTGGCGCAGCGTTCCTGATGAGCTCTGCGATACGCTCTGGCCGCGATCAGGCAGGACCATGTTGCCGGCGATTTTGGAAACTACGGGGTTTCGAAACCGTCGGCAAAAACCACGTCGTTAATCACTTCGACCGGGCCCGTGCTGTAGCGCAAGGTGGCATTGCGGCCGTCGTCGATTACGCTGAGAATGTTGTAAACGCCGGCCGGGACGGTCGAGGTGTCCCAACTGAATGAGCCACCAGAGACCTGCTGGCCCAGGTTTTGGGCGATCAGGCCCTCATTGCCGTTGTCGGGGTTCCGGTCCGGGTCGTAGAACAGGCTGATCACGGCATCGTCGTCGCTGTCGCTGGCGTCCCATTGCAGCGCAATTGTGCCCGTGGAGCGGTGGAACGGGGCCAGGATGAAGCTGTCGAGACGGATGTCGCGGCACACGCCGGGACTGGGGTTTGACGTGCACTGCGACGAGACCGGGAATTCGTGCGGGTCGACGCGGATGAATTCGACTTCGCCGCTCCAGTCGTCGGCGGGGTCTTCGGTCGGCATATCCGTCAGGTCGCCGACGCAGTATTCGTTAATCCCCTCGTTGACGACGATATCCTGACTGGTCGCCAGCGACGGCAGGCTGTTGCCCCAGAACACCCGCGCCACCGAGCCGGTGCCGATATCTCGCGGGCCCTTGACCTCGAGCGTGTAGCACAGCATCCGGTACAGGGAGGTGTCGATGTCCGCTGTCGTATTGAAACGGATCCTGGGGTCGCTGCCGGTCGGCCGGGCCGCCAGTGTGCCGGGCGGGTCGTCGAAGCGCACGTTGGCGAGTTCCCCGCTCGCGGCGATGTCGCCGGCGTCGATACTTGCCCAGTCGTTGCCGGTCTCGGAAATTCCATAGGCACGCGCCTGGTCACCCTTGCGGTCGGGCACGCTCAGATTCAGTAACGGGGTGTCGTTGACGGCGAACGTCCCGGGACTCGTGCCCACGGTATTTCCGTCGGTCACGATGACCGTGTAGTCGCTGGCAGGCAACTGGCTCAGGTCGACCTGCACCGACGTGTCGCTGGTCGAGTCAACGACCTGCCAGTCGAATTCGCCGTCGCTAAGAAAAACGTCGTATGGACCTGAGCCCGCGTTGTCGTCCCACGCCACCGTGCCGCTCGTGCCGGCCACCGGCGTGGCCGTCAGCCGAATCCAGTCGATCTCGACACGCACGTTTGCTTTGTTGGTCGGGTTGAAGCGCAGGCCACGGACCTGGGGAAAGTCGAGCCACTCCGACAGGTCGGGAAAGAAGCTGCCCGGGTCGTGCAGGTCCCACGAGATGACCGTCCACTGTTCGTAGGTGTTGCCCGGTGGCGGTATCAGGGCACCCGGATCACTGCGATTGGCGTCTTCGAAGAACCGGACGATAAACGGCTGGTTTTCGGACAGCGATGAGCCGTCAAGCTCGCTCATCCTGACTTTAATCGTCAAATACCGATAATTTCCTGTATCAATCGGGAACCGTTCGCCGGTTTCCAGCCCGCGGAATGCAGAAAGCAGGCCCGGCCAGACCATCCAGAACAGGTTGTCGTTGCTGGTGGTCTCCAGCGAATAAATCCCGTTGCTGAAAGTCTCATTGACCAGGTTTTTCGATTCGGGCAGGACCACGTCCGAGGGACCGTCCATGTCCCATGGATTACCGATCTGTTCGATGGCGTAGTCCTGGCCTTGTGTGATCCTCGTCTCACCCGCAGGAGGTTGCGTCACTGTGATGGTCGCTGAAGCGGCGAAAGACGCGGCAAGCAACAGGGCGAAAAAGAACGGGGCGATTGGGAAGTGGTGAGTCATGATTTCAAAGCAGCACGTTGAAACCCCAATATACACCGGCGTTCGGGGCCTCGTGCAAGGTGCAGCGGACCGGGTTCACAGTTTCGGGTTGGTGCTGTCGGGGACGTGGCCCCGACGGCATTGTTCGATTCTCGGGGGATTGCGCGGATCGGTCCGGCGCGGCCGACGGGTTCTCCGTCGACGTTCGAGACGCCGACACAATCGCGCTCGCGGGCAAAGTTGCGAGGTCCCGGATAACGCCGCGCTGCGCGCGGCGTTTCCGGGACGACGGGGGAGTTCAATCCGTTGGCGATAGGGTGTCGGATCTCTTCACAGTCGACTACCGCTCCCGCAAAACAGATATCGGGCTCCATGGCATCGCGGACGTTGCTCCGTCCTACGCCGGTACGCGGGGGCTTGCCATGGTTGTTTATGTATAGCCGAAAACCTCGCGGTACTTTGAAAAGCGTTGCGTGGCGTGCTCTTGCATGCACTCGGGCAGCTCCGTCTTCCAGCGGCCGATCGAGGCGGTGGGGCTTGAGCTGGTCTTGTGGCGTCTTGACCCGGCATTTTGGGCAAACTCGAGCGCAGACTTGAGCTTGTCGGGCTGTGCATCGATATCCAGGAAATCGACAACCCCGACGAGTGCGTCTTCGGGCTCGCGCATCAGGTCTTCATAGCGCACGATGCACTTGCTCTCCTTCCGGTTGTTCTTGTAGGACCGGGCCATCGCGTCCGTGTGTTGTGCCAGCCTGTCCAAGGCGTTACGCAAATGCTGTTCCGTCGGCTCGGAACCGGTATGGAAAAATGCCCGATTGGAACAGAAGATATCACGGGGATCGCGAACCAGGTAAATCGAGCGGACCCCGAGCGGATAGAGCTTGAAGATTACGTCCGG
The DNA here is from genome assembly GCA_040904965.1 of Wenzhouxiangellaceae bacterium. Lineage (GTDB taxonomy): Bacteria > Pseudomonadota > Gammaproteobacteria > Xanthomonadales > Wenzhouxiangellaceae. The sequence goes on from JBBDSL010000119.1 coordinate 7,858, forward strand.
GTCTTGCTGCGCATCGTATTGGTTGATATAAAACGCTTTTTCGCAGAAATACTCGGCCGCCACGTTGTTCGTCCTTGCGACGAGCTGGTAAAAATCCTGGACCTTTTCATCGAAGAATTGCCGGAAATCGGCGACATACTTGTCGCCAAAGTACTTGTGGTACCCCTTGGAAAGCCGCCGATTAAAGGGGTTTTTGCCGATCCATCCCTCACCCTTGTCGCGGTGGAAAAAATTGGGCCTGGAAGAATCCTCATGATCGGCGGCAGCAGTCAGTACGCCGAAGGCCGCGCTCATGTATTGCGCGTAGCGCACCTCGCACGGAGGATGACGCGCAATGGCGATGCCGTCGAGCGCAGACAGGCAGCGCATCAGAAACGTGCTTCCGGACCGGGCCTGGCAACGGAGGATGAGCGGGCTGAGAGAAGCTTTATCCATCGCCGCTTCGTTGCGTTAGCACCCGGTGCAGCATTTTCCGATCGAGCAACCCGGGCCTGTCGCTTTCGATACGGCTCCATGCCTCATACATCGCAGCACCGAACAACCGGCAACCCTCTTTGTACAGTTCCTCGTCCAGCGCGACATAGGGCCGCAGCACTTCGCGCAATGCCGGATCGCTGGCATCCAGGCCGTACTTGTGCTGCGATTCATTCACCCGTCGGCTACCCTCGGCCGGCGACAACCGCAAGTGCCATGACAGATAGTCAAAAACGTCCTGCATGCGCTCGCTAATGCCAACGAATTGCAGCGCCTGCAGGTTTCGTTTGGCGCGCGCCACCATGCCCGGCGCCATGGGCCCGTTGACATACGGCACCAGGTAGCGTGTCTGACAGTTGTCGAAGAAGCTCAATTCCTTCGGCTCCAGTTCTCCCAGAAACCTTTCCAGCGTTTCAGGGTTTCCGAGATCGATTTTTGACATCCTGTTAGCAAGCTGCTTGAGGAAGTCCGGAAGTCCGCCATAGACCCTTTTCTGCCGACCCTCGGTCTGGTAGCGCATCCACGCCAGGTGCGATGTGACCTGATCCATCGGTGTTCTGATCACGGTCATGGTAAAACGGTCCTGCCCGGAAAAATGCTGGCGCAGACGTGGATAGATCAGGTGTGCCGAAACAAATCGACTCGAATCGACTTTCGAGTGATCCGATTTGCTGTCCTGGAGCCGGTTCTCGGCATGTGCAAAGCAATTGCCGTTGCCGAAACGTTCGGCAAAGTAGGCATTGACGGCCGAACCGCCAGCTTTGGGTATATGGACGTATAAAACCTTTGTCATCGATTTGAACCGGATTCGGGCGGCGCATTTGACCGACGCTTGGAGAGATTATTGCCGAAACTCAGTACCGTCATGGAATTCCGCCAATCAGCAACGAGGTGTAAAGCATTCGGAGTGGGCGCTGAAATTGGGGCTGAAGTACGGGTCGGTTTCTGCCAGCGTAACAGCGTGGCGAAACTGCATGTATCTTGCCTCGGACGAAAATCGCATCTTCTTTTGATCGGAATCCTCATAGCCGCGCGAAATTGATTCGTGATGGTAGAGCAGCGCGGCCGGTTCATAGATGTTGAGAAGGCCCTTCTCGCGCAGCCGGATGCAGAAATCGATGTCGTTGAAGGCAACGGAGAGATAGCGCTCCTCCAGACCTTCGAGTTCTTCGTACAGATGTTTCCTGACCATCAGGCAGGCGCCGGTGACGGCGCTGATGTTCTGCGCAAGATGCGGGCGCGAGAAATAGCCGTTGGCTTCGTTGGCGACGAACTTGTGCGAATGCCCGGCCACGCCCCCGATGCCCAGCATGACTCCGGCGTGCTGAATGCGATCATCGGGATACAACAGCTTGGCACCGACTGCGCCAACCTCTTCGCGCTGCGAATGCGCCAGCATCGCACCCAGCCACTCGGGCGCGATGACCTCGGTATCGTTATTGAGCAGCAGCAGGTGTTCGCCCCGGGCCAATCCGGCACCAAAATTGTTGATGGCCGAGAAATTGAAGGGGTGGTCGTAGCATTCGAAACGCACCCGTTCGTCGCTTTCGGCCAGTTTCTGCATCACATCGTGTGTCGTCGGCTCCGTGCTCTGGTTATCCAGGCCGATGATTTCGAAATTGGCGTACGTGGTCTTGTCCAGAATCGAGCGCACACACTGCTCCAGCAGCCGGGGCTGGTCGCGAAACGGGATCAGGATGCTGACTTTCGGGTTGCCCAGCACTTTGCGGGTTATGCGATACGTGCCGGGACGCTCGCCGAGCTCGACCTTTCCGGCAATTTCGCGCCGGGCCAGTGCCTTTTCGACTGCGTTGCGGCCGGCTTGCCACGGATACGATTTTTCGCCGAACTCGCGGGCCGTGGAACCTTCGACCGCGCGCCAGTGGTACAGCGCGATCGGCACATGGACGATTTCGTTGGCGTGCTCGACGCAGCGCAGCAACAGGTCGTGGTCTTGCGAGCCGTCGAACTCGGAATTCAGTCCCCCGACCCGGCCGATCAGGGCGCGCCGGATCGCGGTCAGGTGCGAGACGTAGTTCTGCGACAGCAACAGGTCCGGCGACCAGGCCGGTTTGTAATGCGGGTCGAATTTTTCCTCGCCGGCCTCGTCGATCTTGTCCTCGTCGCTGTAGACAATATCGGCATCGGTCTGCTCGATCGCGCGCGCGATCTGCAGCATCGCGTCGGGCTCGAGCAGATCGTCGTGATCGGCGAACGCAATGTAGTCACCTTCGGCCGCGGCGATACCGACATTGGTCGCCGCGGAAATGCCGCCGCCGGTCTCGCGCCGCAGCACCCGCACCTTGGGGTCGGTTTCCGCCACTTCGAGTGCTTGCCGCGTTTCTGCCCGCCTCGAGGCATCGTCGACCAACAGCAGTTCCCAGCGCGTGTAGAACTGGGCCTGGACCGACTCGACCAGCGCGGCCACCCATTCGGCTTGCGTGTTGTAGACCGGCACGACTATGGAAAACATCGGGCGCGTATCCCAGCGGTTGAGCTGAGTCTCCAGCTTCCGGGTCGTTTCCGCCGCCAGATTCCAGTGCGCGGGGCGCGGTGGCGGTGTTGCCGGATAGCGGCGCGGGCGCGATTCCGACACGCGGAATTGGTTGCCCAGTACCACGTCGTCCGGTTCGGGCGCCCGATCCAGATCCGGCATCTCGGCGATTCTTTTCAGCTCGTCGATCAATCGCGCCGTTTCGGTTTCGGCCGTCGAGACCGGTATGCGCAATCCGAACCCGCGCAGCAGGTTTGCAAGCCGCTGCCCGGTGCGCCACGACGCGGAGGAGAATACGCCCCTGGAAATGGTGTCGAGGTTGCGAACGGCGGCCTGAAGACCGGCCAGCCGGCGCAGCACCTCGGCGTCGTCGCGATCGGATTCTGCGCGATCGGAATCGTCGGATTTGCGGGTGGAATCAGGCATCGTCATTCATTGTGAGCGCCGGAACCTCGAGACCGCGGCACCGTCGGCGATCGCGGGCAGCTTCGCGAGATCCCGGATAACGCCGCGCTGCGCGCGTCGTTTCCGGGATGACGGGGGTTGTGGGCGCAGGAACGGCAAGACCACGGCAGCGATCGGGATCGCGGGCAGGTTCGCGAGATCTCGGATAACGCCGCGCTGCGCGCGTCGTTTCCGGGACGACGGGGGTTGTAAGAGGCGTAGGTCGGGGCCGCGTCCCCGACGAAACGATCCCGAACATTGCGTCGGCGACGTGGCGCCGACCTACGCTGCGGAGGCGATGCAGAATTTCCCCGACCATCATCATCCGGCCTTCCGCGCGATGGTTTCGCGCTGGGATGCGGCGCGCTGTTTTTGCGATTCCTGATAGGCCGCGGTAATCGTGTCGACGTCTCCTTCGGCGGCAATTTGACCTTGTTCAAGCCAGATGCCGCGCTTGCACAATTGCCGGACCTGCCCGATGGCGTGCGAGACGAACACGAACGTCATGTCGTCGGAGCGCAGTTTCTCGGTCATCAGTTCCGAAGCCTTCTGTTTGAATTCGTCGTCGCCGGCCGAGAATGCCTCGTCGATCAGCAATACCGCCGGGTCGTTGTAGAACGACGCGGCAAAACCCAGTCGCCCGGTCATGCCGGAGGAATAGCTGGCAATCGGATCTTCGAATGCATCGCCCAATCCGGTAAGCTCCTTGACTTCGTCAATGTGCGACAACACCTCGCGGCGCCGCTTGCCTTGCAGCATTCCAGCCATGATTGCGTTCTCCCGTCCGCTCAGGTGCTGCACGAAGCCCAGGTTGATCGTCAGCAGCGCAGCATCGCCCAGCGTGTTTACGATCTTGCCCTCGTCGGGTGCAAAAACGCCGCTGAGGAGCCGCAGCAGTGTGCTCTTTCCGGAGCCGTTCCGACCGATCACGGCAAACGCATCGCCCCGCTCGATCCTGAAATTGACGTTGCGCAGGGCCCATTTGTCGCGGCGTGCAAACATGCCCTTGCGCAGGCTGTAGCGCACACCTGCGTTTTCGGCGATAAGTTCACTCATCAGGCGGCCTGCAGTGCTTTTGCGTAAACGACGTTGAGCGAGCGCATCAGACGAATGCCAATCCACATCAACACCAGGCCGAGCACCAGCACGACCAGCAACGGCGGCCAGGCCGGCATTTCGCCGTGCAGCATGATCGCGCGGTTGGCATTGATGACATGCACCATGGGGTTGAGATCGAAAATCCACTGGAATTTTTCCGGCATCTGGGCAGGATCGTAAAAAATGCCGGAGAGAAAGAACATCAACATCAGCATATGCGAGATCACATTTCTCAGGTCGGGCAACAGCGGGACCAGCGCGGCGAGCGTGAAAGCGACACCGCAGATCAGCACCAGCTGCACCCCGAGCACGACCGGGATCTGCAGGTAATGCCAGGTCAGCGGCATTCCCGAAAACTTCAGAAAGATAATCAGCACCGTAAATGCGATAAGGAACTTGAATGCGTTTCCGGCAATCAACGTGGCCGGAAACACCCATTTGTCGATATCCAGCCTCAACACCAGGTTGCGATTCTGCATGATCGCGCCGCTGGAAAAGTTCACCGAGGTGGCGAACCAGCGCCAGATGATGATGCCGATGAGCAGAAACTGCACGAAATTCTCGGTGCGGCCGGTCCCGCGCAGGCCGACACCGAAGACCAGGTAGAAAATGCCCATCTGCATCAGCGGATCGAGAATCCACCACAGGATGCCGATGTAGGTTCTGGAAGCCTCCGATTTCAAGTCGGCGTAGGCGCGGAACCAGACCAGTTCCCAGAGATTTTTCTTCATTGGTGCAATTGTCCCGAGCCGGTGATTCCCATGTACAGGCCTGCAAAAACAGCCTTGAGTTTCGCTCCCCGCTGCCGCTCCAATATTAGCATTGCAAGCATGCTTCTCGGCAGCTCGCCGAACAGCCTGCGGGCACACCAGCCGGGTTCCGATCGCCAGTACCGCTTCACCAGGCGCACCAGATTGCGCGCCCATTCGCGCCGGCGCGGCGCCGGATGGCCGCTGCTTTGCCAGATGCGGCCGAACCGTCGCACGCAGGCGACATTGCCGACCTGGTGTTCGAACAGCGCCGGACGCGTCGCGACAATTTCGAAGCCGTGCCGCCTCAGGCGCAGGCAATACTCGTGATCGACGTGGTCGACGAAGAACGTCTCGTCGTGGCCGCCCAGCCGGCGGTGGAGTTCCAGGTCGATCATCGAGCCGGAATTCAGCGCAACCGCCAGGTCGCGCCCGCCCGGCTCTGCCCGATAGCCGACGATGGCTTCGCCGAGAAGCCGGGTTTCATAGTTGGCCGCCAGCAATGCCGGGGGCTTGTCCAGCGACGCGAGGCAATCTGACAGCCCGGCGCGGAAATCCGCCGGCACGCGACTGTCCTGGTCGAAAAGCACGATCCAGTCGAATCCGTCCCGGCGGGCCGCATCGCACAATTGATTGATTGCCACGGCCAGCCCACGATTATCGGCATTGTGAATCCGGTGGACCGAAGAATCTCCCGAACTATAGGCACCGGATTCGTTTTCGACCACGAACACGCCGTCGAACTGCTGTACAAGCACTTCGATCAATTGTTCGGCAGCCGGCGGCGGGTGATACAGCACCACGCCGACGGCGATACGCTTCGGTGGCCAGGCGACCCGGCGGTCCTCGGTCGGCTTCGAGGCATTTGTGCTCAATCGTCGTGCAGCAGCTGAAGCAGATACTCGCCATAGCCGCTCTTTTTCAACGCCCGGCCCTGCTCGCGCAGCGCATCGGCGTCGATCCAGCCGGCGTGGTAGGCGATTTCTTCCGGGCAGGCAATCTTCAGGCCCTGGCGCTTCTCGATGGTTTCAATAAAGGCACTGGCCTGATTCAGGGAATCGTGCGTTCCCGTATCCAGCCAGGCGATTCCACGGCCGAGTTTCTCCAGATGCAGCTCGCCCGAGGCCAGGTAGCGTTTGTTCAGATCGGTAATCTCGAGTTCACCGCGCGCCGAAGGCTCTAGCGTGGCGGCAAACTCCGGCGCCCGGTTGTCGTAGAAGTACAGCCCGGTGACGGCGTAATGCGATTTCGGTTGCTGCGGTTTCTCGTCCAGACCCACCACCCGGCCTTCGGTGTCGAACTCGGCCACACCGTAGCGTTCCGGGTCGCGGACCCAATAGCCGAACACGCTGGCACCCCGATCGCGCGCGTTTGCGTTCTTGAGGCTGGTCGTAAAGCCGTGGCCATAGAAGATGTTGTCGCCCAGAACCAGGCACGACGGCGCATCGGCCAGCCAGTCGGCGGCAATCAGATAGGCCTGGGCCAGGCCGCCGGGTTCGGGCTGTTCGGCATAATCGATTGAGATTCCCCACTGGCTGCCGTCACCGAGCTGCTCCTGGAACAGCGGCTTGTCGTGCGGGGTGGTAATGACCAGAATTTCACGAATTCCGCTCAGCATCAGCGTGCTCAACGGATAGTAGATCATCGGCTTGTCGTAGATCGGCAATAACTGCTTGCTGATCACCTTGGTCAGCGGATGCAGCCGGGTGCCCGAGCCGCCGGCGAGGATAATGCCTTTTCTGTTTGTCATTTTTTCCTAAATTCCGTCGGCGATTTTTCGCGGTCGGATACCGCTCCTACAGTTTCAAATTGTGTGCGAATTCGCGGTGATTGTGCGCGGTCATTCGCACGCCCTCACCGCTCGAAAATCGTATTTTCCCGCCCGACCACGAAGCGCCGAAAATAGCGCCAATAAACCGGTGCGAAAAAAACCTGTTGACGAATCACTTCAAGCGCCGAAATCCGGCGCCTGGAAAATTCACGTCTGGCACCGAGCATATCCGGCAAATGTCGAAGGCTCCTGAACATTGCCAGCCACTGGACTTTGAGCAAACGCCAGCGCCCCGGAATTACGGGCACGGCAAGCAATGCGAGCGTCTTGATCAGCAGCCAGGGCATATTCCAGACCATCACCGACCACGGCATCAACTTGACGTAGGTGTAGTTGATGTTGACCTGCAACTGCACTGCATACTTCAAGTCACGTATCTTATCAATCGATGCGCCGATTCGGTGGCGCACGACCGCCCGCGGCGCAAAAATCTGGCTGTATCCGGCCAGCAGTGCCCTGAGACCCAACTCGGCATCCTCGTAGCCCGTAGTAAAGAACTCATCGAATATGCCGATATCGTCGAGCATATCACTGCGATACAGGCAGGCCCCGCCGCATACGCCGGCGACCGAAGCAATTTCTGCATAGTCATCGGGCGGCTCACCGGCGCCGCGCGGCAACACTTCACCCGTATTGAGGAAAATGTGGCCGGCATTATCGAGCCTGGCGGAATCGTCATGGCGAATCATCTTGCTTGTCACGGCCCCTGCGCCGGAATATTCAGCCACGTCAACGAGGGCGCACAGCCACCCGGGTTCCGGAATTGCATCGTTATTGAGAAGCGCAACAAACTCCGGTCGCGAATCAGGCGCGGCCAGCAATTCCCGCAGCACCGCATTGACGCCGCGGGCAAAGCCCAGGTTCTGTGAATTCCGCCGCAACTCGATCCGTCCCTGCGCCCCGTAGCGCGCCCGCAAGCGCTCGAAATCATCACCCGAGGAGCCGTTATCGACCAGTACCACGCGGAATTCCACCCGGTCGCCGGCGAGTAGCGCATCGACGCATTCGATGGTGTCGTCGACACCGTTCCAGTTCAATACGATGACCGGAATCGGCACTTCGCGAGCGGATTGCCCGGCGGACTCGGCAACGGTGTCATCAATATCGTGTTGTGAACCCGGCATTACTCTCCCGACACCAGCAATTGCGCCCTGCCGGTGACCGGCACATTCCGGCGGGCAGCCTTGGACCGGTCTGTATTCTGGCATGTATGCGCCAAATGGGTCGCCTGGGCGACGCGATGTGCGCGTTCACGGCGCCGGGGACGGCACCCCGACGGCTGAAATGGTGCAAATTGCTCGCAGGAGCGGTCTCCCGGGCGCTCGATTGGGCCGGGATGCATGAAATTTTCACAATTCCAATTGACATCCAAAATCTTCCGGGCTATTATGCTGCGCTTGTTCTCGGGGCCATAGCTCAGCTGGGAGAGCGCTACAATGGCATTGTAGAGGTCGGCGGTTCGATCCCGCCTGGCTCCACCAAAAGGTTTCGAGTAGCACGACAATTCCTGGGCCAAAACGCATTGCTTCAACGCTTTACGTCCCCTTCGTCTAGAGGCCTAGGACACCGCCCTTTCACGGCGGCGACAGGGGTTCGAATCCCCTAGGGGACGCCATAATAGGAAGGCCCGCGTTGTGCGGGCCTTTTTATTATGCGCGTTCCGACGGGGATGAGAACCCGGCCACACTACAAGCATGAACCCAGAACATCTATGCACCCAAATCCCGACTCCCCACCGCCTCTGGGATCAAACCGTACCAGGCAGGTCGGCTTAGACCGCAGACCGTAAGCCAACGCTTCGGGAATTGCCAGGCTCCTACAGGCGGCACCGACTGGCCCGAAGGCCGGATTACGCAGGATCGCGCTCACGGGCAAAGTCTCGAGATCCCGGATAACGCCGCGCTGCGCGCGTCGTTTCCGGGACGACGGGGAAGTGGGGTTTTTGGGTCGGGGCATCGATGATCGGTTCGCCGGAGACGGTGTCCCGACCTTGTATGTTGTTTACGAAACTGATTAGATTGCTTTCGATCATCGGGGA
>JBBDSL010000120.1:0-76322 GCA_040904965.1 Wenzhouxiangellaceae bacterium
AATTGTTCGCCATCGAGCCCAAAAATGCTTGACAGCCAACAGAGTATCTACGGCAGATCCGGTAGCAGGGTTCGGTCGACGTCTCCGTTCCGGTCGATGGCGACAGCCCGTTCGAGTTCGAGCGCCTCGGCAATGCGCTGCCAACGATCCGTGCCGGCCACGACCAGCGCTGTGGCGCCCGCGTCGGCCGCGAGCGGGTCGGGGTCGATCACGGTGGCCTGCATGACCCGGTCGACCGGATAGCCGGTGGCAGGATCAAGGATGTGGGCGTAACGGGTGCCGTTGAATTCGCCGAAGCGGTAATAATTCCCCGAGGTGAACACCGCCAGCCGGCGGTCGACTTCCAGGGTTTCCAGCACGCCGCCGCCCGTGCCCCGGATCGCCACGCGCCAGGGCCGTTCGCCCGCCGCGCAGACCATCACATCGCCGCCGGCGTTGACCATGGCCGATTCGACTTCGAGGTCGACGACGATCGCACAGACGCGCTTGACCGCCAGACCCTTGGCGATGCCGCTGAAATCCAGCCGCACGGCGCGGTTGCGGGTACGCACGGTTGTGCCCTGCAGCGACAGATCGAGCATCGACGGCGACTCGGCGACCAGCGCTTCGACAAGCGACGGCGCCGGCGGAGGTTCGGTGATCGGATAGGTCGAGGTATGAAAGCCCCAGAGGTTGACCAGTGCACCGATGGCCGGATTGAACGTGCCCGCGGTCGATTGTTCCAGACCTGCGCTGACCTCGATCAGTTCTGCAATCTCCGGCGTGGTGCGATGCTCCAGGCCCGCGGCCAAGGCCCGGTTCAGCGCCATCAGTTCGCCGTCTTCCCACGGGTGCAGTTCGCGGTGCAGGCGCTGCAACAGTGTCCCGACCTGGCGGAAAACCTCTTCGGCCTGGATGTCACTGGCCTCGCGCAACTTCAGCTCGACTTCGGTGCCGAACACCGCGAACACCGCGCGCTGCTCGTCGCCGGCCGGCGTGCAGCCGGCCAGCAGTATGACCATCAATATGACGCTAGCTCGACCAGCCCAACTGGAAGAACACGCGCCGGTCGGCGGCGTTGAAGCCGACCAGTGGCTGGTATTCCCGGTCTGCCAGATTGTCAACGCGCACCTCCAGGTTCCAGTTCTCGCGCATTCGCCAGGCCGCGCGCAGGTTGATCAGGGTATACGAAGAAAGCCTCGCGTTACCGACATCCAGCCGGTTGCCCACATGGGCGAGTTCGGCATCGAGATTCCAGCGACTGCCAAACGCGTAGCCAAGTACCCAGTTGCTCTTGAATTCGGCCCGACGCAACAGGTCGCGGCCAGTGTCGCGGTCTTCTGGATCCTGCCAGGTCAGGTTGAAGTTGCTACTCCAGTTGCCCGCAATTGCCCGATGGGTGAATTCCAGCCCGCGAATGCGCGCCTCGTTGATGTTGATGGCCTGGAAATCGGGCCCGGAAAAATCGATCAGATCATCGATCCAGTTGCTGTAGGCGCTCAACGTCAGGCGCTGGCCGGGGGCCGGGTTGAAGTCCAGGCCGGCTTCGGTCGACCAGGAACTTTCGGGCTCCAGGTCCGGGTTCCCGGCGAACAGGCCGCCGAAGCCGGGCGAGAAGAGCTGGCTGAAGTTGGGCGCGCGGAATGCGCGCCCGGCGGTCGCGAATGCGCGCCAGCGGTCATCAAAACGCCAATTCAGGCCGGCGTTGCCGGTCACTTCGGTTCCGAAGTCCTCGTCTTCATCGAGGCGAACGCTCAACTCGTATCCAGCTTCGCCCGCAGCGCCTTCGAGCCCCGAAAACACGCCAACGTTGCTGCGTGATTCGTTCCACTGCCCGCGGCTGACGCCGGATTCGCGCCAGGCGTCGACGCCCAGCAGCCATTGCGTGTTTTCGCCGAGGCTGCGCTCGACCAGCGCGTCGGCCTGCAGTCGGCGGGTGACGACTTCAGAGGTGCCGAACGCCGATTCGGTTTCAAGCCGGTCGCGCAGCGAGGCCGCGCCAAGCCGCCACTGCCACGGGCCGCTGGCCGCGCCAACATAGTCGAAGCGCCACGACCAGTTGTCGTAGTCGCTCACGCCCTGGTCGAACTCGGTCTCGCCGCTGGCAATCCGGCCACGCCAGGAAAGCGAACCGCCGGCAAGGGCGGTCGCGCCGCCGGTCGCGGCCGACAGGTTCTCGAAACCGTCGTCGTCCGGGTCGAACGAAAAGCCGCGCGGGTTCTGGGCCGAGAATCCATCGACCTTGCGCCCGCTTAAGCTCAGGTCCAGCGGCAGGTTGCCGTGCTGGCGACCGACTGCGAGCGTGGCCTTCCGATCGTCGTCGCTGCCGTAACGGGCAGTAGCCGAAACGCCCTCGGCGCGCCGGGTGAAGATCTGGATGACGCCGCCGATGGCGTCCGAGCCCCAGCGCGCGGCGCGCGGACCACGCACGATCTCGATGCGCTCAATGACCGCCGGATCAAGGATTTCCCAGGTGAACGCACCCGTACCACTGGCGGCGGCGCGAACGCCGTCGATTAGCACCAGCACGTGGTTGGAGTTCGCCCCGCGCATGAATACGCTGGTCTGGCCGCCGGGGCCGCCGTTGCGCGTGATGTCGATACCGGCCTCGAGCCGGAGCAGTTCGAGCAGGTCGGGTGCCTGGCTGCGCTCGATATCTTCCCGGTCGATTACGGAGACGCGCGCCGGCACCGCAGCCGCGTTCTGCTCGGTGCGGTTGGCGGTGACCACGATGGGGTCATCGCGCCACGCCGTTTCGGCCAGGATCAGGTTCGAGAAAGATACGAGGGAAAGGCCGGCCAGCATGACCCGCCCGCTTGTTGCGATATGCATTTTTGAAAGACTCCCGGCGCACGCCCGCGCCACAGGGCCGCGATTGGGGAGGTCAGGCTAAGACGAGGGCACGCCGAAGGCCGGAGCCGGGCACGCATATCGTCCTGCACCGCCCACCGCGGCAGAAACAACACTTAAGGCCGGTCTCCTGGCTTCCAGCAGGGAAGCAATGCTTCCCGGTCCGATACCTTCCCGTGCGGATGTCAATGCACAGTGGCAAACTTCGATCGGACCTGATGCGGCCCGGCCCGTGGGCCGAAACGCATCGCTGGTTACAGTTGCGGGGGCAGCACCGGCATCGCACCGGCTTCCCGTTTCATTCCGTTCGCGCGACAAACTCACGAGCGGAACACCTCAAGCAACGAAAAGCCCCGGGGGACTCCTCGAGGCAGGAACAAGTATACAGAATGTTGCCCCGATTATTGCGATCGGGTTGCCGGGCCGGTCTGGAGCGTCGGGTTTGGCTTCGTCAACCCTCAAGGCGAAAGACCGAAAAGCCCAAAAGCAGGTCACGAAGGGCACGAAGAAAAGCTTCCAATTCAGGCGCATGGGTCGGCGCGGGCATGGGAGGATCGTGGAACGCAGAAGACCGCGATGGCGGGAACCACGCTTGTCGTGGTGGGTCGTCGCGAGATCCCGGATAACGCCGCGCTATGCGCGACGTTTCCGGGACGACGGAGGTGTGGGTTCGGCGTTTTCCGACGAAGCGAGCGGCTGCCTGACGGTGGCCGCCGGAGCGCAGGATCCGCAGTGGACATGACGGTCCATGAGGAATCCGAGCACCGCCGGACGCCGGCGACTCGAGTCCGATAGCGGAAAAATCGCTTGAGGGCGTAGCGAGCGGCCCGCTGCCGATGACCGATGGAGCGCAGGAACCGCAATGTACACGTAAGTACATCAGGATCCCGGGAGAATCAACCACCGAGGCTCGAGCAGAGGCGAAAATCGATTCAGAGCGTAGCGAGCGGCTGCCTGACGGTGGCCGCCGGAGCGCAGGATCCGCAATGGACATGACGGTCCATGAGGATTCCGAGCACCGCCGGACGCCGTCAGGCAGCCGCGCAGTAGCTCTGAATCGATTTTCGCGTCAGGCGGCGTCGCGGATGGCTTCCCCCTTCTCGCTAACACCCGCCTGCAATTCCCGAATGTCGAAATCGTCAACCGCGATGATTTCCATGACGCGCTCGCGCACGCTCATCAACAGCTTGGCTTCCTGCTCGTTGAATACGCCGGCCTCGGTGGCGTTGGCGACCTGGTCCTCGAAGGTGTAGCCGCTGACCTTACCGGCCTTGACGGCCTTGAGCAGCCGGCGCTCCAGCGGCTCGGCCTTGATCACGTCGGGCAGCAGGGCTTCCATGTTGCCGATCACGTGGCCGGGCCGGTCGGTCTTGTAGCAGCCGCGGGTCAGGCGGTCGCGGGTTTCCGACGGCGACAGCATGAGTGCGGCGACCTTGTGACCCAGGCGATCGTTGGGCCTGCGCTCGTTGGCGCCCAGCGGGAACACGATGCGACGCAGGACCGGCCGCATGAATGCGATGGGATAGTTGTCGATCACGCCCTTGAGTGCTTCCTGGATGCGATAGATCGCGTCGTGGAAGGCCCAGGCCAGGATGGGCTGATCGGCGGCCGGCCGGCCTTCGTATTCGAAGCGGCGCAGCATGCTGGCGCTGATGTACAGCCAGCTCAGCGCATCTCCCAGCCGGCCGGAGACCTTTTCCTTCATCTTCAGCTTGCCACCCCAGGTCAGCATGGCGATGTCGGCCATCAGCGAGAATGCTGCGGTGTAACGGCTGAGCTTGCGATAGTACTTTTTGGTCTGGCGATCACCGGGAACAGCGGCGAACTTCGCCATGCTCATACCCAGCACGAATGATCTGGACGCGCACGAGAGGCTGTGGCCGATGTGCTGGAACAACAGCTTGTCGAATGCGATGAGCTGTTCTTCCTCATCCTCGATCTCGAGTGCCTCGAGCTCCTTGAGCACGTACGGATGGCAACGGATGGCGCCCTGGCCGAAGATCATCATCGAACGGGTCAGGATGTTGGCACCTTCTACCGTAATCCAGATCGGCGCGCCCTGCCAGCCGCGACCCAGGTAGTTGCGCGGGCCCAGGATGATGCCCTTGCCGCCATGGATGTCCATCGCATCCTTGAGGATTTCGCGCGACAGTTCGGTGCAGTGGTACTTGGCCAGTGCACCCGGCACCGCCGGCTTCTCACCGGCATCGACTTCGGACGCGGTCTGGCGCGACAGGGCGCTGACCGAGTAGGTATTGGCCGCGATTCGGGCCAGCGCTTCCTCGATGCCCTCGAAACGACCGATGGGCAGGTTGAACTGCTTGCGGATACGTGCGTACGCACCGGTGGCCAGACACGCGAGCTTGGCCCCGCCGGTGGTCGACGACGGGAGCGAGATGGCGCGGCCCACCGACAGCGATTCGATCAGCATGCGCCAGCCCTCGCCGGCGTACTCGGTGCCGCCGAGCAGGAAGTCCAGCGGCACGAACACATCCTTGCCGCGGATGGGACCGTTCGGGAACGGGTTGTTGAGCGGGAAGTGGCGTCTGCCGATATCCATGCCTGGCACATCGCGCGGCAGCAGCGCAAGCGAAATCCCGATGTCCTTGGTGTCGCCGATCAGGCCGTCCGGATCGTACAGCCGAAACGCCAGCCCGACCACCGTGGCAACCGGCGCCAGCGTGATGTATCGCTTATCGAAGGTCAGGCGCATGCCCAGCACTTCCTTGCCTTCCCATTGTCCCTTGCAAATCACACCGTAGTCGGAAATCGACGTGGCATCCGAACCGGCGGTGGTGGAAGTCAGGCCGAAGCAGGGGATTTCCTCGCCGGTGGCGAGCCTGGGCAGGTAGTGGTTCTTCTGCTCGTCGGTACCGTAGTGCAGCAGCAGTTCCGCCGGGCCCAGCGAGTTGGGCACGGCGACCACCGAACCGACCGTAGCGCTCATGCCGCCGACCTTCTCCAGCACCGCCCGGTGCGCGATGGCCGAAAAGCCCAGTCCGCCGTATTCCTTGGGGATGATCATGCCCAGGAACTTGTTCTTCTTGATGTGCTCCCAGGCCTTTTCGGACAGATCAATCCGGTAGTGGGTGAATTCCCACTCGTCGGTCATGGCGCAAAGTTCTTCGCACGGGCCGTCGATGAACGCCTGCTCCTCGACACTGAGTTCGGGCAGCGGTTTTTCGATCAGCCGCTTCCAGTTCGGTCGTCCGGTAAACAGCTCGCCCTCGAATCCGACCGTGCCGGCTTCCAGCGCGACGCGCTCGGTCTCGGAGATCTGCGGCGTCATCGTGCCGAAGATCTTCAGAACCGGTGCGGTAATGAACGCCCGGCGCCAGGGCACGTGGTTCAGCGGCACCGCGATGGCGGCAAAGATGACCCAGCCCAGCAGCAGCGACAGCCAGCCGGGCTCGCCGGCAAGCGTGAATATCAGCAGCGTCGCGGCCACCGTAGCGGTCCAGACCTGCAACGAGGTCTTGAGGAAACTGCAGGTCACGGAAACCACGACCAGCGCGAGAATAAACAGCAGGATCATCATTTCTCTTCTCCTTGGGCCGGGTGCTTTTTCAGGAATGGCACGGCGGCGTGGAGGAATCGATCATTGACGTCGCCGACCACCATATGGCCGGAATCGGCGACGGAAACGTGCTCGGCGTGCGGCGCGAGTTTCAGGAACTCCTCGACATGCTCGTCGGAAATCAACTCGCTCTTGCCACCGGAAATCAACAACGTGGGCTTTTTGAGCTTGCGCGCAGCCGATTTGAGCCGGCTTTGCAGGTTCTTGCTCTTTTCGGCCAGCGCGAGCATGGCCGGATCCCAGTGCCAGTACCAGCGACCGTCGGAGGACTGTCGCAGGTTGCGCTTGAGCCCTTCGCTGGTCGCCACCGAACGGCGGTGCGGCAGAAATGTCCGCACGGCTTCGCGGGCTTCATCCAGGGTGGCGAAACCTCTGGGGTGCTGGCGCATGAACGAGATCATCGCGTCGACCCCTTTTTCGTCCCAGCGCGGCGCAATATCCACCAGCACCAGCGCGCGCAGCTCGGCAATCGGCTTTTCGGAGTGCGCAAGCAGGGCGGTCAGGCCGCCCATGGACGCTCCGATCAGAAGCGGCGGATGCGGCAGCGAGGAGCACACCCGGCGAAAATCCTCGACGAACTGCTCGAAGACGTATCGACCGGTGGGTGTACGGTCGGAATTGCCGTGCCCGCGCGCGTCGTAGCTGACCGCCTGCCAGCCGCTGGCGGCGAGTTGCCGTGCGGTCTCGGCCCAGGCGAACTGGGTCTGGCCGAAACCGTGGGCGAGCAGCACGCATGGCGCTCGCTCATGGCCCAGGTAGCGTACGTCCAGGCGAACCCCGTCATCGGTCCAGATCTGGCGGCGCCGCACTTCGTGATTATTAAGGCTTCTGATCGCTTCCATACGGTACAGTATGGGGCCGCAAAACCCCTCAGTCAATGTGTCGTTTGGCCTGTTTCAAACCAGTTGGTTCCTTTTCGATCAGGCATCCAGGTCCGGGATCAGTTTCGATTCCCACCACGCAATCTGGTCCTTGAGGCGCAGCTTGCGCTTTTTCAGGCGGCTGAGCTGCAGTTGATTCATGGTCGGCGTATCGGCCAGGCGCGCGATGGCGTCATCCAGATCACGGTGCTGACTGCGCAAATCGGAAAGAATTTCAACGATCTCGGCCGGGGATTCATTCATCCCGCATCTCCAGGTATCGGCCCGTTGGGACTGCCGGGCGGGCTTGCCGTGACCAGCAACGTGTCACCCGGATTATTCACCACCGGACCTACTGCGGCAGCCCCAGACCCCGTGCCTACGGCGTTTCACTCGGTCGCGCATCCTCACCGTACGGGTGAGTACGTTTCCGGTGCGCTCGGTCGCGAAAACGCCGTATTCACGGGGCCTGGAACCGCCTCGCGACGATCAGGTGGTGAATAATCCGGGCTTCAGTGTAACAGCCGCCCCATCGAAAGCAAGCACTGGCCGGAAATCGCCCGGTGCCTGCTGCATCACAAGGCGCCGGGCGCCACCGACCCCGATGCCAGTTGCAAATTCAGGGCCTCGGCCACCCGGCTGCAATCGCTCCCGCTTCCGGCCCGCGCATGCTCGGCCGCCTTCTCCTGGTCACTGCGCGCAGCCACGGGGTCGGAGGCCACCCGGAATCTCAACCAGAAGGCCAGCGCGAAATCGCAGGGCAGATATTCGCCGAGTGATTGAACGCGTTCGAGCAGCGCCAGCGAACGGAGCAGCCGATCACCCGGATCCTGCCCGCGCTCGATCAGGATGTCGGCAACCGACAGATTGAGGCTGGACAGATTAATCAGGGTACTGGGCCGATCGGGCTCGCGCGCCAGCAGGTCCTCGAACAACCGACGCGAGCGGGATTCGGCCTCGCGAAAAGCGGCATCCTGCTCCAACTGCGTGACCGCGAGTTCCCACCAGGCAATGCCGAGGCTGTGCTGCGCCTGCATGAACCCGGGCGCTTCGGCGAGCAGCGCCTCCAGGATCGAGATCGCTTCGCGAAGCGTCTTCTCGTCGATGTTCCCGGCAAGCCGTCGATGGTAGGCCAGGTCCTGCAGCGTATTGCCCAATGCACGCCGGGCGACCCGATCCTCTGGCCAGCGCCGTGCGATCGTGCGCGCGAATTCGACGGCGCGCGTCGCGTAAGGGGCGGCGGATTCGGCATCCCTGCTGGTCAGCAGACTTAGTATGCTGATCCAGGCTCGCCGCGCAAAGATATTGTCGGCATCGAGATCGATGGCCCGCTGGGCCGCGGAAAGTGCGGCCTGGAGCCGGGCGACTGCCGGTGGACCCACCAGTTGCTGGGCGACGGTCGAAGTCGCCAGCACGTTGGCTTCGGCATGTGCGAAGGCGACGGTGTCGCGGGCCTCCGCGGGTGCCTCGTCGAGCGTGGCCCGTGCGTTTTCGATCCGCTGCGAGGCGTCCGCGAAGTCACCGCGGTTGTAGGCAGAGTCGGCTGCAATCTCCTCGAAGATCGCTGGCAACGTATAGGCCGCCACGCGAGCGGAGTCGATGCCGCGCGCCTCTGCGCATCGATGGATCGCATCGGGTGAGATGTCCCGCCGATGCTCTTGATCCATACCGGCGATACCGGCCATTCGCACCAGGGCCCGACAGATCCCGAGATAGGCCTCGGGATAACTGCGCGCGATTTCCGCCGCGCGCTCGTAGTCATCGACGGAGGCCCGGAAATGCTCCCATGCCTCGGCGTAATCATCGGAAAGCATCGCGTTCAATCCGGCCCGGAAGCGGGCATCGCCGATCGCCTGGGGCACCTCGAAGGCCCACGGCAACGCCGACATCGCCGCTTCGCCCATCGCCGCCACGCGTTCCAGGGGCTGTGTTGCCGAGGCGACGGCAACGGCCGCGGGCCCGACGACCTCCACGCCGGCCAGGGCTTCCTGCGCCGCCACCAGATGATGACCGAACGCATCATCCCGGTCGCTGCCGATCGACGCCATCCGGTGCTCCAGTTCTCGGCGATGCAGCAGCAGGTGTGCTCTGGCCAGCGCAGAAGCGCAGTCCGCCGACGCACAGCCGAGTGACCGGGCCTGTTGTAGCGGCGCAAGCGCCTCGTCCGGCCGGCCAGCATCGAGAAGCAAGCGCCCGAGGGCGTAATGCACGGCAGATAGGTTGCGGGTGTCCTCGCTACGCGCCTTGATACGCAACGCTTCGATGCGGTCCTCCACGAAGTCCCAACCCGAGCGAATGTCGTGTGCCGGCGCCAGGTATCGAAGCCGCATCCACTCGCGCGTCTCGGCCAGTTCCTCGCTGAATTGCACGGCCAGTCGACGCTGTTCGGTCGCCCGCTGATGTAACCAGGCCTGCTGCGCGCCCAGCGCCACCAACACGACCAGCGCGGCAGCCGTTCCCGCCGCAAGCCATTTGCGACGCATCACCGCCTGGCGCGCCTGGCGCCAGCGAAAACCGCGCAGGGCGCGCACCGACTGCCCGTTGAGCCACGCTTCGAGATCGGCGGCCAGGCGCCGGACGCTGGCGTAGCGGTCTTCGGGCCGGCACGCCATGGCGCGATTCAGGATAGCTTCCAGCGCAAGCGGTACATCCGGGCCGGGACGTGGCGGCGGCTCCGAAAGGATCGACGCGATGATGTCACCAGCCGAGTCACCCGAACGCGGCGCGCTACCGGTCAGGGCGGCGTACAGCACTGCGCCCAGGCCGTAGACGTCGGTGCGCCGGTCGATGGCATCCCCATCCCCCCGGGCCTGTTCGGGCGCCATGTAGGCGGGCGTGCCCAGCAGCGCGCCCGAGGCGGTTTCCGAGGCGGCCGCGACATCACGGGCCAATCCGAAGTCAACCAGCATCGGCTCGAACACGCCGTCGATCTGGTGAACCGGGATGTTGGCGGGCTTGAGGTCTCGGTGCAACAGCCCCTGGTCATGCGCATGGGCGAGGGCGTCGGCGACCTTGAGGAAGGCGCGCACCACGACCTCCGGCGGCTGGCCGGCCAGCGCGCGATCGAACGGGATACCGTCGGCAAACGCCATGGCCAGGTACGGTCGTCCCTCGATCTCGCCATGATCGACGAAACGAGCGATGCACGGGTGATCCAGCCGACGCAGCGCCTTGATTTCGAGCAAAAAGCGTCGGAGCAGCTCCGGATCATCACTTCGCAACAGCTTCAGCGCGACTTCGCCGCCGGTTGCCGGATCGTGCGCCCGGTAAACCTGGGACGTCGCCCCTTCGGCAAACAGCACAGCAGTCGAGAACCGATCCATGGCTTCATTCTGCGTCGAACGGGCGCCCGCTTCAAGCTGTTTCAGTGGTGATACACTTTTGTCATGGCATGGCAAATTTTGCTCATCGAATCAGGACGTTGCCTTCCGCTCGCGCCCGGGGACCAGATCCTGGGCAGCGACAGCCGCTGCGCCATCCGCATCGAACATCCGACGGTCTCGCGCAAGCACGCACGTCTGAACGTCGGCGAGAACCATGTCCGGGTCGAGGATGCCGGGTCGAGCAACGGAACACGCATCGAAGGGCGCCTGATCAGCCAGCCGGTCCGGGTCGCCGAAAGTCGAAGGCTGACCTTCGGCATGGTCGAAGCGCTGCTGCAACAAGTTGACGAGGCCGAGGCCAAGGCGGCCGTGGTGTTTTCAGCCACTTCTTCCGGCCCGGTTGCGTCGAGCCGATCAGCAGCAGCGACGCTCGCCGCTGCCTCGACGGCCAGATTCGCAGTCGAGGCTTTTCCGGAGTTGCTGGCATTTGCGCGCCAGCGACGCGATCCCGGGTCGCTGGCGGCACGCATGATGGCTGCGCTCTGCCACGAGTTCCAGGATCTTGAGTTTTCGATCGAAGCCGGCGAGGGCCGGCCGCTTGCCGGGCGTCGAATCGAGGCGGAAGCCATGACCGAAACGTGCCGGTCAGACCGTTTCGCCATCCGTGTTCACGGACCGCGAGCGCGGCGCGCCAACGCACTCCCTGCCCTCAGACTTTGCGCAGGACTGCTGGACCTGGTCGATGCGGCCGGTTCCGACACGCCGGCGCGAGCCGCTTCGGACGCGGATGGGCATCGCCGGCCCGCCCCTGCCGCAAGGCCGGAGCCGGCCACCCTGAACCGGGCCGTGATCGAGACCTATGATCGCGCCGAGCGCGTTGCGCCCAGCGCACTGAACGTACTGATTCTCGGCGAGACCGGGACCGGCAAGGAACTGCTGGCGCGCTTTCTGCACGTCGCAAGCCGGCGCGAGGGCACGTTCGTCGCGGTCAACTGCGCCGCACTGTCCCGCGACCTCCTGGAAGCCGAGCTGTTCGGCATCGAGGCCGGCGTGGCGACCGGGGTCAGCGCGCGCGAGGGCCGATTCGTGCAGGCCGACGGCGGCACCCTGCTGCTCGACGAGGTCACCGAAATGCCGGACGACTGCCAGGCCAAGCTGCTGCGCGTGCTGCAGGAAGGGGAGATCGTCGCGGTCGGCGCACGCAGGCCGAAAAAGGTCGACGTGCGCGTCATCGCAGCCACGAATCGTAGCGTCTCCTCGCGCAGCGACGAGCCGGGACCGCTGCGACCGGACTTGGTACACAGGCTGTCGGGCTGGAAGGTCACGCTTCCTCCCCTGCGCGACCGCAGCGAGGACATTCCTCAACTGGCCGGGCACTTTCTCGCCGGGGCCGCGCGCGCTGCGGGACGCCGCCCGGCCGGCATCAGCCGGGCGGCCATGGATGCCTTGTGCGCGCATGACTGGCACGGCAATGTCCGCGAGCTGGAGCAGGAAATGCAGCGCGCCGCACTGTTTGTCGACGACGGCGAGCTGCTGGGCCGCCGCCACCTGTCGCCGGACATCGCCGGAGGAAAGGTACCCACTGCCGAGCTGCAGGACGTCAGCGCCGACGCCCAGCGCAAAGCCATCGAACAGACCCTGGCCGCCCACGATGGAAACGCCACGCGCGCGGCCGAAGTGCTGGGCATCAGCCGGGCGACGCTGTACCGGCGGATGAAGGATTTCAGCATCCAGCGCTGAGCGCATCCTGAACTGGACCGGCGATTGAACCGGTACACAAGACGGTCCACCGATGCTCATAGCGCCGTGCGGCGTCGGACCAGGCACGTTCCTCATGGCCATCACCACGCTGTCTCATGCTGACTGTTCCAGGGCTGAGACAGGTGAGCACCCCAGCCCATCCAAGCCGCTGATTCAATTACGTCATTCGGGCCTGGCCCGAGTCTTGCAGTTCACGGTCTGAAACCCGTCACGCAAGCGAGGGCGCTGACCATGAAACCACGAGCACTCACGGGGCATGCGTCCCTTGGATTTTTCCTTTTCGCTGTCCTTTCTTTCCTGTGCTGCACCGCACACGGGGCGACGATCACCGTGGACACGACCGACGGCGGAGGCGTTGAAATCGACGGCAACTGCTCATTGACCGAAGCCCTGGTATCGTCCAATTTCAATGCCGGAGTCGATGACTGCAACGCCGGTGCGTCGGGCAATGACGTCATTGCCTTCGAAACGGCCATCTTTTCCGGCTCGCCGTTTTTCGCCGCGACCATTTCGCTGGAGCAAAGTCTCGACATCAGCGACGGCGGGGTCACGCTCGAACCGCCTGTCGACCGCACGCTGATCATTCAGTCCGCCGGCGCCAACCGCCTGTTCACGGTCTCGGGGGGCGACAGCGTGTTCCGGCGCGTCACGCTGAACGGCGGCAGCAGTACCGGTGACGGCGGCGCGATCCTAATCAACGCTCCTGCCGACAACGCATCGCTACAGTTGGAAAACGTGATCGGCAACAACAGCACAGCCGATGGCATCGGCGGCTTCCTGGGCGGCGATGTCGGCACCGGAATCTTCAACCTTAATATCTTTTCGTCGAGTTTTAGCGCCAACACCAGCAATGCATTCACCACAACGGATGACATCAGCGGCGGTGTGATCGGCATTGACGTTCCGAGGAGCTTCGGCTTTCTCAATGTGCTCATCGACGACAGCACGTTCTCTGCCAACAATGCGACAAATTCACGCGGCGGGGTCATTGCGTTGTTCACCAGCGCCTTGGAGGGTGCGAGTTTCGGTCTGACGATCACGAATTCGATCTTCAACGACAATGCGGCAGGTGAGTCGGGCGGCGCGATTTTTCTCGACGAGGAACGTTCGCAGAACGGTTATTTCGCGACCCTCCGGAACAATCGTTTCAGCATGAATTCGGCCGCCCGGGCCGGCGCGATTTTCGCTAAACATGCGCCGGTAACCGGCGCCAGCAGCGACTCGCTGGTGCTCGCCCGAAACAGCTTTGTCGGCAACGATGCTGTTTTGCGGGCCGGCGCCGTCGAAATAATCTTTATCGACACAGTCGTCCGCAACAACCTGTTTGCGCTGAATACCAGCGAAACGGTGGGCTCGGGGAACCCCGGCGCGCTTCGGATCGAGCACGACGGCGCGTCGGGATCGACAATCAGCGATGGCGGCGTGGACATCCGGGCCAACACCTTCTTCGAAAACGATGGGAATCCACATGACATTCTCCTCGACATGCCGCTGACCGGCGCGGGGGCGGCCGGACCGTCCCGCTTCGACGCCAATGTGACCCAGGGCCTGCCCGGCACCGGCACGAACTGCCAGATCAACAATTTCCCGAACGGAAATTTCAGCGCGACCAATATCGGAAACGAATGCACCGTCGGCGGCAGCAGTGTCGTTGACGCCTCGCTAGGCGTCTCGCTGCAGATGGTCACGCACCCGGTGCATACGTACGCGGCGATTCCCGAGCTATCCAGTCCGGTCGTGGATCTCTGGTTCGAACCCAATTGCAACAAATCCGTAGGCGAAGGCCCGCTGGAGAACGACATGCTCGGCGAGCGCCGCGACCCGGTCAGCGGTCTGCCGCCCGACGGCGACGGCGACATGTCGGCGGATTGCGACGCGGGATCGATCGAACTGGATCAGGCGTTCGCGCTGGAAGTCACGCTGCTCGGCGCCGGTGCAGGAAGCGTCCAGAGCGATGTCAGCGGCATCGGCTGTCCCGGCGATTGTTCCGAATCCTACAGCGAGGACACGATGGTCGAGCTCTTCGCCACAGAGGCATCCGGCAGCACGTTCACCGGCTGGGGCGGCGACTGCGGCGGCACCGGCGGCTGCATCGTGACAATGGACCAGGCCCGATCGGTAACGGCCTCGTTCGAGCCCGTGGGCGAAACGCTCACGGTCGCACTCGACGGGAACGGCACGGGTCGGGTCACCAGCAGTCCGGCCGGGATCGACTGTCCGGGCACTTGCAGTGCCGAGTTCCCTAACGGGAGCATCGTCGATCTGAACGCCTCGCCCGACCCCGGCTCGGCGTTTCTGAACTGGTCGGGGGACTGCGCCGGCGACAGCTGTCAGCTGACGCTCGACCAGCCGCGTAGCGTCAGCGCCGTGTTCGGCGACGGCGACCTGCTGTTCCTTGACGGCTTCGAGTGAAGCCGATTTGGTAACCCTTTGGAGAGAAACAATGTCCGCAAAGTCCGTCTTGACAATCCTGTTGCTGTCTTCCGTGGCACTTTTGCCCGCCCTCGCTCTTCAGGCCGCGGAGCCGCTGGGCTCCAGCGAGCAGTTCAAAATCGACCAGGTCAACCGCAGCCTCGACAATGTCGATAAAGACCTGGAAAGAATCGACAGCTCCGGCAACGAAGGCGCGCGAGTGCTGGCGCTGAAGGGCGCAAACCGGAATCTGGCCCAGGCGCGAGACCGGTTCGAGCAATTCGTTTCGCGCCATCCGGACCTGACCTCGCATTCGGAAGTCGAAGGCGCCAAGGCCCGGCTGGATCGGCTGGCGGCATCGATCGGCAACGCGGAGCCGTCGCCGTCTCCGGCCAAAGCGGCGGCGGGATTGCCGAACAACGGCGCCCGAAGCGTGGCCGGTGCCGCAAGGCAGGCCGTTTCCGGGGCACCGCCGACCTCGACAGGTCAATCGACATCGAGTCCATCGACATCGGCCGGGCTGTCGCGCAAGCAGCAGTCCGAACTCCGACAGGTACACACGACGCTGAACAACGCCGAAAAGCGGCTGGACGCCTTTCGCGAGGCCGAGCGCGACGATGAGGCCGCGCTGGCGCTCAAGGGTGCCAAGCGCGGGCGCGACGACGCGGCCGACAGGCTCGAAACGTTCGTCGGCGATCATCCCAACGCCGAAGGCGACGCCGAGGTCGCCGTGACGCGCCAGCGAATCAAAGGGCTGACGGTGGCGATCGAGCAGGCCGAATCGAATGCAGCGGCGGAGGCCGAAGTGGCCGCCTCGGCCGGCGCCGAGGCCACCGCAGACGCCGAACGCGTGATCGCGCTCCGACAAGAACATGACGGCGCGATCAGAAAGATCCACGGCCGCAGCGTCGTCTATTCCGATTCCGCCGACGCCGTGAGCGAGGCCATCGCGGTAATCGAAGACGCCGAGAACGCGGCCGATGCCTTGCGCCCGTTCCTGCTTGAGTTCCGGGGCCGCTACGGGACCGACGAGGCGGAAATCGCCGCGACGCTGGACGCCGCCGGTGCTGACGCCGATTCTGCGAATACACGCGTGGCCTACAACGCCGCGGAACTGTACGGCTTTCTCGAAGACCTGGGCAATACCCGTGCCGTCAGCGCGGAAACCGTCGCCGATAATGTCGCGGGACGGCTAAGCGATATCGACGACTATTCGGCCAAGGTCCAGCAGCAGCGATTGGGCGAGGCCGCCGAAATGATCCGCCTGGGCCAAGATATCGACCCCAAAAACCCGCGCCTGAACGCGCTGCGCGGTGAAATCGCACAGCTTGCACAGGCCAAGCGGGAAAAACAACTGGCGAGCGTCGATGCCGCCGAATGGCCCGGTCACGTCTCGAATTTCCCGGGTCCCGGCGATATCGAGGGACTCGCCGAGGCGGTGCACGAATACCTGGCCAATGATCGCGACTGGGGGCAGAGCGAAAAGCGCCCGCAGGAAGTGTTGGCCGTTTCGGTCACCGGGCCGTGGCAGGTGGCGGCCAAGGACATGTTCGGCCAGCCGATCCAGTGGCGGCTGCCGGTCATGGTCGCCATCACCGATGACGAATTGAAGCCGGACGGGATTGCCCAGGCCTTCGAACTGAGCATGGTGGCCAAGGAAGGCGCGCCGAACCAGGCGCCGAAATCGCCGCCATGGGATGGCTTCTGGGTCGGCGACAATTACTACCTTCGGATGGGAGCGCTGCCGTGAACCGGATTGCACGCATCATTTCGATTGCGGCCGCTTTGATCACGGGCACCAGTCTCCAGGCGGCGACGATTTCGGTCAACAGCACGGCCGATGTGGTGGGCGACGATGGCATCTGCACGCTGCGTGAGGCCATCATCGCGGCCAACGCGAACTTCGCATCCGGCCCATCGAGCGGGGAGTGCGCGGCCGGCGCGGCCGAACCGACGGTTGATCAAATCATTTTCGACCCGGCTGTCTCGGGCGCAATCATGCTTTCGGGGACGCTGGGTTCGATCAACGACCCGGTCGAGATCCTGGGCCCTGGCGCAGACGTACTCGCGCTCGATGCTTCCGGTTTCCCGACGGGTCAGCGGATCCTCTCGTTCCTCGACGCCTCCGTCGTAGATGGTTTGACGTTCCGCAATGCCGCGACCGGCGATTCCGGCGCGCTGGGTATTCTTGCGCCCACGACCGTGCGCGACTGCGCGTTCGAGGACAACACTGCGGCAGACGGCGGCGCGATCCGGAGTGAGTCGGACCTGACGGTCGAGCGCAGCCGATTCACGCGCAACGTGGCCACCGACTTCGATGGGGGTGCAATCCGGATGACCAACGCCAATCGACTCCTCATCGTCCGCGACAGCCTGTTCGAGATGAACGAGGTGCGGGGCAGCTTCGAAGCCGGCGGTGCCATCCAAGTGGGTGGCTCCGGTCACGTCACCGAGATTTCCGGTTCCACGTTCACCGCCAACCGCGTGACCGGCGGCGGCGACGGCGGCGCGATCAGCATAGGCGGCGACGCGCTGACCGTGGTCAACAGCACGTTTTCCGGCAACGAAGCCGATCGCTCGTCCGGCGCCGTGGAAGCGGGGACGCAGAACACCGTGCTGCACAGCGTCACAATCACCGGCAACCGGGCCGATGCCGACGGCGACGGGTCCGGCGACGCTGCCCTCGACCAGGCGGCCGGGACGCCTGTTACGGTGCGCACCTCCATCATCGCCGGCAACATCGACGAAGGCGGCGAGGCGCCGGATTGTTTGGGCAACTTCACGACCGACGGCTTCAACCTGATCGGTGCCGCCGGGTTGTGCAGCGGATTCACCGACGGCGTTTCCGGCGACCAGGTCGGATCGGTGGCCAACCCGGTGGACGCCGGGCTGGAGCCGCTGGCGCAAAACGGCGGCCCGACGCCGACCCACGCACTTACCTTCGACAGCCCGGCGATCGAGGGCGGCGATCCGGCCGGCTGCACCGCGCCCGACGGCTCGCCACTTCTCGTTGATCAGCGCGACGAACCCAGGCCCGCGCCCGGCGGGAGCATCTGCGATATCGGAGCGTTCGAGCTGGCTTCTGTGCCTACGCTTACCCTCGATGTTTTCGTGACGGCTGGTGGCTCGGTGCAAAGTGCGCCGGCCGGCATCGCCTGCCCGGGTGACTGCAGCCAGGACTACGCCGAGGGCACGCTGGTCGAGCTGACCGCGAGTCCGGATTCGGGCTTCGCGTTCGACGGCTGGTCCGGCGACTGCGCCGGCACCAGCACCTGCCAGGTCACGATGAGCCAGGCGCGATCCGTACAAGCGACGTTCGAGCCGGCGACCGTGTTCTACTCGATCGACGTCGAGATCGAGGGCAACGGCATCGGCATGGTTGAGAGCACACCCGCAGGCATCGATTGTCCTGGTGACTGCAGCGCGAGTTTTGAAAGCGGTGAGCTCGTAACCCTGAACGCCATTTCGGGCGGCTCATCGACGTTTTTTGGCTGGCGCGCGGATTGCGCTCCGGCGGGGACCGGCGCGTGCCAGATCTTTGTGGACCAGCCGTACCGCGCCATTGCGATATTCGGCGACGGCGACCTGCTGTTCCTCGATGGCTTCGAGTAACGGAGGCACAACCGTGTCACGGCCGGGACACACACGCTGCGGGCACTGCCCAAGTCATTGATCACGAACGGCGGACGCCCGATGGCAGGGCTCTTGCGGATACACGGCATCAACCCCGATCGGCGAGCCCGCTCGCCACGATTACCGCTACCGCGATCACCACAAAGGAGACTGTGATGAAAACCATTTGTTCGATTCCACTCAAATCGCTGGCGTTTTCGGCGCTGGTGCTGACCACCCTGTCGGCTCACGCCAACTGCGACAAGATCAACCGCGCTCCCATCGAAATCGACAAGCCCGGCAATTACTGCCTGTCACGCAACCTCGAGACCGATCTCGACCGCGGGCCGGCGATCCGGATCACTGCATCCAACGTGACGCTCGATCTGGCCGGATTCACGCTCGGCAACCGGACAGCGGACGGCGCGTGTCTCAACGGCAACGAAGACAGTCCCACGGCGGGCATCGTGGCACGCGGCGCCAACAACGTGACCATAAGGGGCGGGACCGTGCAGTGCTTCGGCTCGGGTATCGAGATATCCGCCGAGGACCCCAACTGCCTCGAATGCAGCTTCGGTCACACGGTGCGGGACATGGACCTCAGCCAGCTGTTCCAGACCGGTGTCCTGGTCCGCGCCTGGTCCAGCACGATCGAGAGCAATCACGTCTTCCGGATCGGCGGCAGCAGCCGGCCCGAGCCTCGCGGGATCATCGCGAACGGATCGGGGAACACCGTGCGCAACAACGATGTGATGTTTGTATTCGGGCCCCGCGGCACCGGCGTCGTCGTAGCGGCAGGCAATGCGAACCTTGTCGTGGAAAACCGCGTGCAGCAGGCCAATACCGGCTTCGCTCTGTTCGGGGGCAGTGCCGTGCGCTACCGCGACAACCTCACCGCCGAGGTCGCGTTCGACTATTTCGGCATCGGAGACGATCTCGGCAACAACCAGTGACGGAGCGGTCAGGCTGAAGGCGGTGGCCCGGGCCCTGCGTGATCGGTGGGCCGGGACATCGAGCGCGAAGGGCCCGCTACGGCCAAGGGCCTTAAGGCGCGAGGTGCAGCTTTTGCGGCGAAACCCTTCGGCACGGGGCCGAACAAGCTACGGCCTGGTGCGCTTCGCTGCACTTAACGGCACCCTGCGAGAGCGCCATGGCCCACGTAGGGTGCGTGAAGCCGAAGGCGCAACGCACCATCCGAAGCGCCGCGCATCGATATTGCCGGCAGTCCCGCCCCGCCCGGGCTGGCATCGCAGATCCCTGATTTCCGTTATCATCCGGGATGTCTTTCGCAACGCCTACAGCAATCATGTCCGATCCCGCACGGGCCTCGAAATACAACGCCGACAAGCTGTTCAAGCGCCTGCGCAAGAACGCCGGCAAGGCGATCGGCGATTATTCGATGATCGCCGACGGCGATCGGGTGATGGCGTGCCTGTCCGGCGGCAAGGACAGCTATGCCATGCTGGACCTGCTGTTGAGCCTGCGACGGCGTGCGCCGGTGGATTTCGAGCTGTTTGCGGTCAACCTGGACCAGAAGCAACCGGGCTTTCCGGCGCACGTGCTGCCGGAGTATCTGGAATCCGTCGGCGTGCCCTTCCACGTGATCGAGCGCGACACCTATTCGATCGTCAAGCGCGTGATTCCCGACGGCAAGACCACCTGCGGGCTTTGCTCCCGCCTGCGCCGGGGCAACCTGTACAGCTACGCAAAAGAGAACGGTTTCACGAAGATCGCGCTGGGCCACCACATGGACGATATCGTCGAGACGTTCTTCCTGAACCTGCTGTACGGGGGCACTTTGAAGGCGATGCCGCCCAAGCTCAAAAGCGACGACGGCGACAACGTGGTGATCCGGCCGCTGGCCTATTGCCGCGAGGCGGACCTGGAAAAGCTGGCCGAGGCGCGCGACTACCCGATCATCCCGTGCAACCTGTGCGGCTCGCAACCCAATCTGCAGCGCCAGGCGATCAAGCAGATGCTGAGCGAGTGGGACCGGGGCCAACCCGGTCGCACGGAAACCATCTTCAAGGCGCTGACCAACGTCGCTCCTTCGCAGCTTTGCGATACCGGACTGTTCGATTTCGCCGGGCTGGAGAAGGCCGGCGCAGCCGCGGCACAGGACTGGCTGATGCCGGGTGCGGCGGCAGGCTGAGAGGTATGCAACCCGGGCCGAGGCCAATAGTCATGGCCGTCGGTCGTGACTTCCGGGCCTGGCATCGGCGGTAGAGAAAAGCGTACCATTCAGGTTGGTCGCAAGAAAATGTGGGAGCCATGAATATACGTTTCTTTGCATTACTGGTCGTATTGCTGCTGGCCGGTTGCTTCAGCATCAACAGCGATGTTGAGGTCGGCGACGGCGAGACGGTCGAACGCAACCTGTCTACCGTCAACGGGGCGGTGCGGGTCGGGGCCGAAAGCGTCGTGGAAGGAGATGCCAGTACGGTCAACGGGTCGGTATCCATTGGCTCGGGAAGCACGATCACTGGCCATGTGGAGACCGTCAACGGCAAGATTTCACTGGACCAGGGCGCACGTGCCGGGTCGGTCGAGGGCGTCAACGGCAGCATCGAGATCGGGCCGCAGGCCGAGATTGAAGGCAGCGTCGAGACCGTCAACGGCCAGGTCGTGATCGGAACGGATGCACGCGTAGACGGTTCGGTCAGTTCTGTCAACGGCCAGATCCGCGTCAAGGGCGCTACCGTAGGCTCGGTGAAGAACGCCAAAGGCGGAATTGTGCTCGAACAGGGCAGCCGTGTGCTGGGCGAGTTGCGCATTGTCAAGTCGCGGAATTCGTTCCGGGACGATCCGCCAACGGTCGAAATTCATGCCGATTGCGAGATTGCCGGACCGCTGATCTTCGAACGCGAGGTCAAGCTTCGAATCCACGAAAGTGCCACGGTGGGCGAGATTGAGGGCGCCGAGCCCGAGTATTTCAACGATTGACCCGACTGTCCGGATCGCCGGGTACCGGCGATCCGGAGCATGAACATTCAATCGTAGCGCTGGCCTTCATGTTCGATCCAGCCGCCGCCACCGGGCTGATTCGGGTCGCTGAAAGTACGCGATATGAAACCGCCGCGAGCGTCCCATTCATAATAGCCCTGAACGCGTACGATATCGCCGCGCTCCACCGGCACGCGCGTGGAATCCTCCAGCGAGTGCAGCACCTGCACGACGACACCGTCGCGCGGTCGGATCGTGAATCGCTGGCGATTGCCGCCGATGTCTTCATCACCAAGGATCTGGACGACGGGCGCTTCCGCGCTCACCCAGATTCCGGTGCGACCATCCGCGAAGCTCTGAAGCAGTCTTTCATTCGAAAACGGTGCATCCCCTTGACCACAGCCCCCCAACACCAAGCCTGAAATAACGAGCAATAACGAAACGAATCTCCGCATCTCATCACCTTTGGCGCCTGGTCTGGTGCCTAGCATATCAGATTAGAGCAGTCGTTCTATTCAGACGGTGATCGACTGGCAGTGCCTCCACGGCGCGACGGTTTCCTGGCGGGTTCACCGGCCCGGCTTCGGCGAGTGCGGTTTGGTTGATTCCGAATGAGCGAGTCGAAACGAGGTGGGGGGCCCGCCCGGGAGCCGCCCCGAAGGGTTCCGAATGTGTATATCGGGGGAAATTCCTGCAAAGTGTGGCAAGCGGGCGGATGACGGGGCCGCCCCCGGATCAAGTCCGGGGCAGGCTTGCGCAGGGACCGCAGTGTACGTGTTCAGGTACATGAGGATCCCGAGCACCGCCGGACGCTTGCCCAGCGTCAGCTACAGGGAAAAATCGTTTCAGGGCGTAGCGAGCGGACCGCTGGCGTTGACCGCTGGAGCGCAGGAACCGCAGCGTACACGCCGGTACGTGAGGATTCCGAGCACCACCGGGCAGCGTCAGCGGTTCGCGCAGTAGCCCTGTAACGATTTTTCAGTGTTTGAGCTTCTTGCGGAGTCTTTCCAACGCCGCCAACTGGGCGACGGCCTCGGCAAGCTGCGCCTGAGCCTCAGCCATTCCCATGTCGGCGCTGCGGTCGGCCAGCGCGCGCTCGGCCTCTTCCTTGGCTTTCACGGCAGCGGCTTCGTCCAGGTCGGCCGCGCGCGCCGCGGTATCGGCAAGCACCGTGACCATGTGCGGCTGCACTTCGAGCATGCCGCCGGAGACGTAGTAGAACTCCTCGCCA
The DNA here is from genome assembly GCA_040904965.1 of Wenzhouxiangellaceae bacterium. Classification (GTDB taxonomy): domain Bacteria; phylum Pseudomonadota; class Gammaproteobacteria; order Xanthomonadales; family Wenzhouxiangellaceae. Next base: position 22,549 of record JBBDSL010000120.1, read on the forward strand.
CCCTCGGGCAACATCACCCGCACCTGGCCGGGCTTGATCCGGGTCAGCAGCGGAGCGTGGCGCGGTGCGATGCCGAGTTCTCCTTCTTCACCGGTCACCACCACCATGGAGGCCTCACCGGAATAGATCTCCGCCTCGGCACTCACGATATTGCATTGGATTGTCGATGCCATTTAAGTTCTCACTGCGTGACGTTGCAACGCGGACAGATTTGTGTCCTGAAGGTGCGATATTCGTTCGCTGGCAAGGCTTGAGGGCGGGCTGAAAGCGGAGCGTACATCAGTACGTGAGCATTTCAGGCCGCCCGATCACGCAGCCAGCGGGCGAAGAGCGCGGCTTCAGGCTGCCTTCTCCTTCATCTTCTCCGCCTTCTCGATCGCCTCCTCAATGGTGCCGACCATATAAAAGGCCTGCTCCGGCAGGTGATCGTACTCGCCTTCGACAATGCCCTTGAAGGCACGGATGGTGTCTTTGAGCGACACGTACACGCCTGGCGAACCGGTGAACACTTCGGCGACGAAGAACGGCTGCGAGAAGAAGCGCTCGACCTTGCGCGCACGTGCAACGGCCAGCTTGTCGTCCTCGGAAAGCTCGTCCATGCCGAGGATGGCAATGATGTCCTTGAGTTCCTTGTAGCGCTGCAGCGTGCCCTGAACCTTGCGCGCAACATCGTAGTGCTCTTGCCCAACGACCAGCGGATCGAGCTGGCGCGAGGTCGAATCCAGCGGATCCACGGCCGGGTAAATGCCCAGCTCGGCGATCTGGCGCGACAACACGACGGTGGCATCGAGGTGAGCAAAGGTAGTTGCCGGTGACGGGTCGGTCAGGTCATCGGCCGGCACGTACACGGCCTGGATGGAGGTGATCGAGCCGGTCTTGGTCGAGGTGATGCGCTCCTGCAGGTCGCCCATTTCCTTGGCCAGGGTGGGCTGATAACCCACCGCCGACGGCATGCGGCCCAGTAGCGCGGAGACTTCCACGCCCGCCAGGGTATAGCGGTAGATGTTGTCGATGAACATCAGCACGTCACGGCCCTCGTCGCGGAATTCTTCGGCGATGGTCAGACCCGACAGCGCCACGCGCAGTCGGTTGCCCGGCGGCTCGTTCATCTGGCCGAACACCAGCGAAACCTTGTCGAGAACGTTGGAATCCTTCATTTCATGGTAGAAGTCGTTACCCTCGCGGGTACGCTCGCCCACGCCGGCAAACACCGAGTAGCCTTCATGCTCGATGGCAATGTTTCGAATGAGCTCCAGCATATTGACGGTCTTGCCAACCCCGGCGCCACCGAACAGCCCGACTTTGCCGCCCTTGGCGAACGGGCAGATCAGATCGATGACCTTGATGCCGGTCTCCAGCAATTCGTTGCTGCTGGCCTGCTCCTCGAACGACGGCGCCTTGCGGTGAATCGGCATGCGCTTTTCCGCACCGATGTCGCCGGCCTCGTCGATCGGGTTGCCCATGACATCCATGATGCGGCCGAGTGTCTTTTTGCCCACCGGCACGGTAATCGCGTCACCGGTGTTGGTCACCTCCAGCCCTCGCTTGAGACCGTCGGTGGAGCCAAGCGCAATTGTTCGCACCACGCCGTCGCCGAGCTGCTGCTGGACTTCCAGCATCACTTGGCCTTCGTCTACGATCAATGCGTGGTAAACGCGCGGCACTTCGTCGCGCGAAAATTCCACGTCGACCACGGCACCGATAATCTGGACAATCGTACCCTTGCTCATGTTGTTCCTCGTTTCGATCCTTGGGCTCCGCTATGATTTATCGAAGCCGCTGGGTTTTCGGGTTTCAATCTGTCAAATTCGTAAATAGTAAATGGTAAATGGCACCCGTCTACGGCCACCAAACTGGCTGCTATTTACCATTTACGCGCTTCATGTTCATCAAACCGCTGCCGCACCTCCAACAATCTCCGAGATTTCCTGCGTAATCGCCGCCTGGCGGGCCTTGTTATAGGCCAGATTCAACTCGTCGATCAGGTTGTTGGCATTATCGGATGCGCTCTTCATGGCAACCATTCGGGCTGCATGCTCGCTGGCCAGGTTCTCCAGGGTCGCGTTGTAAATCAACGATTCAATATAGCGCACCAGCAGGTCGTCAAGCAATGATTCCGGATCCGGTTCGTACAGGTAGTCCCAGTACTTGAGCATTGGCTCGTCGGTGGCCGGCGGCAGCGGCAGCAACTGGTCGATGGCGACTCGCTGGGTCATGGTGTTGATGAAATCGTTGTAGCAAAGAAAGATTTCGTCCAGCGTCCCGTCGCGGTAGCCATCCAGCATGATTTTGATCGAGCCGATCAACTTTTCGAGCTGCGGTTTCTCGCCCATATCCTGAACGGCTGCGGCGATCTCGATCTTGATGCGCTTGAAAAACTGTTGGCCCTTTTTCCCAATCAATACCAGGCTGACTTCCTGGCCGGCTTCCTGGTGCTCTCGAAAACGGGGCAGAAGCTGGCGAAACATGTTGTTGTTCAACCCGCCGCAAAGGCCGCGGTCGGATGAAATCACCACATAGCCGACGCGCTTGATCTCGTCGCGCTGCTGCGTGAACGGATGCTTGTACTCGGGATTGGCGTGGGCCAGGTGACCAATTGCCTGGCGAATCATGCGCGCATACGGCCGCGAGGCCTGCATCCGGTCCTGTGCCTTGCGAATCTTCGACGCCGAGACCATCTCCAGCGCGCGCGTGACCTTGCGCGTGTTCTTGATGCTCTTGATCTGGCCTACGATTTCTCTTGATCCGCTCATGCTGGTGCCATCCTGTTTGCTAGTACTCTACGTTGGGCTGCAGTGCTTTTTACTAAGTTGTCAAAGGCGTAAATAGTGAATTGTAAATAGTAAATGGCAAGCAACACCTTGATCGGCGCCGGTTGCCATTCACCATTCACTATTTACCATTTACGCATTTCCGGGCTCACCATGAACCCGTTTTTTTGAACTCGCCCAGCGCCTTCTTCAGTTCACCGGAGATTTCATCATTCCAGTCGCCGGATTCGTTGATCCTGTCCATGAGATCAGTGTGCGAGTTGTTCATGAAATCGCGCAGTGCATTCTCGAACGGCACCACCTTTTCCAGCGGCAGATCGTCCAGAAAGCCTTCGTTGCCGGCGAACAGGCTGACCGCCATTTCGGCCACGGTCAGCGGCGAATACTGGGCCTGTTTCATCAGCTCGGTGACGCGTTGACCGCGTTCGAGCTGCTTGCGCGTGGCCTCGTCCAGGTCGGATGCGAACTGCGAGAACGCTGCAAGCTCGCGATATTGAGCCAGCGCCAGCCGAACACCGCCGCCGAGCTTCTTGATGATCTTGGTCTGGGCCGCACCACCGACACGCGAGACCGACAGGCCGGCGTTGATGGCCGGACGAATGCCGGCGTTGAACAGGTCGGTCTCGAGGAAGATCTGGCCGTCGGTAATCGAGATTACGTTGGTTGGTACGAACGCCGAAACGTCGCCGGCCTGGGTTTCGATGATCGGCAGCGCGGTCAGCGATCCGGTCTTGCCCGTGATCTCGCCGTTGGTCGCCTTCTCGACATACTCTTCGTTGACCCGCGAGGCACGCTCCAGCAGCCGCGAGTGCAGGTAGAACACATCCCCCGGGTAGGCTTCACGGCCCGGCGGGCGCTTGAGCAGCAGCGAGACCTGTCGATATGCCCAGGCCTGTTTGGTCAGATCGTCATAGACAATCAGCGCGTCTTCGCCGCGGTCGCGGAAGTATTCGCCCATGGCACAGCCGGCGTAGGGGGCGATGTACTGCATGGCCGCCGAGTCGGAGGCATTGGCAGCCACGATAATCGTGTGCTCCATGGCGCCGTGCTCTTCGAGCTTGGCCACCACCTGCGACACCGATGAGGCCTTCTGGCCCACGGCGACGTAAATGCACTTGATACCGGTGCCTTTCTGGTTGATGATCGCATCGATCGCCACTGCGGTCTTGCCGGTCTGTCTGTCGCCGATGATCAGCTCGCGCTGACCGCGACCCACCGGCACCATGGCGTCGATGGATTTCAAACCGGTCTGCACCGGTTGCGAAACGGACTTTCGGCTGATCACGCCCGGCGCGATTTTTTCGATCGGCTCGGAACCTTGCGCATCGATCGGACCGGCGCCGTCGATCGGGGTGCCCAACGCATCGACCACGCGGCCGAGCAGACCTTCACCCACCGGCACCTGCAGAATCTTGCCAGTGCAGCGGGCCGTGTCGCCTTCGCGCAGATGCTCGTAGTCGCCGATGATCACGACACCCACCGAGTCGCGCTCGAGGTTCAGCGCCAGGCCGAAAGTGTCTTCGGGAAATTCGATCATCTCACCCTGCATGGCGTCGGCCAGCCCGTGGATTCGGCAGATGCCGTCGGACACGCTGACGATGGTGCCCTCGTTGCGGGCCTCCGAGACGACGTCGAACTGTTCGACGCGCTTGCGGATCAGTTCGCTGATTTCTGTCGGGTTGAGTGTCTGCTGCATGGCTTAATTACTCGTTTGATCGGTTGCGTAATTGCAATTTGTGATGGACAGTTCGATTTGAATGATTCGGTTCGGCCTATCGGACCAGCTGTCTTCCGAGCTGCTCCAGGCGCCCGCGCACGCTGGCATCGATGACCTTGTCGCCGGCACGCACTACAAGCCCGCCGATCAGTTCCTTGTCGACGCCGGTTTCCATTTCGATTTCGGTGCCGAACTTCTCGCGCAGACGGGCGGCAAGCTTTTCGAGCTGGCCGGCGTCCATTTCCACGGCCGAAGTCACGTTGACCTTCAGGCGATGCTCGCTGGCACGCCGCAGGGTTTCGAACTGCGCGGCGATTTCAGGCAGAAGCGACAATCGACGATAGTGCATCAACACCTTCAGAAAGCTCTTGAAAGCGCGGTCGGCCGACTCGCCCAGAACCTCTTCGAACACGCCAATCAGGCGGGCGTCGTCGACCCTGGGATGCCCGATGACACGGCGCATCGCTTCGGTCCGGACCGCTTCGGCGGCCTTTTCCAGCAACCTGCTCCATGCGTCCAGCGTGGCGGACTGGTCGGCCAGGTTGAAGGCAGCGCGCGCATAGGGGCGCGCCAGTGTGGTTTCGGCCAGCATTGTCGTCTACAGCTCCGCGGCCAGCTTGTCGAGCAGCTTGCGGTGGCGCTCGACGTCGAGCTCCTGCTCGATGACACGCTCGGCACCAGCGATGGTCAATTCGGCCAGCTTCTCGCGCAGCACTTCGCGCGCCTGATTGGTGGCCAGCTTGATATCCGCTTCGGCCGCAGCAACCTGCCGATCGCGTTCGGCGATCGCGTCCTGCTTGGCCTGCTCGACAATGTCGTTGCCGCGCTTGCCGGCCTGGTCGATGATTTCACCGGACTTTGCACGCGCCTCGCGGATGATCTGCTCGGCTTCGTACTGCGCCTTTTCCAGCGCTTTTTCGGCTTCGTCGGACTGCGCCAGACCTTCGGCAATTTTCTGCCGACGATCTTCCATGGCCCGGGTCAGCGGCGGCCAGACGAATTTCATCGTGACCAGAACCAGCACCAGAAAGGTGCCGGCCTGGCCGATCAGGGTGCCCAGAGAGACATCCATATCAGTTCCCTGCGGTTGGTTCAGGTTTCAGGCTTGAGGTTCGCAAGCGCGATCAGCCGCCGATGGCGGCCAGAAGCGGATTGGCGAACAGCAGCAGCGCGGCGAACGCAACACCGATGATCGACAGCGCGTCGAGCAGACCGGCGATGATGAACATGCGCGTCTGAAGCATGCCGGCCAGTTCAGGCTGACGGCTGGCGCCTTCGAGGAACTTGCCACCGAGCAGACCGAAGCCGATACCGGTACCGAGGGCGGCAAAGGCGAAGATCAGACCAACAGCAATAGCGGTACTGGCCTGGACTTGTGCGATGAGTGCTTCCACTTGTTATCTCCTGGAGTAGTGCTTTGTCAAAAATAAACGTTAATAAAATGACTGTACAAGGGTTGATTAATGCTCTTCATAGGCCAACGACAGGTACACGATCGTCAGCGTCATGAAAATAAATGCCTGCAGCGGGATGACCAGAATGTGGAACACCGCCCAGGCGCCGCCGGGCAGGAACTGAATCCACCACGGCAGCATTGCGATAAGGATGAAAATGAGCTCGGCCGCATACAGGTTGCCGAACAGTCGCAGCGCCAGCGACACCGGTTTGGCGATCAGCTCGACCAGGTTCAAGAGGATATTGGCCGGCCACAGGTAGAATTGCCTGCCGAACGGGTGAAACAGCATCTCGCGGCCGAAGCCGCCAAGGCCTTTGCCCTTGACGCTGTAGATCAGAGTCAGGACCAGCACCGAAAGCGAAAGCGCGAACGGCGCGTTGACGTCGGCCGACGGTACCACGCGCATGTACTCGATGCCGAGCACCTGGTTGGCGAACAGCGGGATGTAATCGACCGGAATCAGATCCATCAGATTCCAGAGGAAAATCCAGACGAAGATCGTCAGCGCCAGCGGCGCGATGAACTCGCGCGGCCCGTGAAAAGCTTCCTTGACCGAGTTGTCGACGAAATCGACCAGCACTTCGACGAAGTTCTGCAGCTTGCCCGGAACGCCGGCGCTGGCGCGGCGCGCGGCCAGCCAGAAGACGAAAACCATCGCCAGGCCCAGCCCCACGGAGAAAATCAGGGTGTCGAGATGGAAAGTCCAGAGACCTTCGCCGACGGTCCAGTGCCCGAGGTGGTGGGACACGTACTCGGTAGGCGAGAATTCCCCGGATTCTGAGGCGGCGTATGCGAATTGCACGATTCAGTCGTCCCTAGTCACTAATCACTCGTCGTTCAATGCCCCGCCGGAACCCGCGTCACGCCCGACATGACGCCCAATCCGCAGCAGTGCAATCCAATAGGCCACCAGCGTGACCACGTAGCCGGCGATTACCGGCAAAAACCATTCCGAAAACAGCGCCGCAACAACCACGAACAGCACCACGGCCAGCGCCATCTTCAACAACATGCCGCGATAAAACGCAGCTGCTATGGCCACCGGGTCGCCGGAGGCCGATACCGCGCCCGTGCGCAGCGCCGAAATTGCCGTCAGCACGATTCCGATCCCGCCGCCAGCCAATAGCGCAAGCGCTGAGGCCGCTCCGGCCACCAGCGCCGCCACGACCGCGGCGGCTGCCGCCAGCATCGCCTGCATTCGCAGCAGCCAGACCACTGTTCGGGCGAAACCCGACGGGTCGCTTGCTGATTGGCGGTTCTCCGGATGGCCGGAATCGTCGGACACGGCCCTATCTTCCCGCAGCACGTCAAAAATAAGCGGCTCAAACGAATACCGAGCCGCAAAGCCGAAAGATTATACCAGCTTGGAATCGTTGACTGGGGGGCGACTGGGCGAAAATCGGTCATGACCGGCCGAATTACCGGGTCAGTTCTGCGCGGTAATTGCGCGAGCACGGTAGTACCGAACGGTCGCGCATGGTGATGCGTGCATCGCCGCTGTCTATCGGTTCGATCTGGTCCACGAAATCCAGATTGACAATGTGGCTGCGATGGGTGCGCCGGAACCTGTCCTGATCAAGACGCGCCAGCAGATCCTTCATGGTGCTTCGAAGCGGATAATCGCGCCCCGCGACATGCAGGTTGACGTAATTGCCGGCCGCGCTCGCGTACTCGATCCGGTCAGCCGGCACCAGAAATTCCCGGCCCAGCATCTTGACCAGGAAGCGCGATGGCCGCGGCGGTTCGGGGTCGATCTCCGGTGCGGCCGCGTCAGGCCAGCGCGCTTCCCCCTGCATTCGTCTGAGTACGAACCGGTAGCCCTCGATCATCAGGACCACGCCGACATAGGTGCGCACGTCCTTGAGATACTCGTAGAACAACTCGCTGGGCCAGTGGCCAAACGAATATTCTGATCCGGCCAGCGCATAGGCCAGTTCGCGCATTCCCACCATCAAAACGACGTGGGCCAGCGAGTAACCCACGCTTGCCGCGAGGTGGATGGCGATTGTGCGCTGCATTGCTTCCCATTGCAGCGGCCACCTGCGCGTAATCCAGACCACCGGCCATACAAGCAGCAGCATCGAGAGCGCGCTGCTGGTTTCCCATACGACGCCTTCCCAACTTGCCGCGTCGACACCCTGGCGCTCAAGGTCCAGCGCCACGGTCACGCTGTTGGCCACGGCATTGACCAGGTACAGCACGATCCAGAAGCCCCACTCAAATCGGCGCTGCCAGGGTCGGAACCGGTGCAGGATTTCAGAGCTGTCGGGTCGCATTCGGTAAATATTAACCCGCCGTACAAGAAAGTATGCCGGGTTAGTAGTAGCCGGATTCCGTCCCCAAGCCGGCGCGATTTATCCCTGCCACGATGCCATCCGTCCCCACCGGCTTGTTGAATGAAGACGAATCTGCGCAGACTGCGCCCATACCGCCATGGAGTTCGCCTGATGCAAGACCGTCGCCACGACATCGACGCCCTGCGCGTTTTCGCCTTCGCGCTGCTGATCGTCTATCACGTCGGCATGGTGTACGTGCACGACTGGGGCTTCCACATCAAGAGTTCGCACCAGTGGGAGTGGCTGCAGTGGCCAATGGTGGCGATCAATCGCTGGCGCATGCCGCTGATCTTTCTGCTGTCGGGCATCGCGCTGGGACTGAGCCGGAGTGCCGACCGGCCCGGGCGCATGGCCGGGCGACGCAGTCGAATGCTGCTGATTCCGTTGATCTTCGGCATGCTGGCAGTCGTGCCCATCCAGGCTTGGGTGGAGGCGCGCGTGAATCATGCCTTCGACAGCGGCTTTGTGCCCTTTCTGCTGCGCTACTGGCAGTTGAGACCGTGGCCGCAGGGCGCGTTTGCCGGTGCCGAATTTGGTGTCACCTGGAACCACTTGTGGTACCTGGCGTATCTATGGAGCTACAGCTTGGTACTCGCCGGCGGACTGCTGTTGGTCCGGTGGATGCCCCGCGCGGCGTTGCCGGACGCGGGGTGGCGCATTCCGGCGCCGCTTTCGGCGATGGCGCTGATGCTATTTCCGACGCTATGGCTGTTCGCCTGCCTGTACTGGCTGGAGCCGCGATTCGGCGACACCAAGGCACTGACCGACGACTGGGCCCAGCACGCACAATACTTTCCGGTGTTCGTGTTTGGGTTCTGGCTGGCACGCCGCCGGCAGCTTTGGGATCGCGTTGTCGATCTGCGGCCGTGGACGCTGGCGCTGGCGCTGGCCGGCCTGCTTGTCTACATGCTGTTGCGGGTGGCCGGCAGAGTGCTGAACCCGGGAGAAATCGGCGACTTGCCGGCCTGGAACTGGCGCGCGATTTCCGACAGCGCGCATGCGCTGTACGCGTGGAACATGCTGCTCGCGATCCTCGGATCTGGCGCAATCTGGCTGAACCGGCCGTTTCGGTGGCTGCCATACGCCAACCGGGCGGTTTATCCGTGGTACATCCTGCACCAGAGCCTGATCGTGCCGTTGGCGTTCTTTCTGATTCCGCTGGCGCTCGCGGGCCCGCCGGAAGCCGGGCTGATGTTGGGGACTACGCTGCTCGGCTGCGGCCTCATCCACCACCTGATCATTTTGCGCTTGCGGCTGCTCTGGCCGTTGTTTGGGGTCTACTCGGCGCCAACTCAGGGCGCTCGCGCCATGCCCCCGAAACCGGCATCGGTCGGATGAACGAGTCCGTCGTGGCCGACTGTTGCATGCTGTCTGTCAGCCCGTCGCGTCGCTGATTGCGGTGGCGCTCTGGCTGCTTCCTGGCCCAGATTAGCGTTAGTCACGGCCCCGCTCTGCTGCGGCGAGGCGCACATCGTGGCCGCAGGGCCACGGAACGGTCGGCGTTTCGGGTTTCATCAACGCCGTATCCGGCGCTTCGCGGGCGCGGTCGTGAAACAGGCATTTCCGGCCGATCAGCATACTGGCGGTTGTACTCGATTGGAAAACCGTATTACCCGATCTTATTCGCCACTCGTTCGTCGCGAGGCGCTGGCAGGCCCTGCAGATTGGGGCTTTCACGACCGAGCGCACCAAAAACGTACTCGCCCGACTCGTAAATGGAGGATGCGCGGCCGAGTGAAACGCCACAGGTGCGGAGCTTGGCGCCATCGCGGTAGAAAGGGTGGTGAATAAGGTGGGGTTACAGCCCGTGCTGCCTCAATCGCGATACAGCCTCTCTCGTGCCCGGAATCTCAATCGCTGGAAAAACGAAGAGTTTTTCGAGTCTAATAGTGGAGGCAGCCGGGCGGAATCCGCTTGAGCTGGGCGTTCCGATCAGCATCAAACATAATGGAACGACGAATAGTAGAAGTTGCGACACGAGCTTGTCTGCCGGGCTTTCATTCACTTCCCGTCTGAATGCATATGCGAACCCTGGCCCCTAACTGGGTCCGCGCCACCAGCCAGTCGAAGCCGGGATCCGGGGACAGGCTGCGAATGAATTCTGTGATGGTTGGCCGGTACGCGGCGCAGTCCTCGGAGTCGGGGAGAAACGCTCGCTCGCTCATGAGGTAGAGAAGGTCTGAAAGACTGTAGACGAGACTTTTGTGCGTCGGCCATGTCCATTCGCTGGACGAAGCCGGCCAACGCGATCCTGGTCGGGGCGAAGTGTTCGGTATTTTTTGGGCGTTGCGCAAAAAGCCTCTGTACTGGTCATTTTGGACGCGAGCCAACCGCGTCTGTTCCTTATCCGAGACATCGGCGCGCTTTGCCAGCGATTCGCTCCACGATCGACCGAGTACGTTGTAGGTATCGACCAGAGCGCGATGAATTGCCACGTGGCACGATTGCTGTTGCGATGCGAACTGGCGAAGCCAGCTCTCGGAAACCAGGATCTGGTAGCCGAATTCACGAATCTGGTGGGCATTGCGTGGCTGTATTGACGCCAGCTCCATCCGATGGTAGTCCCGCGACCGGGTGGTGAGTACTCGGCTACGCGCCAGCACGGCGTGAATGGCCGCCTGTGCGGCAGGAAGTTGAGCGCGGGCCTCGCCATCAACAGGGACATCACCGAATTGCGTATTGAGGTAGGCAATATGAACCTCATGCCGCTGTTGGGCAAAGTCGATCAGCCCGAGTGTTTGGTGCTCTATCTCGGCCAACGCCGTTAGTGCGGCCTGCTGCAGTGTTGTGAAAGTCCGACTCGTCACCTCATCGACGGCCATTGCCCTCAGTTCCTGGTCGGTGACAGCTCGCGCGTCCTCCAGCGGGAGCCGCCACGACAATTGAAGCAGTCGTTGTACATGATCCGGGAGTGCATCCGGCGACTCGCGCGGCCAGTCGTCGTCAACTATCGACCTGCAGGCCGGCGGCATCCATTCGCGCACGTCCTCACTGACCACGCGGTCGACGGCGGCGCGGACGTTCGCAGGCGCGGGTTCGGGCTCGGGTTCCGGCTCGTCGGCTGCCAGATCCGCTGCAAGTGCTTCATTCGCCGCCACTACAGCGGCGTGCAGTGCTTCGGCCTGCCGCTGGAGGGTCTCGATCTGTTGGGCGATTTTTTTCGACTGGCGCAGTGATTCCTGTTGCTGATCGCCGAGTTTCTCCAGTTCCAGCACCCAGGCCGTCGCGAAGTAGGCGTCGAAGTAAGCGGCGCGCCATTCTCCCATCACACCACTGTGTTCGCCGTTGGCTAGATCACTCTTGAGCAGGGCCGCAGCATCGCGCAGCTCGGCGAGCTGACCTCTGCGCAGGGAGCGGCCAAAGCTGCGGTTTTCGATAAGCGTCAGGGCTGCCTCTGTGCTGCGCTCAAGGCTTTCGATAGCGATGATTCCTCGCTGAGCAAGATTGTCGCATCGGGGGTCGTCAGCCTTGTCTGTATGAGTCCCGGCGAATTGGGGGTTTTTACCCGATTGCGCGTGTTTCCTGCCGCATTCGGCGTAGGAAACGAGGCCGCTTGAGATCGTTTGCTCGGAAGTGAGGAGCATATTTTTGATACTGGCGTCCTGTAGCCCGGAATTCAGAAAGACACGTGCAAACTGTGCAAACGCGAATGCTGAGCAGTCACGCAAAGTCGCTGAGCTAGGGGGTAGGCAGGCGATGCCCGAATCAAAAACGAAGGCCGTCACAAACGCCACCGGGCCGGCCGCCAAGATTCCCGCGTTCTGCTCCAGGATTTGATCCACAAGTGCTTGTTGTTGCTCGGCTTCCTGTTGCGTTGTCGTCCGAGCGGTCTCAAGTTCCCCGGCAATCTGAAACAGGTCGATCCCTTCTGCAATGTTCGCGCTGGCGGATAGGATCGACAGCCCGCTACTGAAGGCCCGCAGCCCCCTGATCGCTTGATTCGCGCGGGCCATTTCTCCGTGCAAATTGCTAGTGCTGCCCTGGATGGTTTCCAGCCATTCAGTGTTGATGCGATTCTTCAATGCTTCGGGGAGATACCGACCCTCGGCCAGAAGCTGGCTCAGTTTGAATTGAAGTTGCGCGATTCGCGCTTCGTTCGTGGCGAACGCTTCCTGAAGTTCCGTCAGGTGCCCAATGACGCCCGAGTTGTCGATGCTGGCTACAGTCTCACTCGCCAGATTCCTGGCCTCGTCGGCCGAAGCGCCGGTGGCATCACCGCGCGCGTTGCTCGCGACCGCGAGCAACGCCGTTACGATGAACCAGAACAAAGCGGTTACACAGCACCTCATTGATCTGTGTCCTGGCTATCTTCAGCGGACCGGCTCAGGGAATGCTCGGAATCGTGATCAGCCGCTGCCGAAGGTCGGTAAACGCCTCGGCCGTGGCGTTGCGAACGGCCTGGCTGGGGTCGCCACCCTGTCCCGAGGCGGATGCATTGAGCTGTTGGTTGCTGTGCCTGTTTTCGGCGATCAGAACCACGTTGGCGGTGAACCCCGCTGGGTCGTTTTCGGCAAGAGCTCCACCGATATTTTCCGCCGCGTCGATGGCTTGGCGGGTATCCCGATTACCGAACAGTCGCCCGATGGTACCGACCGCTTTACCCAACGGTGCGAGCCCCTTCTTCTTCGGCTCTTCCTGCTTCAGCCCGACAATCCGGCCACTGATAACGACATCGGCATTTTCGGCGCGGCTGTCGAGGACAATCGAAGTCTGCGAAATGGTCGGAATTTGTTCCCACAAGACCTCGGCCGCGCTTGCAAATGGTTGACCACTGAGCGTTGCGATGGGATCGATGCGTACGGTTCTTTTTTGCACACCGAGCCAGGGCGCGCGTCTGTCCGCAGTTGCCGGCCCGTCGCCTTCGCCAGCGCGAACCGTTGAAAAACCGGATGTTTCAGCCTGCTCGATCAGAAATTCGGCCAGCTCGGAGAAATAGCCGTGGGGATAGCGGTCCAGGTAGAACTGGAACATCCTGGTGTCTTCCGAGTCCTTCACGGTTTCCCAGAGCCGCAGCTCGTCGCTGGCCGGTTCGGCCAGGCCGGGCGTTGAGAGGACGAGGAAAATAAGATAGATTGAACACGTGATTATGGCTTTATTCATGCAACCCTCCCTGGTTGAATTTCGAAGCGCCTGAAATTTAGTATGTGGTCCGTTTTGTATCCATATCGCTTGCGGACGCGGCACCTAGCCGGTCCGATTACCGCTGGATAAACGGCTTACATGGGGTCTGGCGTAAACCAGGCGCAAAAAGGATCATCGAGTCGGGGATGGGTGGGGCTTGGGGTGAGACTTGGGGCGGGGCTTGAGCGGCTGTGGAAGCCGGTGGCGGGATTACCAACGAGAGCGTTAGTCAAACTCTGCGAGATGCTGTCGGTAGGTCGCCGCTATCTCGGGCTGGCCATTGCGCTCGTGGATGCGGGCGAGCAGGTCTACATTGTCCCGGATGGATCCCGGACGCACCGGAATTTCGGAGGCCTGATAGAGGCTTTCCACCGCCAAGGCTTCCTTTGCGGCTTCATCCAGGCGGCCGTTGGCGAAAAGCGCTTCGGCATACACGTTCCGGAAATGGCCCAGGACCCACTGCCCGGGCCCGATCACCTGTTCGGCTCCGCGCAAGGCCCTGCTTGCCCAGTCAAGGGCCACTTCGGGCTGATCGAGCTTGAGATAGGACCAGGCGATGTTGACTTCCGCAATCGCCTGGGGGCGGGATGGTTCACCGCGGGCACGGTCGCTATGAACGCGCCGGGCTTGCATCAACAGGCCGAGGCTGGCCTCGTAGTCCCCCAGCGCCATCAGCGCACTGGCCAGGTTGCTGCGGGTGACAGCCAGGTCAGGGTGGTCATCCGGTAGCAGGCGTTCCTGAATTGCCAGAGCCTTGGAAAATCCCTCCTGCGCTGTTGCATTGTCGCCCTGGCGGTCGGCTGCCAGCCCAATGGCACCATAGATTGCAGCCAGCCGCGAACTATCTTCACCGACCAGCTCGCTTTCCAGTTGGGCCGCCTGCCGGGCGGCCGCGATGGCCTCGTCCCAGCGGCCAGCCTCCATCAGCACGTACGAACGGATGACGTAGCTGGGTACAGTCTTGACATGCCGCGCACCATACATGTCCAGGCGCAGTTGCAACGATTCGTCGACAGCGGCCAGCGCCTCTTCGATCCGCCCGGTCTTGGATAGCACATTGGCCGAATTGAGCAGCGTCGTTGCCAGTAGCTCGCGATCCATCGGCGCTTGGCGCGCTAGTACGGCGGCACGCTCGAACCACTCCAGCGCCTCCGCGGGCTGTCCGCGACTCGTTCGCACATTGCCCATGGTCGACAGGATCAGGGCTCGACTATTCGTGTCCGAATCCGGTACAAGCCGGAGTGCCGCAGCCAGGTCTTGTTCGGCGCGTTCCAGCTTGCCCTGGGCGACATGCAGCGTGCCGCGGCTGCGCAGCAAGCGCCAGGCAGAACGCTGAGCCGGTTTTGCGAGTTCAAGATTGACAAGGTCCAGGGCGCGACCGAACTGATCGGTTGCACGGAGTGCAGCCGCCAGGCCGGTAATTGCAGAAATCCGCTGGTCATCGTTCGCCCCGTCAACGCCTTCCAGGATCGCCAGCACACGCTCGTAATGCGCCATGGCCTTGTCGTATTCCCCCAGCGACCGTCTGACGTCGCCAATTCGAATCAGGCTCTCGGCAGCGAGCAACGGATCTTCGGTCGCTTCCAGCTCCAGTCGGCGCACGGACGCGTTGAGCATTTCGTCTACCGTAGTTGATGCGCCCAGCTCGCCGGTGGGATTGGCCGCCGCGATCGACTCAAGCAACACGTCCGCTGCCGCCTGGGCTCGTATGGCTTCGTGGTTGGCCCGGTCGCGCTGCTTGCGCAGGTCGTCGGCCTGTACCGCCAACAGCACGACCAGTGCGGCGATCGCGGTCGTCGACACCACGGTGGCCGATGCGGCAACAGGATGGCGCCGAAACAGCTTTCCCAGACGGTAACCCAGGCTGTCGGGGCGGGCACTGACCGGCCGTTGGTCCAGCAACGCGCGCAGGTCATCGGCCAGCGCGCCGGCACTGGCATAGCGCCGCGCGGGAATCGGATGCATCGCTCGACCGATTACCGCGTCGACATCCTTTCCGAGCCCTCGGAGCTGGCGACTCGGGGCCGGCGGCCCCTGCTCGATTCGTGCCAATGCATCGGTTACGGCAAGCCGGCTGAGCATATACGGCTTTTTGCCGGTCAGCACTTCGTACAGCACAGCACCAAGGGCATAGATATCAGTATGCACCGAGGCCGGTTCGCCGCGTAGCTGTTCTGGACTGGCGTAGTCGGGTGTCAGCCAGCGCGTCAGGGTGGCCGTCGCCCGGCCACTGTCTTCGCTGAGCACTCTGGCGACACCAAAATCCAGCAGAATTGGTGCGCCATGCGCATCGACGAGAATATTGTCGGGCTTGAGGTCAAGGTGAACGATCAGTTGCCGATGGGCGGCGCCGACGGCCTCGGCGACCTGGATCATCAGCGCCAGCCGATCGCGGATCGACAGTCGCTCGGCGACCTGATTGATTGGCTCCCCTTCAATCCGGTCGAGCACCAGAAACGCCCAGCCCTCCCGCGTTCGCCCCCAGTCGCGAAGACGACAGATACCCGGATGATCCAGGCGTGCCAGCAGCGAAGCTTCCCGCACGAAACGCCGCGCCGCTTCTTTATCGAACACCGGAATAGCCAGCAGCTTGATGGCCGCCTGCTGGTGAATGCCGTCATTTTCGCGTTCAGCGGCAAAAACCACGCCCATGCCACCGCGCCCCAACTTGCCGGTCAGCGTCCAGCCACCAAGCTCGGCGCCAATAAGCTGGTCGGGATCAAATTGGGCGAGCTCTCGCAGACGCTCCTCACCCAGTTGATCGAAATCCAGGGTTGCGTTGTCGTGCGCATCAAGCAGCGCAGCCAGGCGTGCGGCCATTTCGGCATCTTTCCGGCTCAGGTCACGCATCGCTGCAGCCCGGCTCTCGGCATTCATTCCTGAAAGCCGAAAGAATTGTGTCTCAAGGACCTTCGGGTCAATTGGCATCTTGCTGTTCCGTCCGCAACGCGTCGGCCAGCCAGGCACGGGCATACTTCCAGTCTCGCTTGATCGTGGCGGGGCTGACTTCAAGAAGTTCGGCCATCTCCTCTATATTCAATCCGCCGAAACAACGCAGATTGACAATTTCCATGGGCCTCGGATGGGCCTTCCCCAGCTCGAGGAGCACCCGATCGATATCGAGCAGTTGTTCGTCACTGATCGTCTGCTCACGCTCAGCCAGCGACAGCGTCACACGAAGCTGGTCGCCCCCACGCTTCCGGCTAAGCCGTTCCCGGGCCTGATCCACCAACAGGCTGCGCATGACCGTGGATGCAAACCTGAAAAACTGCTTACGGTTGGCCAACTGTTCACCTGGTGGCTGGATTTTCAGCCAGGCTTCATGCACCAGTTCGGTGGGCGTCAGAGGCTTGTTCGACTCGCGGTGCAAGCGTTCGCGGGCGATTTGGCGCAGATGATCGTATGTCAGGCGTGCCAATAATGCTGCTGTGTGTGGATCATTCGGATTGGCCTGCCATGCCAGAAGATTTCGCGTTATCTCGCCTTGAGTGGACATGATTCGGTCGGCTTTTCTTGTTTGTTCTGGATGTTGTACCGTCACTGTGCGAGCAAACTGGCACTGTGAGCGGGCGCGCTTTATTGTAGCCTGTTAACGCGTCAGGCAGACTGGCTGTTCCGGCATTAGAAAGAATTATTCATAACCCGACCGTTGCGGCTCGGCCAATCAGGCCGTCGATTCCCCGCATTCTGGCGCGCCGGGCTCGCCGGCCGGCTCCCAGAGCTCGATCTTGATGCCGTTGGGGTCCATGATCCAGGCGAACTTGGCGTATTCGTGCGCTTCCGGCTCACCGATCAGTTCTACACCCGCCGTTTTTAATTGCTCGATCAGCGCGTCCAGATCATCGACCCGGAAGTTCATCATGAACGGTTTGTCGCCGGGATTCATGTACTCGGTATCGGCCTTGAACGGCGCCCATTCGGTGCGGCCGACATGATCGGGGTTGTCGCGATGGCGCCACTCCCAGCCCCAGCCACCCCATTCCGTGAACGGTATGCCGAGATGACGTGCATACCACTCACGCGTTGCATCGGTATCTTCGGCCTTGAAAAACAAACCGCCCAATCCTGTGACTTTTGCCATCGTCTTGCCTCCATCTGCGGCCCGGCAGTCCGGAACCGGTAGCCTATTTTTTGAGTGGCAACACTTCCTGTTCCAGCGCAAGTGCCTTGAACTCCGGATCCTTATGAACCAGGACCGCATCCTGTTCGATCGCCGCCGCGGCAATCCAGGCGTCGGCCAGCGAAAGTGTCTTCAGTGCCTTGATCTCGGCCGCCCGCCGCAGCAATTCTTCGGAGCATTCAACCCAGCTGAGCGGAAGCGCCAGACATTGCTGAAGTGCCAGTTTACCTTCCAGTTCGCCCTCGTCTTTCCAGACGCGATAGAGCACTTCCATGCGGGTCATGAAACACGCATGGCAACTTGCGTCCGGGTCTTGCAGGATTGCAGCGACGCGGTCGGCACCGAGTTCATCGTCTCTCAGGGTCAGAAGCGCCGAAGTGTCGAGCAAAAAGCGTTTCATTCGCGCTCCGCGTCCGCGCGCCGATCATCGACCAGACGGGCGGCGCCGCCGCCACGGCCACGCCCGCGAAGCGCTTCAATCGGATCGGCCTTGACGGGAATCACCTGTATTCCTTCACTGGTCACAACCCATTCCAGCCGGTCCGCCGGAGAAAGGCCTAGCTTGCGGCGAATGGCCGCGGGAATGACGGTCTGACCCCGTTCGGTGATTGTGCTTCGCATGATGGCAGGCCCGCTGCAAATGAATTACGAATTTGCATAAATTATAATTCAATCTATCGCGGCAAACAAGCGATTGTTCCTACTCTCGCAAGCCGGCCACAATCGGAACTCGCGCGGCACGGATGGCCGGGGCGATGCCGCCGACCAGGCCGATGGCAAGGGCGATGACCAGGCCCTGGACGAGCAGGTCCGGGGTAACGGCGAAGGCGAACACCACCTGGGTGAAGCTGGTGAAACTCAGCGTCGAGACGGTGAATCCGTTGAACAGCAGCCACGAGATGCCGGCACCGAGAATGCCGCCGATCAGCGCCAGCAGCATCGCTTCGACCATCACCGAGGCCACCACCGCGCCCGGCGCAAAACCGATGGCGCGCAGCGTCGCGATTTCGCGGGCGCGGTCCGACACCGCCGTGTACATGGTGTTCAGCGCCCCGAACAGCGCGCCCAGCGCCATCAGCAGCGCGATGCCGTAACCGACCACCGAAATGAACGTCGACAGCGCCTCGGACTGCTCCGCGAAGTAATCGGCCTCGCGCTCGACGCGCACCGACAGTTGCGGGTTGGTGGTCAGTTCGTCCTTAAACGCGGCGAAATCAGCGACGCTGTTCAGCTTTCCGTAGACCACCGAATAGCTGTTGCCGCGGCGATACGCACCCTGCAGTACCGGTGCGTCGGTCCACAGTTCCGAATCGGCCGCGCCGCCGGTTTCGAAAATGCCAACAACGTCCCAGCGCTCGGTACCGAATTCCAGCGTATTGCCGACTTCGAGCCCGACGAACTGGCCGGCCGCGCCAACGCCGACTACAAGTTCCTTGCGGCCGGGCGAAAACACCCGGCCTTCGATGATCTCGAAACCGGTTCGAACCGATGGGCCGTCCGGCCCGACACCGCGCATCGGCACGTTGGCGTCAGTGCCGGTACTCTTCTTTGCGAGATCCACGATCACGTAGACCTCGGGCGAGGCCGTCTCCAGGTAGGACGACTGGGTAATCAGGCGCGTCTGCTCGCCGTCGAAGCCGGAATCCAGCTCGGAACTGGAGCCGGAACGGAGCACGACGACGTTGTCTGGCGAAGTGCCCGATTCCATCGTCGATTCGAACCCGCGCGCCATCGACAGCACTGCAACCAGCACCGCGACCACACCGGCCACGCCCACCACCGCGACCATCGACGTGCCGAGTCGGCCCGGAATGCTTTTCAGGTTCTGCCAGGTAATCGCCAGTATTTGTTCCATGTTCATCTCCGTCCCAGCGCGTCGACCACGCGCAGTCGCGCCGCACGCCAGGCCGGCGGCCCGCCGGTAACCAAACCGAGCGCGACCGCCAGCGCCAGACCCCAGCCCAGCGTGCCCGCGCTCATCGCAAGCCCCGGGAAGAACTGCGCCAGGGCCGACGCTGCGCCATACACGAACAGGGTTCCGAGCAGCAGCCCGATCACACCGCCGATCACAGCCACGGTGAGGCTTTCGGCCAGCACCAACAACACCACCCGGCCATCGCTGAAGCCGATGGTCTTCATCACTGCCAGTTCACCGGTGCGCTCGCGCACCGCCTGGGCCATGGTGTTGCCCGAAATCAACAGCAGGGTGAAGAACACGCAGGCCAGCACCAGCCGCACAATCAGCCCGATGTTGCCGAACTGGGCCGCGAAACCCGCCATCCAGCCGGCCTCGGTGGAGGTCTTGGTCTCGGTCGGCGAGTTGGCAAAGCGCGCATCGATCTTCTCGGCAATATCCTCGGCGCGATCGGGATCCTCCACCCGGGTCACGATCCACCCGACCGTGTCCTGGCCGAACTGGCGCGCTTCGTTGAAATACTCGTAGTGCATGAACGCCTGCATTTCGTCGGCGGTATTGCCGGTGCCGGTGAAAATCGCGGCGATTTCGAACTCCCACGAGTAGCTGCCGTCGATGCGCGGATAGATGGTCGAGAAGATCGGCACCCGGTCGCCGACTTCCCAGCCGTATTGCGCCGCCATGGCCTCGCCCACCAGCAGGCCGGTGCGGGTCGCCAGCAGCCGCTCGTGTTGTTCGGGCGGTATCTCGTATTCTGGATAGATGTCGTCGAGCAGCTCCAGTTCCGTGGGAAACAACCCGAACTGCTGGCGCGGGTCCTGGAAATAGGCGCCGAACCAGGTGTAATGCGCCGCCGCGCGCACGCCGTCCATGGACTGCACGCGCGAGACATAGGCCACCGGGATCGGCTGGATGAACGAGACCTTGTGCTGGGTCACCAGCCGGTCGGCGCCGGCCAGTTCCACCCCTGCGGTAAACGCGCGGTTCAGGCCGCCCAGTAACGCGAACAGGATGAACGCGATGATGATCGAAGCCACGGTGAAAAACGTTCGCAGCTTTTTGCGCGTCAGGTTTCTGATCACCAGGTGCAACATGCCGCCCATCACGCAGCCTCCAGGATCGAACCCTTGTCCAGATGCACGGTGCGCCGGGCGCGCTCGGCGGCGACCGGGTCGTGGGTCACCATCAGGATGGTCTTGCCGTGGCGCGTGTTCAGCGTACCCAGCAGATCGAGAATCTCGTTGGCGGTGTCGCGGTCGAGATCCCCGGTCGGCTCGTCGGCCAGCAGCAGGTCCGGATCGCTGACGATAGCCCGCGCGATTGCCACGCGCTGCTCCTGGCCGCCGGACAGCTCGCGCGGCAGGTGCTTCGCCCGATCCTTGAGCCCGACGATCTCGAGCGCGGTCAGCGCCCGTTCGCGCCGCTCGCGCGCGCTCATCTTCTTCAGCAGTAGCGGCAGCTCGACGTTGCGTTGCGCGGTCAACACCGGCATCAGGTTGTAGAACTGGAAGATGAAACCGACGCGCTGCGAACGCCAGCGCGACAGTGCGCGCGAGTCCAGTTGGTCGATCCGCTCGCCGTTGACCTCGATCTCGCCGGAAGTGGGCTGGTCGAGGCCGCCAATCAGATTCAGCAACGTGGTCTTGCCCGAACCGGATGGGCCCATCAGGGCACAGAAATCACCGGCGGCGATCTCGAGACTCAAGCCGTGCAGCACCTCGACCGCCTCGCGGCCTTTTCTGTAGTGCTTGACGACATTTCTGACCTGGACAATGGATTCGTTCATCGCGTTAACCTCTGGATTCAATCATCGGCAACGCGCACACGCGTGCCATCACTTAGCGGATATTCGTTCGCATTGGCGACCAGCCGCTCATTCCCTTCCAGGCCGGCGGTCACCAGCACCCTGTCGCCCTGCCTCGCGCCCAGTCGGATTGCACGTCGTTCAACGGTTGCACCATTGACGACGAACACGTATTCGCCACCACCTTCGGAAACCACGGCGTGCGGCGGAATGGTCGGAAGCCGGCGGGTTTGTGTCAATTCAGATTCCTCGCCGGCATCATCGGCATCAAGAAAGCGCACGCTGATGCCCATTTCCGGCAGAATTCTCGGATCGCGCTCGACGAACGCCACGCGCACCCGTACGGTGGCCTTCTGCCGATCGGCGGCCGGAACCACGGCCTTGACTTCGGCCGGAATTTCCCAGTCCGGCCATGCGTCAAGACGGGCGAGGACCGGCTGGCCGGGCCGAACCCGATCGATATACGCCTCGTTGACGTCAACCTCGATTTCAAGCGAGTCCATGTCGACGATGGTGCAGATGCCGGTGCGTGTGAACCCGCCGCCGGCCGAGACCGGCGAGACCATTTCGCCTGCCTGGGCGGCGCGCGCAATGACGACTCCGGAAAACGGCGCGCGTATGGTCAATTCCCCGATACGCTGCTGCTGGAGCTCGACTTCGCGTTCGGCCACATGGATCTGCTCCCGCTGGGCGGCCAGCCGGGCTTCGAGCGATTCGACCTCGGTTTCGGCCCGGTCGACCTCGGACTGGCTGGCCAGGTCGCGTTCTTTAAGTTCGCGCTGTCGGACCCGCGTGCGCCGCGCATTGCGCAATTGAGCCTCGATCTCGGCCAGCGCACTGCGCGCGGCCGCCAACCGCGCCCGGGCCAGGGCCAACTGGGCCTGCTCGGTTGCGTCATCGATGCGCGCCAGGACCTGGCCTTTTTCGACTGCCAGCCCTTCCTCCACCAGCACTTCGGTGAGCTTGCCGGTGACCTCTGCGGCCACCGTGGCCTGGCGCCGCGCCACAACATAACCCGAGGCATCAAGCACGCTGGCACGGGCATCACCCTGATCAGCCTCGACAATTTCCGGCACCGCGACACGCACTTCGGGCACCCCCGCGCGCGAATACCAGGCCCAGACGGCGGCGGCGACAAGCAGCACTACCCCCGCCAGGACTACGAGCAGCCACCCCGGCCGCCGTCGCTCACCGGCGGCGGCCGGCTCGATGCGCAGGCGGTCGATCAAGTCATTCGTGCTCATGGTGGTGTGGTGGCCCCGACGATGGTGGAATCGACTATATGGAGTCGACCAGCCGAACACCAGTGACGATAGTCACATTTTCGGGGCGCCGGCGTGTGGGTGCGACGGATTCCATCAGCTATGGCCCACAATTACTAATACATTCATAAATCCTGCCTCGTTCAGGATGTCGGCAAGCGCTTGTTCGAGCATTGGAATACCGACGACGCCGTGAAGTCTTCTGGCCCAAACGGTGGTTTGCATTGCAAACCAGTCTGTGATAATCTCAGATTCGTTTCCGCAATCAAGGCCGCTGGCGGCTCAACAGTACAATGCAGATGCAGACTTCAAACCTGGATGCGCTGGAAAAGCGCACCTACCGCACGGCCGTGGATCATGGCTTTTTCGATTTGCTGCTCGCCGCGGCGATGGCAGCATTCACGCTGGTCTTCGTTGTTTCGCCGTGGTTTGTGCTGGCCCTTTTCCCGCTGGTAATCGCCAAGCAACCGTTGCTGAGGCTGTTCAATCGGGAGGTCGTCGAGCCGCGCGCCGGGCATGTCCGGCTGGGCCCGATGCGTCTGGAACAGATCAGTACTGCGCGCAAGACCGCGGCGTTGGTGTTTATCGGGCTGGCGTTTATTGTCGTCAGGCTGGGCGACACGGAGTCGCCGATTTCGACGGCTGCACCAATCGCATGGCTGGCCGGAAATGGGCAAATCCAGATGGCAATTATTATCGGCGTCGGCACTGCTGTAGCCGGCTGGCTGTTCCGGCTGCCGCGCTTCATGACCTATGCGCTGGTGACCGTGCTTGCGCCCGTGGTCGCGTCGCTGGGTGGGCTACCGGCCGGTACCGGCTGGACGATCTCGACGCTGTTCGTTCTGACGGGGGGATGCCGAGTGTTGTACCGGTTCATCCATGAGAATCCGGAGGCCGCAGCATGAAATCCGTGGCACAGCTTGATCAACTGGAACAACGCGCCTATCGACGGGTCGTCGATCACGGCGCACTCGATGTCTGGATCGGCGCAGCTCTGGTCACAGTCGGCCTGATGCTGCATGCCGATCTGGACTACATGCCCGCGATCGCCTTTTTCGTCGGCGCGTTGGCGTTCGAACAGATTCGACGACGGCTGATCGAGTCGCGCATTGGGCACGTTCGTCTACGGGCCGACCGCATGGCTCGGCTCAAGACCTGGCGGTGGTTGACCCTGACCGCCCTGATAGTCGCGGTCTTTGGCGTAGTCGCGCTACGAAGCCTGGGCTGGATCGACTACCCCAACAGCGCCGGACCACTGATCGTGACCGGCTGTCTTGCGCTGCCGCTGGCTCTGGCGGGCGGGTTGTTCGGGATCCGACGCTGGTTCGTCTATGCCGCCGTTGTGTTTACAGGCGGTGTGTGCGAGGCGTGGCTCGACTTAGCCTATGGCTCTAGCTTCTACTTCAGCGGCGGACTGGTTGTATCGGCCGGGTTGGTGCTACTGGTGCGATTCGTTCGCTGTAATCCGAGCGGCAATGGAAATTCGGATGGCGCGTAGCCCGGCATCAACCCATCGTCCGCTCGGCGATGTCGACCGGCTGGTCCACGAACCGGCCCGGCTGCTGATCCTGAGCCAGCTCTACGTCATCGAGGCCTGCGATTTCCTGTTCGTGCAAAAGCAGACCGGCCTGACCAAGGGCAACCTGTCGTCGCATCTGGCCAAGCTCGAAGATGCCGGTTACGTTGAAATCGTCAAGGAATTCGAGGGCAAACGGCCGCGAACGCTGCTTCGCCTGACGCCATCGGGGCGCGAGGCCTTTTCAACGCACGTCGCCAGTCTGCGCAAGTGGATGGCCGGCGTGCCGGACAAGACCTGAATCAATTTTCGATCCTATTCTTGAAAAATCATTCAAGAACGACTCAAGGAGATATCCATGTTCCCATCAACACCCCGATTTGCATTGGTGCTGCTACTCGCCTCACTGTCCTCCACCATATTCAGCGCCGAGTCGCCGTGGCCGGCCGGCGACTGGCGCGGCGTTCTCGACCTGGGTGAGCGACAACTCGAAATCATCTATCACCTGGAAGCCGAGGGCAGCGCGCTGGGCGGCAGTATGGACGTCCCGGCCCAGGGCGCCATGGGTCTGCCGCTCAGGGCGGTGTCGGTAGATGGACAACGCCTGATCATCGAGATGCCGATGGGCGGCGATGCACGCTTCGAAGGTTCTCACAGCGGCGACACCGTAAAGGGAACGTTCGCCCAGGCGGGGCAGTCGTTTCCAATGACACTTGCACGTGCCGACGAAATTCAGCCTCCGGCGCGCCCGCAAGAACCCGTCGGGACCTTGCCGTACCAGGTCGAGGAGGTCTTGTTCGAGAACGTGGACGGGATCCAATTGGCCGGTACGCTGACGCGGCCCGATTCAGCCGGGCGGTTTCCCGGCGTCGTGCTCGTCGCCGGCGCAGGCCCGCACGATCGCGATGGAACGTTCATGAACCATCGCCCGCTGCTGGTGCTGGCGGATCATCTGACAAGAGCCGGCTTCGCGGTGCTGCGCTTCGACGAGCGCGGCGTCGGCCAGTCCGAGGGCGAGTTCGCTCCTGCCACCGCCAAGCAACTCGCCGGCGACATCTCATCGGCCGTCCAAACCCTGCGCGAACATGAGCCGGTCGACGGGGGACAGGTCGGAATGATTGCCCACTCCGAGGGTGGCCGAATCGGCGCACTGGCGCTCGATGCACCCGGCGCCGGCGACTTTATCGTGCTGTTGGGTGCACCGGCACGACCCGGCATCGAAGCACTTCGGGCGCAGGCCAAACAGTCGCCGAACCCGATCGTCGAGCTTCAAGCCGCCATGGCCGAGGCGGTACTTGAACTCGACGCAGACACCGACGCCGAACCGGCGCTGCGACGGGCGGCCCAGGAAATGCTCGCGGGGCTCGAAACCAAACAACGCGCCGCATTCGGTGGTCGCGAAGATGCGGTTGTAGACCAGCTCGTTGAGGCACTCGGTCAACCGCAGGCGCGATTTTCCCTCGCGTTCGACCCGCGACCCGCACTGCGACAAGCAGACGTGCCGGTCCTGGCGCTGTACGGCGGCAAGGACCGTCAGATCGACGCCGCCGGCGCGGCACGGGCCCTGCACGAGGCGCTGGGCGAACGCGCCGAGGTCCAGAGTTTGGGCGGGCTGAACCATTTCTTCCAGATCGCCGAAACCGGCGCGCCCTCGGAGTACGCCATTATCGAGCAGACGATGTCACCGGAAGCGATGGGGGCGATCGTCAACTGGTTGCACTCGATTACGCAAGAAGAGCATTAAGCCCGTTATTATTAATCTGGCAACGAAATACCTATGGTCTTCGTTGCTCGCGATTTGCGGCTCATGTCCGCAAATCGCTCCGCTTCGCGACCCGGCCGTGCCGGCCGGGCATTAACCCGGCATATCTGTTTGAATGCCGGGTTAATAGCGAGTCCGGCGGGTCAAGCTCAAGGCAACTGCTGGTCAATCAATCGTGTTTTTTCGGTAGCAACATCGCCGGTATGCAAGGTCGTCTTTCGCTCGAACAGCATCACCAGGCATTCCTCGTCGGCCACAGGATTGTGTTGCACGCCTCGAGGCACGATAAACATGTCGCCGCCCTCCAGTAGAACCGTCCGGTCGGGCATCTCGATCTTCAGGACGCCTTCCAGTACGTGGAACAACTCATCCTCGTCGGCATGGGCATGCCAGGCCAGCGTACCCTTGAGCTTGGCGACCTTGACGTAATGGTCGTCCACCTCGCCGATGACTCGCGGCGACCAATACTCGTCCAGGGATGCGGCGATCTCCCGCGGTGATTTCTTGATGTTCATCGTTACACCGGATCCGGATGGTTGAGCGCCAATGTAGCATCGTCGTGGGGAAGGCGCGAATCACTCCGGCAGCTTTGCGGACTGGCCATTGGCATTCACCATCGCGGTCGTCTCCAGACTCGCCTCTGGATTCCGAATGTAAATGCAGCTTGACATAAAGTAAACTGGACTTTACAATTGTGCCATCATCAATAACCACCGGAACCGACGCAATGAACAACCTGTCCTTTCACGAAAAGAGCGCCATCGGAACGCTGATCGCGACGTGGCTGATCGGTATTTTGTATTTCCATGCGGCTTGGGATCTCTGGCGCGCCGGGCAGTTGCACGTAGCGTCAATGACCGGGCTGGCCACCGGCCTGACGGTGCTGTTGGTGATCGTGCTGGTGGCCTATCACATTCTGATTGCGGTGACCGCGAAGCCGGAGGACGACGACGAGCGCGACCGGCTGATCGCCTGGCGCGCCGGCAACGTCGGCGGCCTGATTCTTGGCGTCGGCGTAGTCGGAATCGTGCTTCAAATTCTGGTCGGCGGAATGTTCGGCGACCCGGTGGCCCAATCTCCCGTACTGATCGCCAACGCATTGATGGCAGTGGTGTTCATTGCCACCGTGATCGAACTGGCACTTACGCTCTATTTCTACCGGCGCGGGCTATAAACCCGCATGGGCAACAACGTCGCCAACCGCGTCCGCGATCTGCGCTACGCGCACAACCGGATGACCCAGCAGACCCTGGCCGAAACGGTCGGCGTCTCGCGCCAGACGATAATTGCCATTGAGCAGGGCCGCTACTCGCCATCGCTGGAGTTGGCGCTGAAGATCGCCGGCGCTTTCAACAAGCCGGTCGAGCAGGTATTCTGGCTGGAACCGACCCGATGATGCCCGCACATTCCCCCAGCGCTGATGACCTGTCGTTCGTGCGCGAGTTCGAACAAGGCCTGATCAAAGCCGAACGGTTCGACCATCGCGCACATGTGCGCCTGGCGTATGTCAGCCTGTGCGCCAGCGATGTCGACCAGGCCCATGCCCGCATCCGGGAATCGCTGAAGCGATTTCTTGCACACATCGGCGCACCACCGGACAAGTATCACGAGACCCTGACGCGTGCCTGGGTTCTGGCCATGCAGCACTTTATGGACCGCACCGGCTCATGCGGCTCGACCGAGGAGCTGATCGCGCAAAACCCGGAGTTGCTCGACAGCCGGATCATGCTGACCCATTACTCGGCCGAAGTGCTGTTCTCCAGCGAAGCCCGCGGGCGTTTCGTCGAACCCGACATCCAATCGATTCCGCCAGGCCCCCAGGGTAAATCGCAACGTTGAGGTTCATTATCATTCGCCGAGCCTGTCATCGGTCGATCCGCTGGCAGGTCAGGGCCGGCGCAGACCGGAGAGAAAGTCCGAGGGCTCCACGTAGCGAATATGGAAGCGTTGCCAGTCTTCGCGGTGGCGCTGGTAGACGGGGTCGTCCTCGAGCGTCGTCGGCGGCGTCTCATATTGCCCGCTGGCGTGAGTGGGCAGGGGCAGCACGGTGCGCGAAAACGCGGTGTTGTAGTCGCCATCCTTGACCCAGCCGTGGCCGACCAGCACAAAGTCTCGCACCAGGCCTTCGGACGGCGGCGGGCCGGAAAACCGCAGCACGATCTCGTCGCCGGCGTTCATGATCACGTAGCGGTCGTCGGGTCCGGAAAGCAATTCGCGTACATCGCCGAATCGGGTGTGATAGCCGGCCAGGTCGGGCCAGCGCTGGCCGGTGCCCTGCAGTCGATCGTAGATGGGCTCTTCCGGCTGGGCGCGGCTGGGCGCGCGGGTCTCGGAAAAACCGCGGTAGCGCAGCTCGGCCATGGTCATTTCCAGGTCGCGCGCCGAACCTTGCGGGTTCGCAACGCGGTCGGCGACGGCGAGGCGGTCCCAGTAGATCTCCAGGTTCGTCGCCAGTCGCAGCCGGCGCGGCTGGCCGGGCTCGAATAGTCCCTCCAGATCGATCACCATGGTCTTGTGCTTGCCGGCCGGAAAGCCCAGGTCGGCACGCGCGACCTTCCAGCCGCCCTTGCCGTCGGGCACTTCGAGACGCAGGCTGTCGGGCCGCTCGCTCTCGCCCTGGGCGACCGCTACATTAATCGAGCTGTCGGTCGGATATATCCACCCGGTCGCCAGCAACACGCCCTTCTCGACCGGCCCGAAGCCGGGCAGCTCGATCTCGGCATGGTGCGGCCGGGTCAGGCCTTGGTATCGGGCCAGTTCCAGGCCGGCGACGTAGCGCCCGTCGACCTCGCGAGCGGCTTCGGTCCAGTCGCGGCCGTCCTGATCGACGACAGCGGAAACCGGGCGCGGCTCGGTCGTGATCATCGGCGCCAGGCTGGGCGCGGCGCGCGCGAAGCGCTCGTCGATGAACATCGCCGTCGAAGGCGCGTGGTCCACCGCAAGCAGCGCGACCCCGTCCATGAAGTGAGTCTCCCAAAGCTCGGCGGTAATCCGGAGTTCGTAGGCACCGTCCAGTCGGGCCAGGGCATCTCCGGGAATGCGGACACGGTCCTCGGTCTGGGTAATCGTGGCGGTGTCGACGGCATTGATCCGCATGCCCAGCGGCGAACGCCAGAGGAAGTCGGTCACAAAGCGCATGCCTTCCCCGTCATTGGTGAACAACCACGGGCAGGATCCCTTCAGGCGCTGAACCGCCTCGATCGTCCGGCGCGGCGCCAGATCGAACTCGGCCTGGTTGGAGCCATTGGGCCACAGGATCCAGGCAACGTCGACACCCTCGCGCTCGCCCAGGCCGAAATGCAATTCCGGCCCGTCGATCACCCGGCGTTGCACGACCAGGCCCGAGCGCACTTCCACCTGGCCGCCGAGACCGTAGGTGTTGATGCGGTTGTCGCCGGCGTTGTCCAGTGCGCGCGGGCGGAGCACCTGCCAGCCGTAGTCCTGTACCCCGGACCCGATCGCCTCGACGGCCCGCCCGGAAGCATCCAGCCCGACCAGGTCCAGGCGGCCGTCGCCGTTCAAATCGACGACAGCGGCCGTCCGTAGCGGCGGCTCGGACTCGAGCGGCCGCAGATCGCCGTCGGCGCTGGCCAGCCATACGTGCGAGCGGTCACCGGCCGACGCCAGCAGATCGGGCGCGCCGTTGTTATCGAAATCGGCTGCGAAGAGTCCGGCCCGTCCCGGCACGACATCGGCCGGAATACCCGACCAGGCGCCAATCGATCGCGCTCGACCATTGTTCACCACGGCTAGGCTGCCGTCGGCGGCCAGCAAGGCGAGGTCGATTCGGCCGTCCCAGTCGAGGTCGGCCGCCGCAAGGGCCAGGTAGTGGCCGTTCATCACGTCGTTCGGCGTCCAGGTGCCGGCCCGATCATTGCCGAAGACATGCACATCGCCGTTCGAATCCAGCGCCGCGACGTCCGGCAGACCGTCGCCGTCGATATCGGCCCAGACGAACCCGCGCAGGCCGCTCACCGATCCAAACGAATCGCGCCGGGTGAAGGTCCCGTCGCCGTTGTTCTGCAAGACCACCGGGGCGCCTTCGACCACTCCCAGCACCAGGTCCATGTCGCCGTCCAGCTCCAGGTCGGCGGCCCATGCACCGGTATAGCTGCCGTGGGCGAGCACATGCTCCGATTCAGGGTCGGCGACGGCAAAATCGCCGGTCGCGTCGCGGCGGAATAACCGGACGTCCGACCCGGAAGCCACCACCAGCTCGAAGCGGCCATCGTTGTCCAGATCGACCATTAGCGTTTGGGACGATTCAAGCACTTCTCCGACGCCGGTAAGAGAAACCCTTGCGCGGCCGGGCGGTTCTTCACGACCGATCTCGCGACCGATCTCACGATCGTTTTCACGGTCGTTCTCATGGTCGGTCCGCAGCGCCGTTTGGAGTATGGCGCCGGGACCGCCCGCGTCGAGAACCAGGATGCCCGCGTTCGCAGCAGCGGCCGCGTCGACCGGGCCGGGCTCGAAAGCCAGCGCCGTATCCGGGGATGCCGGCTTCGAGGCCGGCGCCGGCGCGCGCAGCAGCCGGCCGATGGGCTCGCCCCCGGCCTGGGCCGGTACCTGAATTCGCGCAAGGCTGTCGCGATAGTCCTCCGAGCGAAGCAGCACGTTGCGCAGCATCGTGGCCCGGACAACCGCCTGTGCCGGCTCGTCGACCAGCGTCTTTAGCGTATCGAGCTGGGCCGCGGCGGCTTCCGGCCAGCCGTCCGACATGGCCGCCAGGCGCGCGACGGCCGCTGCAAGCGCCTCGCGGTCGCCGGCCGCCGCCAGAATCCGAACGTGCTCCAGGCGCAATGCCAGATTTTCCGGCGCGTCGTCGACCAGCCCGGCGATGATTTCCCGAACCGCGTCCCGGCTCTTCTCAGGGGCGCTTTGAGCCATTACCGTGGCCAGCGCGTAGCGGGGTTTCAGCGCCTCCGGCGCCAGCCGAACGGCGCGTCGCAGGGATTCGATGGCCGCCTCGGTGTTCCCGGCGCGTCGCTCCAGCAAGCCGATAAGCAACGCGACGTCTGCGTTGCGCGGGGCCAGCGAGCCCGCGCTCGAGAAAAGCTCGCGGGCCCGGGAATCGTCGCCTCGCCGCATCGCGAGCACGCCCAGGTTCACCTCGATCGCAGGTTCTTCGGGCAGCAGTTTCGCGGCCCGGTCGAAATCGGCTTCCGCGCGCTCGAACAAGCCCATTTCCAGCGCCGCCAGGCCAGAGTAGAAGGCCGATGCGCCGTCCGCAAATCGCGTGCCGGCCCGGTCGCCGGCATATGCCCCGACGGCGAGGAGCAGGAAAACCAAAGCGGCCAGTATCCGGCGCCAGCTGCATTCATTCATGGATAATCGCTCCGTCAACTGCCTTTCGGTGATCGGTCTGCGGCCGTACGCCGACTCCTGACCGATCGTCTGCCGCCAGAGTATACGTACGGCGCGATCTTCCGGCATATACTTTGCCGACATTCCCGCCCGGCCCCAGCGATGCTCCGCCCTTCTCCGATATCCATTGCCTGTGGCCGTGTCTGCGCCCGCAACCAGGGGCCGGCAAATGTCTGAGCCGGCACATCGTATCGGACGGCGGCGCTATGTGCCCGCCGTCGGCCCGCGTCTGCGCATCCTGCTTTTCGCGCTTTTCGTGCTGTTTGCACTGCTGTCGGCCAACAGCCTCTACCTGGTGACCATTCGGATCGCCGAATCGGCAAGCGGGCAGGTCTTCCAGGATTATTTCTATCAGTACATGTTCCTGGCACACCTGGCACTGGGCCTGCTGCTGATTGTTCCGGTCATCGTCTACGGGGCAATACACATCCGGAACGCCCACGACCGGCCGAACCGGAGGGCGGTGAAAGTGGGCTACGCCTTGCTGGCCTGCGCCCTGATCCTGCTGGCCAGCGGTCTGGCCCTGACCCGCGGCATTCCGTTGATCGAGCTGCGCTCGCCCGCGGCGCGCGACGCCGCCTGGTGGATCCACGTGGCCGTCTGGCTGATGGTGGTGTGGCTGTTTGTGCTTCATCGGCTTGCCGGAAAGCGCATCAACTGGCGCGCTGGCGGCGCGGTTTTAGCCGGCGGCGCGCTGTTCGCGGTCGTCATGCTCGCCGTCCAGGCCCAGGACCCGCGCCAGTGGGGACGGACCGGACCGGCCGAAGGTGTGCAGTATTTCGAGCCCTCGCTGGCGCGCACCGACACCGGGGATTTCATCCCGGCCAGGGACCTCATGAACGACGCCTACTGCGGCGAATGCCATGCGGATGCCCATGAACAATGGTCGCATTCGATGCACCGGTTCGCCTCGTTCAACAACCCGGTCTATCGATTCTCGGTACGCAACACCCGGCAGTTCTCGATGGAACGCGATAAAACCGTAAACCGCAGTCGATTCTGCGCGGGCTGTCACGATCCCGTGCCGTTCTTTTCCGGTGCCTTCGACGATCCGGATTTCGACGACGTTAATCACCCCACGGCGACCGCAGGCATTACCTGCTCGGTGTGCCACGCCATCACCCACGTCAATTCAGCCCGTGGCAATGCCGATTTCACGATCGAGGCGCCGCTGCATTATCCGTTCACCTACAGCGACAATGCCTTCCTTCAATGGACCAACCGGATGCTGGTCAAGGCCAAGCCCGGCTTTCACAAGAAGACGTTCCTCAAGCCGTTGCACGAATCGGCCGAATTCTGCAGCACCTGCCACAAGGTGCACCTGCCCGAAGCGCTCAACGACTACAAGTGGCTGCGCGGCCAGAACCACTACGATTCCTATCAGCTGTCGGGCGTTTCCGGCCACGGCGTGACCAGCTTCTACTACCCCGACCAGGCCGAACACAACTGCAATGGCTGCCACATGCCGCGGCGGGACTCGGACGATTTCGGCGCCACCCCCGACGAGCACGGCGAGTTGAGCATCCACGACCACCAGTTCGCCGCGGCCAACACGGCGATCCCCTGGCTTCTCGACATGCCTGAATGGGTCAACGCCAGGCATCGCGAAATGCTCGAGGGCGCGGTTCGCGTCGACATCTTCGGCCTCAGGCGCGGCCACGACATCAACGGCGAGTTGACCGATCCGACACATGTTGCATCGACGGTTCTCGAGCCGGGCGGCCGCTACCTGGTCGAGGTCGTCGTTCGCACCCTCACGCTCGGCCATCCGCTGACCCAGGGAACCGCCGATTCCAACGACCTGTGGGTCGAACTGGTGGCGACCGCCGGCGATCGCGTGATCGGCCATTCCGGCGCAGCCGACCCGGGCGACGGCAGCGTCGATCCGTGGGCCCACCGGATCAACGTCTACATGCTCGACCGCGACGGCAATCGGATCGACCGGCGCAACCCGGAAGACATCTTCACACCGCTGTACAACCACCAGATTCCACCCGGTGCTGCGGCAACCCTGCACTATGCGCTGGAGCTGCCGGAATCGATGCCGGCGTCGACCCCGGTGACGTTGACCGCGCGGGTCAACTACCGCAAGTTCGACACCGCGATGATGCGCCAGGTCGAGGGTGAAGCCTTCGAGCGAAACGACCTTCCGGTGACCGTGCTCGGCGAGGCCCAGGCGGTCCTGGGCCGTGACACCGCGGCAACCAATCCAGGCATCGAAGCGCCGCTGTGGATCCGCTGGAACGACTACGGCATCGGCTTGCTGCGCGCCGGCGAGTTCCGCCAGGCCCAGGCTGCTTTCGAGCAGGTCGCACGGATGGGACACGGACTGGGATTCCTGAATCTTGCGCGCACGCTGCTCGGCGACGGGCGGCTGGCCGAAGCGGCCGACGCGCTGGAAATGGCCGGTCAGGGCGAGCATCCGGCCTATCCCTGGGCCGTCGCCTACTGGACCGGCGAGCTGAACTATCAGAACGGATTCGTCGCCGAGGCCATAGCGGCCTGGACCGACGTCGAACAGACCCGATTCAACGAGGCACGCGCGCGCGGCTTCGATTTCAGCCAGGACTACCGGCTGCTTGATCGATTGGGGCAGGCCTGGCTGGAGCACGCTCGGCTGACGGCGGCCGGCGCACAACGGGAGGCCCGGCTCGAACAGGCGCAGGCCTTGTTCGAGCGGGCGCTTGCGCTTGATCCGGAGCGGGCCGAGAGCCACTACGGGCTGGCCCAGGTGCTGCGCATGCGGGGCGATCGTTCGGGCGCGGAGCAGCATGCCCAATTGCACCAGAAATACCGCGTCGACGACAACGCGCGCGACCGGGCCATCGCGCTGGCGCGAGCGCGCGACCCGGCCGCAGATCATGCCGCCGACGCTATCGTGATCTACCCGCTGACCCCGCCGGGCGAGAACCGCAGCGCACCATGACACCGCGCGAACCCCGGGACCGAGACGACGAATGGGTGGCCGACGACGACCGCGTGATTGGCACGGCGTTGAAGTGGTCGGCCGCCGCGCTGGTCCTGGCAGGGCTTCTGGCCGCGGCGGGCGGCTGGTGGCTGACCCGCCCGGCACCGCCGGAGAGCGTCATCGAAGCCATCCCGACAACACCGGCCCGAACCGGAATCCAGGCGTCGGAAACGCCGCCGGAGATTCCATTTACCGACGTCACGGAACAGGCCGGCATCGACTTCGTCCACGAAACCGGCGGATACGGCCTCAAGCTCCTGCCCGAAACCATGGGCAGCGGGGCGGCCTTCGCCGACTTCGACGCCGACGGCGATACGGACTTGTTACTGGTCAACGGCGGCCTGTGGCCGTGGCACGACTATTCTCCCGACCGCGAACGACCCACCCACAAGCTATACCTCAACCGCGGTGACGGCCGATTCGTCGACGCCACGACCGGTTCCGGGCTGGATGCCAGCTTCTACGGCACCGCCCCGGTGGTCGGGGACTTCGACGGCGACGGCCTGCCGGATGTCTTCATCGCCGCAGTGGGCGGCAACCGCATGTTCAGGAATCTGGGCGGCGGACGCTTTGCCGATGTCACGGAAGCCTCGGGCGTGGCCGGGAAGGTCGGGGACTGGAGCAGCTGCGGCGCATTCTTCGACGCTGACGGCGACGGTGATCTCGATCTGTTCGTTTGCAATTACGTCGAATGGTCGCTCGACATCGACCTGGCCGCGGATTACCGCCTGACCGGCATCGGGCGCGCTTTCGGCCCGCCGACCAACTATGCCGGCACCCACAACCGGCTTTACCGGAATAACGGCGACGGCACCTTCACCGACGTCAGCGCCAGGGCCGGCATCGAGGTCGCCCATCCGGACAGCGGTCGGCCGGAGGGCAAGGCGCTGGCCGTCATCCCGGTGGACATCAATGGAGACGGTCTGCTCGACCTGGTCGTGGCCAACGATACGATCCGCAATTTCCTGTTCCTCAACCGGGGCGGCACGTTCGAAGAACTCGGCGTGGAAACGGGCCTGGCGTTCGATCCCGACGGCCATGCCACCGGCGCCATGGGCATGGACACGACCCTGGTCGACGGCTCCGGACAGCGGGCCATCGCCATCGGCAACTTCTCCGGAGAGATGACTTCCTTCTACCTCTCGCAGGGCACGCCGGAACTTTTCGCCGACCAGTC
The DNA here is from genome assembly GCA_040904965.1 of Wenzhouxiangellaceae bacterium. Taxonomy (GTDB): domain Bacteria; phylum Pseudomonadota; class Gammaproteobacteria; order Xanthomonadales; family Wenzhouxiangellaceae. The sequence goes on from JBBDSL010000120.1 coordinate 57,841, forward strand.
CGCCACCAGCGGCATCGGCCCGCGCAGCCGCCAGGCGCTGACCTTCGGCCTGTTCTTCTTCGATGCCGACCTGGACGGCCGGCCCGACATCTTCCAGGCCAACGGGCACCTCGAACAGGAGATTCACCAGGTCCAGCCCGGCCAGACCTATGCACAGCCGCCCCAGCTGTTCTGGAACTGCGGCAATGAATGTCCGCGGCGCTTTCTCGAGGCCGGCGGCGGCGACCTGGGCCGGCCGCTTGCCGGCCGCGCGGCAGCTTATGCCGACATCGACAACGACGGCGATCAGGACATTCTGATCACCCAGGTCGGGGCCCGCCCGGTACTGTTGCGCAACGACCAGCAAACCGGCCATCGATGGCTGCGCGTGCGGCTCGAGCAGGACGGCCCGAACCGCGCCGCCATCGGCGCCGTGGTGCGCCTGGAAAATGTCGGTACGCTGCAGCAGCAGACCATCATGCCGACCCGCGGTTACCAGGCCCAGGTGATGCCGGCGGCAGTTTTCGGTCTGGGCGACGACCCGCAGGTACCCGAGGTGGTCGTGACCTGGCCGGACGGCGCGCAGAGTCGCCACCCGGTCACGGGCCTGGACCGGGAACTGGTCATTCGACGCGCGCGTGCCGGCCAATGACGAATGAATCGACCCGCACCCGGGTATCCGGCGTTGGCCACCTCATGAAGATAGCAACGGCATTATCCATGGCGGCCGCGGCTTTGGCGATCGCGGCCTGCACCAGCGCCCCGATGCAGGAATCAGGCAATCATCGGCTCACCAATACCGTCACCTGGTCGACCGCCAGCGAATCCAACAATTTCGGCTTCGACATCTATCGGGGCGAGCAAAACGATGGCCCCTTCGAGCGGATCACGGCGCAACCGGTACTCGGCGCGGGCACCACCGACCTGCCCAGGGATTACCGGTTCGTGGACCGTGAGATCGAAGCCGGGAAGATCTACTTCTACTATGTCGAAAGCATTTCGCTGAGCGGCGAGCGAAAACGCTTCACTCCGGTCATGAAAGCCCCGGCCAAGCAACCGCCGATCAAAACACCCGAAGACGGATAAAAAAGCGGTACACGAAGATCACGAAGAAAGCACGAAGGACACGAAGGAAAAACGAAAAATTACAAGAATGCGACGCGGCTTGGAGAAGGTACGGCCCGACAGACACTCAAATCAAGCTGCGAATAATTTTGCCTTACTAATGCAATCAGAAGTATTGCCACATTCAGGGCTCCGGAGGGATTCGCCTGCAAGGCAAGGTGGCGAAGGCATAGTTGTTCTACGTCGAGTCACCTTAACGCCGCAGGCGGATTCGTCCGGAGCCCCCGCAGGGCTTGCCTCTCGGCGCGTGTGGACAGCGTTGTCGTCGCTCGATGTAGGCCCGGCTACAGACTTCGCGGCGACGCCTTGCCACACGCGCCGAGAGACAAGCTGAATGAGGCAGTACTTCTGATTGCATTAGTATCTTCGTGTCCTTCGTGCCTTCTTCGTGTTCTTCGTGTAATGCTTTTAGCGCATTGTGATTTTATCTGCGTTCGTCTGCGGTTCAATTCAGGATTTCGACCATTCCCGGGTATCAGTCCGCGAGAATCCGCAAGTTGATATCCGCCAGGTGCTGTTCGCGGACTTCGGTTTCCAGGCGCTTGATCTGCTCCTGACGGAACGCATCTTCCAGCTTTCCGCGCGCCTGTTCGAATGTCATCGGCGTGGCCGGTCGCCGCTCGAGCAGCTTGACGACCCACAAGCCGCTTTGAAGTCGCAGCAGCCCTGTATCCTCGCCCGGTGACATCTCGCGCAACGGTCTGAGCAGGCTCACGTCGAGACTGCCCAACTCGCGCACCGTCAGCCAGCCGAGCAGACCACCGTCTTCGGCTGATGCGTGAACGGAAGAATCGCGCGCGGCCTGATTGAATTCCGTGTGCCCGGCACGAATTCGTGCAAGTATATCGCGCGCGCGGTCGACAATCTCCGGGCGCATCTCTTGATCTGCATCGGTGAACTGGATCGCCGCCACACGGTAGGCGGCGGGGTTGCTCAGGCTTGCCTTTCGCTGCTCATACAGCGCCGACAACTCACTCTCGGCGGGCGGTCGCAGACGGGTGTCGACCCGGATCCGCAATTCGGCCGTCGCCAGCGCGTGGACCGAATTCCAGAACATCTCGCCGGTCGGGTTTTCGGACTCGGCCAGGCCCAGGGTTTCGGCGTATTCGGCCATGGCCACGCGCCGCCCCCATTCCTGCAGGAGACGCCGCTTTTGCCGATCGGTCAGCGAAGCCGGATCACGGCCCGGGAGACGCTGGTCGACCAGATCATCCAGCCAGTCCGCCGGCAACTCATGCCCTCCGGCCTGCAACACCGGGTCCTGGTCCAGGCGTATCCGGATCCGCGGGGCCAGTTTTTCCAGCAGGGCATTGTTCAGCGCTGCGCTGCGTTTGCGGAACAGGTTCTGGCGGAACTTGAAGCGCACCTGCTCGGCATCGGGAACGACTTTCGGTCTGATCCTTTCACAAACGTAGAACGCCAGCCCGCCGGCGTGTTCGATCAGTTCACTGACGTCGCCGATCGCAAGATGCTCAACCGCTTCGCCAACGGGCGCTGGAAGCCTGTCGGGATCGACAAAGCCGATGCTGCCGTCACGATAGCGGCTCTGGGATTCGGACTCGCGTGCAGCCAGTTGCTTGATATCGGCGCCGTCGACGGTCTGCGCTCTCAATTCCTGCATCCGGTTTCGAACAGCGGCACGTTCCGGTTCGCCAGACGGCAGGCGCTTGTAGATCCCGCGCAGAAACAGCTTGCGCGGCTGCTGAAAGGCGTCCGGATAGGTGGCGACAAGCTGATCGATCTGTTCTTCCGGAATCAAGACCTGCGCATCGATATGACGTTTGAGCGCAGGCAGGAGGCTGGCTTGGCGCATCGCCTCGACGGCCAGGTCAACCTCAGCACTATCGTCAAGGCCACGCTGACGCGCTGCCTCAGCCAGCGACATGATCAGCGCAAGGGCGCGTACCGACTCTCTCGACGGCTCAAGGTTCTGCCGGGCGAGCCAGGCCAGGTAATCTTCCCGCTCGATCTTCCCGCCGTCCCAGACTGCGACCGGCTCGGCGCCGGGTGACGTTTCACCGCAGGCCTGCAGCAGGGCTGCACAGGCCGCGACCAGCGCTGCCGCAATCAGCAAGCGCCGGGATCGGCGAACACAAGCGCTATTCATGGCGCTGCACTCCCGGTTGCGGTACCGGAGCCGGCTCGAAGAATATGATAGTTATCCGGCGCTAGGCCCTGCCAGCGCTCCGATTCGCCGCCGGGCCAGCGAACCTCCACCGATACCGGTTCGCGGTTGCCGCCGAGCCCGACCAGAACCCGGGGATCGCTGGCGGACAGATAGCTGCCGTCGGTCGCGGCGCGACGCGTGAGCTGCCGCCCGTCGGGCAGGAACACGGTGACGCGTGCGCCAAGTGCATCGCGCTGGCCGTCGGCCGTGAGCAGCCTCAGGCCCAGCCAGTGATGCTCGGTTATGGTCCGGTTCATCAGCAGTCTTGCCGGGCCGTGATTGTTGGTGAGCAGGATGTCGGCGCGTCCATCGTTGTCGATGTCACCAACCGCCAGCCCTCGACTGACTTCCAGCGCCGTGAGTTTGCCGCCGGCGAATTCAGTGATGTCAACGAAGTCGCCACCGCCACGGTTGTAGAACACCAGGTTGGGCTCGGCAAGCGGGTAGGCGCTGCCCTGCCGGGCCTGTTCCTCGATGATGGACACGGCGCCGTTGGCGGCCACGATATCCAGCCAGCCGTCGTTGTCCAGGTCGATCAGCACGGTACCGAAGCCGGTGACGGCCAAACTGGGGGCGCCAAGCCCGCTGCTGAAGGATGCATCCATGAAACCGGCCGCGCCGTCGTTGAGATAAAGCGTGTTGCTGTCGGCGCGCAAGTGGGTCATGAACAGGTCGTCGTCGCCGTCGTTGTCGATGTCCCCGGCCACCAGCCCCATCGAGGCCTGCGCGCGGCCGTCCATGGCCACGGCACTGCCGCTTAAAAGGGCCGTGTCCTCGAAGCGAGGCGGGTCTGTTCCCAGGCTGCGCCACAGGAAATTGGGCTGAAGGTCGTTGGCAACGTAGATGTCCAGGTGTCCATCGCGATCGAAATCCGCCGCGACAACGCCCAGGCCGCTGGACGGCGAGCCGAGCATGCCGGCCGGACCGGAGATGTCCTGGAATCGAAACCCGCCCGTGTTGTGCAGAAAGCTGTCGGGCTCGCCCTGGAACGACTGCGGGCCGCAATAGTTCGGGCGCCCGCCCGGGGTTCGGCACGTCTTGTGGTTCTCGAATCGGAACTTGACGTAGTTTGCGACGTACAGATCGAGCATGCCGTCGCCGTCGTAATCGGCGAAGCTAGCGCTGGTGGACCACCGCGGATCCGCGGTGCCGGAACCTTCGGTCACATTCTCGAACCGGATGCCCTCGGCATCTGAAACATTTCGCCACAACTGGTTGGCACCGAAGTTGGTCAGGTAGACGTCGATGCGGTCGTCGTTGTCGACATCGCCGGTGGCCACGCCCATGCCGTAGCCGGCTGCCCGAAGTCCGCTGGATGCGGTCACGTCGGTGAAGCGAAGCTCGCCGCGCGCGCCATCGGCGCCGATCAACTCGTTGCGGAACACGCGCGCGAAAAGATCGCGCCGTTCCGCATCGGCCGGCAGCGGTGTCGAGGCCGTCGGCAACGCCTGGCCCTGCACCAGCAGCACGTCCAGATCGCCGTCGTTGTCGAAATCAGCCAGCGCGCCGCCGGACCCGACCGGTTCGATGAAGTACATATCGCCGCTCATGCCGTTGTCGTGGACGAAGCTCAACCCGGTCTCGTCGGCGACATCGACGAAAAGCACGTGGCGGCCGGGGGACTGAGGTTCGGTACCGGCACTGCCGCCAGGCGCGTCATCATTGCCGTTGGGGCGGTCGCTGCAACCGGTCAGCAGCATCGTCATCGCCAGTGAAGCCGCCGAGGCGCGCCGCAATTTCGCAGTCATGTAGTGCAACCCATTCGCGTAATCATTACCGGACGTCCATTGCGGCATTGGTTTCAATGAGCGGATCGACCGGTCTGGTGATCAGTGACTCGCCCCGTTCCCAGGGGGTTTGGCAGGCCTTTTGTTCGCGATACAGCGTCAAGCGACGACGGGCGATGCGGATGGGCGCTCCGTCGGGCAGCGCCTCGAGTGCATTCACTGCACGACGCTGCAGGGCGACCGCCCGCGAATGATATCCCAGCGCGGCAGCCACCATGGCCGCGGATTCGGCAAAGTACACATCGGGCTGTTGATCGGTCAGGCCGGAAAGCAGAACCGCTGCGTCGGCAGAGTTTCCGCCGACGGTGTCCGGCACCGTTGCAAGAATTCGGATTCGGAGCAGTTGCAGCGCCCGGTCGTGCGGGTGCACCTCCAGGTCCTCGTTCAGGGCCGCCAGCGCTTGCGCGTGACGTCCCGTGGATGACAGCAGGGCCGCATGCCAGAAACGCGCCTGGACAACCTCGCGATAGCGCGCGCGCAGTTCGGCGTATTGGTCGATCGCCAAGTCGATCTGCCCGGTTTGATGGTAGATGCGTCCAAGCTGCCGGCGAGCGTCGTTCAGGCCGCCGTCCAGCGCTACAGCGTGCAACAAGGCGTCGCGTGCGGCTTCGCGGTCTCCCAGGCGCAGATGGCTGGTGCCGCGGACCAGGTAGGCGCGCGCCAGGCCCGGATCCAGCTCCAGCGCCAGGTCGATCTGTTCCAGTGCTTCAGCGCCCCGGCCGAGCGCGAGAAGCGCCGCGGCGTAATTGGTCCGGAGTTCTGGATTGTCGGGGTTCGACGCGGCCGCCTTGCCGGAATGGGTTGCGGCCAAGCGAAAATTGCCCTGGCGATAGGCGCGCGCGCCAAGCCGCGTGAGATGGTTGGTGCCGATGTTCATGGCCCTCAAGTCATCCAGCCATGGGTCGTGGCGATCGACCGGCTTGCGATCTCCATAGTCTTGCGGCAAGCGTTCCAGGTGCTGCCGCGCGCGTTCTTCGTCTTCAAGCATGCGATATGCCTGGGCGGCGAGATAGTGCACTTCGCTGTCTGTGCGCCCAGCCGCATGCAGCAGCGGCTGCAGCGCTTCCAGGGCATGGTTCGCGTTCTGCCGTTGCAGATGCAGTCGCGCCATGCCAATGCTGGCAGCGGGGTGCCCGGGCTCGCGCCCGAGCACCTGGCGATAGAAATCCTCCGCCTTCCCGGGCTGGCGACGCTTCAGCATCAAATCGGCGAGTCTGATCAGCACGGCGATCGAATCGGGTGCGCGTTGCGCCGCCGCTTCGAAGGCCGCGCCGGCCTGATCGAGATCGCCCGCTTCGACGGCCAGCAGTCCGCGATAGTACGGCCAGCGGGGCTCATCGGGGTCCAGCCGGGCGGCCTCCCGATAGCAGCGCATGGCGCTGTCGGGGAAATGGTAGACGTGAAACCACTGCCCCAATTCCCCCCAGACCCGGCCGAGCTCACCACGGGCCGCCGGTGTCGACGCCTTGCGAGTCGGGGAAAGCCGGCCGCGCAGTTCAGCGAACTGGTCCCGGACCGCCGGGTCCATCTGTTCGAAGCCCGGCGGCGGCTGCAATTCCAGTGCCCGAGAGACCGGCGCACCCGTCTCGTTGCAGGCCGCAATCAGAGCCACGACAAGAGCGCTGACGAGCGCGCGTAATCCCGGACTATTCATGAACTCGACCGGGCCGCGGGCCGGACAGGCCGTAGTTGTTCAGGCAACACTTCGATCCAGGGAACAATGGGCTTCAGAATCTCTTCGGATTAACGGTTTCGGAATCGTGGATTCTATGGAATTGCGACCGAAAAAGATACGAGCGGGCGAACACATTGGCATATCGCCGGCGTTGACAGCAGTACCGGTGTGCGCTAGATTGACGGCAGATATCGCGCGAGCGGACGTATGCCCCGGCCTGAAGGTGGCTGGACCTACCAATTGAGGAATTCGATAATGATGACTTTCAGGATCCTGGTCGTATCCACGTTCCTGCTGTCGACGCTCGCGCCGGCGCTGGCAAATGATGAGGGTTTCGAAGAGCGGGTCGCCGAACTTCAGGCGATGAACCCTGCCGAGCGCAAGGCTGCGCTTCAAGCCATGACGCCCGAGGAGCGCAGAGGGCTCTGGTTCGCCGTGAAGAAAGCAGATCGGGCCGAGCGGAGTGTGGATGCGGCTGCAAGCGGTTTTTATGACGATGCCATCCGCTCGCGCCCAGAAAATGAAAGCCGCGCCGCGGCGACAGCGGCGAACGGGACTGTCGGAACGCGGGCAGTCGGCACGATTACGTACGACGACGGCGTGATCTCCACGACCTTCGGAGGCGGCGCGATCATCGGCAACCGGTTCAACACCCATACCGGCGTGCCGGTACTGGCCAGCGGCACCGTGAGCACCGTGATAGGCGTTGTCCAGCCGGGCCCCTCAGTGACGACCAGCTCGGCCGGTTTCGTGCTGGAAGGACCGCAGACCACCGGCGGTGGCGCGTTCCAGATTTTCAGTTCGTTCACCGGAGGACTGACAGCCGCAACCGAGACGGTAATTTTCAGCGGTATTGGAGCCAACTATACCGGCGACAGCTTCTTCGTCCTGTTCGGCGACTTCGCCAACAGTTACGTCCCGGCCTTCGGGACTGGCACCACCAACGGCCAGGGCCACCACGGCGTGGTCGGCTACACCGGCGGCATGGGCCCCAACATCACCAGCACCTTCGATTTCGGCGGCACGCTGAATGGCCTGGTCCGGGCCGGCGGCAATATTCTGCCAGTAGAACTTATGGAATACGGAGTCGAGTAAGCCGCCTTCCAGCGGCCACGTCCAGATGAGAAGATCGATCACGCTGCTGGGCGTGGTGGCCCTGCTGTGCGGCTGCCAGGACGCCCGGCAGACCAACACCGGCGATTCGCAAATCCCACGCCCTGTACCGGCTGAAAATGTCCTGGCCCGGTTCAGCGACGGCGAAATCAGCGCCGCCGACGTCGACGCCTATATTCTGCAAATGCCTGCCGACGAGCGGCCGGCGCCCGGAGCAGACCTGAATGCCTGGTACGCGGAGTTGATTCGCACCCTCGCAGTCGATCACAGACTGCTCAACGACGCGCAGGATGCCGGACTGCAGCACAGCAAGGAATTCGAGCTGCGCCGCACCGCCAGCGACCGGCAGCTTTCGGTCCAGTCGTGCCTGGCGGGGTGGAAACCCGGGTTGGACGACATCTCCAGCGACGACATCCGCGCCGCATACGAAGCGCGTGCAGACCAATTTCAGGCGCCGGAGCGACGATCGGTCTATCACATCTATCGGCGTCTGGATGCCGGGCAAGACATCAGCGCGCTGGAAACCGGGATGGTCGCGCTTCGGGACCGCATTCTGCGCGGAGAAAATTTTCAGCGCCTGGCCCGAAGCGAATCCGACTCCGAGAGCCGGCATCGCCAGGGCAGCATTGGATGGGTCGCGCGCGGACAGTTGCCGGCCGCTTTCGAGGAATTGGTCTTTTCGCTGGACGAAGGCGTGCCCAGCCGGCCGCTGGCCGCGCCCGATGGGGTTCACCTGTTTCAGGTCGACGACATACTCCCCGAACGTCAGCTTTCGCTGCAAGAGGCAGCGCCGGTATTGAGGCAGCAACTGGAGGCCGCGGCAATCGACGCTGCGCTTGACCAGATCTCGACCATGAACACCTCGCCGAGCGTGGAGATTATCGACCGGGTAACGCTGGAACGGCTGATCGAACAACGCGCCGAACAGGATCCCGTGCTGATCGCGAAAGACCATACACTTAGCCTGGAAGAACTGAGGCTGCGACTTGGACGCGTCATGGGCGAGCAGGCGGTCGCGGGCAACGGCGGCCCGGCACGGCTTTCAAACGATCTGGCCTGGAAGTTTCTCAACCGCATCTACCGCCACGAGACGGTCTACGAATACTGCGCCCGAGAGGGTCTGATTGCCGAGGACGCCGTCGCCCGCTTGATGGCCGATTGGGAGACACGCGCACTGGTCAACCGAATGCGCCAGCAGCGCCTGCGTGAACGGGTGACGGCAGATTCCGATCGGCTGGAACTGTATTACCAGAGCAACATCGGACAGTACACGCCCCCGGTGCAATGGAAACTCAGGCGCCTTCTGATTCCATTCGAAGACGCAAACCAGGCCAAGACGCTAATGGCACGTCTGGAAGATCTGGCCGCGACCAATGCGGTGGGGCTTGAAGCGGTCCAGGACAATCTGGGTGGCGAGCTTCAGGAACTGGACTGGACGACCCTGCACCAGATGGGTCGAATCAATCCAAAACTGCCGCAACTTGTATCGCCGCTGGACAACGAAGCGCTGGCAGCTCCGCTGCACGTCGCCGATGGCCTGGCGCTGTTTCAGGTACTGGGCCGCAGGGAGTTTGAGCCCCGACCGTTCGATGAAGTAAAAGATGAAGTGGCAGCCGCCTACCTGCGCCAATATACGAGCGATGTCTACGAAGGCCTTGAGGCCGACATTCTGGACGGTATCCGATTCGAACTGTTTCCGGATCGTCTCGACGCCTTGCGCCAGGCCGGGCTGCCGCGTCCGGGCGATAGCGATAGCCCGGAAGTTACGGTCGAGCAACTCGACGCGCTGCTGAGCGGTTCATGAAGCACCCGGCTTCAATCAACCGCCGCGGGACAATCCGGGCGCTTGTGCTGGCCGGTCTCGCCGTGTTGCTGACCAGCTGTGGCAGGGAGCAGCCCTGGAATGTCGTGCTCGTAACGTTCGACACCACCCGGGCCGACCGAATCGGCAGCTACGGGAATGCAAGAATCGGTACACCGGCGCTGGACGGCCTGGCCCACGAAGGCATTCGTTTCGCGAACGCCGTGAGCGTGGCACCGATAACGGCACCATCGCACTCGACCATTCTCACCGGCTTGTATCCCACCGGCCATGGTGTCCGGGATAATGGCTTGTTCGTGCTGTCGGATGATAATCGGACGCTGGCGGAGATCCTGCGCGAGCGCGGCTATGCAACCGCCGCCGCAGTGGGCGCGTTTCCGGTCGTGTCTCGATTTGGTTTCGATCAGGGGTTCGATCTGTTCGACGATCACCTGACCGGCATGTACGAAGACTACCTTGGCGAACGCACCGTGCCCAAGGAGCAACTGTTCTTCGACGAGCGCCGCGCCGCGCAGGTCAACGAGGCGGTCATACCCTGGCTGGAAGCACGTGGCGAAGAACCGTTCTTCCTCTGGTTGCACTACTTCGATCCGCACCAGCCGTTCGAGCCCCCGCCACCCTACGATCAGTTGTACGCCGACGACCTCTACAACGGCGAAATCGCCTATGCCGATTCCCGGCTGGGGCACATGCTTGACCAATTGCGGCGCTTAGGCAAGCTGGAACGTACCCTGATCGTCGTGACCGCCGACCACGGCGAGGGGCTGGGAGAACACAACGAAGTGACCCATGCCGTCCTGGCTTACGATTCCACGCTGCACGTGCCCCTGATCATCCGCCCCCCCGGTCTCGGATCCGGGTCCGCACGCGTGGTCGACGACCGCGTCGGCATCGTCGATATCGTGCCGACAATTCTTGACCTGTTGGGCATGGAAATACCGAATGAACTCCACGGACAATCATTGAAACCCCTGTGGGCCGGAGACGAACGCGACCCGGGGCAGCGCAAACTCTACACGCCGCAATACTACGCCGAGAATCTTTCGCCGAGGCTGACCCACGGCTGGGGCGAACTGCGCGTGCTCTACGAAGGCGACCACAAATACATTCACGGCCCGCGCCCCGAACTCTACGATCTCGCTGCCGATCCCGACGAACTGGCCAACCTGATCGCCGAAGACCCCGTCGGAGCCCGGCGCTTGCGCGAAGAACTCGCCGTTTTCATCCGGGAGCACGCCGCCGAGCAAGCCGCCACCACCCAGGCGCTGGAGCCCGAGCTGGTAAGCCGGCTGCAGTCCCTTGGTTACCTGCACGGCAGCGGAGCGGGCGGAGAAGAGATCCGCGAAGTGCTGCACGACGAGGGCATTGCACCGCAGGACCGTGTCTCTGATCTGAACCGCATGAGCGCCGCCAAGCACCTGCTGTTCAAGGGGCGGCCCGGGGATGCACTGAACTACACCAGCAAGCTGGTTGCAACGGGCGGCGACAGCCCGGTCTACCGGGAGCTTCACGCCGCGGCCCTGGCCGGGGTGGGCCGGCTGAACGAGTCCTGGGAGATCGCCAGCGAGCTTCAGGCCACGGGCGTGGTTTCGGAATCGCTGGTGCTGACGCTGGCAGCCCAGCGGTTCGAGCAGGGAGACCGCGCTGCGGCGGTTGAATTCCTGGAGCGCTTTTCCGGGAACAAGGACAGCGCCCGGGCGCTCTGGCTGCTGTCGAGCCTGTATCGGCGGATCCAGGACCACCAACGGGCCCTGGAGACCCTCCAGGAAGCCTTGAGTCTGGAACCGGATTTCGTGCCCGCGCGCGTCGACCTGGCCATTCACTGGGCGCGAAACGAACAACGGGATCGGGCCGAAGCCGAGTTCCGCCTGGCACTTTCGCAAAACCCCTATTACGCGAAGTCAAGCTATAACTATGGCGCATTCCTGGTGGAGGTTGGACGGCTGGAAGAAGCCAGCGCGTATTTCCGTCGCACCCTGGACCTGGCCCCGACACACCTAAAAGCGCATCTCGCGCTGATTACGGTTCAGCACCTGACCGGGGACCACGAAGCGGCCCGGGCGACTCTGAGCTCGCTGCGGCAAATCGCGCCCGACAGTCCGGAGGCGACGATGGCGAGCGACCTGCTGAGCGAGTCGTGAGCGGCCGCAGGCCTGGGCATCTCGCCGACGACCCCGGCGAACCGGCATCCCTGTGTTGCGCACAGGGCTATACTTCCGCAAAGCTAGGCTCTATACTGCATCTGTATTCCCATTCAGGTTCGGTTCGCTAACCGTGATCGGAGAGCCACAGTCGGTCGATGATGGCTTGTCGGACTTGATGAATCACTCGATTCACACTTGACCGGTTCACAACGGTCGATAGCCAAGGTACGGATCTTTTCGAGGCCGTGCTGAAAGGGAGAGTCAAATATGAGAACCATTACCTACCTTGCGCTCTGCGTGGCATTTGTTTTGGCGCTGGCTTCATTCGAAAGTCCCGCCGGGACCCTGACCGCAGACCTGAACATCACCAAGACTGCCGGAGGGGCCACCGCGACACCCGGTGCGCAGGTGACCTATACCATTGTTGCCGCCAATGCCGGTCCCGACGATGCCGCCGGCACCACGGTCGCCGACCTCTTCCCGGCCGCCCTGACATGCAGCTGGACCTGTACCGCTTCGGCCGGTTCAAGCTGCACGGCAGCCGGCGCGGGCGATATCAACGACGTGATCACGTTGCTCACCGGCGGGAACGCGACCTACACTGCCACCTGCGACATCGATCCGACAGCCACCGGCAATCTGGGCAACACCGCCACGGTTAGTGCGGACGCCTCGATCACCGACGGTGACCTGAGCAACAACTCGGATACTGCTGACGTCACCTTGACGCCGTCGGCGGATCTTGCCATCAGCAAGACCGACAACCAGGCCGCGCATACGCCGGGGACTCCGGTCAACTACACCGTTGTTGCCGAAAACAACGGACCTTCCGCGGTCAGCGACGCATTGGTCGAGGACACCTTCCAGGCGCCGCTGCAAAACTGCAGCTGGACCAGCACACCAGCCGGCGGGGCCACCGGCAATACCAACGCCAGCGGCAACCTGAGCGATACCCTGGACATGCCGGTCGGGTCTTCCGTGACCTATGACGTCACCTGCGATGTCGACCCGGCGGCCACCGGCACCCTGAGCAACACGGCCACCATCGGCTCGGCTTCGGCAGGCGATCCCGATGCCGGTAATGACAGTGCGACGGATACCAGCGCGCTCGGCGCTTCGGCGGATCTGACGATCAGCAAGACCGACAACCAGACCGCACACACCGCAGGCGATCCGATCAGCTACACCATCGTGGCTCAGAACAATGGTCCTTCGGCGGTCAGCGATGCGATCGTCAACGATGTGTTCCCGGCGCCGCTGCAGAACTGCAGCTGGACCAGCTCGACCGCCGGTGGCGCAACCGGCAACACCGATGGAAGCGGGACACTGAACGACACTTTGTCCATGCCGGTCGGGTCCTCCGTAACGTATACCGCAACTTGCGGCGTACCATTAGGCGCCACCGGCACGCTGAGCAACACGGCGACCATCAGTTCGGCTTCGTCGACGGATCCCAGCCCGGGAAATGCCAGCGCAACCGATGGCAATACCGTCCTCGGCGCGCCTATCGCGGTTCCGACGCTGAGCATCTGGTCGCTGCTGGCACTCTTCGGTGCGCTGGCACTGTTCGGCGGCGCGACTCTGAGGCGTCGCCTGGTCTGACCCGACCGACCCGCTGATTAACGTTCTCGTCAGTAACGGTGACCACCGGCCTTCCGGTGGTCACCGCTTCCTGTCCCGATCCCTCCGCTTCAGTCTTCAATGCACCTTCGTCGCAGAGTGATCGCGGCGGCATCCATTGAACCGGTGCCGTGCATCCGCGACGCTACTCGCTGACCTCTTCGTCGAGCCCGATCGTACCTGATGCGTCCTGGTCGCCTTCCCGATTCCAAAGATAAATCGCGACACGCTGGAAACCCATGCTGTCGGACTGCCGCGGGGCCCGCAGCACAAGCGGCCCGCCATCGACTTCCAATCGCTGCACAACCGGTTCGTTTGCCTGGTGCAGCCATTGAACTTCGGCAAACCCGTCGAATTCCTCGAATGGCACAAGCACCTCGACTTCCAGTGGGCTTCGCCCCGTGATTTCCAGGGGGACAATACGCTGCGGGCGCGCGGGTACCAGCGCCGGATCCCCGAACAGGTTGTAGAACATGGCCGAATCGGGATGCATTCGCGCGTTCTTGGCAATCTGGACCGCTTCGCCCAGTGTTGGGGCGTTAAGGATTCCATCAAACAGCAAGTTCGTGAAATTCAGCGACGGGCTGTTGCGCGCGGAGGCGGCCAGTACTGCTACCGCGCCCCGATCCTGCATGCGAAGAAATTTCTCTGCCAATGAATCGGCTTCGGGATGGTCGAACGGCCCTGTCGCGCATGACATGCTCAGTACGATCGGCAGGCGGGTGCTCGGCGCCAGCTGGTCGAGGTCTTGCATATCGAACAGGTTGCCTGCGGTTCCCCGCGAGGGTGCCATCTGCCACATGAAGCGGCCGCCATGCCCGAAGAAGTGCATGACCAGCATGCCTTCGTCAATGGACGACCGCAGCCGGAGCTGTTGCAGTTCACCGTCATCGGCGGCATCGGGCAGGAACTCGAGCGCATTCAGGCCCTGGTTTCGGGCACGCTTTACCAACTGCGCATTGCGTGCGGAGAGATTCCGGGTCGAGTCGCTGGCCAGCGCGACGCGGGCGCGCCAGGGGCCAGGAGCGGGGTTTTCCATATAGCTAACGGTCTTGTTGACCATGGAACGTGCTTCGGCCGGGCTGCTTGCAGGAAACCGGCCGATCGCCATGTCAGGAAGAAAGTCGTCACCATCGAGCATGACGTATGGATTGTCGCTGGCGGCCGGGCCGTCGCGCGAGCGCAGTTGCCAGGTCGGGATGAGGTCGCGCTGATTGTATCGAATGCGTTCGGGGGTCGCCTCGGCGTGCTCCTTGACGTACCAACTGGCATCGCCAACCAGCAGTACGTGACTTGGGGCAGGCGCCGGCCTGGTTTTTCGGGCGTGCGCAAGGAAATCACGGATTGCGCGAGGATGCTTGATGCCGAAATTGAATTCGTCATAAATGTCCTGAACATTCACAATCTCGGTACTCGTTCCGTGCCGATTATGGAAACGGGCCAGCGGCTCCGCCGCTTCGACAAGGCTGGGATGGACGATAATGAAGTAGTCGCTTTGGTCCGTGCTTTCGGTCAGCCTCGACGGACGGTCGAGTTCGATGACGGGCGCGCGTTTGAAACCGCCGTCCGGCACGACCCAAAGACTGTGTGCGCCGGGCGGAATGGGCGCTTCAAACACGCCCGCCCGCAGCGCCTCATCCATTGCGCCATCCTGTCTACGGATAGCTGCGTGAAAGCCGCTGTCGCTGAACACGTCGACAAACTCGCCCGCCGGCCCTGCATTCTCGTGCAGCGTTGTGACCAGGCTCAGCCAGCCGGTATTCCCGTCTGCCGGAAGCTGCAAGCGTTCCTGCTTGTCGCCAAGCCGCGTATCGCGCGGGAATATGGCCTCGATCCAGTCCAGGTACACCACGTCGATGACGGTCTCGGCGTCGTTACCTTGGCGGCGCAGCGGCACGCGAATTTCAAGGGCATTGTGATCCGGTCTGACGAGCTCGGGAGAAACTCGAGTCATCTCGATCAGGTGGGTGTCGCGACCGTCCCAGCTGCCGCGCCCGATCATCGTCCCGTTCAGGGAGATCTCGACGACGTGGTCGGGAATCGAGGCACCGGAAGCGTTCGCGGAGTCGGACCAACCCCGAAACTGCAGCTTCAGACTGAAAACCGATTCGCTTTCGCGGTCGAGGCGCGAGAGGTCGATGGGGATACGGGTCGGCTCCGATGCCAGGTGATTCAATTGCTGCCAGTACCAGAGCGTCTCGCTCTCATAGGTGCCGACCGGGCCCGAAAGCGGCACTCTGAGCAGATCGCGTTCCAGGTGCAGCCTGCTGCGCAAGGTTGACGGTGTTCGCGCAGAAGGGTCGACCGCTACCGCGGACGTGCTGGTCATCCGGTAGGCTTCCCTTTGCCTTCCGTCAGAGGGTTCGCCCGCCGTGAGCACATAGACATTGAAGGGTGAAAAGTCGTGGTAATGGCTCGTCTCACCCCGGAGGTGCTCCCCGACGAATATCACACCGTCGCCCGGCCCGAATCGTTCATCGCCGCCATCATCGACCTGGACCGCAACGGCGCGGCCAAGATTCTCGATCGTCAGTTGCTGGCTCGAAACCGGGCCGCGCAGTCCGGACGCCTGAAGCTGCTCGTAGTCCACCCGGTACACACCGTCGTCGTAAACGTGTATCCGGAAACGCTGTGTTTCGCTCGCGGGCGACGGCCATGTCGCGCTTGCCAGACTCGCCAGCAGAATCAGCATGATTGAAAGGCAGCGGTTTCGGCCTGAAGGTTTCAATTCAAATGCCCTCCGGGTTTCAGGTCAGGAAAAGTCGGGGAGCGCGGCGCGCCCCCCGTATCATATCGCTCTTGCCCGGTTTGGCTGCGATTGGCGGATACGGCACCATCCAGAGCCTGCTGACCACCTGTCGGCTGCACGATGTCAACCCGCACGCCGGCCTGGTTGACGTGCTGCACGGAATCGACCAGCACCCGGCCGGCAGAACCGAAGAACTCACGCCCCGGGTGTGGAAGGACAAGTTCTCTGTCGATCCGCCGTTATCCGACCCGGATCGTGTACGTCAGGAACGGCCTGGACTGAACGCTTACGACGAGACGGCCAGGCCCGAGCTGCTCGCCCAGCGGCTGGCAACGCTCGCCGCGCGTTTCGTGCGTTGCCGACGATACCGCCGCCGTCACCCGTCACCTGCATCAACTGATCATCGAAGTCGCCCTCGGCGGCAACCAGGTCCACGACGCCAACATCATCGCGACCGTGCTTACCCACGACATCCCGGCACTGCTGACGCACAACGGCGGGGACTTCGAGCGGTTCGAAGACCGGATCAGGATCGAGGTGATCGATACATAGGAGTCTGCGGAGATAAGCGCCTGACCGGGGAGTTAGCTCCTCCCCAGCCAGGCTGACCACAACCAACTACTGAGGAGTTGAGTCATGGCTGACAAGCATTCTACGGGCAATCGACGCCCGGCAAACACCCCCACCGAACGCCGGCTGACGGTCGGCACCCAGTATTACGAGTGTCCGGCCCACGCGCCCGAGCTGCGGCGCTCGCGGCGCGTGCCGTGGTTGCAGATGCGCGGCGACTGGCTGGCCGCCGCCGGGTTCGATATCCAGGCCCCGGTCCGCGTGCGCGTCATGCGCGGGTGCCTGGTGTTGACGGTGGAGGAATCGTAAAGGGAAAGATCAAAAACGAAAGCGCCCGGCAAGGCCGGGCGTTGTTGTCGTCAGTACAAAAAGGAAGACGCGACCCCAAGGACCGCGCTGTCGATCTGGTCGAGTCGGCCAAGCACGGCCCGGACCTAAGGCGCCACGGCACGGATCGCCAGTGTCGGCCAGTTCATCACCCCCCGGTATAGTTCAGTTTTTGAATATCGGAGAATCCCTCTGCCGGCTCGACGAGTACGGGTTTGACATGACCAACCAGAAGGCCCATTTTCACGTCCAGCCGGACATACATTTCCTTACCTTCTTCGAGTAGCAGTGAAAGACTCCTTTTTGCTTCGGTTGAGGTCGCGACAATGTAGGAGCCCGCGGGCCGATCAATGTAGAAAAATCCCTTGGGTTTAGCTTTGCCTACAACCTCCTCATTCAATCGAATACTCGGCTGCATTGCCGCGCCGACGATTGCCGTGCGGTAGAAGTAGATTCGGCCATTTCCAGGTTCAAGATCGGAGATTTCGGCAGCTACATCCTTGTAGCCAGGGCCGCTGGCACATGCTGCCAAGGCTATCAGCATAATAATAGCAAGAAGAGTACGGAGTTTCGTTTTCATTTACTTAGTTTCCTTGATCAATAAACATGATTTCCACAGGCGCAACTTTCACGAATGAATTCTCTACCGGCAGGAAGTAGCCAACGACTCGCCCCTCATTAACTACAATATACGCCTGTCGAGTGTTGAACGACTCGACAACGACTACCTGGTCGGCTGTGGAGTAAACCGTGCCCTGTGGGATCTCGCCGATCCTATTCCAACTACTCTTGGCGCGGAGCCGAACCGGTTTTGCGTGATCAAGCTCGATGACCACCGGCGTATGGAGAATAACGCTGGATGGGTTATCGTGAACGGTAATGCGTTCAGTGACCGGGATCTGCGTGATGCTGCATGCCGTGGCCAGAACTGCGGCAACGAGCGTACAGAAATACGATCGAATCCAGTGATTCATGCACGAGCCTCGGCTCCAGCCGGAGATGGTCGAGCGGTCACGCGGGTAATGCAAGATGCAAGGCACCACCACACGGTTTAGTCGTTTCACGACCTGACCCTCGATCCCTTAGGGGTGGTTCCACAACCCTGAACCAACAACATCGCAACAATAAATAAACATCCACACGCATTTTTCAGGTTCATCAGGTTTTACTCCTGGTTTACATTCAACATCACCTGCACCCGACGAGAGCAGATCAACCATCCGCCAGGCAAGAAACTTTCCAATCTGGGCCGGCCCTAGTAATTCACAATTCAGGCGCATCTCCAAGCGCCATTACAAACCGACCCAACACCAGCGCGGAAACACGACGACTGGCTGGGCACCCGTCTACCTGCATATTCCGGCCCAACGTGAACACCCAATCCGGTCCAACGTGAACACCTGA
>JBBDSL010000121.1:0-16386 GCA_040904965.1 Wenzhouxiangellaceae bacterium
GAAAATCAGATACTTAGCGCAGTTCTGTACCCACCAGAAGAGCAATAGAGCCAAAATTGAGCAAATACCCGAGCTTTCTGTCGGTGAGCTTTAGATATGTGAGGAGCTGCTTGTTGTGCGCGTTGTTGAGCCTTTCGACACACTCATTCTTCCCATTCCATTGGTGTTCTTGGCGTCTTCGCGTCTTGGCGAGAGCAAAAAAATTGATCCGGAAAAAATCAACCCAAAAAATGTGCTCAGCCACCGTTATTTTTCCGTGTACATCATACACTTGGCACCCTCTCCGAGCGAAACATCTACCCACAGATTTTGCGGAGGAGCCAAACCGAAAAGCAGGACACGAAGAAGGCACGAAGAGCACCAAGTTTAAAAATAGGAATTCTTTCTTCGTGACCTTCGTGCCTTCTTCGTGCTCTTCGTGTTACTGACTAATCGCTGCCGTCGCTGTAGATTCTCGGATCGTCCCAGACGATCCGATCGTCGTAGATGACACCGAGCTGATAGAGCACCTGGCTGACCTGGTGATCCAACACGAAGATGATTTCCCGCCCGACTTTTTCCGCCATAGGAACGAAGGCCTGCCAATCGGAAGCATTGAACCAGGGTTGCTCACGCGGACCGGTTGGGAACGCGCTCTGGTCCAGCGCGAAACGCATGCCAAAAAAACTTGCGTTCACATCGGATTTCAAGCGCAGCTGGATTACTTTCTTGCGCGGCGGCGGGGTGATATTGCCGTGACTATCGACTTCCCACCCGTGGTCGTCGGTGACCATTTCATAGCGGAAATCGTCGTCGGGATCGCTCTTGCCCGGCTTGAAGAAGACGTTGATTGTGCTGCTGACGCGGTGTGACATTATGCTCTCCTGTTGTTTCGGGGTGAAGTCATTCGGGGCAGAATCGTTGCTGCGGATTCTCATGGCGATTGACCAAGCACCTGTGCGCAGGCAAACTCTTGTCCGGGTTCTGAATAAAGCTGGCGTTCAAGTTCCTGCCGTACCGGCCCGGCGGTTTCGGCGTTACCCAGGCAATGGGTCGCAATTGCCCAGGGCAGCAGCATGCGCCGCTCCCTGACTTGCTGCAGGAACGGCTCCGCGGCATCGACCGATCTTCGATATGCACGCCGGGCCTGCGCCGCGCCGGTTTGCACGCCGGCATCCACGACATGCGCCTGAGCCAGCCAGCGATGCACCGTTCGGTCGGCGGGCTGGGTCGCCGACAACGCTTCGAGAGTGTCCACGGCCT
This sequence comes from Wenzhouxiangellaceae bacterium, assembly GCA_040904965.1. Lineage (GTDB taxonomy): Bacteria > Pseudomonadota > Gammaproteobacteria > Xanthomonadales > Wenzhouxiangellaceae. The sequence goes on from JBBDSL010000121.1 coordinate 1,243, forward strand.
TGCGCGAAGCTACTCTGGCTGCTTCGAAGTCACCGCGAGAACGCGCGGCGACGGCCTGATAGTAGAAAATCACACCGCGGGTTCTTCGCCATGAAACGGTCGAATCAGGCTCGGAAAACGGCGCCGCCAGGTCGGCTGCCGCATCCAGGTGAGCCCGGGCACTTGCGCTGTCGTGCGCATTCAATGCGACGCGTGCCAGGTAAATGCGCGTCCAGGTCAGCTTGAATCTCCAGCTTGTATTCTCCGGATCATGCCGGGTCAGCGCCTGCAGCAACCCTCGACTTTCCCGAAAGCGGCTTTCGGCTTCGGCCCATTTACCGCGCACGCTGAGATTCACGCCTATATCGCTCAGGCTGGTGGCGAGAAAATCGCGGCTGCGCGGACTTGCCGGATCCTGATCGAAGAGTTCGCGCCGGATCGCAAGGTTACGTTCGAGATAGGGGGCGGCTTCCTCGATTCTGCCCAGATCCTGCAGCACAAGTCCGACCATATTGTTACTGGCGGCCAGTTCGCCCTGTGCGGCCTGCTCGCCGGTTTGATCGCCGGCCTGATCGCGCGCCAGGCTGATGTCAATTTCCAGACCGGAGCGGAACTCCTCAAGCGCTCGATCCAGGTTTCCTTCGGCGCGCAGCAGCGACCCGAGGTTGCTGTGGGAGTGGGCAAGCTCGCGCAACCATTCGGGATTGTCCGGGTCCAGCGCCACGAGTCGGGCGGACACGTCCCGATACGATTCGAATGCATCGCGGGCACTTTCCAGCTCGCCCTGACGCCAGTGCAGATAACCCAGCCAGAAATGGCTTTGCCCGAGTTCGTAAAGCCGTTCGGAATTTTCCGAATCGCTCGCTACCAGTTGCTGAGCCAGCTCAAGCGACATTTCCAGCGTGACGATCGCCTCCGAATTGGCGCCCTGACGAATCTGGACCTGGCCGATCTGATAGAGCGCGCGCGAACGTCGAAGTCGTTCGTCGTCGCTGAGCACCTCGTCCGGGACCGCCGCAAAATATTCCAGCGCCGCGTCGCCAACATCGCTCATGACGTCGAGCCGACCCAGATCTTCAAGTTTTTCATGCAAATCCACGACCATGAAGCGAATCAGCTCCTCGGCCTGGGCCTGGCGCAACTCGGCCCGGTGGCGTGCCGAGTCGGCGCGGATGGCGAAAATGCCCACAGCAATCGTCGCCGCAAGTATCGCGACGATCGTGACGCCGGTGAGCATGACCAGAACCCGGTTGCGAAGCACGAACCGGGTAAGCCTGTAGGCCAATCCCGCGGCATAGGCTTCGACCACTTCGCCGTCAAGATAGCGGCGCAGGTCGGCGGCGACCGCGCGTGCACTGGAATAACGCCGGCCGGGTTCAGGTGCGGCACAACGCAAAATAATGGCCTCCACCTCGGCCGGCAGCGACGGGTTGAATTGCCGTGGCGGCGGCAAGGGTGGCGAGTCGGCCGGCCGCGCGGTACCGGCCCGGCGCGCCTGAATGATCTCGGTGAACTCCTGATCGGCGAACGGAAGCGTTCCGGCCAGCACCCGGTACATGGTCATGCCAAGGCTGTAAATATCGGCCCGGCGCGCCTCGACAACAGCGTTCGAAAGCAACCGCTCCGGAGCCATATACTGGGGTGAACCGGCAAGCGGGAGACCGCCCGGTTCGGCGCGATCGGCAAGCTCGACCGCGAGCCCGAAATCGGCGATCTGCGCGCGAAACTCGCCATCGGGTGTCTCCTCGACCAGGATATTGGCCGGCTTCACGTCACGATGCGCCAGGCCCGCGACGTGGGCCGCGTGCAATCCTTCGCAGGCCTGGATCAGCAAGCCGAGCAGTTCCTCAAGTGAAAGCCGGGGCGCGATCCCGGCCAGGGTCTGGCCGTCGATCAGGCGCATCGAGACAAACGGCTGGCCATCCAGCACGCCACTGTCGAAAACATCCAGTACGTGTGGATGCCGTACCCGCGCCTGGGCGCGCGCCTCGCGCAGAAACATCTGGCGCACGTGGGGATCGTGATGATTGAGAAACTTCAGCGCCACGTCACGACCGAGCTGAAGGTCATGCGCCCGATAGACACGCCCCATGCCTCCTTCCCCGAGACATGCACCAAGTTCGTAGCGCTCCTCGGGCGACAGCGCCGCCGGATCCTGGATGCCGATTTCGATCTCAACGGCATCCCCCCCGGCCAGCCGCGCAGCAGCCGGAGTCGCAAGAAACGAGCTCGGAGGTTCTTCGGCTGGGCGAGTGGCCGGGGACGTATGCGTCTTGCGGCCGGCAGGGATGTCCGAATCGTGCTTTTCGGCTTCCGGATCGCCGGACCGTCCGGCGTCGCGCTCTGGATCGGAATCGGTCGGCCTTTTACCGTCAGGCCGGTCCGGATTGCGCGTATCCCGGCTCATGGGGCGTGATTGATTTTCCGATGCAGCCAGATCCGGGTGGCTCTCCAGTCGCGCACCACGGTTCGGGTCGTAACGCCCAGTACCTCTGCCGATTCCTCGGCCGAGAGACCGGCGAAGTAACGCAATTCGACCAATTGAGCCTGACGCGGACGCGTTTGTGTCAACTGATCGAGCAACTCATGAATGGACCACACTTCCTCGGGACGCGGCAGCGAGCCGTCCTCCGGCTCCACGTTCTCTTGATCAAGAGACGTCACCGCACCCTGACCACGCTTGGCGGCAAGTTGCCGGCGCGCTTCATCGGCCAGGACAAAGCGCATCGCACGCGCTGCAACCAGGAAGAAATGACGCCGGTCGTCCCAGTCAATATCAGTGCCCAACAGCCGCAGATAGGCCTTGTGCACAAGACTGGTTGCATTGCCGTCGCCGCCTCGTCGGCCGGCGAGGGTACGGCCGGCCAGCCGCTTGAGGTCAGCGTAGACGATTTCCCACAACCGGGAGCCGGCATTGTCATCACCGCCACGCCAACCGCGCAACAAGCGCGTGACTTCACCTTTATCGTGACCGCAAACTTCCATCCCCTGCCCTCATCTACCAAAACCCTCCCATTGCATGAATTTCCTGCCTCGGAAACACTGCGTTCCGGACGCTCTCGTTGAGAAATTCATGCAGCACTCGGATACCATCATGCCAGCATTTCAAGTATAACGCATCAAATACACCGGACCCCAAGCGGGGCATGGTCAAGGGGACTTTATGCGAATCGCTCTCCGGGGATATTGCTTGCGGCCCGGGAGCGCGGGGATCTTCTTATGCCGTATGCCTTGAGCAATGTCGGCAATCAGGATGATTCCTGCATCTGCGCCCGCAACATCTCGGCGAACTCTTCGGCCGGCATCGGCGCACTGCCGTAAAAGCCCTGGAATTCATCACACGAATTGGTGCGCAGGAAGTCGGCCTGCTCGACGGTCTCCACGCCTTCGGCGACTACATTAAGGCTCAGGCTTTTGCCCACTGCAATGACCGCCCTGGTCAGCCCCTTGTTTTCGGCGCTGCGAATCAGATCGTGAATGAACGATCCGTCTATCTTGATCGTATCGAGTGGAAACTTCTTGAGGTTGGACAATGACGAATATCCGGTGCCGAAATCGTCGATCGCGACCCGGACACCCATTTTCTTGAGTTCGGTGAGAATCTGGATCGTCTTGATCATATCGCGCATGACCATGCTCTCGGTAATCTCGACTTCAAGCAACTGCGGCTTCATGCCTGTATCGCGAAGAACGTCTCTTACCGAGTCGAGCAGATGCTCGTCGATAAACTGACGTGCCGACAGGTTCACGGCCATGCTGAGCGGCGGGAATCCCTGCGCCTGCCAGGCGATGTTCTGGCGACAGGCGGTTTCCAGCACCCAGCGCCCGATCGGAACAATAAGCCCGGTCTCTTCGGCCATCGGGATGAACTGCATCGGCAATATCAACCCAAGATCGGGGTGCTGCCAGCGCAGCAACGCCTCCATACCCGTGATACGCCCGGTGGCCATGTTCTGCTTGGCCTGATAGAAGAGCCGGAACTCGCCTTGCTCCAGGGCGCGCCGGAGACTCGATTCCAGCGCGAGCCGTTCCAGCGAGTCGGCATTCAGCTCCTCGGAATAGAACTGGAAGTTGTTCTTTCCCTGCTCCTTGGCGTAATACATCGCGACATCGGCATTCTTCATCAATGTCTGCTCGTCCTCGCCGTCGTCCGGGAAAACGGTGGCACCAATGCTCACCGTTACGCGAAACTCCTGCCCGGCCAGCGTGAACGGCTTGCTGACTGCCGCCAGGGCCCGGTCGGCCACCACCGCCACATGGTTGCCGGCGCCGACCTCCGGCAGCAGAATCACAAATTCGTCACCCCCCAGGCGGGCGACGATATCGCTATCGCGCACGGCGCCTTGCAGCCGCCGTGCAACCTCGCACAGCAGCTCGTCGCCGGCATCGTGGCCGAGCGAGTCGTTGATCGTCTTGAATCGGTCCAGATCGAGGAACAGCAATCCCAGATTCCGCTCATAGCGCCGCGCCTGCTGCATCCCCTGAGTCAAAAGGCGGGAAAAAAAGGCGCGGTTCGGCAGATCCGTAAGATTGTCGTGGAAGGCAAGATATTCAACCTTACGGGCGTGCTCAACCCGCTCCTGCAGGGCACGGTTGCGCGTTTTCTGAAGCTGCCAGCTCATGCGGCCGAGGAATGCGATCACGACAATAACCAACAGACTGGCCCCGCCGGCGCGCCACATGTAGCTGCGTCCGAGCCGGGACGCGGCGGCCAGTTGCTCTTCAACCGACAGTCCGACAACCAATGCCAGCGGAAATCCATACAGCTTTCTGGCAATGGTATAGCGCCGCACGCCATCCCAGACGTTGATCTGGATCGTGGGCGCTGCTTCGCCCGTGGCGTCCTCCGACACCAGCGACTCGTAGTCGATGCGCTCGCCCGCGACGGTCTGATCGCCGCTGCGTCGCGCACGAAACACGCCATCAGTACCAACGAGTGCGAGCACGCCGTGCTCACCCAGTGTGCCGGACTCATAGCCGCTGACAAAATACCCGGCATGCGTGGACACCATGACGATTCCCGGGAAGGCTTCATCCGGATCGCCGATGCGCCGGGCAAAGTGCAGCAGGAATTCGTCACTGCGTGAATCGTGCTGCGGCAACCCGACGACCACCTGGTCGCTCTCGCTTGCCCGTTGTAGCAGGTCGGCGGAGACCGGGCCTTCGTCATCGGCGTCGCCGTTGGTGGCGAGAATCTCGCCGTCGACACCGGCAATACTGACCGTAAAAACGATCTCGGGGGGCAGCAGCGTCTTGTCCGCCAGTTCCCGAAGCACATCGGCCGGCGGCGTGCCGTCAAGCTGGTAACGGACCAGTTTCAGGGTTTGCTCGATCTCGCGCAAGGCCCGAACCACCTGGGCCTCGTAGGTATCGGCCAGATCCGCCGTCAACGCGGCGGCGGCGCGCTCGGCCGAGGCGTACTCCCGGTTGGCGAGGTTCAGGGTTGTCACCCAGATTACGGCCAGCACGAGCACCGCGATGGCAGTAAACAGCACCGGCGGCTCAAGCAGCCGGTGTCGCCACCCCGATGCAAGCGCATGATCGGCCGGCGGCGCCGGTTCGTCAATACGTCGCTCGTGGTTACTCAATCGACACTATCCGCACGTCGTCATTGACGTGGTCGGAATCCATATAGCCGATGGCATCGGGATGCTCGGCGATGAACTCGATCATGGCAGGTCCATCCGCGACCGAGCGCGGGGGCTGACCGCGGCCGGTAAAGATCAGCTTCGACCAGTGCGCCTTGATCTGGGCCGGCGATCGTCCGAGATACTCGCTGTAGAATTCGGCGCGCACGTCAGCGCCCTCCTTCTGGTCGATGGGAACCACGGACCCGCCGTTGGGGAACCGGCTCAGCCGCCCCAGGTAGATGTCGGCCAGTTGCGCGTGCGTCAGGGTCGTCACCGGATTCTCCCTGGCGACGACCACCACGACATCGGCCAAAGCCAAAGCCGGGCTGAGCATAAAGCTCAGCGCAAGCGCGCAACCGATTATTGACAGCCGTTTCATTATCATCGCCACCTCAGAAAACAAAATCGACGCTGGCGCTGAACAACGAAACCGTGCCGCCGGGCCGGAAGCCCGGCTGCCGGTCAATCAGGAACCCCGCCGAACCTTCGTCGAGATCCATGTGGTCGAATTGCAGCTTCAGGGCAAAATTCGCGGCAAAATCCCAGCGTGTCCCCAGCGACACGCTTTTCTGTGCGGGCGCCGAGCCCAGCACACTGTTCAGGCCCGCATTGAGTCCCTGCGCGAACCCGGCCAGCGGCGGGGGCAGACCTTCCAGCGGGAGACCGGGCGTGGACGTATCGCTATCGACGTCAGCTTGGGCCAGCGTCAGGTACGGTGTAACGGAGCCGAAACGGTAGCCGCCGGTGACGTACATGCTGTGGCTGTCGGCCAGAACGCTCTGATTCGTCGCACGCACCACTTCACCCATCACGAACCAGTCCCCCGGGTCGTATCGCGCCCCGGCACTGAAGAGCTCGAAGCGCTTGTCGTCGACACCAAAGCGCTCGGCGATCGCCTCGCCCGGGGGGCCGAACTGTCTGAAGCCGTCGAACAGCGGTTCGAAGGCTTCAATAGTCAATCGGCTCTGGTTGTAGGAGGCGAATAAGGTCATGGCCCCGCGCTCGAGCGTATAAGCCAGCGTCACTGCGTCGTGGGCCTTCACCTCGCCGCTGTCGTCACCGGGAAAATCGACCTCTCGTCTGCCGTAAAGAGCCTGCAGGGTGTTGTTGAAATCGCCGGCCCGGAAACGATAGGCCAGACTGAGCGCATCCGTGCTGCTGACGGGCACAAGGCGATAGACCTCCAGCGGCGGGCGTATCCAGGGCAGCGCGTAGCCGACATTACGATACTCCGATGTCAGGAAGGTCGGCAACACCATGCGGCCTGCACGCGCACTCAGTCGCCGGGTGATGTCGTATTTGATATTTGCCCATTCAAGTTTCGGCTTGTAGGTGCCGTCATAGCGCTGCTCGAAGATGATCTGTCCGAACGCGGAAAAGTCGGGCGTGATCTCGGCGGTCAGCTGCAGCCCCAGCCGGCTGTCGACCTCCGGGCTCAAATCGCTGCTGTGGCCGGCGCCGTCGGGATCGAACAGATCGGAAACGAAATCCGCCTGATCCTCGCTGGAATGCACCAGTCCAGCCGTTCCATACCCGTTGAAAATCAACCTGGGGGTGTGCGATTCCTGTGCCCATCCAGCGGTGGCATACAGCAACATGAGCGAAAACGCTGCCAACAGGCTACTCTTCATCGGTGAACCCGCGTATGAGCAAGAACTTAAACCTAGCATACATTGAATGTCTCCACCGCCGGGAACTATATCGGCGTCTATTCTATCGAGACGATCCGCACGCCGTCATTAGAAGACAACGTCGAGGCTGGCACTGAATAGCGATACCGTGCCGCCCGGTTGGAAGCCCGGCTGCCTGTCAATCAGGAATCCCGGCGAGCCTTTGTCTATATCCATGTGATCCAATTGCAGTTTCAAGGCAAAATTCGGGGCGAAATCCCAGCGCGTGCCCAGCGAAACGCTTTTCTGTGCAGGTGACAAGCCCAGCAGATCGTTGAGGCCCGCATTGAGTCCCTGCGCAAGTCCGGCAAGCGGCGGGGGCAGACCCTCCAACGGGAGACCGGGGGTGGACGTATCGCTATCGACGTCGACTCGAGCCAGTGTCAGGTAGGGGGTGAAGGACCCGAAGCGGTAACCGCCGCTGACGTACATGCCATGGCTATCGGCCAGAACGCTCTGATTCGTCGAACGCGCCAGCTCACCCATCACGAACCATTCACCCGGGTCGTAGCGCGCCCCGGCACTGATGATCGCGGAGCGTTTGTCATCGACACCAAAGCGCTCGGCGATCGCCTCACCCGGGGGGCCGAACTGTCTGAAGCCGTCGAACAGCGGTTCGAAGGCCTCAACGGTCAATCGGCTTGCGCTGTAAGAGCCAAAAAAGGTCGTAGCCCCGCGCTCAAGCGTATAAGCCAGCGTTACCAAGTCGCGGGATTGCACCTCACCACTATCGGGGGCGGGGAAGTCGAGATCTCGTCTGCCGTAGAGCGCCTGCAGGGTGTTGTTGAAATCGCCGGCCCGGAAACGATAGGCCAGACTGAGCGCGTCTGCGCTGCTGACGGGCAAAAGGCGATAGACCTCCAGCGGCGGGCGTATCCAGGGCAGCGCGTAGCCGACGTTGCGATACTCGGATGTCAGGAAGGCCGGCAACACCATGCGTCCTGCACGCGCACTCAGTCGCCGGGTGATGTCGTATCTGATATTTGCCCATTCGAGTTTCGGCTTGTAGGTGCCGTCATAGCGCTGCTCGAAGATGATCTGTCCGAAGGCGGAAAGGTCGGGCGTGATCTCGGCGGTCAGCTGCAGCCCCAGCCGGCTGTCGACCTCCGGGCTCAAATCATTACTGTGGCCGGCACCGTTGGGATCGAATATATCGGAAACGAAGTCCGCCTGATCCTCGCTGGAATGAACCAGTCCCAACGTCCCGAATCCGTTGAAAATCAACCTGGGGGTGTGCGACTCCTGCGCCCATCCGGCAGTGGCATGCAACAACATGAGCGAAAACGCGGTCAACAGCTTGCTATTCATCAGGTGGACCTGCGCAGGCGCAAGAGTTCACTCAATCATACATTGAATATCACCACCTGCAATGCCGATACCGGAAACAACGTAGCGACGCCCAACCGCCAACCAATCCAGACCCGTCGCCGGCGGATTCGGCGCCAACACCAGCCCGGGCGGGTCGGGAAACCCGGGCGCCCTTCACGTACAATGTCGCCAGAACCGTTCGCCAGCAACTAGTGGAACCGCACCCGTGCCCAACCATTACATGTCGCGCCTGTTCGGCCGCTCGCCGGTCAAACCAATCCAGCAGCATTTCGAGCAGGCTTCGGCCTGCGCCATGGAACTCGTGCCGTTCTTCCAGGCGGTCATTGCCGGCAACTGGGACGCGGCCACCGAAGCGCGCGAACGCATCACCCGGTTCGAAAACGACGCCGACGATCTCAAGCAGGAATTCCGGCTCAACCTGCCCAAGAGCATGTTCATGCCGGTCAGCCGGTCGGATCTGCTTGAGTTGATCTCCACCCAGGACCGTATTGCCAACAAGGCCAAGGACATATCCGGCCTGGTCATCGGCCGCAGGATGCAGCCGCCGGAATCGCTCGCTGCCGGTTACCTGGAATTTCTGCGCAGCAGCCTCCGGGCCGTGGGCCAGGCTCAACAATCCGTCGCCGAGCTCGATGAGCTGTTCGAGACCGGTTTTCGCGGTCGCGAAGTGGACCTGATGATGGGCATGACCGAAGAGCTGGGCCGCATCGAAAGCGAAGCCGACCGCATGCAGATTGAGCTCCGTGCCGAACTGTTCCGAATCGAAAAGGATCTGCCACCGGTGGATGTGATGTTCCTGTACAGGATATTTGAATTGACCGGCGACCTGGGCGACCTGGCCCAGGGGGTCGGCGGCCGATTACACCTTCTGATATCGAACTGAATCAGACTGACTGATGGAACTTGCCGTAGTCTTTGTCGTACTCGCGGCCCTGTTCGGCCTGTTCATGGCCTGGGGCATTGGCGCCAACGACGTGGCCAATGCGATGGCGCCGGCAGTCGGTTCGAGGTCGATCACGATCCGCCAGGCGGTCTTCATCGCGGCCATTTTCGAGTTCTCCGGCGCGGTGCTGGCCGGCGGCGGGGTCACCTCCACGATCCGCAAGGGAATCGTCGATTCCAGCCTGTTCGCCGCCACACCCGATTTGCTGATATTCGGCATGCTGGCCGCACTGCTGGCCGCCGGCACCTGGCTGATGATCGCGTCGAAATACGGCTGGCCGGTTTCCACGACCCACTCGATCATCGGCGCCGTGGCCGGTTTCGCGGTGGCCGCGCTGGGATTGCAGGCGGTGCACTGGCCACAGATCGGACAAATCGTGATGAGCTGGTTCATCAGCCCGGTTCTGGCAGGTGTGATCGGGCTCATGCTGTTCATCAGCGTGCAGCGGCTGATTCTCAACCGGGAAGACCCGCTGAAGGCGGCTCGCCGGTATGCGCCGTTCTATATTTTCCTGTCGGGCTTTTTCATCACGCTGGTGACGCTGCTCAAAGGGATCAAGCACATCGGCGTCGAATTAGGCCCCGTGGAGAGCTTTGCCCTGTCGGTGCTGATCGGTGGAATCATGGCCCTGGCCGGTCACCTCCACATCAGCCGGATTCGGGGCGATCGGTTGATGGAGCGCGACTTCCAGTACGCCAGCGTCGAAAAGGTGTTCGCCGTGCTGATGGTGGTCACCGCCTGCGCCATGGCATTCGCCCACGGCTCCAACGACGTGGCCAACGCGGTCGGCCCGCTGGCGGCCGTGGTCAGCATCTCGGCCAGTGGGGAAATCGGCCAGGAAACCGTGGTTTCTCCGTGGATCCTGGTGCTCGGCGGCATCGGCATCGTGATTGGTCTTGCCACCTACGGGCACAAGGTGATCCGCACCGTGGGCAGCAAGATCACCCATCTCACGCCCAGCCGGGGCTTCTGCGCCGGCATCGCCGCGGCCGCCACCATCGTGATGGCCTCGGGCACCGGACTGCCGATTTCCACCACGCACACCCTGGTGGGTGCGGTACTGGGTGTGGGCCTTGTGCGCGGCATGACCGCGATCAACCTGCGGGTTGTCGGAACCATCTTCGTGTCCTGGTTCGTGACCGTCCCGGCCGGCGCATTACTGTCGGTCGTCTTCTTCTTTGTTCTGCGCGCGATTCTGGGTTAGCGCCTATAAAGGCGCCGTAGCCAGAACGACACGACGGCCGAAGTGACAATCGCTGTGGCAAAGCAGAAGAAAGAGGTGGCCCCCGACCGCCCGATCCCGTCACCCACGCCTCCGCTGCCGCTGCTCCCTTCCGGGCCTGACGGGATTCACGGATTAGTGGTGCGGGGAGACCGACGAGGACCACCAGTGCGTATTGTCGCAAATTCTCGCCGGACACGGGCAACGGAATCAATCCGAGAATCAATCCAAACCAGTCGCAATTTTTCGCCGGGCGTCGTTATAATGCGCAGTTCGTCGCGGCGAATTCTGGATGCGGCGAAACCGGAGAGATGGCCGAGTGGCTGAAGGCGCTCCCTGAGTTCAAGGGCGTATGGGGTTAAAAGCCCCATCGAGGGTTCGAACCGAGCGCAAGCGAGCTCGATGCGAAGCAACCCGGAGCGCAGCGGAGGGCAAGCGGCGAAGCCGCGCAGTCCATCCCTCTCTCTCGCGTTGCGAAGCGACGCCCGGCGTGCCGGCTGGATTCGGGCATGCGACAATCAGTTTACGGAGAGATGGCCGAGTGGCTGAAGGCGCTCCCCTGCTAAGGGAGTATGGGGTTAAAAGCCCCATCGAGGGTTCGAATCCCTCTCTCTCCGCCACACATGAAAAGAGCCCCGCCCCTCGGCGGGGTTTTTTCATGTGTGGCGGAGAGAGCGCCCGGATTGGAACCAGAAAGCGTGAAACCGCAATTATCACGAGCACCAGCACGGTCACCGACGCATCTTCGACGCCAGATCGAACCGGCCTCTGGTTCGAACCGAGCGCAAGCGAGCTCGATGCGAAGCAACCCGGAGCGCTAGCGGAGGGCAAGCGGCGAAGCCGCGCAGTCCATCCCTCTCTCTCTCTCCGCCACACATGAAAAGCCCCGCCCCTCGGCGGGGCTTTTCATATCCCGAATAACATTCCAAAGACCGTAAAATGCCTCCCCGAATTTTCTCTTTATTTTCAATCGCCTGAACACCCCGCCTAGGAAAACTTCCCTCCATCCATCAGCATTTCACCTACCCCCACCCCCAATTTTCCTGCCCCTTATTCAGCCACTTTCCGACCATTTGCAGCGAAGTTTGCCGATGTTCAAAATCCAGTTCCTTGCCTAATCTGTGCTCACGGTCGACGATCGCACTTCAAGCGACCCGATCGAAACTCAACCCGAAAACAAAACGCAAGGAGAAACATCATGATCAAGCATATCTTTCTGGCACTGGTACTGGCCCTGGGCATTGGCAACGCGGCATTCGCCGCCGATCCGGTGGACGTCAACACCGCCACGGCCGAGCAACTGGCCGAAGCTCTGAACGGCGTCGGCGAGTCCAAGGCCGAGGCGATCATCGCCTACCGCGAAACCAACGGTCCGTTCACGCACATCGACGAACTAATCAACGTGCGCGGCATCGGCATGGCCACGGTCGACAAGAACCGCGACATGATCCGGCTCGATGATGCCCAACCCTCGGGCGAATAAGCGTGTCGCAAGGGCCGCCGCAACCTCGCGGCCTGCTCCTGAGCCCGGCCTTGTGCCGGGCTTTTTTTGTGGGAGCCGAATCCGTCGGCGATTCTTTTTCGGATTTGATCGCGGTCGGATACCGCTCCTACGAGGCAATCGACTTCCAACCGCCGAAACCGGAAACCATTTTTATCACCTTCTGCGAAACTGTATTTATATATAGTATTCTGGTCCGCATGGAAACCGCCCCGATGAACGCCCCCGATTCGCTGGAACAACTGCTTTCCGAACGCAACGACTTGTGGCGCGGGCGCCGACGACGGCCGGACCATGCATTGAGTACCGGGCGGGCCGCGCTGGACAGACGGCTGCCCGACGGCGGCTGGCCGCACGGCAAGCTGGTCGAACTGCTGCCGGAGTGCTTCGGCGCCGGCGAGCTGGACTTGCTGCTGCCGTGCCTGGCCGAACTGACCCGGCGCGAACGGCCGGTAATGTTCATCGCCCCGCCGCTGATCCCCTGCCCGCAGAGCCTGGGCCGGGCCGGGCTGGACCTCACCCGGCTGTTCATCGTGCGCGAACAAAAGCATGCGTTCTGGGCCGCCGAGCAGTGCCTGAAAAGCGGCCTGTGCGGCGCCGTGGCGGCCTGGCCCAATGGCAGCAACAGCAGCGCCGACATCAGCGACCGCGCGGTACGCCGGCTGCAACTGGCCGCCGAGAACGGCGATGCGCCGGTATTTCTCTGCTACGCACCGGGCAGCAGGCCGCCGGCCTCGCTGGCCAGCCTGCGCCTGGCGATTCGCAGCGGCGGCGACATCGAGATCCTGCGCAGCCGCGGCGGCGAGTCTGCCGGCTCGATTCGCCTGCACGCCGACAATGTGGTTGCGCTGCAGGCAGGAGGCGTGCGCCGGTAATGCCCGCGGGCACGCTGTGGACCGGCATCATCTGCCCTCAGCATACGCTGCAGGCCATGCTGCGCCTGCTACCCGGGGCGGATATGGCAACCCCGCGCGCCGTGCATGACACGATCAGCGGTCGGGCGAGAATCATCGAAATCAACCGTGCTGCGCGCAGCCGGGGCGTTCACCCGGGCCAGACGCTGGCCGACGCGCTGGCGATTGCGCCGGATCTCGGCAGTCTGGCGCGCGAACGCAAAGCCGAGTCCCGCCTGCTGGAAGAACTGGCGCTGGCGGCCTACCGCTACAGCCACCAGGTGGCGATCACCGGCGACGGCGTGGTACTGGAAACCGGCGGCAGTCGCCGGCTGCACGGCGACCTGGACGCGATGCTGAGTGCACTGGGCGACGAAATCTCGGCGATGGGCCTGCACGCTCGCCTGGGCACGGCACCAGTGCCGGCTGCAGCCTGCCTGCTGGCGCGCACAAGCCGGCACGTGCCCGGGATGGACGCGCTGCGCGACATGCTTTCGGGCTGGCCGCTGCACCGGCTGGCCCTGGCACCGGCCGAACTGCAGAAGCTCGATGGGCTGGGACTGAAGTCGATACGCGATGTGCTGGCGCTGCCGCGCTTCGAGCGCGAACGCCGACTCGGCCGCGCGCTGAATCGCCACCTGGACCAGCTCCACGGTCGCGAGCAAACCCCGCTGGTCTACTGGCAGCCGCCGGAAGACTTCTGCCAGACCCTTGAGTTGCCCGTGCCCACCATCCGCAGCGAAGCGCTGCTGTTTGCGCTCAACCGGATGCTGGAGCACCTGCAACAGTGGCTTCGGGTGCGTGATCGTGCCCTGACCCGAATCAGAATCGAGTTGCTGCCGGAGGACCGGGGGCCGAAGATCGAACTCTCCGCCGGGCTCGGCCAGCCCGGGTTCCAGCGCGACCGGCTGCTGGAAATCCTGCGGCTGAAGCTGGAATCCGTGCGGCTAAGCTCGGCCATAGAATCGCTGCGCGTGCGCGCCGACAGCACCACCGGGCAGCGCCCACCGCAGGCCGACCTGTGGACCGGCACCAATGTCAACGACGCCTGGCCGGCACTGATCGACCGGCTGGTCGCGCGCATCGGCGAAGACGGTCTGTGCAGCATAGCCCCCTGCCCCGATCATCGACCGGAAAAAGCCTGGAAGTGGACGCCGCCGGGCACCACGACCACCACCGTCGACACCCCGCCCCGCCCCAACTGGCTGTTGCCCGAACCGCGCCCCTGCCGCGCTGGCGAGCTGCGCCTGATCGAAGGCCCGGAACGCATCGAGGCCGGCTGGTGGGACGGACAGGACTGCCGTCGCGATTACTGGACCGCCCACGACCGCCATGGCAATCGGCTTTGGGTATTCCGCGAATACAAGCCGCGCGACGGCTGGTTCGTACACGGGTTGTTTGGATGAGGGTCGATGCTCGAATCTGGCCTCCATCGCCTGAGGTTTGGCACCCTTGCCGGGTGCGGGCTGCTTTCCTTAATCGAATTCAACTTCAAAGGCGGTTTCGCCTCGCGCTGCGCGCTTGCAGGCGACCTACTTTTCACAAGCGCCTGAAAAGTAGGCAAAAGCGCTTCTTACAGGCGGCAGCTGTTGAACGAGTTGGTCGGAGGGGTCCGGTGGTTAGGTGTTTGATCCTGCATTCGTTTTGAGATCTTTCTGTACGAACGGCGTGTTCCTCTTTGGCTCCGTGGCAACCTCACGATTCCGGCCTCGATGATTATCGGAGGTGGGGCGTTTCAATTGTGGCAATCCCGCGGTTTCCGTTTGCTGAAGTGGGTTTCAGCGCCGTGCACGTGGATGCCGCCGCGGCCTGATCGCCGACTGCGCCAGTAGATGCACAATGCCCCGGGGTGGGCGCCCGAGCCCTCTCATTTCCCGGATCCGGAACCCTCTTCAGAGAACGGACAGGTAGCAATGACCACAATCGAAATGACCCACCTCCGATAATGATCGAAGCCCCGATCCATTCGTCGCCCGT
>JBBDSL010000122.1:0-16357 GCA_040904965.1 Wenzhouxiangellaceae bacterium
GCACAGCTCGCGCAGAACGTGCGTATATGTATGCCCGAGGGTACTAGGCCAAAGAAGAACACGCGAAACGTACTGAAAGATCCCGGATCGGAGCCCGGTGACTTACATCTAACCACCCGGCTCCTCCGACCGTCACATCAAACAGCTGCCGCCTGTAAGAGCGCTTTTGCCTACTTTTGTCGCGATTGACAAAAGTAGGTCGCCTGCAAGCGCGCAGCCCGAGGCGAAATGGTTTTTACTTTGAAGTTGAATTTAGAAAGCCGCTCGCACCCAGCCTGGGTGCCAAAGATCAGCGCGAGGCGAAACTGCCTTGGTAGTTGAAGTTAAAAGCTGCCCTCACCCGACAAGGGTGCCAGAGTCCGGCACGCGTGCCCGCATCGGCAGGTGCCCCAAAGTGCAAGTGACGCACAAACCCCCAATTCGTTAAGCTTGGCCGAAGAATTCTTCGGCAAATGCGACACGACATGACCAATCCCCTCTGGAAACCGAGCCCCCAGCGCGCGCAGGCCAGCCACATGGCGCGCTTTATCCAGTTCGCCGGAAGTACGCTGGACCCGGCGGTCCGCGACTACGAGAGTCTCTATCGCTTTTCGGTCGACCAGCCCGAGGCGTTCTGGCGCGC
Organism: Wenzhouxiangellaceae bacterium; assembly: GCA_040904965.1. Classification (GTDB taxonomy): domain Bacteria; phylum Pseudomonadota; class Gammaproteobacteria; order Xanthomonadales; family Wenzhouxiangellaceae. The sequence continues at coordinate 623 of JBBDSL010000122.1, forward strand.
AATCTGGGAATTCGGCGAGGTTCGCGCCTCGGTCCGCGGCGACCGGGTTGTGGACAACTGGCCCGGGATGCCGGGGACGAAGTGGTTTCCCGACGCCCGGTTGAATTTCGCCGAGAATCTGCTCAGGCGCGACGACGACGGGATCGCAATCGAGTTCGCCGGCGAGGGCGGGGCGCGGCGCAGTCTTTCGTGGCGTGCACTCAACGACGAGGTCGCGCGGATTGCAGCGGGCCTGAAGGCCATGGACGTTCAGCCCGGCGACCGGGTGGCCGGTTACCTGCCCAACCTGCCAGAAACCGTTGTTGCGATGCTGGCAGCCACCTCCATTGGCGCGATCTGGTCATCGTGTTCGCCCGATTTCGGCGTCCGCGGCGTGCTCGACCGGTTCGGACAGATCGAGCCGAAGGTGCTGTTTGCCGCGGCGGCGTACCGCTACAACGGCAAGACGCATGATTGCCTGGCGCGGCTGGCCGAGTTGTTGCCGGAGTTGCCGACGGTCGAGTGCGTTGTGGTCACGCCGTTCGCGGCCGATTCGATGGACCTGTCGCAACTCGGCGACCGGGCGATCGCCTGGGATGAGTTCGCGGTCGACGGCCCGGGCCCGCTGGAATTCGAACAGTTGCCGTTCGATCATCCGGTCTACATTCTGTATTCGTCCGGCACCACCGGCGTGCCCAAGTGCATCGTCCACGGTGCCGGCGGTACGCTGTTGCAGCACCTCAAGGAACTGCTGCTGCACACCGACCTGCGCCGCGACGACCGGTTCTTCTACTTCACCACCTGCGGCTGGATGATGTGGAACTGGCTGGTCTCCGGGCTGGCGGTGGGCTCGACGCTGGTGCTCTACGACGGCTCGCCTTTCCACCCGGGCGGTGAGGTGCTTTGGGACCTGGCCGACGAACTCGGCATTGCGGTTTTCGGCACCAGCGCCAAGTGGATTGCGGCCTGCGAAAAGGCCGGCGTCAAGCCGGGCGAGTCGCACCGGCTGGAAAATCTGCGCGCGATTCTGTCCACCGGTTCGCCGCTGTTGCCCGAATCGTTCGACTACGTCTACCGCGACGTCAAGCACGATGTCCAGCTCAGCTCGATTTCCGGTGGCACCGATATCGTGTCCTGTTTCGCGTTGGGCAATCCGGTGCTGCCGGTGTACAAGGGCGAGCTGCAGTGTCGCGGGCTGGGCATGGCGGTCGAAATCCGCAACGACGACGGCGAGGTGGTTGTCGATGAGACCGGCGAGCTGACCTGTTCGCAGCCGTTCCCGTGTATGCCGGTCCGGTTCTGGAACGACCCCGACGGAAAGCGCTACAAGGCCGCCTATTTCGAGAAGTTTCCGGGGGTCTGGAGCCATGGCGATTACGCCCGGCTGACGCCGCGCGGCGGTGTTGTGATCTATGGCCGCTCGGATGCCACCCTGAACCCGGGCGGGGTGCGCATCGGCACCGCCGAGATCTACCGCCAGGTCGAAAAGCTCGACGAGGTGCTCGAATCGCTGTGCGTCGGCCAGGACTGGGAAGACGACGTGCGCGTGGTGCTGTTCGTGCGCCTGCGCGACGGCGTCGAGCTGGACGAGGGACTGATTCAGCGGATCCGCAAGACCATCCGCGACAACGCCACCCCGCGTCACGTCCCGGCAAAAGTCATCGCCGTGCCCGACCTGCCGCGCACGGTTTCGGGCAAGATTACCGAGCTGGCGGTGCGCGACGTCATCCATGGGCGCCGTGTCAAGAACACCTCGGCGCTGGCCAATCCGGAAGCACTGGAGCATTTTCGCGACCTGCCGGCGCTTGCAGAATAGTGATCGCCATCGCCATCGCCGGGCCGTGCCGGCCGGACTTGGCCGATCATGACGTGAATTGTCAATTGCGCCGGTCCTGGACCCGGCGCGAATCGTCGGAGCCGGGAGATCCCGCCCGGGAACTTGTTTCCCCCATCCCCGATTACCACTCGCATGCAGCCGGTTTGTGGCTGGATGTCGACCGACCCCGGAATTCATGGCACGAGTTGTGCATGTAGCTATGCAATCGAGTTTCGGCGCGGCATTCCGTAAATGTCGGTCTAAGAAGGGGAAGATAAAATGACGGACACTACACGGACCTTTGCGGTTCATCGATTCGACGCCCCCGGGGTCGAACAACCGCGCCGGTCCTCCAGCGCTTTGACGCGATTCGTCGCCTTCCTGGCCCTGCTGTTCATCACTGCAACGGCGCACGCCGAGCTGACAGTCACCCCGATTACCTGGGATATCGTCGGACTGGACCACAACCGCCCGCTCACCGAGGGGCCGGAGCTGTTCCCGGTCGGCGCCGAGGTGTGCAGCGACCAGCCGACCAGCAATGTTCAGGTCGACATGGTGTGGGACGACCCGGACGACACCTGGATCATCAACCGGCCCGGATCGCAGACCAGCCTGACCTTCGATTCGATCGCCGCTGGTGAATGCGTCGACGCGTATTTCGAGGTCCTGGTCATCCGCGACGCTGCGGCCTTCGGCCAGTTCCGGCCGTACCGGATCATTGCCGGCGATGCGGTTTCGAGCGCCGCGACGCCGGATTCGCGCGCGATCTATATCCAGGAACTGGTCTCGCAGAACCGCAATTCCACCGAACTGATTCGCTGGGGTCAACTGGCTGACGAGTCCGACTGGCAGGTGCTCGGCGGCGGGGCGGCTCTCAATCTTGAGGTTGGGGAATCGTATTTCATCGAATTGACCACCGAAACCGCGACCGACTACGAAGAACTGCAGTCGTTCCTGACGCTTTCGAACACGATCTTCCAGGTCAAGTCGGTCTCGACCACCTATTCCACCCTCAGCGCGCCGGCCTCGCGCGTGCCGCAGCCCAATCCGCGGCTGTGGGCCGACGGCTGCCTGTGGGACAGCGACGTCAACAGTCCCAACTGGCGTTCGTGTCTCTCGGCCGGCAAGGCCGGCGGCACCGTTGTGACCGTCTACGAAATTGACATCATCAGCGGCGGCGGGGATTCGATCGGGCTCGAGGCGCTGATCTATGACCGTTCCGGCGGCAGCTTCCACTACAACACCGACTTCAGCCAGTCGCCCGGCGACCTGGTGGCCTTTGAATCGGTCGCGCCGGGTTTCGACAAGCGCTTCATCCCCGACACCATCGGCGCCGACGGCATTGCCACTGTGCGCCTGACGATTTCCAACCCGAATCCGATCGCGGTTTCCGGGTATTCGTTCAGTGACAGTCTGCCGGCGGGCATGGAAGTCGCCGGCGCGCCCAATCTTTCAAACAGTTGTGGCGGCACGGCAACGGCGACAGCCGGCGGAAGCGTTATTTCCCTGGACGGAGGCGCGCTGGAAGCCAACGCCTCCTGCGCCGTGCTGGTCGACGTGACGGCGCCGCTGGACAGCAGCGCCACCTATCCGCTGACGCTTTCCAACAGCGTCGACCTGCTGGTCGGCGATCCGGGTGCGCCCGAATTCGTCGTCAACGCGGCCGACGATCTGGAAGTCACCGAGTTTCCACCGCCGCCGCAGGTCTGCACGCCGAACACGGTGGCGGCCTGGGACAGCTTCAACAGTGCGTCAAACCCGACACCGACCGCGGATCCCGCCGGCCGGGCCGCGGCCGCCGCGGGGGGTCCAGGGCTGACGTTTTCAATTGGATCGATCGTTGCCGTCAACAGCGAATGGAACGCGGCTGCCGTAACCGCCAACCAGAATCTGGCTGCCGCACGCTCGTCGGATGCGTACTACGAGTTCAGCCTGGACACGACCGGCCTGACCACGCTGGACTTCGGCCTGGAAGCATTCCGGCAGAATGGCAATGCCCCGGCAACGCTGACGCTGTTGTGGGGCACCGATGCATCCAGTCTGACCCAGTCGGCGACGCTGACGCCGGTGCCCACGCGTTCGAACTCGGCCGGTTTCCGCAACTTCAAGGCCTCGGATCTTGGCAACCTGGATGACGGAACCGGCGACGGCAGAACGCTGTTTCGCGTCTATGCCTACGATGCGTCGGGGACCAACCAGTCCGTCAGCATTCTCACTGTTCTGCTCTCCAGCGGCGAGACCTGCGTCGATGCCGATCCATCGACCGCGCCGACCGCGCCCGCGGTCTCCAAGCAGTTCGAAAGCCCGCCTGGAACGGCAGTTGCCTCGGCCGGCCTCGGCCAGCAACTTCGGCTGGCTTTCACCATCAACAACCCGAACACGGACGATGCGCTGACCGGCCTGAATCTAACCGACTCGCTGCCGTCGGGGTTGCAGGTGGTTCCCGGCACCTTCGTCAACAACTGCATCGGCGGCACCTGGGCCGAGACTTCGTCCGGCGTGCTGGTATTGGGAGACAGCAGCCTGGATGCCGGAGCCTCCTGCACCCTGAGCGTCGATGTCGAGACCACCTCGGTCGGAGCGCTGACCAACCTCAGCGATCCGGTCAATGCCAACGAGACCCTGGCGGGAAACTCCGCCCGCGCGAGCCTGACGGTGGAAGCACCACCGCAAACCCCGTCGATGGTCAAGTTCTTCGACCCGAACCCGCTGTTCGACCCGGCCGGCACGGTCCGGCTGGTTTTCCGGATCAGCAACAACGATGATGTATTTGCGATCGAGCAGGTGGCATTCACCGATACCCTGCCGTCCGGCCTGCTTCTGGCCGATCCGCTGTCGGCGACCACAAGCAATTGCGGCACGCCGCTGGTGACCGCGAGCGCCCCGAGTGTACTGGAGTTTTCCGGCGCCGCCGTGCCCCCGAACACCGACTCGGCCGCGACCACGGACAACGTCTGCGAGGTTACGGTGGATGTCGGGTTGGCTGATCCCGGCGTAATCCTGCCGGTCTGGTTCGACAATTCCACCGGCCCGGTAAGCCATGTCTTCAACGGCTCGATTCTCGAAGGCAACCTGGCCACGGCCACCTTGCTTGTCGACCAGCCCATCCCCGGCATCGCGCTTTCCAAGCAGGTCGGCATCGGCGCCGATCCGGTCGGTGCATGGTCGGATTACGTTGCCGTCGAGCTGGGCGGGCAGGTCTACTACAAGCTCACCGTCGAGAATATCGGCGAGACCGAGCTGACGGCCATCGATCTTACCGATGCAGACGTCGATACCAGCGGTTGCAGCTGGCCGGCCTCGTTGCCGGTGGCCGACGCGGGCGATCCGTTGGCGCATATTGCCGAGTGCATCGTGGGTCCGGTCGGCGTCGGTGCCGCCGGCGTCTTCCCGAATACCGCGACGGCGAGCGGGACCCGGGAGACCGCCACGGTGGAGGACACCGACTCGGCAACCTTCGCCACGGCAAGCCTCACGCTTGTCAAGACCGCCGATCGTTCGATCTTCGATGCGCAAGGGGAGGTTATCGGTTACGGCTTCACGGTCGAGAATACCGGCGCCGCCATCCTCAGCGGCCCGGTCGTGATCAGCGATGCGCTGGTGCCGGATGCGCTGTGTCCGGAGATCAGCACGACAGGCAATGGAGACAATTTCCTCGACCCGGGCGAAATGCTGGCATGTTCCGGCAGCTATACCACGACCTCCGCCGATGTGACCGCGGGCCGGGTCGACAACAGTGCATTTGCCAGCGTGCCGGAAGTAGACTCCAACGTCGACACGGCCACGGTCGAACTCGCCCGGCCGGCGCTGGCGGTGGTCAAGCAGCTCACCAGCGCGCCGGACCCGATCGTGGTCGGCAGCGTGTTGAGTTACACGGTCACGGTGAGCAACAGCGGCAATGTGACGCTCAACAATGTTGAGGTCAGCGATAGTCTGATCACTCCGGGCCAAAACATCTGCGCCACGCTCGCGCCCGGCGCCGATTGCGTGCTCAGCGGTACTTACACCGTGACCCAGGCCGATGTGGATGCCGGACAGGTGAGCAACACCGGCAGCGGCGACAGCGACGAGACCGCTTTGGTCGACGACGTTGTGGTTACCGCGATCAACCAAGTGCCGGGTCTGGGCTTGTCGAACATCATCACCGCCGGCGATCCGTATTCGGCCGTGGGTGACGTGATCAGCTACCAACTGACCGCGACCAACACCGGCAATGTGACCCTGTCGGCGGTATTGATTTCCGATCCGGATGTGATGATCGGCAGCTGTACCCCGGTCCAGCCCACCGCGCTGGCGCCCGGCGAGACGCTGGTCTGTGTCGCCAGTTACACCGTCGACCAGGCCGACCTGGATGCCGGCAGCTTCGTCAACCCGGCCCAGGCCAACGGGACCGACCCGGACAGCCAGCCGGTGACGGCGAGCGACAGTGCAACGGCCAATGCCGATACCGTGCCGGCCCTGGATGTGACCAAGGCCCTGACCAGCGCGCCGGATCCGATCGTGGTCGGCAGCGTGCTGGGCTACACGGTCACGGCAACCAACAGCGGCAACGTGACGCTCAACAACGTTGTGGTCAGCGATGACCTGGTGAGCCCGACCGGCGGCACGACCCCATGCGCGACGCTGGCGGTGGGCGCGAGCTGCACGCTGGAGGGCAGCTACCAGGTCAGCCAGGCCGACCTGGATGCCGGTGAAGTGGTCAATATCGGCAGTGCGGTCAGTGATGAAATCGCGGATCCGGTCACAACCGAGCTGGTGACGCCGCTCGCCGGGCGTCCGGGGATTGCCATCATCAAGACCGGCACGCTCAACGATAACAACGGCGACGGCTTCGGCCAGGTCGGCGAGACGATCAGCTACGCGTTCAGCGTGACCAATACCGGCAACGTTGCGCTGACCGACGTGCAGATCAGCGACCCGCTGACCCCGGTCAGCGGCGGGCCGATCGACCTCGACGTGGGCGCCAGCGATACGACGACCTTCACCGCCGAATACACCCTGACGCAGGACGATATCGACGCCGGTCAGGTGACCAACCAGGCGACGGTCGAGGGTCGGGACCCGGCCGGCGCTCCGGTCGGTGACCTTTCCGATGACGACAGCACCATCGATGATGACCCCACGGTCACGGTCGTGGCCCCGGCGCCGTCTCCGCCTCCGCCGGCACCGCCGGCCATACCGGTGCCGGGCACCAGTTGGTGGATGTTGCTGATCCTGCTCACCGCCGTTGTCGCCGCCGGCCGCAAGCGGCTCGCAGACCTGGCATGATTTGGCCCGACGGCAGCCCGCAGCGCCGGCATGGCACCAGGCCGCGCGATGGCTCAGCAATCGCCCAAAAGCAGCGACCGCCGTCAGGGCGGAAGTAAGCAATCGCGACGCATCGCACTTTTCGATGGCGCTAGAATCGGATCTGGCAGTCAATTGCCGGATCCGCAGAGGTCAAGCCCGTGAGGGCACGAACATACGATGAGCGAGTCACCTGAACGACAATCCGAGCTGCTATGGGGAAACGAGATCCTGGTCGATCCCGGCAACCTCCAGCAGGGCCACTTTGTCGCCCGCATGGACCGGCCATGGATCGGAACGCCGTTTCCGCTGGAGGGCGTGCTGATCTCGGACAAAAAGGAGCTGGACTGGTTTCGCCAGCATTGCGCCTGGCTGGTGGTGGATTTGCTGCGCAGTTCCAACCGCTATCGGCCGCCGCGTCACTCGGAGCGTTGGCGATCCGGCCGACAGCGCGAGTGGAGCGGCTATCTCAGCGACGATGAGGCATCGATCAACGTGCTGCGGCGCGCGCGGCTGGACCGGGAAATCGTTTCCGAAGCGGTCGCCATGCACGATTTGCTGCTGCAGCAGGCCGATGCCCTGATCGCCAGTATTACCAGGAGTGGCCGGATCGATTCGCAGCAGATCCGCCGCAGTGTTTCTCAAATTGCCCGGTCGCTGGAAACGAACATGGCGGCCATGGTGTGGCTGACCAGGATCAAGCGGAGCGACCAGTACACGGCCCGGCATTGCGTAAATGTGGCCATCCTGTCCATGGGGCTTGCCCAGGCCCTGGAATGGCAGCCGGATCAGGTCGAGCTGGCAGGCGCGGCCGGCATGCTGCATGATCTCGGCAAGATGAAGCTGGATCCGGAGATACTGACAAAGCGCGGTTCTTTGAGCGATGAGGAATACGAGCATGTCAAGCAGCATGCCAACCTGGGCTATCAAATGCTCCGGGGTGATGCCGAAGTACACCCGTCGGTCAAGCAGGCCGTGCTGGAGCATCACGAACGACCGGATGGCGCCGGCTATCCCAATGGACGGGATCGGGTGACCCTGCAGCCGCTGTCGACATTGATCAGCGCGGTCGATGCCTACGACGCGATTACTTCCACGCGACCTTACCGCAAGGCCCGCTCGCATCACGAGGCACTGGGAGAGCTCTGGAAGGCGCGCGACAGTCAGTTCGACTCCGGCATAGTCGAAGCGCTGATCCAGTTCCTGGGCTGGATCACACCCGGCACGGTGGTTCGGCTGAGCAACGGAAAATTCGCAATCGTGCTGCGCGCCAGCAACCAGCATCGCCTGTGGCCTTTGGTACGATTGCTCGAACCCGACGAAGAACGCTATCGAATCACCCGGCGACTGGACCTGGCCCGGTACAACAGCGACCACCCGGAAAAACCCATCCGGGTCGCGGAAGTCCTGCCTGACGACGCGCTGGAAATCGAGTTGCATGCGGCCCTCCAGAGCGAAGGGAGCGCGGCTGACTGAGAACCGCGATACACTGATGGAGATCGCTCGCGTGGCCGAGCAGGAGTTGCGGAACGTCGAAGCGCAGTTGCGCAATCTCGACCCCTCCTGAGATGCAGGGTCATCGGTGATCGGCAAGGTTTGAATAAGAAAGGGGACTGAAATGAGCAATCGGGAATGTCTGGAAGCGACGGAAACATCAATCACACCGAACTGTTTGAAAGCGAGTGCCGGATCAACCCGGATGAATTGCAGGTAGGTCATTTTGTATCGCGGTTGGATCGCCCCTGGCGCGATACGCCGTTTCCGCTTGAAGGCGTGATGGTTCTTTCCGAGGACAGCCGTTCCTGGTTCGAAGAGAACTGCGATTGGGTGGTGATCGATCTGCTGCGCAGCCGAAACGGCTACCGGCCGCCCTCGGCGCAAACGTATCGCCCGCAGAATCGCGAGGCGGGTTCACAAACCGCCGATCCCGGCGCGGCCGTCAACATGCTCAGGCGTGCCCGGTTGACCGAGGAAAGCGTTTCGGATGCGATCGATTGCCATGATCTGCTATACCGGCAGGCCGCGTCGCTGATCGATTCGCTGAACAAATCCGGGCGAATCGATGTCGAGAAGGCGCGCCTGGGGTTGCGCAAGATCGCCGGTTCGCTGGAATCCAACATTGCCGCAATGATCTGGCTGACCCGGATCCGGCATGCCGACGAACAGACGGCGGAACACAGTGTCAACGTTGCCATCCTCGCCATGGGTCTGGCGCGATCGCTGGAGTGGGACGAGGACGAAGTCGAGCGTGCCGGTCTGGCCGGGTTGCTGCACGATCTCGGCAAGTTGCGCCTGGATGCCGACATTATCAACAAGCCTGGCGAACTCACCGAACAAGAGACAGAGCACGTCCGGCAACATTCGCGCATCGGTTACGAACTGCTGCGCGACGATGATCGCGTCCACCCGGATGTCGCGCGTGCCGTACTCGAACACCACGAGCGTCCGGATGGAAAAGGCTATCCCGATGGCAAAAATGCCGAAGCGCTGCTGCAGCTTTCCGGGCTGGTGGCGGTGGTCAACGCCTACGACGCGATGACCTCGCACTGGCCGTTCCGCGCCGCGCTCTCGCACCACGAAGCCCTCGGTGTGCTGTGGCGGGAGCGCAAACGCCAGTTCGACGCCCCGATGGTCGAAAAACTCATCCAGTTTCTCGGCTGGGTCGCGCCCGGCATCCTGGTGCGATTGTCGGATGGCGATTACGCGGTGGTGCTGCAGACCAGCCAGGAACACCGGCTGTGGCCGGTGGTTCGCAGACTTCGCCGCGAAGGCGCCGGTTACGTTGGCGCCGAGCGCATCGACCTGGCGCGACAGCCGCGCGGGGAGGGCAATTCGGGCCTGAAGATCGACGAAGTGCTTCCCGATGGCGCCGTGGAGGCCGACCTCAACGCGATCCTGCTGGCCGAGGCGGTTGCCGAGGACCACAGGGACATCTGATTGCGCCGGCACGGCGCCTAGTGTACCCCGTCACTAATTCTGTAACATTCAGAGTGTGACTGAGCCGACAGTGCAAGGCGCGACCCGCAGTGAATGGCAAGCCCTTTATAAGGGGCGGAACGCAGCAATGTCGACTCAGACGCACTCCCGAAGGGCGAGGAGGAAAGCGCTCATCTGCGGCGTTAGGGCTCTTGGAAAGGCAATCAGCATTCCCGGCGAGCCCTGCCTTGCAGCTAAGCGCTTTCCGACTCGCTGAATGTTGCAGGATTAGTGACGGGGTACACTAGCCGTGCGATGGCCCGCAGTCGCGCGGCAAACCTGGGGTCTGGCATCCTGGCCGGGTACGATCTGCTCTCGAATTCGACTTCAAAGGCGGTTTCGTCTCGCGCTGATCGCTGGCACCCATGCCGGGTGCGGGCGGTTTTCAAAGTCAAAACCGGTTTCGCCTCGCCTGCAAGCGCGAAGCGCGAGGCGAAACGGGTTTGAAGTTGAATTCAAGAAGCCGTCGCACCCAGCCTGGGTGCCAAGGACCAGCGCGAGGCGAAACCGCCTTGGATGTTGAATTTGAAGGCCGCACGTACCTGGCAAAGGTGCCAAAGCCGAGTCGGCTCCTACGGGTTTGCGAATCGCGCCGGGTCCAGCGCATCTTGCATTGCGTTGTCGACGCAGGCCGGCAATTCCGACAGCGTGTCGGCAATCAGATCGGCGATCAACGGCGTGCCGCCGATGCCGCGGCTGCCGTGGGCCAGGTTGAGCATCAGTGGTAGCGGCGCTTCGTTGCGAGATCCGGGTGAATACCCGGCCAACGGCAGGTAGTCGCGCGTTTGGCAACGAAATGCGACGCGCCGGGACACCACTTCGATATCGTTCCCGCCCAGTTCGCGCCAGCAATGCGGCAGATTGCGCCGCAGCTGTTCCAGGTTGGCCCGGTCGTCGCTGTCACGCGCGCTCGGGTCCGGATCGTGCAGGTTGAACGTTGCCCCGATACAGTGCAGTCCGTCCACGGCAGGGGTCAGGTAGCCCTCGTGACAGCGCGCAGTGCGCCAGCCTCGTGTGGCGGCGGTTGCGCGGCATTCGCTGACCTGGCCGCGGATATCACGCAGCGGCAGCGCCGGCAGATCCGGGAATTGGCGCGCGGCTCCGGCAATGCACAGCACGACTGCATCGCACGGGGTTGATTTGCCGCCCGACAGCACCGGCAGGCCGCTACCGTCCAGCCGCAACACCCGGGCGGCTTCCACCGTGATCGCGGGGTGGTCCAGCAGCTGGCGGCACCACTGTGCCGGACGCAGGTAGCCGCCGTCGACCAGCAGCACGGCATCGTCATCGATTCGTTGCAGTTGGGCCGCGGGCCAGTGGCCGCTGGAAATGGCGGTCGCCAGCTTGCGTCGCTGGCGTGCATCGGTAATGTGCTGGACGATGCCGTTGAACGCGCCAATGCCGGCGGCTTCGGCGTGGTAGCGCCGGAACCAGCTGATTGCATGCAGGTAACTGGCTTGGTAGAAGCGGTTCTGCGGCGTGGGGATTCCGCTGGGCGTGGTGTAGACGACCCCGGCACGGTTGCCCGAGGCCCCGGCCGCAATGCCCTGCGGGTCAAGCACGCGGACCTGCCAGCCGCGTTCGGCCAGCGCGCGCGCAGTCGTGGCGCCGGCCAGTCCGGCACCTGCAATCAGCGCGCCGCCGGTGCGGAATCTGCGTGCCTGCCAGCGGCCCGGCATGTGCCCTTCAAGCCGATGACGTTTGCGACCGAAGCCCGGCATGCGTTGAATTTCGAAGCCAGTCTCGCACAGCGCGCGTCGCACCGGCCCGGCAACGGTGAATGTTGCCAGCGTCGCGCCGGGGCGGGACCGGCGGGCCAGGGCTTCGAGCAGTTGCGACTGCCACATCCCGGGATTGCGATCCGGAGCGAAGCCGTCCAGAAACCAGGCGTCGACCTGTGCCGGCTGGTTGTGCCACATCTGCCCGGCATCGCCGTACATCAGGGTCAGATCGATGTTCCCGGCCAGGCGCAGGCGGTGAAAGCCCGGGGTCAGCGGCGGGTATTCGGCCCGCAGCCGGTCTGAGAACGGCGCCAGCGCGGGATTGGCGCACAGTGCGTGCTCGAGGTCCGCCGGTGCCAGCGGGTGCCGCTCGGCCGAGATCAGCGACAGCCGCGCCCCGGACGGCGCAGTGCGCGCGAACAGCTCGGCGGCCAGCAACATGTTCAGGCCGGTGCCGAAGCCGGTCTCGCCAATCACGAAAACCTCGCCGGGCGCAATTTCGGCGAATCGCCGTGGCAGGTGGTTACCGGCCAGGAACACCGCGCGGGATTCGCCGACACCGTCGTCGCGCGAGAAGTAGCTATCGCCGAAGTGCGTGGCGAATGGTGTCTGGCCGCGCCACTCAACGAGTGCCGGCGTGATGGCTTCGAAATCCGGTTGCATGGTGGCAATTCTGGCAGCTTTGCCCGATTGCGACATCAGGGAATCTGATCACCCATGGATTTCAGCCATGACACGGGCGGAAACCATGAAACCGCAGATTACGCAGATGGACGCAGATTATTCATTTTTTCCAATTGACTCATGAATCTGCGTCCATCCGCGTAATCTGCGGTTACGCTTTTGAAAGCACGTTCAACGCCGCCGAAAGCCGGTGCGACTGGTAAGCTTGCCGGTATTACCGAAACGAACGGCAGGACATGAATACACCCACCCGCAATCTCGCGCTGTTCTGTGATTTCGAGAACATCGCCCTGGGCGTGCGCGACGCGCGCTATTCGGCTTTCGATATCAAGAAAGTCCTGGAACGCCTGCTGCTCAAGGGCAACATCGTGGTCAAGAAAGCCTACTGCGACTGGCAGCGCTACAAGGAATTCAAGCCGGCCATGCACGAGGCGGCCTTCGAGCTGATCGAGATTCCCCATTTGAGGATGTCGGGCAAGAACTCGGCCGATATCCGGATGGTGGTCGACGCGCTGGATCTTTGCTACACCAAGGCGCACGTCGATACCTTCGTCGTGATTTCCGGCGATTCGGACTTTTCGCCGCTGGTATCCAAGCTTCGCGAGAACAACAAGCTGGTGATCGGCGTCGGGGTCAAGAGTTCGACATCGGACCTGTTGACGGCCAACTGCGACGAGTTCATCTTCTACGACGACCTGGTGCGCGACAGCGAGAAGAAATCCGAGCGCAAGCAGCGCGCGGCCAAGAAGAAGTCATCGAAGAAGGCGAAGAAGAAGACCGCGCAGACCAGGCCGGCGACCAACGGCGATTCAAACGTCGCTGCGGCCGGCGATCCGGGCGCTGATACGACAAGCGATTCGTCCGCTGCACCGGTCAACGAACCGGCCGGCGAGGAGGAGCGCCGCCAGGAAGCGTTCGACCTGGTGCTCGAGACCATCGAAGCGCTGTTTCGCGACCGCGACGAGTCGGAAAAGGTCTGGGGCTCTATGGTCAAGCAGACGCTCAAGCGGCGCCGGCCCGGTTTTTCCGAGAGTTATCACGGTTTCAAGTCGTTCGGCCAGCTGCTCGAGCAGATGCAGTCGACCGGCCTGGTCAAGCTGCGCCACGACGAGAAATCCGGCGGCTACATCATCATGAGTTTTACTTCCGACGATTGAATTCCGGGCCTGTCCATGAAAGACGGACGATGAAAGACGGATTCGTGATCCTGGCCTGGCACTCGATCAACGTGCTGGACAACACGCATGCCGGTAACGATCTGGTCGCGTTCAGCGAAGACCTGGCACTGCTGGACCACATGGGCTGGACCATTCTGCCGTTGGCCGACGCCCTGGCACGGCTGCGTGCGGGACACATGCGGGGAAAGACCGCTGTGTTGACCATGGACGACGGTTCGATCATGGATTTCCATGATTTCGCTCATCCGACCTGCGGCCGCCAGACCAGCATCTTCAACCGCCTTTCGGCATTCGCGCAGGATCTCCCTGCCGATTCCCCGCATCGACCGCAGGTGAGCTCATTCGTCATCGCTTCGCCCGCGGCGCGTGCCGAACTGGATCGGGCCGATTACATGAGCCTGGGCGTATGGTCGGAGGACTGGTGGCGGCAGGCTAACGGGTCGCGGCTGATGAACATCGAAAGCCACAGCTGGGACCACAATCACGGCTCGCTTGCCCGCAGCGTGCAGCGCAATAACGAACGCGGTGATTTCCGCCGGATCGAAACCGAGGACGAGTGCCGGGCCGAGGTCGACCGGGCCAGCGATTACATCGAGCGCCGAAGCGGCCGCCGCCCGCGATTCTTCGCCTACCCCTACGGTCAGGCCAGTGACTATCTCAGGCGCGAGTACCTGCCGCGCTTCGGCGAATCGATCGGGCTGGAAGCCGCGCTGGGCTGCGATCCCGAACCGGTACGTCGAAGCAGCGACCGCTGGTTTCTGCCGCGCTTCATGTGCGGCCGCGACTGGAAATCGGCCGACCAGCTCAAGGTGCTGCTCGACGACGCCTGTTGACGGAAGGCCCGCGGTAGGTCATCAAGTCGGATACCGCATTCCGCGGTGCCTGCGGGTAAGGCCTGAGCCAAACTTCTTTTTGTGTATGCTCCGGTTGAAAAATCTCCGCGCCACGCCCCGGAAACACTACTCTCCGGGCTCTTGCATCCGGGAATTTATGCAATAGTTGGGCGCAGTGAGCACGAAGGCGCCGCGGAAGTCGCCGAAGCGGATTCGGCGCAGGGCCTCGTTGGCCTGCTCCAGCGGCACCGTTTCGACCCGTGGCACCAGCTTGTTTTCAGCCGCGATTTCCAGGTACTCGGCAATGTCCCGGCGGGTGACGTTGGCTACCGACTTGATTTCCTTTTCGCGCCACAGCTGGGTTTCGTAATCGAGCCCGGCCAGCCGGTCGCGGTCGCCGCTTTCCTTGGCGATGGCATTGATCACCAGCCGGCCGCCCGGCGCGAGTTTGTCCAGCGCCGCCAGCACCGTGGTCCATACCGGGGTGGTATCGATGACTGCATCGGGCGCCTCGGGCGGTGTTTCGTGCGTGTTTCCGGCCCACTGTGCGCCCAGTTCCAGCGCCTGGTGACGTTGCCCGGGGTTGCGCGCCCAGACCATTACGGGGCTTTCGGGATACAGGATGCGCGCAAGCGAAAGCACCAGGTGGTTCGACGCGCCGAAACCGGTCAGGCCCAGGATCTGTCCGTCTTCCAGCCGCGCCATGCGCAGGCTTCGCAGACCGATGGCACCGGCACACAGCATGGGCGCGGCTTCGGCGTCGGACAGCGATTCAGGGATCGGGTGCACGAAACCGGCCGGGATGGTCATGTACTCGGCATAGCCGCCGTCGAGATGGCATCCTGTAGCCTGGAAATCTGTGCAGAGGTTTTCCTCGCCGCGACGGCACCACTTGCACTGTCCGCAGGCCCCACCGATCCAGCCGACCCCGACGCGTTGCCCGAGCAAGTTGTGGTCGACATCCCGGCCACTGTCGTCAATGGTGCCGACGACTTGGTGACCGGGTACGCGCGGCAGCCTCGTTGCGACCCGTCCTTCGATCTGGTCCAGCTCGGTATGGCATACGGCGCACACGTGGACGCGTATGTGCACTTCGTGAGCGCCGGGTTTGGGCAGCGGCAGATCGCGTGGCGCAAGCGGCTCGCTGTCGCTTTCGATCGTGCCGGTTCGTTCGAGCACCATTGCGCGCATGGATTCCAGTTTACCTGCTAGTGGTCCTTCAACCTGATAAATTAGGATTCAGCGTTCCTGTGGCGCTGCGC
>JBBDSL010000123.1:0-16257 GCA_040904965.1 Wenzhouxiangellaceae bacterium
GCATAGCCAGCAGATTTACAGTCTGCCCTCGTTGACCGCTTGAGTACCCCTCCGGCGAAACTCTCCAGGGCCCTCCAGATTCCGGAACCCGATCATTTTAGACGAAGCCCGCAATTGTCGTCCAAAATCGACCCGGCGTCAAGCCCAAACGCAAAATTCAGGGGGAACGACGGCCACAACCGCTGGGAAAATCAGAAATTGGCCGCAACCGCGAAGCTTTCGCCGCAACCACACTCATCGGTGACATTGGGGTTGTCGAACTCGAAGGTGTAATTCAGGCCCTGCTGGACGAAATCCACCCGGGTGCCCGCCAGTAGCGGCAGTGATTCGCGATCGACCACGATGCGGATGCCGTGGTCCTCGAACACCTCGTCGGAGTCGTGCACCTCGTCGGCCAGATCGACCACGTAGGCCCAACCCGAGCAGCCGGTGCGCCGAACGCCCAGGCGCAGGCCCGCCCCGCCATCGCTTTGAAGAAAGGAAGCCACCCGACGGGCGGCCGATTCAGTAAGAGAAATCTTGTCGTTTGCCATAAGCAGACCGGTGAAAGCGAGCCCAATGCACTATTATTCGGGTCCCGCAGGAAAATTTCAATCAATTATACGAGTATTAAAATGCCCAAGGCATCCATTCAGACCATTCTGGCCGGCGAAGTTCCGATCGGCGCGCCGCTGACCGTTGAGGGCTGGGTCCGGACCCGCCGCGACTCCAAGGCCGGATTCTCGTTCATCCAGCTCAACGACGGTTCCAGCCTGGCCAACCTCCAGGTCGTGGCCGACCAGTCGCTGCCCAACTATACCGACGAAATCCGTCATCTGACCAGCGGATGCTCGGTGCGCTGCCACGGCACGCTGGTTGAATCGAAGGGCCGCGGACAGTCGGTCGAGGTGCAGGCCGCCGAAGTCGAGGTGCTGGGCTGGGTGGAGGATCCCGACACCTATCCTGTTCAGCCCAAGCGCCACAGCTATGAATTTCTCAGAAGCGTGGCGCACCTGCGGCCACGCACCAATACGTTCGGCGCCGTCACCCGGGTTCGTCACGCCGCCGCGCGCGCGATCCACGAGTATTTCGACCGGAACGGATTTTACTGGGTCAACACGCCCATCATCACGGCCTCGGATGCCGAGGGCGCCGGGGAACTGTTCCGGGTCAGCACGCTCGATCTCGCGAATATGCCGCGCGATGACAAGGGCAACGTCGACTTCCGCGAAGACTTCTTCGGCCGCGAGACATTCCTGACGGTTTCCGGCCAACTCAACGTCGAAGCGTTCTGCCTGGCCATGAACAAGGTCTACACCTTCGGCCCGACGTTTCGGGCCGAGAACTCGAATACCGCGCGTCACCTGGCGGAATTCTGGATGATCGAACCCGAAATCGCATTCGCCAACCTGCAGGATCTCAGCGACCTGGCCGAGGATTTCCTCAAGTCGGTCTTTTCCTCCGTGCTGGAACGCTGTGACGACGACATGCAGTTCTTTGCCGAGCGGATCGAGCCCGAAACCATCACCCGGCTCCAGAAACTGGTCACCAGCCCGTTCGTGCGAATGGACTACGCCGAAGCGATCCGAATTCTTCAGCACAGCGGAAAATCATTCGAATACAAGCCCGAATGGGGCCTGGATCTTCAGACCGAGCACGAGCGCTACCTGACCGAACAGCACTGCCAGGCGCCGGTGATCGTGATGAACTACCCGACCGAAATAAAAGCCTTCTACATGCGCCTGAACGACGGCGGCGACACGGTCGCTGCCATGGATGTGCTGGCGCCCGGAATCGGCGAAATCATCGGCGGCAGCCAGCGCGAGGAACGCCTGGACGTGCTCAAAAGCCGCATGGACGCCGAGCAGCTCGAATCGGGCAATTACGACTGGTTCCTGGACCTGCGCCGCTACGGCACGGTACCCCACGCCGGCTTCGGGCTGGGCTTCGAGCGCCTGCTCAACTACATCACCGGCCTGGGCAACATCCGCGACGTCATTCCGTATCCGAGAACACCGGGCAACGCACCGTTCTGATCCCGCGGCCGGTGGAAGCGCGGAAAGGCGAAAAGCAGGACACGAAGAGCACGAAGAAGGCACGAAGGACACGAAGAAAACCTTGGGATTTTCAAGCCTCGCGCACTTCGTGGTTAACGCTTTTGTCCGGGTTTCATCGCCGATCGATCAGTCAGCCAGGAAACCTCTGAAAAACGTAGCGAGCGGGTGGCTGACGGTGATCGCCGGAGCGCAGGAACCGCAATGTACATAGTGGTACCTGAGGATTCCGAGCACCGCCGAGCGCCGTCAGCCGCACGCGCAGTAGTTTTTTAGAGGTTTCCTAAAAAAAGCCCGGCCGAAGCCGGGCTCTTTCCTGAACCTCCGGTATTAAACCGGAAATACTATTCTGCAGTCTCCGCACCCGGGGCGCCCGGACGGTCGACCAGTTCCACGTACGCCATCGGCGCCTTGTCACCGGTGCGGAATCCGCATTTGAGGATGCGGATGTAACCACCCGGACGTTCGCGGTAGCGCGGGCCGAGCTCGACGAACAGTTTGCCGACGGCTTCCTTGTCGCGCAGTCGCGCGAATGCCAGCCGGCGCTTGGCCACGGTGTCTTCGCCGGCCATGGTGATCAGCGGCTCGGCAACCCGCCGCAGTTCCTTCGCCTTGGGTAGCGTGGTGCGGATCAACTCGTGCTTGAACAGGCTGGAAGCCATGTTCTTGAACATCGCCCGGCGATGCGATGAATTTCGATTCAGCTTGCGGCCCGCTTTACGGTGACGCATGGTAATTCTCCTTATACGGTTTCGCGCGCCAGGTTCGACGGCGGCCAGTTTTCCAGTCGAGTGCCCAGTGCAAGATCGTGAGCCGCAAGAACGGTCTTGATCTCGGTCAGCGATTTCTTGCCGAGATTCGGCGTTTTCAACAGCTCGGTCTCGCTGCGCTGCACAAGATCGCCGACGTACTGGATATGCTCCGCCTTCAGGCAGTTTGCCGAGCGCACGGTCAACTCCAGATCGTCGATCGGACGCAGGAGCACCGGATCGAAACTCTGCTCGTCGCGCTTTTCTTCGTCGCGATCGCGCGCCACGAAATCAACGAACACCGACATCTGGTCGACCAGAATCCCGGCCGACAGCTTGACCGCGTCTTCGCACGACATCGTGCCGTTGGTCTCGATATCGAGCACCAGCTTGTCCAGATCGGTACGCTGCGCCACGCGCGCGCTTTCCACGCTGTAGGCCACACGGTGTACCGGGCAGAATGAAGCATCAAGCTTCAGGCGCCCGATGGAGCGCGATTCCTCTTCGTCGAACCGGTAGGTTGCGGCCGGCTGGTAACCCACACCGCGCGATACCTTCAGCTGCATGCGCAGCTTCTGCTTCTTGGTCAGATTGCAGATGACATGGTCCGGGTTCACGATTTCAACGTCGTGATCGAGCTGAATGTCGCCGGCCGTGACCGGTCCGGCCTTGTCGGCCGAAAGGGTCAGTGTCGCCTCTTCGCGATTGTGCATCCGCACCGCGACTTCCTTGAGATTTAGCAGGACTTCGACAATATCTTCCTGCAATCCTTCAACCGATGTGTATTCGTGCAGAACACCCTCGATTTCCGCCTCTGTGATCGCCGCGCCCGGAATGGACGAAAGCAGCACCCGGCGAAGCGCGTTACCCAGCGTGTGGCCGAAGCCCCGCTCAAGCGGCTCAAGCGTCACTTTGGCGCGACGCTCGGAAAGCTCATCCACGATCAAGCCCTTCGGCTTGAGCATGTTTTCAATCAGTGAAGTTGCACTCGACATGCATGCCTCTCTCGTTTCAACTTGCAATAAACCTGCAATTAAACCCGTACGAACCGGCCTTGTGGGCCGACGGCCTCGAAGATTACTTCGAGTACAGCTCGACGATCAGGTTTTCATTAATGTCCGGCGGAAGATCGTCCCGCTCGGGAAGGCTCTTGACCGTACCCTCAAGCTTGTCGCTATCGACTTCCACCCAAGGCGCGACCAGGTCGAGGTCACGCGATACTTCCACGGCTTCCTTGATGCGAAGATGATTACGCGCCTTTTCGCGAATCGAAATCCGGTCTCCGGCACTGATCTGGCACGATGGAATATTGACCACTTTGCCGTTGACTTCAACCAGCCGGTGGCTGACCATCTGGCGCGCCTGGGCGCGAGTGATCGCAAAGCCCATCCGGTAGACCAAATTGTCCAGACGGCCTTCGAGTAGCACGAGCAGGTTTTCGCCGGTCGCGCCCTTGCGCTGCGCGGCCTTCTTGTAATAGTTGCGAAACTGCTTCTCGAGCACGCCGTACATGCGGCGCACCTTCTGCTTCTCGCGGAGCTGAAGCGCATAGTCGGAAAGCCGCTGCCTGCGAGAGGCACCATGCTGGCCGGGCGGTTGCTCGAGTTTGCACTTCGAGTCCAGACTGCGCGCCGGGCTTTTCAGGCCCAGGTCGACGCCTTCGCGCCGGGACAGTTTGCAGGTCGGTCCAATGTATCTTGCCATCGAAAAAATTCCGTTGTTTCCAGTATTACGCTGAACGAGAAGGCGCTAGACGCGGCGCTTCTTTGGAGGCCGGCAACCGTTGTGCGGAATCGGCGTTACGTCCACGATATTGATGATCTTGTAACCCAGCGCATTCAGCGAACGCACCGAAGATTCACGACCGGGACCCGGGCCGTTGACCCGAACTTCGAGGTTTTTGAGCCCATAGTCCTGCGCCGCGCGTCCGGCGTGTTCTGCCGCAACCTGCGCAGCAAACGGCGTGGACTTGCGCGATCCCCGAAAACCCGAACCACCGGCGGTCGCCCAGGAAAGCGCGTTGCCCTGACGGTCGGTGATTGTGATGATCGTGTTGTTGAACGACGCATGCACGTGTGCGATGCCGTCGGCGATGGTCTTTTTGACCTTCTTCTTGCCTTTAGCTGTCTGTTTGGCCATGTTGCACGGTATTCCTTAGCGAATCGGGCGACGCGGCCCCTTGCGGGTCCGGGCGTTGGTACGGGTGCGCTGGCCGCGAACCGGCAGGCCGCGACGATGGCGCAGACCCCGATAGCAGCCCAGGTCCATCAGGCGCTTGATATTCATGCCGACTTCGCGTCGCAGGTCACCTTCGACACTGAACTCGGAAATCGTGTTACGCAGCTTTTCCTCGTCGGCTTCGGTCAGATCGCGAATCTTGCGATCCGGCGCAATCGAGCAGCGCTCGCAGATCTGCAGCGAGCGGGTGCGGCCGATGCCGTAGATCTGGGTCAGTGCGACCCAGGTGTGCTTGTTGGGCTGCAGATTAACGCCTGCAATACGAGCCATTTCCATTCTCCGTGTACGTTTCGCCGATGTCCCGACTATTTGCCCCGACTATCAGCCCGGGCCGCAATTCATCAGGGCGGATCAGCGCAAACCAGCAATTATAGCAGTTTTTTCGTGCTTTTCCAATATCGCAAGCGCGCCGCAAGGCTGCGCTCAACCCTGCCGCTGCTTGTGCTTGGGGTCGGTGCAGATCACGAATACAACGCCGCGACGCCGTACGATCTTGCAGTTGCGACAGATTTTCTTGACTGATGCCTGTACTTTCATTTTCTTGATTCCTCTGCGTGCGCCCCGCCTTTGGGCCGGGCACAAATTTCCCAATCAGCGCCGGACCGTGCCCGAGCGTCCGTAACCCTTCAGGTTTGCCTTCTTCAACAGGCTGTCGTACTGGTGCGACATCAGGTGTGCCTGCATCTGCGACATGAAATCCATGGTCACGACCACGATAATCAGCAGCGAGGTGCCACCCAGGTAGAACGGAACGTTCCAGCGCATCCGCAGGAACTCCGGAAACATGACGACCGCCACCAGGTAAGCCGCACCCACGGCTGTCAGCCGGGTCAGCACGTAGTCGATATATTCCGATGTCTGGCGGCCCGGCCGGATGCCGGGAATGAATGCCCCGGATTTTTTCAGGTTGTCCGCCGTTTCGCGCGAGTTGAACACGATCGCGGTATAGAAAAAGCAGAAAAACGCGACCAGACTGCCGAACAGCACCAGGTAGACCGGCGAACCGGGCGTGAGCTGCTGGGAGATTTCCTGCAGCCAGCCGGCCTGCCCGGCCTGGCCGAACCAGGTCGTGATCGTGGCCGGAAACATCACCAGCGCCGAAGCGAAAATGGCCGGGATCACGCCGGACATGTTGACCTTCAACGGCAGATGGGTCGATTGATTCTGGTAGGCCTTGCGGCCCTGGCGCTGGGCGTAATTGACCGTGATGCGGCGCTGGCCGCGCTCGACAAACACCACGAATGCGGTGATCGCGAAAGCGAGAACCAGCAGGAACAGCACGGTAATCTCGCTCAGCTCGCCGGTGCGCGCCAGTTCCAGCGTGGAACCGATGGCGGCCGGCAAGCCTGCAACAATGCCGGCAAAGATGATGATCGAGATGCCGTTGCCGATGCCGCGCTCGGTCACCTGTTCACCAAGCCACATCAGGAACACGGTACCCGAGGTCAGGGTGACGACCGCGCTCAACAGGAAGCCAGGGCCCGGAATGATGACGACCGGCAGTCCGGCACCGGCACCCTGGCTCTGCAGCGCAGCGGCCACACCGAACGACTGGAACAGCGCCAGAACAACGGTGAAATAGCGCGTGTACTGGGTAATCTTGCGCCGCCCGGATTCGCCTTCCTTGCGCAACTGCTGGAGCTGCGGAACCGCATGGCTCATCAACTGCATGATGATGGCGGCCGAAATGTACGGCATGATGCCCAGGGCAAAGATCGAGAAACGACCCAGGGCGCCACCAGAGAACATGTTGAACATGTCCACGATAGTGCCGCGCTGCTGGTCCATCAGCTGCAACAGCGCGTCCGGGTTGATTCCGGGTACCGGGATAAAAGTCCCGAAGCGAAAGACGGCCAATGCGACCAGCACAACCAGCAAGCGGTTGCGCAGCTCGGTCATTCTGCCCATGCTTCCGAGCATGCCGGCAACTTGTGAGGGCCCGGAAGCCATTACTCTACCTTGCCCCCGGCCGCTTCAATGGCGCTCGCCGCGCCAGCGGTCAGGTTCAGACCACGCACGGTGATAGCGCGCTCGAGCGTGCCGGTGTTGACGACCTTGACCTTGCGCGTGCTCTTGGGCACCACGCCCGCCTGCTTCAGCGCATCGAGATCGACCACTTCGAGTCCGGTGGCATTGATCTGATACAACCGCACTTCGCGGGTGTCGCGGTTGACCGCCGAGCGGAATCCGACCTTGGGCAAACGGCGCTGCAGCGGCATCTGGCCGCCCTCGAAACCGCTCTTGCTGAAACCGCCCGAGCGCGCCTTCTGACCCTTGTGGCCACGACCAGCGGTCTTGCCCAGGCCGGAACCGATGCCGCGTCCTACGCGCCTGCGCTCGGTTCTCGAGCCTTCGGCTGGTTTGATCGAATTGAGTTTCATGTTCTAAATCCCGTTGTATGCGTCGCTAGACAACCGATCCCGGATGTTCAGAGTTCTTCGACCTGAACCAGGTAGTTGACCTTGTTGATCATGCCGCGAATCTCGGGCGTATCCTGCAGTTCGACGCTGTGGTGCATGCGTCGCAGGCCGAGACCGCGAACCGTATCGCGATGCTTGCCGATCTTGCCGTTGGGGCTGCGGACCAGCGTCACGCGGAGCTTTGCCGATTTCTTCGACGATTTCTTCTTAGCCATGATTTTCCAGGATCTCCTCTACGCTCTTGCCGCGCTTGGCCGCAACCGTCTCCGGGGAGGCCATCGCCTCCAAGCCCTTGACAGTGGCGCGGACCAGGTTGATCGGGTTGTTCGACCCGACACTCTTGGCCAGCACGTTCTGCACGCCGACCGCCTCGAAAACCGCACGCATGGCGCCGCCGGCAATCACGCCGGTACCTTCCGAGGCCGGCTGCATGTAGATCCGCGAGCCGCTGTGACGCGACTTCACCGGATGCCACAGCGTGCCCTGGTTGAGCGAAATCTGCTTCATGTCACGGCGCGCCTTCTCCATGGCCTTCTGGATGGCGAGCGGTACTTCGCGTGCCTTGCCGTAACCGAAGCCGACCTTGCCGTTGCCGTCGCCGACCACGGTCAACGCCGTGAAGCCGAACTGGCGCCCGCCTTTGACCACCTTGGCCACGCGGTTGACAGCTACCAGCTTCTCGATGAAGTCGTCGGATCTTTCGTCGTGTCTCGCCATCTTGATCTTCCAGAATTCCAGTCAGTTAAAACTTCAGTCCTGCTTCGCGTGCAGCATCAGCCAGTGACTTGACGCGACCGTGGTACTTGAAACCACCACGATCGAATGCAACTTCGCTAATGCCTTCGGCAATCGCCTTTTCGGCAATCGACTTGCCCACGATCGCAGCCGCTTCGCGTCCTCCGGTCGCCTTGATCCCGCCGCGCACCGACGGTTCTACCGTCGAGGCAGTAACCAGGGTCCGGTCGCCGGTGGCTGTCATGACCTGCGCATAAATGTGCCGGCTGGAGCGGAACACCGAAAGTCTCGGCTTCTCTCCGCGACCGATTCGCGCCCGCGTCTTGCGCGCGCGCCGCAGCCTGCTCATATTCTTTTCGCTCATCTCTCGTTCCTCTACAATACTTCGAACACGGAAACTTCAATCAGGCCTTCTTGGCTTCCTTCATCACGACCCGCTCGTCGGAATAGCGCACACCC
This sequence comes from Wenzhouxiangellaceae bacterium, assembly GCA_040904965.1. GTDB lineage: Bacteria > Pseudomonadota > Gammaproteobacteria > Xanthomonadales > Wenzhouxiangellaceae. The sequence continues at coordinate 8,635 of JBBDSL010000123.1, forward strand.
TTGCCCTTGTAAGGCTCAGGCGGTCTGTAACCGCGAATCTTGGCCGCGACCTGACCGACCTGCTGCTTGTCGGGACCGCGCACGATGATCTCTGTCTGGCTGGGCGTTTCCACGGTTACACCTTCCGGCACGTCGAAATCGACCGGGTGGCTGAATCCGAGCTGCAGGTTCAGCTTGCTGCCCTGAACCTGGGCACGGTAACCGACGCCAATCAGCGAGAGTTTCTTCTCGAAACCGTTGGTAACGCCCTGCACCATGTTGTTGATGAGCGCGCGCATTGTGCCGGCCATGGCGGTGGTTCCACCCGGCTCGGCAGCAAATGAAAGCACGCCGTCTTCGTTCTTCAACCCAACCGTCGGGTGCAGGTTCATTGTCAGCTCGCCCTTCGGGCCCTTGACCCGGACCTCCTGGTCTTTCTGACTGAACTCGACGCCCTTGGGCAATTCGATCGGATAACTTGCAATTCTCGACATTTCCGTTACTCCGTCAGGCCACGGTGCACAGCACTTCGCCGCCATGCCCTTCGCGCCGCGCGCGTGCATCGCTCATCACGCCCTTGGACGTGCTCACGATTGCGATTCCAAGTCCATCCTGAACCCGCGGCAGTTCGCTGGCGCCGAGATACAGGCGCCGGCCGGGCTTGCTCTCGCGCCGCAGCTGGTCGATCACGCCCCGGCCGCCCACATACTTGAGCTCAAGCTCCAGCGTCTTGCCGGCACCTTCGCCCGATTCGCGGAAGTTGAGGATGTAACCTTCTTCCTTGAGCACTTCAGCGATGGCAAGCTTGGTGCGCGAAGCCGGCATGCTGACGGTCTTCATGCGCACGCCCTGGGCATTGCGGATTCGGGTCAACATATCGGCGATGGGATCATTCATGCTCATTTGCAATGCACCTCTTTACCAGCTGGCCTTGCGCAGGCCGGGAATATCGCCGTTCATCGCCGCTTCGCGAAGCTTGTTGCGCGCCAGACCGAACTTGCGGTAAAACCCGCGAGGACGACCGGTTACGCGACAGCGATTGCGACCGCGGGCAGGACTCGAATCGCGCGGCAGCTTCGCCAGCGCAAAGATCGCGGCCTGCTTGTCCTCGAAGTCGACATCCGGATTCGCGATGATCCGCTTGAGTTCTGCACGCTTGGCGGCGTATTTCCCGACAAGTTCCGTACGCTTGACATCGCGCGCTACCATTGATTTCTTAGCCATGTTCCTGCTTGCTCCTTAACGTGCCCGGAATGGAAAGCCGAACGCTTCAAGCAGCGCCTTGCCTTCATCATCATTCTTCGCCGAGGTCGTGATCGCAATATCCATACCGCGAATGGCATCGACCTGGTCGTAGTTGATTTCCGGAAAAATGATCTGCTCCTTGACGCCCAGGTTGAAATTCCCGCGACCATCGAACCCCTTGGGGCTGATTCCGCGAAAATCGCGCACACGCGGCAACGAGACATTGATCAGACGATCAAGAAACTCGTACATCCGCTCGCGGCGCAAGGTTACCTTGGCGCCAATCGGGTATCCGTCGCGAATCTTGAAGCTCGCAACGGACTTCCGCGCCTTGGTCACGATCGGCTTTTGCCCGGCAATCTTGGTCAGATCGCCCAGCGCCTTCTCGATGATCTTCTTGTCGGCGACCGCTTCGCCCAGGCCCATGTTGATGGTGACCTTCTGAATACGTGGCACCTGCATCACGTTGGCAAAACCGAACTTTTCCTTCAGTTCGCCGGTGACCGTTTCGCGGTAAAAATCCTTCAACCTGCTCATCTCTAATCGCCTCAAATATCTACAACTTCGCCCGTGGAACGGAACACGCGAACCTTGCGGCCATCGTCCAGCACCTTGAAGCCGACGCGGTCGCCCTGGTCGGTGGCCGGGTTGTACAGCATCACGTTCGACGTATGAATAGGTGCTTCGCGCTCGACGATTCCGCCGGGCTGCTGCGCTTGTGGGTCCGGCTTGGTGTGGCGCTTGATCATGTTGACGTTCTCGACCAGCAACCGCTCATTGCCCAGAACCTTGAGCACATGGCCGCGCTGGCCCTTGCTGCGCCCGGCAGTCACGATCACTTCATCGCCTTTACGAATCCGTTGCATTACTAAACTCCTTACAGCACTTCGGGGGCGAGCGAAATGATCTTCATGAACCGCTCACCGCGAAGCTCGCGCGTGACCGGCCCGAAGATACGCGTTCCGATCGGCTCAAGCTTGTTGTTCAGAATCACCGCTGCGTTGCCGTCGAAACGGATCAGCGAGCCATCGCGCCGACGCACGCCCTTGCGGGTACGCACGACTACGGCGTTGTAGACCTCGCCCTTCTTGACCTTTCCGCGCGGAATCGCATCCTTGATCGTCACCTTGATCACGTCGCCAATGTTGGCGTAACGACGCTTGGAGCCGCCAAGCACCTTGATACACATCACTTCGCGCGCGCCGCTGTTGTCGGCTGCCGAAAGTCTGCTCTGCATCTGAATCATGGTCTGTACTGCTCCGTTTACTGGGCGCGTTCGACGATTTCGACCACTTTCCAGCTTTTGGTCTTGGAAAGCGGCCGATCGGGAATGATGCGCACCGTGTCACCTTCATTACAGTCGTTCGCTTCGTCATGCGCATGCACCTTGCTGGAGCGGCGAATGTACTTGCCGTACAGCGGATGCTTGAGATGGCGTTCGAGTCGCACGGTTACGGTCTTGTCCATCTTGTTGCTGACGACCTTGCCCGTTGCGCTATGCTCGACGCGAGTCCTGGTTGCGTTGCTCATGCCTGTTCACCCTGCGAGGTATTCAATACCGTTTTCACCCGCGCGATATCGCGTCGAACCTGGCGCAGCTGATGCGGCGCGGCCAACTGACCGGTGCCGAGCTCCATGCGTAAACCGAACTGGCGTTTGCGCAACTCAATCAGCATGTCCCTGAGTTCATCTGCAGACTTCTGCCTGATTTCACTCGCTTTCATCACAGCGACCTCGCTACCATGGTTGTCTTGACGCTGAGCTTCGCGGCGGCGCGACGAAAAGCCTCGCGCGCAACATCTTCGCTTACGCCCTGAATCTCGTAGATCACCCGACCCGGCTGAACCGGCGCAACCCAGTACTCCACGTTGCCCTTGCCCTTGCCCATGCGGACTTCGACCGGCTTCTTGGTGATCGGCTTGTCCGGGAATACCCGGATCCACAGCTTGCCGCCGCGCTTGACGTGGCGGGTGATCGCGCGCCGTGCGGCCTCGATCTGGCGCGCGGTAATGAATCCACGCGTGGTCGCCTGCAGCGCATATTCGCCGAAGCTGACCTTGTTACCCACCTGCGCCAGGCCGCGGTTACGGCCTTTTTGCTGCTTTCTGAATTTTGTTCGTTTCGGCTGCAGCATTTCAGTTCTCCCGACCGCCGCCCTTTCTGGACGACTTCTTGTCCTCGGTCTTCTCGGCGTGCAGATCGAAGACGTCGCCGGTGTAGACCCACACCTTGACCCCGATCACGCCGTACGTGGTGCTGGCGACCGACGTGCCGTAATCGACACCGGCTCTCAGCGTATGCAGCGGCACGCGGCCTTCGCGGTACCACTCGGACCTGGCAATATCGGCGCCGTTGAGGCGGCCGCCTACCTGGACCTTGATGCCCTGAGCACCCAACCGGATCGCATTGCCGACGGCACGCTTCATCGCGCGACGGAACATGATGCGGCGCTCCAGCTGCTGCGCGATACTGTCGGCAACAAGCTTGGCGTCCAGTTCCGGCTTGCGGATCTCGCTGACGCTGACCGCGGTTGGAACCCCGAGCAGATCGGCGAGCTTGCGCCGAAGCCGTTCGATGTCTTCGCCCTTCTTGCCGATCACGATCCCCGGACGCGCCGTGTAGATCGTGACCTGGGCCTGCTTGGCCGGACGTTCGATATGAACACGGCTGACCGCGGCCTGCGACAACTCCTTCTCGATGAACCGGCGCGCGGCCAGATCGCTGTTGAGGTTGTCGGCGAAGTCCTTTCGCTCGGCGTACCAGCGCGCACTCCAGTCTTTGGAGATTCCGAGCCGGATCCCGGTTGGATGTACCTTCTGACCCATAATTTTTCCTTATTGCTCCGCTACCGTGACCGAGATGTGGCTGGTCCGCTTCAGGATCCGGGTATACCGGCCCTTGGCACGCGCACGACCACGCTTGAATGTCGGACCTTCATCCACCATGATCACGCTGACCTTGAGCTCATCGATATCAGCGCCCTTGTTGTGCTCGGCATTGGCCACGGCACTGAGCAGCACCTTGCGCACAATGTGCGCGCCCTTCTTGGTGCTGAAGTTCAGCAGCTCGTCGGCACGCTCCACCGGCAGACCCCTGACCTGGTCGGCCAGCAGTCTTGCCTTCTGCGCCGATATCCGGGCGCCCTTGAGTTTTGCTGTCGCTTCCATTGACTTGTCCTTGAGGCTTACTTGGTCTTGCGATCCGCCGCGTGACCCTTGAAGGTCCGCGTCGGCGCAAACTCACCCAGCTTGTGACCAACCATGTTCTCGTTGATCAGGACCGGCACGTGCTGGCGGCCGTTGTGCACCGCGATCGTCAATCCCACCATATCCGGCAGAATCATCGAGCGACGCGACCAGGTCTTGATCGGTCGTTTGCTGTTGGCCTCCAACGCCGTCTGCACTTTGGCATGCAGATGGTGATCGATGAACGGGCCTTTCTTCAGTGAACGTGGCATTTCGATTTCCTGTACTTGCTGATTACTGGCAGCCGATTACTTGCGCTTGCGCGAACGTGTAATGAACTTGCTCGTCCGCTTGTTGCTGCGGGTCCGCTTGCCCTTGGTCTGTACGCCCCAGGGCGTCACCGGGTGCCTGCCGCCCGACGTACGGCCTTCGCCGCCGCCGTGCGGATGGTCCACCGGGTTCATCACGACGCCGCGCACCGTGGGTCGCACACCGAGCCAGCGCCTGGCACCGGCCTTTCCGAGCTTCTCCAGGTTGTGCTCGCTATTGGAAACCTGGCCAATGGTCGCGCGGCACTGTGTATTGATCTTGCGCATCTCTCCGGAACGCAGCAATAACGTTGCATAGCGGCCTTCGCGTGCAACCAGCTGCACCGCGGCACCGGCAGAGCGTGCCATCTGGCCACCCTTGCCCGGCTTCATCTCGACGTTGTGCAGCGTCGTTCCGACCGGAATCGAGCCCAGCTTCATCGAGTTGCCCGGCTTGATCGGCGCTTCCGAGCCACTGAGCACTTCATCGCCGGCGCGCAGATCGCGCGGCGCCAGAATGTAGCGCCATTCGCCGTCGCTGTACTTGATCAGCGCGATATGCGCACTGCGGTTCGGGTCGTATTCGATCCGCTCCACCGTACCCTTGATGCCGTCCTTGTCGCGCTTGAAATCGACCATGCGATAACGCTGCTTGTGCCCACCGCCCTGGTGACGGGTGGTGATGCGGCCGTTGTTGTTGCGCCCGCCCGTCGACTTCTTGGCCTCGGTCAGCGCCTCAAGCGGCTTGCCCTTCCACAGATGGTCGTGACGAACGGTCACGACGCCGCGGCGGCCCGGTGATGTTGGTTTTGCCTTGACAATTGCCATGGTTATATTCCCGGCTGGTCCTTAATCTGCGCTCAATTGCTCAATCGACTGGCCGGCCTGAACGCGTACATAGGCCTTTTTCCAGTTCTTCTGGCGGCCCGGACGCATCCGGAAGCTCTTCGACTTGCCCTTGACGTTGACGACACGAACGCCGTCGACCTTGACGTCGAACAGGCCTTCGATCGCCTGGCGAATCTCCTGCTTGTCGGCATCGCGCGCGACCTCGAACACATACTGGTTCGAATCGGCCTGCAGGCGCGCCGTCTTTTCCGAAACGTGCGGCAGGCGCACGATCTGGTACATCCGTTCGCGGTTCATGCCAGCCACTCCTGAATTGCTGTGATTGCGCCGGTGGTCATGATCACTTTGTCGGCACCGACCAGGCTGACCGGATCGATCTGATCGACGGTGACGACGAACACGTGCGGCAGATTCCGGCTGGCCAGGAACAGGTTCCCGTCCAGATCGGCATCCACGATCAGTCCGCGCTCGATACCGAGTTCGGCCAGGCGCTCGGCCAGCAGCCGGGTCTTCGGCTCGGCAAGCTTGATTTCGTCGACGATCATCAGCCGGTCCTGGCGTACCAGTTCCGACAGGATCGAAGCGATCGCGCCACGATACATCTTGCGATTGACCTTGACCGAATGATCACGCGGGGTTGCCGCGAAGGTCTTTCCGCCGCCGCGCCACAGCGGGCTGCGAATGGTGCCGGCGCGCGCGTTGCCGGTACCCTTCTGGCGCCAAGGCTTGCGACCGCCGCCGGCAACCGCGGCGCGGTTCTTCTGTGCCTTGGTGCCGGCGCGGGCACCGGCCAGGTACGAGACCACGACCTGGTGCACCAGCGGCTCGGAAAACGGCCGGCCGAACACCGCATCGTTGACCGTGATCTTGCTGCTTCCGCCTGTGATTGCGAGTTCCATGCTGATCTTCCTTCTGTTACGACTTCACCGACGGACGCACCAGCACATGGCCGCCCGGCGCCCCTGGCACCGCGCCGCGAATGAGCAGCAGGTTGCGTTCGGGATCAACCCGTACGATTTCAAGATTCTGGGTGGTGACGCGTTCGGCGCCCATATGACCGGCCATCTTCTTGCCCTTGAACACCCGTCCGGGCGTCTGGCACTGGCCGATGGAACCCGGCGCGCGATGCGACAGCGAGTTGCCGTGGGTGGCGTCCTGCATGCTGAAATTGTGGCGCTTGATAACGCCGGCAAAACCCTTGCCCTTGCTGGTGCCGGTCACGTCGACCTTCTGGCCGTCGGTGAAGCGCTCCACGGTGATTTTGCCGCCGACTTCGAAGTCGCCGTCTTCACCGTCCAGGCGGAATTCCCACAGCCCTTCGCCCGGCTCGACGCCGGCGTTGCGGTAGTGACCCGCAGCGGGCTGGTTGACCAAAGACGCACGGCGCGAGCCCGTCGTGACCTGGATGGCTGCATAGCCATCGCGGTCGGGCTCGCGAATCTGGGTAATCCGGTTCGGATCCGCCTCGACCACCGTAACGGGCACGGAAGTGCCATCTTCGGTGAAGATGCGGGTCATGCCTCGTTTACGTCCTACGATACCAATTGCCATGACTGCTCGATCCTTGCTCAGTACAGCTTGATCTGGACGTCGACACCGGCGGCCAGATCGAGTTTCATCAGTGCATCCACGGTCTTGTCGTTGGGATCCACGATGTCCATCAAACGTTTGTGGGTACGAATCTCGTACTGGTCACGCGCATCCTTGTTGACGTGCGGGGAGATCAGTACGGTATATCGCTCCTTTCGAGTCGGAAGCGGAATCGGGCCACGAACCTGGGCACCGGTGCGCTTCGCGGTCTCGACGATTTCCTGAGTCGAGCGATCGATCAAGCGATGATCGAAACCTTTCAAACGAATACGAATTCTCTGTTCGGCCATTGCCGTTACGCCTTTAGTCTGTCAAAGAACAAAATTCAATGGCGCTGCACTTGGCAGGGCCAGTGTCGTCGTCTCTTCGGGGACGACGGTCTTGCTATTCGTGAATCTTGGCCACGACGCCAGCACCGACGGTACGGCCGCCTTCGCGAATCGCGAATCGCAGACCTTCTTCCATCG
>JBBDSL010000124.1:0-15958 GCA_040904965.1 Wenzhouxiangellaceae bacterium
TGCGGGCCGCGCCTTGCCCTGAACGCTGACAGACCAACTGAATCCGTAATTATCACGTTGAAGGACCACTAGTGGATGGGACCGAAGTATAGCGTGCCCCGGATACTGGAACGCCCGATAACCCCGGCAGTCGTCACGGATGGCCTCAACCCACCTGGTTTCACCACTCTTCCTACTGTGGCAGCGATGCACGATTAACTTTGAATTTAAAAGTACTTGACGTACCCATGTCAGGTCGCCATAATCCGGGCATGGATACAATCACGCCACCTGCCCGAACGTCCCGGCCGACCGCGCTGGGTGATCGGGCCGTCGACGATCTGCGCTTCATCCGACGGACGCTGGAGCAGGGCCCGGCCTTTACCGCGGTGCCCGGCTGGGGGGGTGTGGGCATGGGTGTTGTGGCACTGCTGGCGACCGCCCTGGGTGCGACCCGGTCGACCACCGAAGCATGGCTTGCCGTGTGGCTGGGCGCGGCAGTCGCAGGCATCGGGATCGGCGCTTGGGCGATGCGCCGAAAGGCGCGCAGCGCCGGATTCCCGCTGCACTCCGGGTCGGGCCGCAAGTTTCTGCTCGGATTCCTGCCGCCGGCACTGGCCGGCGCAATTCTCACCCTCGCCCTGTACCAGGCCGAGGCCGCCACACTGATTCCGGGCGCATGGCTATTGCTCTACGGCGTGGCGGTGGTGGCCGCCGGAACGTTCTCGGTCAAGGTCATCCCGCTGATGGGGTCGTGCTTCATGGCGCTCGGTGCAGCCGCGCTTTTAAGTCCCGCTGCCTGGAGCGAGGCCTTTCTCGGCGCCGGCTTCGGCGGGCTGCACGTCCTGTTCGGTCTGCATATCGCGAGGAAACATGGGGGCTGAACGCGCGCCATCCCGATCGACTGAATCTTCTCCGTCCGAAGGGTCGGAGTCGCTCGTGTCCGCGTCTCACGCGCGACCGGAGACCAATCCGGCCGAACTGGACCAGCTTATCCATGGACGCGTGCGGCTGGGAATCGCCAGCGCCCTGGCTGTCAACGAGACGCTCAGCTTTGTCGAGCTGAAACAACTTCTGGACGCATCCGACGGAAATCTCAGCGTCCACGCCCGACGCCTGGAGGAAAGCGGGTACATCGTCTGCGAGAAATCCTTCGCCGGTCGGGTACCCCATACCGAGTACCGCCTGACCGATCAGGGGCGCCGCGCCCTGAAAAAATATCTCGACCATATGGAAGCGCTGATCGAGCGCGTTCGCGATTCGTGACGCGGATACCAGTACGGACGAATTGACATTCCGATCCTATTTTTTTGGGAGCCTTACTCTGTGAAACAAAGTGCTTTAGTACGAACGTGTCCAGCATCCGGGCGGCCACAGGCGTCCCGCAGCGACGCCGCGATTCCCGATTCGACAGCCGGCAAGGGCTCCGACCGCCTTCATGTCGGCATCATCATGGACGGCAACGGACGCTGGGCCGTGCACAGAGGCCTTCCCCGGGCCGCCGGGCACCGTGCCGGCGCCGCAGCGGTACGCCGGGCAGTGGCCGCCGCGCCGAAGTTCGGCATCGGCGTGCTCACGCTGTACGCCTTCTCGGCCGACAACTGGCAACGTCCGGCCCCGGAGGTCAGGCATCTGATGCGGCTGCTGCGCGCACACCTTCGCTCCGAGGCGGATCGCTGTGCGGAAGAAGGCGTGCGAGTGAGCGTAATCGGTCGGCGCGACCGCCTGCCGGCCGGTCTGGTCGCCGAGATTGAATCCGCGGAGGCACGCACCCGCGGCGGGCGGACACTGCACCTGCAGGTGGCCATCGACTACTCGTCCCGCGACGCCATTGTGAGCGCGGCGCGCTTGGCGGAAACGGGAGAAACGATCAATGACCGCGAGCGTTTCAGACATCTGATATCGCGCGCCCTGCACGCCGATTCGTCAATTCCCGATGCCGACCTCATCATCCGGACCGGGGGCGAGCAGCGACTGAGCGATTTCCTGCTCTGGGAAAGCGCATACGCCGAACTGGTCTTTCTGCCGTGCCTTTGGCCCGATTTCGACCAGGCCCGGCTGGCCTCGGCAATGGAATGCTTCTCCCGACGGCAGCGTCGCTATGGCGGCCTGTAGTCGGAAACAAAACAACTAATGTATTAGTAAGTCATCCTGCCAACGGCGCCGCTGCTGGGCCTGGCCTCAGTATTACCCAACCCCGCGCAACGCGCCACACGGCCAGATAGCACACGGCACCGGCAAGCAACGTCGCCGGCTGGCCGAACTGGACCGAGATCAGCGGTGCCGCCGAGGCGGCCGCGACCGAGGCGAAGGCATTGATGCCCCAGCCCCAGGGCAGCCAGTTCGACTGTGCCGAAAGTCGGCCCAGGGCCCAGGGAAACGGCCGGCCCATGGCCCAGGTCATCGGCAGCATGAGCAAGGCCAGCGCCGCGATTCTCGGCGCCAGCGGCAATGCCAGCAACCAGTCGGCAGCCAGCCAGAGCGCGGCGACGGTAATTGCCCCACCGGCAGCCAGGGCGCCGAAGATCCGGGCCACGGCGTTGTGTTTCGGCGCCATGGCGCTGCCCAGCCCTGCGCCGACGAGAAACACGGCAAAGACCACCGAAGCGGCCAGGACGGGACGGTCGAGAAACATGATGACGCGCTGGAACACAGCCATCTCGAGCAGCATGAAGCCCAGTCCAAGACCGACGAAATAGCCCGCGACCGAGACCCGACCCAAAGGCGGCACAAGCCTCGGCAGCTTTCCCAGCGGCGCCACGATCAGGACCGCGGCCAGCAGCGTGACCAGCACCATCGCCAGCAACGACATCACCAGCGTCCAGTCAAGCAGGCTGGCGGCGCGCTTGCCAAGCTGGCCGAACATCTGCGGCAGCTTGTGCCATTGCATGGCGCGCCAGAAATACGGTCGCGCCAGCGTCGCCGGCCGGGTCTCGAACCAGCGCGCCGTCTGCGGCATCGGCTCACCGGACAATACCGCCGCCGCGGCCTGGTGAAAGACCGGCTGGTCGAGAACATGATGCCGGTTGGCCTGGCCGGCCGACATGCCCGGCAGCCAGACGCGATCGAACTGCCAGGCGTCGCCGAACGCGGCCACAGCCTGAATTTCGAATGGTTTCATCGGTTGCGGGCCCGCCAGTACAAGCATGGACTGCATGCCGCGAAGCGCGGCGACATGGGTGCCGGGCTGCTCGACGCCCAGCCGCTCCAGGGCCGCAGCCACGCTTGCCAGCAGCCGGGGCCCCTGGCGCGGCGGATACTCGATGGGCACGGCCACCGCGAGCAAGCCGCCGGCGCTCAGACGCTTCAGCGCGTCGGCCAGCCCGGCGGAGGTCAGCAGATAATCCTCGCTGGCGGCATCGCCGGCTGCGAATACCCCGTCCAGCGAGATCAGCGAGAACTTTCTGTTCGACGTACGCAGAAATCGGTATGCGCTGTCGCTGGCCGCCTCGAAGCGTGCGCCGCGTTCGCGCGCAAGATCGGTCAGGCGCCGATCGGGCTCCAGCCAGGTCAGCGCCCTTCCCGCCGCCATGGCAGGCGTCGCCCAGTCCGAGCTGCCGACCACCAGCACCCGGCCCGTCGGGCGCAAGGCCAGCGGCAAGGCCACCAGCGAGGCCTCGGCATGGTCCGGTACCACGGCGTAGTCCGTCGACAGCGGTATAACCGTATCGCTGCCGATGACCGCGGCGTCGCGAACCGGAATGGCGCCGGTCCAGCTCAGGCTTAGTCCCGGTGCGATCCGCAGGCTGGGCGCACGAACCACCGAAAGCCGACCGTAAAGCCCGGGCGATTCCGAGATGGTTTCTGAACCGGGCAGATCGGCAAGTTCGGCCAGCGCCTTGAAGTCGGACACCTTCGGCTCGGGCGGGCTGTATACGAACAACCCGGCCGGCAAAACAATAACGATTGCCACGATTGCCCGGCCCGGCATGCCGCGCCGGGCACAGATCAGCACGGCCGCGACCAGCAGCACCACGGCGACCAGCGCCAGCGCGCTCTCGGGTGCTAGGAATACCATCAGCACGCTTGCGGCCACCGAGCCGATGCCGGAGCCGAACAGGTTGGCGCTGTAGAGCCGCGCGGGAAACGCCGGCCAGCGCGGAAAGACTTGGCCGAGCGCCAGCCCGGCACCGAAGAACGGCACAAAGGCGGCGAAGTCGACTGCCAGCACGCGGGCCATTTCGACCGCGTCCCAGGCGGCGAATACCGGACGCAGTGCGATCTGCGAATTGAGCCAGAGCACGAACAGGAAGCCGGCCGCGGCAATCAGCATGCCAGTGACAAACCACCGGCTCCCCCCGGCTACGGCGCGATCGCCGGCCAGCGCCAGCACGGTACCGGCCGTGCCCAGGCCCAGCAGCGCCAGGGCAATGGACAGCCCGGCGAAATGATGCCAATGGCTGAACTCGAACAGCCTCAGCAGGATGACCTCAAAGGCCAGCACCGAGCCCGACAGCGCCGCGATGCCGACCAGGTCGAGCGCGCCTGGACGGTTGACGTTCACCGCACGCCCAGGCGGGCTCAACGTTCGCCGGTCAGCGGGACGAATGAGACCGCCATCAGATTGCGCGAACGCGTCGAACCTTCACCGTCCTTTTCCACCCGCAAGAGATTCTGCGTCCAGCCCGCACGGCCGACCGGGATGATCATCGGCCGATCCGGCTTGAGCTGCGCGACCAGCGGTGGCGGCACATGTCCGGCCGCGGCGGTAACGATGATGGCGTCGTACGGCGCTTTCTCAGCGTAGCCGTAATAGCCGTCGCCGTGCAACACGGTGACATTGTCGAAGCCCATGTCGTCCAGTCGCCCGGCCGCGCTAATTGCCAGCGCCTCGATGATTTCAATGGAAACGACCTCCACACCCATGGCCGCAAGCACTGCAGCCTGATAGGCCGAACCGGTGCCGATCTCGAGCACCCGATCGCCCGGCCCCACCCCGAGCTGCTCGGTCATGTAACCGACGATGAACGGCTGCGAGATGGTCTGGCCGTGACCGATCGGCAACGGCCGATCGGCATAGGCGCGCGATTGCTTACTGTCCGGCACGAAGGCGTGCCGCGGCACCGTTCTCATCGCCTCGAGTACCTGCTCGTCATCGATTCCCGCACCCTCGATCTGGCGCCTGACCATGGCCTCGCGCTCATCGTCGCGGGCCGGGTCGAATTCGGGTTGGCTGCGTTCCTGCGCCGGTGCCACCTTGAGCAGCACGGTCGGTTCCGGGCGCGGGTCGGCGGTCAGCCCCGCGGTGCAAACGGTCATGAGAAAAATGCATGCCAGACGGTAGATCATTCCGGCCTCCGTGACGGATGTTCGAACGACTGTTCCGGCAGCGAGCCGAATTTGGTCACCCGCCGTGTCCATGCTATACCAGCACCGGCGCCGGGACAAATGATCGCGGTCGGATACCGCTCCTACGATGCATAATCCTGCTGTGGGAGCCGAATCCGTCGGCGATTTGCTGCCGGCGCGGCAGCCGCGCGGCGCTGTGAATCGTCAGATTGCACCCCAAAGCGCTTCAGAACGCTGCCAGATCGCGCGCGGGCTCCGCGAGACCGGGCGTTTCACACACTGTTCTTCGACCCGACCGGCTGTAGATTCGATTTGGCGCGGTTCGTGCATAAACAATGATGGGAACACAACGAATGCGCACCCATGGAACTGTCCACTGACATCAGACCGGCGCGCGACACGCACCAGTGTCCTCAGCACGACGGGGACACAGGTGGCCGCCGACCAGGGTCCGGTGCCGGGTATCTTGCCGGCATGTTTTTACTTGTGCTTGTGACGTTGCCACTAAGCGCCAGTCAAGCGGGTTCCGGATCGTTTGTTCGCTTCGGCAGCCTGACCATTGAAGACGGTCTGGCACAGAACTCGGTCAATGCGGTGCTTCAGGATCGCCGCGGCTTTTTGTGGCTGGCAACCGAAGAAGGACTGCACCGCTACGACGGCTACGACTTCGTTGTTTATCGCCACAAGAGTGCAGACAACGACAGCCTCAGCGACAGTTACGTTCTAAAGCTTGCCGAAGGCCTCGACGGGGCAATCTGGGCCGGCACTTATATCGGCGGGCTCAACCGGGTGGACCCACTCACCGGTGTGGTGCAGCGTTTCGAAGTTCTTGGTCGCGAGCCCGGGGAGGACGGTTCCAGCCATGATCGAATCCGGAGTCTGTATGTTGATCGCGCCGGCGGTGTATGGGCCGGGACACGCTCGGGGCTGGTTCATCGTCCCCGGGGAGGGAACCATTTCGACGAAGTTGTGGTGGCCACGGGCCAACGCCAGGCAGTGGCCCCGATCAATGCGATCGCAGAGTTGGAGGACGGCGCGATTCTGGTCGGTGCGGCCAACGGCCTGTTCGTGATCGACCCGGGCTCGGGCGCAACGGTCCCGGCAGCGCACCGTGCACTAATGCAAGACTGGGGCAAGCATGAGGTCCAGTCCATTTCCCCCGGTTGGGCGCCTGGGGAATTCTGGATCGGGGGCAGCACGCGACTGATGCGCCGGGATCCGGATGCGCGGACGATGTTGCTTGGCCGGGATTTCCTGCCCGATATCACGCTGCCCCGGGGGGCGATTTATAGCGTCGTCGCCGAACGCCGGGATGTGATCTGGTTCGGCGTCTACGGCCACGGGTTATGGCGGGTGGAACCCGAGCGCAACAGTTTCCGGGTCTTCAGCCATGATCCGGTGGCGCGGCACGGCTTGGCCGAAAACCTGATTCAGGACCTGCACATCGACCGCTCGGGACTGCTGTGGCTGGGCACCAAGTGGCGCGGTGCACAGTTCCTGAATCCGCGTGCGCTGGCCTTCGGCCACATCAGCCACCACCCACTCAACGAGAACAGTCTGCCGAATTCCGTGGTGTGGGCGCTGGAGCCGGGTTCGGCCGGCAATATCTGGGTAGGCACGGAGAATGGTCTTGCATCGCTCAACCCCGACACCCAGGAAGTCACCAGAATCGACTTCGCCGCGAACTCTCCGGCCGCTGAAAGAGCGAACACCAGATTCATTCTCGCAGTGCATGAATCACCTGCCGACGGCGCGCTTTGGGCGGGCAGTATCGGCGGCCTCTGGCACCGGCCGCCGGGCGGGGAACGGCTGCACTGGGTTGATTTCGAGACACCGCTTGGCGAATTTCGCGGTCGGCCGGGCTGGATGCCCGTGGTCGGTTTTGTCGAAACCGATGACGGCACGCTGTGGGTCGCGCGGATGGATGGCCTGGCCAGGCTGGATCCGGCGGACGCGAGCTGGAGCTGGGTACACGGCGGACCGGGCGGTGAACGTGGACCATTGCCGCCAGGCGATCTTCGCGGCCTGATCCCGCATCCGGATGGCCGCTTCTGGATTACCGCGGAACGCGGGACCGTCCTCTACGACCCGGAGCGTCGACTCGCCGACTACCGAATCACCGATCAGCCCGATGCCGACGTTACCCTGGAACGGGCCTGGGCGATGGGTATGGTGGGCGTCGACGAAGATATCGTGTGGCTGGCATCGTCGGTAGGTTTGTACCGGATTGACCGGCGCACCGGGCAAGGCCGTATTCTCGGTGAGTCCGAAGGATTGCCCGAGACCCCCGTCTATGGTCTTGAACGCTCGCGTGACGGACAGCTCTGGCTGAGCACATCGCAAGGACTGATCCGACTGAATCCGGAAACCGGCGAAGTGCTTCGATTCGATGTCCAGGACGGACTACAGAGTAATGAATTCAATGCCGGTGCCAGCCTCGAACTGCCCGATGGTCGCCTGGTATTCGGCGGAATCGACGGACTTAACCTGTTCGACCCTGCCGAGGTGATTCAGTCCGCATCGGCACCAATCGTAACCCTCACCAACCTGGCAGTGCTTGGCAAATCGGTGGACCCCCACAGGCTGCATGCAGGTGCCTCGTCGCTGCGCTTCGGTCATCAGGATACGGCCCTGACGTTCGAATTCGCCCTCAGTGATTTCTCCTCACCGGAACGCAACCGCTTCGAATACATGCTTTCAGGCTTCGATCAACAGTGGCACTCGTCCGGCAACTACAACCGCACCACCTACACCAACCTCCCGCCCGGCGACTATACATTCCAGGTGCGTGGTGCCAATCGTTTCGGCGTATGGAGCCCACAGGCCGCATCACTGGCAATCACCATGCTGCCCCCATTCTGGAGAACCTGGTGGGCCTATCTGACCTACATTCTTCTGGCGACGGCGCTGGTGCTGGCCGGATGGTCGCTGCTGGTGCGACGCTGGCGTCGGGAGGCCGCGCTGCGAAACGAACGGGATCGGCGCCACTGGTCCGAGATTCTTCAGAAC
Source organism: Wenzhouxiangellaceae bacterium (assembly GCA_040904965.1). Taxonomy (GTDB): domain Bacteria; phylum Pseudomonadota; class Gammaproteobacteria; order Xanthomonadales; family Wenzhouxiangellaceae. Next base: position 8,278 of record JBBDSL010000124.1, read on the forward strand.
CTCACCGTCCGAATGGCGGGTTCGCTGGAATCGGAAAGCATCATGGATCAACTTCATGAAGGTCTTGGCACCGTCATGGAGCTTCACTGCCTGGTGATCAGCGAGACCGGAGATTCCGGCATCGAGACAATACACACGCGTAGCATGCAGCCTGGACAGGAAGCCTCGCTGGAAGCGCTGCACGGAATTTTCGAATCGAATCGTCAGGCAGACGTTGCAGTCGCCCTGGATCCGGACATGCTGAAACCCCTGCAACTGGAAGCACTGACCCAACCGGCCGGCATACTGATACCGCTGCGCATCAACGGTGCCGATTCTGGATTCCTGATGGCCATTCGCGAACGGCAGACGTTCAATGGGCAAGAGACGGGACTGCTGGGTGCCGCCGGTACCCAGGCCCTGGTCTCGGTCGAGAAGGCACGCCTGTTCTCGCGTGTTCAGCAGCTGGCCATTACCGACGAGTTGACCGGCCTTTATACGCGACGGCATCTCGATACCGTCGTTGAGCGGGAACTCGAGCGTGGATCCCGGTTCGGGCGCGAGACTGCCTTAATGATCATGGATATCGATCATTTCAAACTCGTCAACGACCACCACGGCCATCAGGTTGGAGACGCCTGCCTGATTCTGGTCGCCCACGCAATCCGGGACAATTTGCGCATGACCGACGTGCTGTGCCGTTACGGCGGCGAGGAATTCGTCGCCCTGCTGCCGGAAACCAATGCTGCCGAAGCGCGCCTGGTCGCAGAACGCATTCGCCGGGCGGTCAAGACATGTGACCGGCCTCACCCCTCCATGAAGCCCCTGACCATCAGTATCGGCATCGCCGTCGCAGGAAATCAGGACGGCGGGCCGGAAAAATTGCTGGAATCAGCGGATGCCGCCTTGTATACGGCGAAACGACGCGGCCGCGATCGCGTGGTGATTGACGGACTCAACAGCAGCAGAACCGCGCTTCCGGCGTGAATCGCCCCGACCGCTGCCGATCAAGATGAACCCACGGTCGGTCCAGACGCCGAGGGCATGATCCCGCATCCGACTGTCGATCAGGTGCCGCCAGAGCACGAACGGCTGCCCGTCCGGACCACGATCCAGGGCCAGCCGACAGCATTCGCAGCTTCCCGTAGCCGCCGGGCGCTCGGGCTCGAATGGCTAATCCGGACTTTCGGCACGCGTGAAATACAGCGAGGTACCATGAAATTCCCCGCCGGTGGCCTCGGCCCGGTGACGGTCACGCCCGTCCAGCCAGGCGATCAGGATGCTTCCGTCAGGCCCGACGCTGAGGTCGGCGAAGCTGTGCCCGGTTTCAATCCCAAGCCCGTCGCGATTCAGATTCCCGGGCTTCGAAAACGTCGCTCCGGCATCGACCGAGCGGCTGATTCTCAGATCACTGGTAAACCGCCTTTTACCTGGCCGCGACCACACCACGACCAGATGCTCGCGATACACGCCCAACCGCGGCCGGTTCTCCGGCGCGGCGTTGAACGATTCGGGTTCGGCATTGACCGCAACCGCGGTACTGAACGATGCGCCCGAATCCGGCGAACAGTCCACATACAGCTGTTTTCCGGATTCCCATAAGCGCCATAGCCGGTCGCGTTGGTCGACGGTAACGGTGACGAACCGGCTGTCGAGTACATCATGCCCGGACGCGTCCTGCGCCGGCTGCGCAAGGCTGCAATCACCGGCGCCGGCGGGAATGGGCAGCATGGACCCGAACACGATTGAGCAGAGCCACCAGCGCAAGATGTTGGGATTCACCATCGTTCGCATTCTAGCCATGACCGACCCGGACCGGAATGCGACAAATTGTCGCGCGACAATTGGCCACATTCCCGCTTTCCCGGTTTTGGCATAGCCTTGAACCCGGATGATTCATGACCCGATCGACTGCGGGGCCTAAGACCACCTCGCGACGTTCAGGTCATGAATCATCCGGGTTGAAGGCATTCAAACTGTGTGGGGAGCAAACCGTGGAAGATTCGAAAAACGTGCTTAGGGCACTGTTTCGCGCAGCCGCAGGCGGCAAGCGAACCCGTCACCTGGCCGTTGTGTTTTCGCTTTTCCCGATACTGGCCATGGCCGACACGGAGGAGGCGGAAAACCCGCCGATCGATCTGCCGTCCGTCCGGGTCCAGGGCGAGGCCGAGTCCGGCAGTCTCAGCGTGACCGACGTCGAGCAGGCACGCAAGGAACTGCATGGAATCCCCGGCGGGGTCAGCCTGGTCGACGAGACGCAGTTGCGCGAGGGGCTGACCTCCGATATGGCCGAGGTGCTTTCAGGCGTACCCGGTGTATTCATTCGCAGCCGCTTCGGCGGCGATGAGGTACGAATGTCCATACGCGGCTCCGGCATCACGCAGACGTTCGGGATTCGCGGCGTGCGGGTGTTGCGCGACGGAATGCCCGTATCAGGCGCCGGGGGATTCACCAACCCCGAACTGGTGGACTTCGCCTCGGCGCGCTTCGCCGAGGTCTATCGCGGCGCCAACGCATTGCAATTCGGCGGCGCCGACCTGGGTGGCGCGATCAACTTTGTCTCGCATACCGGGTATTCAGCGCCGCGGCTCAAAGCGAGACTCGAGCTTGGCAGCAACGAATACATCCGTCCGCAGGTCTCCGGCGGTGGACGCTTCAACCGCAACAGCGATGGCTTCGTTTCGGTTTCAGGAATCCATCAGGACGGGTTTCGCGGCAATTCCGAACAAGACACCGTGCGGGCCTACGGCAACCTGGGCCACCGCTGGAGCGAGGGCTCGGAAAGCCGGCTGCACCTGACCGTCCAGCGCAACAACCTGCAACTTCCCGGGCCGCTGCGCTTGCGGCAACTACTGGAGGATCCCGAACAGGCCAATGCGTTCTGGCAGGCCAACGGTGCCAAGCGCGATTTCGAGCGCCAGCGCCTGGCGTTGCAGCATGGCTTTCAATGGAACGGCAACCAGCTTAATTTCGGCGGGTGGTTCGGACGCGTCGATCTGGATCACCCATTGCCGTTCGTGGTCATCGACGACGACACCGACAATTTCGGCGCCCATCTGCGCCACGAAATCGACGGCCGTCTTGGCGGTCGAAACCACCGGATGGTCTGGGGCGTACAGGCTGCATTCGAGGACAGCGACGGCCGGCAGTTCGCCCCGGCCGGCGACGGCCGGCGCGGTGGATTGCGCCAGATCAACAGTGCCGAGGCATCCAGCATCGAAATCTTCGCCGAGAGCCGCTGGCAACTGACCGGGTCGCTGAGCCTGGTGTCAGGCGCCCAGGCGGCGATTGCGCGGCGCGAAGCGGTCATCGATTTCTCCAACCCTGCCACCGGCGACGTCGACGACAGCAAGCGTTATTCCGGTTTCAGCCCGAAGCTTGGCCTGGTGTGGCAGGCGGATGACGGCATCCAAATATTCTCCAACCTCTCGGCCAGTTACGAACCCCCTTCGTTGGGCGATTTCCGCAATGAGAACGACCCGAACCCGGATGCGCGTGCCAACCTGCGCGCCCAGGATGCCGTGACGCTGGAAATCGGCAGCCGCGGGCGGTTCGGAGCGCTGGCATGGGAAGCGGCCGCATACCATGCCCGGGTGGACAACGAAATCCTGCAGCAGGAAACCAGTCCGGGCTCCGGACAGGGATTCGTGACCAACGCCGACGATACCCGCCACAGCGGGATCGAGCTCGGCCTCACGGGCACGCACATGCTACCCGGCGAGCGAGCGCACGAATTGACATGGGATTTCACCTACACGCATAATCGCTTCCGCTTCGCCGGCGACACACAGTTCGGAGATCATCGATTGCCCGGCCTGCCTGCGAACCTCGCGAGACTGAAAGTCGCCTTTCGGCACGCATCCGGTTTTTACATCGGCCCGTCCTTCGAAGCCGCGGACCGGACCCGGGTCGACTTCGCCAACACGCTCAGCGCACCGGGATACGGTATCTGGAGTATCCGGGCCGGCTATGATGGCGGGAACGGATTGAGAATATTCGCCGAGGGCCGCAATCTGGCCGACAAGCACTACGTTTCCAACACCGGAATTACCGCCAACGCGCAGGGAAACGACGGCACTTTCTTCAACCCCGGCTTGACGCGTGCATGGTTTGGCGGCATAGAGGTTGTTTTGTAACCCCGGCTTACTAATGCAGTCAGAAGTATTCATGACCCGGGCGTCGCAGTAGACTGGGTCATGAATAATCCGGGGTCCATCAATGGCTAAGGAAAACTCAACCCGCTTGTGGCGTAGCACGCTGGCAGCCAATCTGCACCGCCTGGTGGCATTGCGCTATTTCGTAATGGCCGGGTGCCTGATGCTATTGGCGGCGTCACTGACCGGATTCGATCTTGTGGTGGCCACCCCGGCGGCATGGGCTTCGCTATTGCTGTACGCGGCGGCCAACTTCGGCGTCTCGGTATTGCTGCGCCGGCGCGATCAGGTCGGCGAACCGTTATTTCTGGCGAACCTGGCCCTGGATCTGGTGTTTCTGTTCGTTTTCCTGCATCAAACCGGCGGCTCGTCCAACCCCTTCACGCTGCTCTTTCTGCTGCCGGTCATTGTCGCGGCGGCAACCTTGAGACCGGCTTCGATCTGGGTGGTCACGGCGCTATCGATCGGCGCCTACACACTGCTGCTGTGGCGCTCGCCGCAACCACGCGTGCATTCGAGCGGGCAGCCAGAATTTGACCTGCACATCCTGGGCATGTGGCTGGGCCTGGTGTTCATCGCCGGGCTGGTTGCCTACTTTGTCACCTGGATGGGTCGCGCTCTGCGCGACCGCGAACGCGCACTGGCCGAGGCCAGGGAACGAGCATTGCGCGACGAGCGGGTAATCGCGCTGGGTGCCATAGCCGCGGGTGCCGCACACGAGTTGGGCACGCCGCTGAGCACCATCGCGGTACTGCTGCGTGAAATGGAGAAAGGACACGACGAGTTGGACCCGCTGATGCGCAAGCGCATGGGCCTGCTGCGCGACCAGGTCGACAGATGCAAGTCGGTTCTGTCCGGGCTCAGCGCGCACGGTCATGAAACCCGCGCCGAAGCGGGACAGCGCTTGAAACCCGCCGAGTTTCTGCAAACCCTGGTCGCACGCTGGCGGGCGTACCGGCCCGAAGTCAACATTGAAATGGCCTGGCAGGGGCCGGAACCGGATGCAACATTGGTGGTCGATCTGACTCTTTTCCAGGCAATCGGCAGCCTGCTCAACAACGCCGCGGACGCGTCGCCGGAAACCATCGTGGTCAACGGCCGGCATGACGGGCACTGGTTGGCGATCGAAATTGAGGATCGCGGCGAAGGAATGAGCGAGCAGGTCGCGCGCAGTCTCGGCAAAAGACCGGTCAGCACCAAGCAACATGACAACGGCATGGGTATCGGTATGATGCTGGCCCACTCGGTGATCGACCGTCTCGGCGGTCGCGTCGAGCTGCTTTCCAGCGATTCGGCCGGCACCCGGGTGCGCGTTCTGCTGCCGATCGACGAACTGCGGGTAGAAGCAACCGGCCGGACCGACGAACCAGTACCGGAGGCGAAATGAGTACTAGCCAAAGCCTGTTGATCGTCGAGGACGACGAGGTTTTCGGTGCCGTGCTCAGCGATGCCATGACCGCCCGAAACTATAATGTCCGACTGGCGCGGAACCCGACGGGCGTGCACCGCATCGTGGATGATTTCCGACCGGATTTCGCGGTCCTGGACCTGAACCTGGAAGGCGATTGCGGGCTGGATCTGATCGAACCGCTGAAGGCGGCCAATGCGGATGTCCGGATTCTGATTCTCACTGGCTACGCCAGTATCGCAACTGCGGTGGATGCAATCCGCCGTGGCGCTGCGGAATACCTGACCAAGCCGGCCGATGCGGATCAGATCGATGCCGCACTGCAGGGTATGAACCGCGAATCTCCGGCCGAGGTCCCGAACACGCCGATGAGCGTGCGTCGACTCGAATGGGAGCATGTACAACGCGTATTGAGCGAGTGCGACGGCAATATTTCCGAGGCGGCCCGCCGGCTCAACATGCACCGGCGGACGTTGCAACGCAAACTGCAGAAACGGCCGATGCGCCGTTGATCCACCCCGCGAGATGACGCAATAACCGGATGAAACTCCGGCGAACCTGCCCAAAGCGCTGAACGTGGCAGGATTTATGACTGTATCAGTATGTCGGCCGCCAGTTCGTGCAGGATCTGGATGGTGGTGTCGATGTCGGCCAGGTGGGTCCGGTGGCACACGGCGGCCATGCGGAGCATGAACTTTCCGTCCAGCCTCGTGGAGCTCAGGAAGATTCTTCCGTCGCGCTGGATCGCCTCGATCAGGCGCTTGTTCCGCTCGTCGTCGCCGATGAGCCGGAAGATCACGACCGATAGATCCGGCACAGGGCCCGTTTCGAATGTATTCGAGGCGGCCATTTGCGAATGAAAATACCGCGCCAGCAACAATTTCTCGGCCAGCGCGGCGCGGAACGGGGCGAGCCCGAAGACCTGCAGCGGCAGCCACATCCGAAGGCCACGGAAATGCCGGGTCAGTTCCGGCGAGAGTTCGGCCGGGGAGTCTTCCTCGCGGGTTGATTCGGTATCCTGGAGGTACGCGGCGTCGCCACCGTGCGCCTGTTGCAGCAATTGCCCGTCGCGGACCAGCAGCGCGCCGGTGCCGTAGGGCAGGAACAGCGTCTTGTGCGGGTCCATAACGATCGAGTCGGCGCGTTGTATTCCGGCGAGCTTGTCGCGGCCCTCGTCGGTCAGCAGAAAGAACCCGCCGTAGGCCGCGTCGACATGCAGCCACAGCTTCTCGCGCGCGGCGATCCCGGCCAATGCATCCAGCGGGTCTATGGAGCCGGTATTGACCGTGCCGGCCGAAGCCAGCAGCATCCAGGGCACCAGGCCGTCCTCGCGGTCCGAGCGAATGGCCGCTTCGAGCGCGTCGGGGCGCATGCGATAGCCGTCGTCCACGGCCACGTGGCGCCACTGAACGCCGCGCAGGCCCGCCACGCGCATGGCCTTTTCGGCGCAATGATGGACGTGCTCGGTTGTGTAGACGACTGCGCGCGGAATTGCTTCGCCCTCGATGCCGTGGGCATCGCGCGCGGTGACGACCGCCGACAGCGTTGCGCCGCTACCGCCGGCCGACAGGTAGCCGGATGAGCTATCGGGCATTCCGGCCAGATCCGCCATCCAGCGCACCATCTGGTTTTCGATCCGCACCGCGCCGGGGCTGGCGAAAAACACGCCGGCGTAGCGATTGCTTATCGCGGCCAGGAAATCGCCCAGCGCGGCGTGGAAAAGACCGCCACCCGGGATGTAGCCGGTAAAGCGCCCCGACGTGGTGCCAATCCCCTCCCGGTCGACGAACCGCTCGATCAGGTCCAGCGCGCGCTCGAGGCCTACGCCCTCTTCTGCGACCGGATGATCCAGTAGCCCGGCGGCCAGATCATCGCTGCGCTGGTACGCGGGGGCGTCGTCAACGGCATCCAGGTAGGCGCCGGCGTAATCCATGACGCGTCCACCGTCCGAGCGTCGCTGCAAATCGTCGGGGTCGAGCCGGCGCGCAAGGCGTTCGAGTTCGGCCAACCTGTGCGCTTGGTCGGAGCTTGAATGGGTCATTGAGTGGTCGCCCGCCCGCCGCGCCACGGCCCGATCAGGCGCCATCCCCCTCTGTCAGGATAGTTGTCGCCTCCTCTAAAATAGTCATCCAGAGGGGGC
>JBBDSL010000125.1:0-73247 GCA_040904965.1 Wenzhouxiangellaceae bacterium
GCGACGCCGGGGCTGCGTTGCTCCTCGTCGCCGTATTCCCGGATACTGCCTCCTCGGTGCGCCTTGTCCCGACGCCGCAGGCGGCCTCAGAACGCGCGTATATGTATGCCCGAGAGTACTTGGTGGCAACGACGAGATTCCGGCTTCGATGGTTATCGGAGGTGGGGCGTTTCGATTGTGGCAATTGCCTGTTTCCGTTTGCTGAAGTGGGTTCCATCGCCGTGGGCGTGGATGCCGCCGTGGCCCGGTAGCGGACAACGCCCGTAGATACACAATGTCTCGCCATGTGCGCCCAAACCCACTCATCACCCGGATCCGGAACCCTCTTCAGAGAACGGAAAGGTCGCAATGACCACAATCGAAACGACCCACCTCCGATAATGATCGAAGCCCCGATCCATTCGTCGCCCGTAAGCCAAAGAAGAACACGCGAAACGTACTGAAAGATCCCGGATCGGAGCCGAATGACTTACACCTAACCACCGGACCCCTCCGACCAACTCGTTCAACAGCTGCCGCCTGTAAAGCGCATTTTTGGTTACTTTTTTTGCAATCGAAAAATAAGGGGCCTCTGGACAACCCTGCGTGGGCGCGACGGGTCTGTGCGGGATGCTCCGTTGCGGCTTTGGCGAGTGCAGTTTGGTTGTTCCAAATAAGCGAGCTAAAACGCAGCGGAGCGCCCGCACAGGCCCGTCCCTTCGGGTTTCGCCGGAAAAGCCGCATCTCGCGCGTTGCGACCCTCGGCCGTAGCTATGGCTACTGTCACTCGGCCCGCACCACACGATCTGCGGCTTTTCCGGCAGAAACGCGCTCCGCGCAGGGTTGTCCAGAGGCCCCTGAACTCGCCTGCAAGCGCGCAGCGCGAGGCGAAATGGTTTTAGAAGTTGAAGTTGAAGTTGAAGTTGAAATCGAAAGCCGCCGGCACCCGGCCAAGGTGCATCCGAAACGTTACAACCACCCCTTGCGCTTGAAAAACCAGTACGGCAGCACTGCGGCAGCCAACATGATGCCGAGCGCGGCCGGATACCCGATCGGCCAGCTCAACTCCGGCATGTGCTCGAAGTTCATGCCGTAGATGGAAGCAATCATGGTCGGCGGCATGAAGATCACGGCCAGTACCGAGAAAATTTTGATGGTGGCGTTTTGTTCGATGTTGATCATGCCGAGCGTGGCGTCGAGCAGGAAAGTGACCTTCTGGGTCATGAAGCTTGCGTGTTCGCTGATCGACTGGACGTCGCGCGAAAGCGTCTGCAAGCGCTCGCGGGATTCCTTTGAGGTGTGTTCCATGCGCGGCCAGACCAGGCCCAGATAGCCGCCGGCGCGTGCGAGGGTCATCAGGCTTTCGCGCAGGTCCGACAGCAGGTCGCCCTGACGGCCGAGCTGCTGCAGCACTTTCTGGAACGAACTCTTGCCCGATGGCTTGAGCTCGGCCTGGGAGAAGATCGTCGACGAAATGACGTCGATCTCGCGGCTGGCGTGCTCGAGGATATCGGCAAGGCGGTCGACGATGGCTTCGAGCAGCGTGAGCAGAACCGTGGAAGCACTATCGAGTCCCACGTCCGCCTTGGCGGCGCGCTGTGGAAAGGTCCTGAAGGCGCGCGGCTCGATGGAGCGCACCGTGATCAGCAGCCAGTCGGTGAGCACGAAGCTGACCGGGCCCATATCAGCCTCGCCTTCGCCGGCGCGCGCTGGCAACGTGATAGTCAGAAACCAAGCGTCGTTTTCCTCATACAAACGGCTGGAGATCTCGATCTCCTCCATCTCGTCACGCGTCGGAATGTTGAGGCCCAGCAGCTCCTCGAGTTTCTTGACCTCATCCAGCGGCTCGTCGAACAGATCGATCCAGACCAATTCATCGAGTTGCGCCAGCGGCTGTTCGACCGCGTTGAGCCGGCCGTTCGAAAGTCTGTAGCCAATCATCTAAATGCCTCCCGGGGTTCAAGCCGGACGCGCTTGTAGCGCATGGTCCGGTCCGGCTTTACGGAATCCTGATTAGGTAGATGACTCAGCCAGCTTTCGGTGATTGTCGCCGGACGGTACGAACAACCGTTTCGAACCGCAAATGAACGCGAATGAACGCAAATAAAACCGAAATAATGCCTTAAACCCGAATCAGATCGGGGTTGGTGACCCAAAAAACCACATGATCGGCAATGATCAGATCGCTCTTTAGCCTCTTCCAAATTTGCGTTCATTCGCGTTCATTTGCGGTTTCAATAAAAAAAGCGGCTCTCATAGGCACCGGGTGCTCTGGCTGAATCTCATACATAATCAGGTACGGAATTGTAGACGGACTGGATGTTCAGCTCAATTCGAGTCGACCCAGTCGCGGGGTTTGAGATATTCGGCAAGCTCGGCTTCCGAGGTGCCGGGTTCCGGACTCCAGTCATAGCGCCAGTGTGCGACCGCCGGCAGCGACATCAGGATGGACTCGGTGCGCCCGCCGGACTGCAGTCCGAACAGGGTGCCGCGGTCGTAGACCAGGTTGAACTCGACGTATCGGCCGCGCCTGTAGCGCTGGAAATCGACCTCGCGCTGATCGTATTCGGTGTGCTTGCGGCGTTCGACGATCGGCGTGTAGGCAGCCAGATAACCGTCGCCGACGGCACGCATGTAGGCGAAACACTTGTCGAATCCCCACGCGTTGAGATCGTCGAAGAACAGCCCGCCGATACCGCGGGTCTCGTTTCTGTGCTTGAGGAAAAAGTATTCGTCGCACCATTGCTTGTGGCTGGCGTAGACGTCGTCGCCGAACGGGCGGCAAAGGTCCTGCGCGGCCTGGTGCCAGCTCCGGCAATCCTCGTCGAACGGGTAGTACGGTGTCAGATCGAAGCCGCCGCCGAACCACCAGACTGGATCTTCGCCGGGCTTTTCGGCGATGAAGAACCGCACGTTGGCGTGGCTGGTCGGCACATAGGGGTTGACCGGATGCATGACGATGGATACACCCAATGCCTGAAAACTGCGGCCGGCAAGTTCCGGCCGGCGGGCGCTTGCCGCGGCCGGCAACGCGTCGCCGTGGACCAGCGAAAAATTCACCCCGCCCTTTTCGAACACCGCGCCGTCCGCTATGGCCCGAGTCCGCCCCCCGCCCCCGCCAGGTCGATCCCAGGCGTCTTCCATGAAGCGCGCCTGGCCGTCGCTTTGCTCGAATTCCGAACAGATGCGGTCCTGGAGGTTCAGGAGGTAGGATTTGACGGCTTGGATCATGGTGGCATTGTAGGCGGACGGTCCGAAAAACCATTTCAAACCGCAAATGAACGCGAATGAACGCAAATGAACGCAAATAAACCCGAATAATGCCCTGAACCTGAATCAGCTCCGGGTTGGGTGGCCCAACAACGCACGATCAGCACTGATCAGATCGCTCTTTTGGCTCCTTAAAATTTGCGTTCATTTGCGTTCATTTGCGGTTTCAATAAAAAGGCGGCTCCTGTAGACACCGCGTTCTCTGGCTGAATCTCACACATAATCAGGTACGCCTTTTCGATTCACGAAATCCTCTACCAGCTCCATCACTTCTTCCCGCCCGCTTTCTTCTTCGCAGCCTTCTTCTTCGATGCCTTCTTCTTGCCGGCCTTTTTCTTCGCGGTTTTCTTGCTGCCCGCCTTTTTGCTGCCCGCCTTCTTCTTGCCAAACTTGCCGCGCCGGCCCTTGGGGGGGGCTTCGGCGAGCATTTTCTGGCACTGTTCCAGGGTCAGGTCACCAGCCTCGGCATCCTTGGGAACACTGGCATTGCGCTTGCCGTCGGTGACGAACGGGCCGTAGCGGCCCTTGAGAATTTCGATGCCTTCTTCATCGAACGACTTGATGACGCGCTCTTTCAACATTTGTTTATGCGCGGCGATCAACTCCAGTGCCTGTTCCAGGGTCACGTCGTGCGGATCGACTTCCTTGAGCGAGACGAAGTTGCGCGAGCCATAGCGAATGTAGGGACCGAAGCGGCCGATGTTGGCCTGCACCGGTTCGCCTTCCGGGGTCTCGCCCAGGTTGCGCGGTAGCTTGAACAGCTCAAGCGCCTCCTCCAGCGTGATGGTTTCCATCTTCTGGCCGGTGCGCAGTCCGGCGAATTGCGGCTTCTCGTCATCCTCGGCCTGGCCGATCTGGGCGAACGGCCCGTAACGGCCCAGGCGCACGATGACCGGCTTGCCGGTCTTGGGGTCGGTACCCAGCTCGCGCGCCTGTTGCGCTTCCTGGCGGCTGACCGATTCGTCCTTTTCGTGCACGCGTTCAATGAACGGTTTCCAGAACTCCTCGAGCAACGGCACCCAGTCATGCTCGCCGCGGGAAATGGCATCCAGTTCGTCTTCCAGGCGCGCGGTGAAATCGTAATCGACGTAGCGCTCGAAATGCTGCGACAGGAACTTGGCCACCACCCGGCCCGTGGCCGTGGGCGTGAAGCGGCGATTCTCAAGCTCTACGTACTCCCTGTCCTTGAGCGTCTGGATGATGGACGCGTAGGTCGAAGGACGGCCGATGCCGTATTCCTCCAGCGCCTTGACCAGGCTGGCTTCGGAATAACGCGGCGGCGGCTCGGTGAAGTGCTGCTCGGGGCGGATCTGCTGCAAGGCGACCTTGTCGCCCTCGTCGAGGTCGGGCAGCCGGTTGTCCTTTTCGCTCTGGCTGTCGGCGTAGACGGCCAGGAAGCCGGGCTCGATCAGGGTCGAACCGTTGGCTCTGAAGGTGGCGTTGGCGACATCGAACTCGGCGGCCACCGTGTCGTAGACGGCCGGCGTCATCTGGCTGGCCACCGTGCGGTTCCAGATCAGCTGGTAGAGCTTGTATTGGTCATCGCTGAGATGCGATTTCAGCCTGATCGGGGTCAGCTTGGCTTCGGTCGGGCGCACCGCCTCGTGCGCTTCCTGTGCGTTACGGCTTTTCGACTTGTAATAGTTCGGGCGCTCCGGCAGACTCTTGTCGCCGTATTCCTTGCCGATGACCTGGCGGATTTCGGCAATTGCATCCTGGGCCAACACAACCGAATCGGTACGCATGTAGGTGATCAGACCCTGGTTGCCGCTGCCGATGTCGATGCCTTCGTAGAGCTGCTGGGCAATGCGCATGGTCCGCTGGGTGGTGAAACGCAGCCGACGCGCAGCTTCCTGCTGCAGCGTTGAGGTAATGAACGGCGGCTGCGGCCGGCGCCGCCGCTGCTTTTTATTAATGCGCGCAACGGTAAAACTGCCCTGGGCGGCCTGCTCGATTGCCGAAGTCACCGCCCCGGCGCGCGCCTCGTCGGTGATGTCGAATTGCTCGAACCTGGCATCGTCGAGCTTGACCAGGTTGGCCTGGAACGAATTGTCCGCATCCGGACCCAGATCGGCTTCAATGGTCCAGTATTCCTGCGGATCGAATTTCTCGATTTCCTCTTCGCGCTCGGCGATCATGCGCAGCGCCGGAGACTGGACGCGTCCGGCCGAGAGTCCCCGGCGGACTTTTTTCCACAACAGCGGCGACAAGTTGAAGCCCACCAGGTAGTCGAGTGCGCGTCTGGCCTGTTGCGCATCGACCAGGGAATCGGCCAGGCCCCTGGGATTCTCAATGGCATGCTTGATCGCGCGCTGCGTGATTTCGCTGAACACGACCCGGTGAATCGGGGTCTTGGCGTTGACGCCTCGGCTTTTCAGGATCTCGGCGATATGCCAGGAAATGGCCTCGCCCTCGCGGTCAAGGTCGGTCGCCAGATACACGGCCTCGGCCGATCGGGCCGCCTTGACGATTCGATCGACATGCTTCTTGTTGCGCTCAATGATGTCGTAATGCATCGTGAAACCGTTTTCGGTCTCGACGGCGCCTTCGCGCGGCACAAGATCGCGTACGTGCCCGTAGGAGGCGAGCACCTCGAAATCCGGGCCAAGATATTTGTTGATCGTCGTTGCCTTGGCCGGCGATTCGACGACGAGTAGATTCTTTGCCATATCATCCTTACTGCACAAACCCTACTGCACGAACCCTCCAAAATGGAGAAACCGCGAAGCACCGGGCCAATCAGTGGCGGTATTCGCCTTCTTCGTCAAACATCAGGTCTTCCATCCAGGCGTAGTTCGCTTCCTGGCCCGGCTGGTTGAACAAAACCATCAAAACCACCCATTTCAGGTCTTCCAGCCCGATTTCGACCGCGTCCAGTGCCAGCAGGCGGTCGAGGATGAGCTCGCGCCGCGGCGAATCCAGCACCCCGGCGTTTTCCAGATACATCAGGAATCCGCGCGCCTCGACATCGATCCGGCGCATTTCCTCGGTATCGAACAGCCGCACCGGATTCTCCGAATGACTGCTAACATCGGGCAGCTGGCGCTGTTCGGCCAGCCCGTCCAGCCAGGCGAAGGCACGGTCGATTTCGCCGGTTGAAAAACCGGCCTGCTCGAGACTTTCGCTCAACGAGTCCCGGTCCGGTTCGGATTCGGGCTCGTCGTAGATGTAGTTCTCGAACAGATACATCAACAGGTCAAGCACGTTTTCTTTCATTCAATTCGGTTCCCGCAGTCAGATTCACGATCTTTTCCGGTTCTACTGTAACGCCCGCCGCCCAGTGCTGCGACCCGGCCTTGCAGTTCCAGCTCCAGCAGCATCGACGATACCGCCTGGGTGGTCAGATTTGTGCGCGCCATGATTTCATCGACCGAGGTCGGATCGTAACCGACCGCAGCCAGCAACTTCTCGACCTGGGGATCGGAGACGCCCGAGACAACGTCATCGTCGCCGCCCGGTAAAGAATTTTCCGCATGCTCGCCGGCCTGCGGCCGGAGCAGTCCGCGCAATTCGCCCGCCAGTTCGGCGATCAACGGCCGCAGTTCATCGACGATCTCGTCGGATGTCTCCACCAGCTTCGCGCCCTGGCGGATCAGCCGATGGCATCCGCGCGCCAAGGGGTTTCTTATAGAGCCGGGTACGGCAAAAACCTCGCGCCCCTGTTCGCCGGCCAACCGGGCCGTGATCAGCGATCCGGAACGAATGCCGGCCTCGATAACGAGGACACCGGTACTCATGCCGCTGATGATTCGATTACGGGCCGGGAAGTGGCCGGCCCTGGGGCCGACGCCGGGAGCAAAGCTGCTGATCACCGCCCCATTATCCACAATTTGCCGGGCCAGATCACGATGGCGTGCCGGGTAGACCTGGTCCGGCCCGGTACCGCCGACCGCTACGGTGATTCCGCCGGCGTCCAGGGTTGCACTGTGGGCGGCGCCGTCCACGCCCAGTGCGAGCCCGCTGGTGATGACCAGACCGGCCCGGCTCAGTTCCTCGGCGAACTGGCGCGCGATGGACAAGCCACCCGGCGTGGCGTTGCGACTGCCCACGATCGCGATCTGCGGCCGCAGCAGCCATTCCGGGCTGCCGTTGACGAACAGCGCCAGCGGCGCATCGGCGATGCGCCGCAACAACGGCGGGTAATAGGAATCGGCGCGCGAGACCAAGTGGTGCGAAGACTGGTCCAGCCAGTCCAGCGCCGCCTGCAACCGCTGCTCGTCCGGGCGTTTGATGGCGCGGACGAAATTCTGTGCCAGCCCGGCGCGCTCGAGATCCCGCTCGCTCCACTCGGGCAGCGAGCCATATTCGGCCGGCTCGATCGGGAGCCCGTCCAGCGTTCCCGGCCCCAGGTCCGGGGCCAGCACGAGTTTCAGCCACCCGAGATGATCGGGCTCGGAACCCATCAATCCTGCGCTGTGGTCGACCGCATCCGGACTGCTGCGGCCCGGATTACAGGCGCCGGTCCGGGTGATCGAGTGTGTCGCCGACCTTCACACCGCGCTTGCCGGTCATGACCAGCGCGTAGCTGACCCGGTCGAAGCTGCGGAATACCATGACCTGGCCGATGAACTGCTCCGGCAGCTGGACCTTTCCGCCGCTGACGCCGCTGGGCGCCGGCCGACCGCGCAGGCCGTCGACAAATTCGTCGCGTATTTCACGGTTGGGATGGAACACCGAGAAAGTATGGCCGGGTTCGACACCGTCCTCGATCCCGATATCCATGGCCACGATCTGGTAGTGCCCTACCGCATAGTCGCCACCGCGGATGCCGATAATGCTGGCGCCCTGCGGAATATCGAATTCGGGCGCGCGCGGGTAGAAGGTCAGATCGTAGAGGTACGGATCGACCGGCAGCACATAGTCGCCGGCGCGCACTTCAAGTTCGGCTTCCATGACCTGAAGCTGGCCCGGGTCGCCCGTTTCCAGCACTTCGGCCCGGGCCACTTCCCAGAGCTGGTAGCCGATGACGTTGCCTTCCTTGGCGAAGAAGTTGAGCTTGCGTCCGACATTGATCGGCCGCTCGTCGGAGGGCACCGCGCCCATGTTGCCACGCATCACATTCTGGCGAACAGCGTTGCGACCGTCGGATTCGATTTCCTCGAACTGGTAGCTGAGCCGCGCGATGATCACCTGGTCGCCGGCGCGCTGCGCGTCCATGCCGCGCACGAACGCCCGATACGGTTCGGCCGAAACGTAGCGGGTATCCTCGTTGGCCACCACGTACGGCAATCCGGCCAGTTCGTCCCGGCCGACCACGCGCGGCTTGATCAGGAAGGCTTCGATCGCGCCCATCGGCACCGTGGCCACGGGCCCGGTGGTGTCGGTTCGACGCACTTCCGGCGACAGCCGGCGCGCGCCATCGAGCACCAGTCGCGGCTGGCCGTCGACATAAATCAGCGACAGCCGATCGCCCGGATAGATCAGATGCGGGTTATCGACCTGCGGATTGGCCTGCCAGATGGCCGGCCATTGCCACGGCCGGGTCAGAAACCGGCCGGCGATATCCCATAACGTGTCCCCCTCACGCACGATGTATTCATCGGGATGATCGTCGCGGAGTTCGACTTCCTGAGCCGCCAGCGGCAACGCCACCAGCGCTACGATCAACAACACCCATAACTTTCTCATTTTCTACCTCCCAGGTCCGCCGCCACGCTGAAGCCCGTTTTCGGGGTCGACTATGGTCATGGACAGTCGGGCTCGACTGTCGTTTTTCGCTACCTGCGCTATGATACCCATATTGAAGGTTTTTTCCACCCTTGGTCAATTAAAATCCGAGACTTAGTGCACATAGTTCATGCCATGACCCACTTGAACATCCTCCAATTTCCCGATCCGAGGCTGCGCAACATCGCCAAACCGGTCGATGAAGTCACCGATTCGATCCGCCAGCTGGCCGACGACATGCTCGAAACCATGTACGCCGCCCGCGGCATCGGACTGGCCGCCACCCAGGTCAACCGCAGCGTGCGGGTGCTGGTGCTGGACCTGAGCGAGGACCGCGATCAGCCCCGGATATTCATCAACCCCGAGATCACCAGCCGCGAGGGCAGCCAGGTGTGCGAAGAGGGCTGTCTTTCGGTACCCGGCGAGTATGCCGAAGTCGAACGCGCCGAGAAAATCCGCGGTCGGGCCCTCGATCGTAACGGTGAAATGCAGGATTTCGAAGCCGACGGCCTGCTGGCGGTGTGCATCCAGCACGAAATCGATCACCTCGACGGCAAAGTATTCGTCGACTACCTGTCGCCGCTCAAGCGCAGGATGATCGAAAAGCGGATCAGGAAATCGCAACTGCAACAGCGCGAGCCTGCGCGGCCGGCGATCTAAATCGCATTGAACCCGACCCGTATCGTCTTCGCCGGCACGCCGGAATTTGCATGCCCGTCGCTGGCGGCGCTGCTGGAGCGCAACCGGCCGGTTGCCGTGCTGACCCAGCCCGATCGCCCGTCCGGTCGCGGCCGCAAGCTCGCCGCCAGCCCGGTCAAGCAACTGGCGATCGAAGCCGGAATCGTGGTGCTGCAGCCTGAATCCCTGAAGAATGATGAATCCCGGCAGGCGTTGTCTGCATTGAAGCCGGACCTGCTGGTCACCGCCGCCTACGGGCTGCTGTTGCCGGCCAGCGTGCTGGACCTGCCGCGTCTGGGCTGCTGGAACCTGCACGCCTCGCTGCTGCCGCGCTGGCGCGGCGCCAGCCCGATCCAGCAGGCCATCCTTGCCGGCGACCAGCGCACCGGAATCACGCTGATGCAGATGGACACGGGCCTGGACACCGGCGCTATGCTGCTGGCCACCGAGACCGAAATCGGCCGCTCGGAGACCGCCGGCGAACTTCACGACCGGCTGGCGCAAATGGCAGCGGACCTGCTGACCGACGCGCTGGACCAACTGGCTGCCGGTACGCGCCCGGACCCGGTGCCGCAGGACGATGCAAAAGCCACGCACGCCCCGCTGATCCGCAAGTCCGATGCAGCCATCGACTGGAACCGGGACGCGCTCGAGCTGGAGCGCCAGGTGCGCGCCTACAACCCGTGGCCGGTGGCGCACGGCGAAATCGAAAGCCAGCCGGTGCGCGTATTCCGCGCCCGCGCCCGGGGCGGCCTTGCCGCAGGCCAGGAGCCCGGCACGCCGATCACCGCGGCGGGGCACCCCGATTCGATCCGCATCGCCTGCGGCCACGGAGTGCTGGAAATCCTCGAACTGCAGGCACCGGGGCGCAAGCGTGTAGCCGCATCCGAATGGCTCAACGCCAACCCGCGCTGGCGAGGATGATAAAGCCCTGCAAATCTACTGCGCGTGCGCCTGACGGCGTCCGGCGGTACTCGGAATCCTCATGTATTGGCATATACACTGCGGTTCCTGCGTTCCGGCGGCCACCGTCAGCCACCCGCTCGCTACGATTTTCAGGGCTTTATCCCAGTAGTGAGCCTCTCAATAGCCGAACGGGGGCGCGATGGGCTGTTCAGAGGTTGCTTGAATCTATGCGCGTGCGTATCGATGACCACGAAGATCGGGGCTGAAGCCAGGCTGGTGGCGGCGCGTGCGCTGACGGCGGTGCTCGATGAACGGCGCAACCTGGGCGATGCGCTGGCCGACCTGGACCGCCAGCTTGCCGATAGCCGCGACCGGGCGCTGGTGCGACGATTGTGCAATCGCGTGCTGCGCGACTACCCGGCACTGGAATGGCGGCTGTCGAACCTGTTGCGCAAGCCGCTGGCGCGCAAGGCCCGGATTGTGCATTTCCTGCTGCTCTCGGCACTGGACCAGCTGATTGAAGGACGCGAACCGGCCCACGCCGTGGTGCACGCAAGCGTGGCGGCAACAAGAGCCGCCGGACAACACCACCTCAGCGGGATGGTCAACGCCGTGCTGCGCAATCAGCAGCGGCGCGGGGCCGAAATCGAAGCCCGATTGCCCGACGACCCGGCCCTGCGCCTGGGCTACCCGGACTGGCTGCTGGACGCGATCCGGCACGACTGGCCGGAGCAGTGGCAGGAAATCGCGCAGGCCGGCAACCGGCGGCCGCCGATGTGGTTGCGGGTCAACCGGCGGCGCAGCGCGCCGGAACAACTGTGCCGAAAGCTGGCCGAGCACGGTATCGAAGCACATGCCGCCGGCGGATTTCCCGACGCGTTGCGGCTGGATCACCCGGCCCGGGTGAGCACCCTGCCGGGTTATGCCGAGGGCGAATTCTCGGTACAGGACGCCGGTGCCCAGGCCGCAGCCGGTCTGCTTGAACTGGAAGACGGCCAGCGCGTGCTCGACGCCTGTGCCGCGCCCGGCGGCAAGGCGGCGCATATACTGGAATGCGCCAGGGTGCAATTGACCGCGTTGGAAATCGATCCAAAACGCGCGCGGAGAATCGGCGAATCCTTCGAGCGCCTCGGACTTGACGGCGAAGTCGTCGTCGGCGATGCCACCCGGCCGGAACAATGGGCCGACGGACGCAGCTTCGACCGTATCCTGGTCGACGCCCCGTGTTCGGCCACCGGCGTGCTTAGACGTCACCCAGACATCCGTTGGCAGCGCCAGGCCGAAGACATCGCCGCAAATGTCTTGCTGCAGGGCCGGATCCTGGACGCGCTGTGGCCGTTGCTGGCACCGGGCGGATTGCTTGTCTATGCCAGCTGTTCGATACTGCACGCGGAGAATCGTGATCAAGCAAGGAAATTCATTGGCCGCCATGCAGACGCCGAAGCGCTGGACGCCGAACTGGACGAAAGCATCGCGACCGATCCGGGCCGCCAGATGCTTCCGGGCAGCCTCGATCGCGACGGTTTTTACTACCTGTGTTTGCGCCGGCTGCGCTGACGGCGGCGCCGGCGCCGGTCGGCTGGAAATCGAGCCGCAGACCGCCTGGCGCGGCGACGAGCTGGTGATCAATGCCGGTATCGAATTCGATCCGTCTCCCGGAATGCGCGAAGCGCTGGAACGCGGCGTCGACCTTCAGCTCGAAGTGGTCACGCGTGTCAGCCACCACCTGGGGCCGATCGCGATTGTCGATATTGAACGCCGCCATCCGATCACGATGCGCTTTCTGCCGCTGACCGAGCAGTGGCAGATGGACATCAATGACCAGCAGACCAACTTTCCCAGGCTCTGGCTGCTGCTGGATGCGCTGGATGAGCAACACAGCTACCCCACCGGCCTGACCCGGGAGCGGCTCGACGAACAGACCTGGCAGGTGCAGGCCCGCATCCGCTTCAACCGCGAGGCGCTGCCGCCGCCGATGCATCTGCCCTCGCTTTTTTCATCCCAATGGCGCCTGTCCGGCGATTGGCATACATGGCAGATCGACGCTTCCTGAGACGAATCTTCCGGATTCTGCCACTGGCCTCGGTCGTCGGGCTGTTGCTGGTCGCGCTGTTCCTGGTCGCCAGCGTAGAGCAGGAATCCAGCCGGCTCGGCAGCATGAGCCTGGCAATCCTGCTGATGACCGGCGTTGCCTTGCTGGTGCTGCTCGTCGCGATCGGTCAGCGGCTGGTCCGCCTGATTCGCGATATGCGCGCCCAGGCCCCCGGCGCGCGCCTGCGCGCCAGGCTGGTGGCGGTTTTCATCGGCCTTGCATTGCCGCCGGTGGTCGTGGTCTACCTGTTCTCGGTGGAATTTCTCAACAACACCATCGAGGGCTGGTTCGACACCGGCGCCGAGCCTGCATTGGCCGACTCGATCGAATTGGGCCAGTTGTTTCTGGACCTGCGCACGCGCCAGGCCCGCGACCAGCTTGCACGCATCGCCCGGGCGCTGCCGGTGGGCGGCAACGAGGACGAACTGCTCGATTTTCTGTTTTCGCGCATATCGTCGACCGGTCCGGTCGAATTGACCATGCTCACGCCCTCGGGCCGGGTCGAGACGCTGGTCCATATCGATCCGCAGCGCATGGTCTCCGACCTGCCGTCAGCATTCGCACTCAACCAGGCCACCCGCGGCGACGAGTACAGTGCGGCCGAGGCCGGCGACCAGGGTTTGCGTATCCGGGTGCTGGTGCCGGTGCGGGGCGCGCCCGCAGACACGCCGGAATACGTCCTGCAGGGAATCTTTCCACTGCCGGACAATTTCTCCGAACTGGCCACCAGCATCGAACAGGCGTATTTCCGCTTCGAGAACATCGCGTTTTTGCGCCAGCGCCTGCAGCAGAGCTTCGTCCTGATCCTGTCGCTGGTGCTCGGCGTGACCGCACTGCTGGCGATTCTGCTGGCTTTCAATGCCGCGCGCCGGCTGGTGCGGCCGATCAGCGATCTGGCCCGGGCCACCGAGTTGATGCGCGCCGGCGAGTTCCCCGAGACGCTGGACGTGGCCAGCCGCGACGAGCTCGGCTTTCTGGTCGAATCGTTCAACAGTATGGCGCGCCAGCTCAATCACACCCAGCAGGAACTGGAGTCGCAACGTCACTACCTGGAAACCCTGCTGGGCCGGCTGTCGGCCGGGGTGGTTGCGTTCGACAGCAGCCGGCGGCTGAGTGCGGCCAACCGCAGCGCATCCGGCATCCTGGGCGTGGAACTGGGCGAAATGCAGGGGCTGCGAATCGACCAGTTGCGCGAGCAGCTTCCGGAACTCGGCGAGCTGTTCGGCGTTATCGCCCGGCGCATTGACGAACCCGGCGAGGTGTGGCGCCAGGAGATCAAGCTCGATCGCCCCGACCGTGCGCTGGCGCTGGTTTGTCGCGGCTCGACGCTGCCGGATTCGGGCGACCCGGGGCGCACCGGGCACGTGGTGGTATTCGACGATGTCACCATGCTGGACCAGGCGCAGCGTCAGGCCGCCTGGGCCGAACTTGCGCGGCGGCTTGCGCACGAGGTCAAGAATCCGCTGACCCCGATCCGGCTGGCGGCCGAACGGCTGCGGATGAGACTGGCCGATGAGCCCGACCCCGATCGGGCCAGGCTGATCGAACGCGCCACCGGCACCATCATCAACCAGGTCGACAGTCTCCGGCGGCTGGTCGATGCGTTCGGCGACTACGCCCGGCCCGGCCACAGCCAGCGCGAGCCGATGGAACTGGAACCGCTGATCAGCGGCATCGTGGACCTGTGGTCGGCCGGCGATACCGGGGTGCGATTCGAGCTCAATCTGGGCCACGGGAGCGCCCGCCCGATCGGCGACCCCGGCCAGTTCCAGCAGATCCTCAACAACCTGGTCCAGAACGCCCGCGAGGCCCACCCGGACGGTGCACCGCGGCTGCGGATCGCTACAGCGGTCCGGACCGGCGAGGACGACAATAATGACTGGCTGGAACTGGAAGTCGTCGACGACGGGCCGGGCTTCGACGCCGACATCCTGCCGCGCGCATTCGAACCCTACGCCAGCACCAAACCGCGCGGCACCGGGCTGGGACTGGCCATCGTGCATCGCATCGTCGATCAGATGGGCGGCCGCATCGAGGCCGAAAATGCAGCCGCCGGCGGCGCACTGATTCGGCTGCAGTTGCCGCTGGCGCATCGGGACTCGGGGCTCAGGACTCGGGACTCGAACAAGTAATCGGGCACCGTTTTTTATTTGCGATTTTGCTCCCGTCAAAATCTTGCGCCACTGCTTTGGAATCACCAATGAACCAACCCCGCCCTTGAGCCCTTGAGTCCCGAGTCCCGAGTCCCGAACAATGCGCTATCCTCTGGCCCCAGACACCCATGGAGTTTCCGCCTGATGCCCGCGACCATCTTGATCGTTGACGACGAACCGGATATTCGCGAGTTGATCGGCGAAATTCTTGCCGACGAGGGTTACGTGCCGGTGCTCGCCGCCGATGCCGCGCAAGCGCGCGCCAGGCGCGAGGAAGCCGATCCGGACCTGATTCTGCTCGATGTCTGGATGCCCGACAGCGATGGCATCAGCCTGCTGCGTGAATGGCGCGAACAGGACGTGCCGCTGTGCCCGGTGGTCATGATTTCGGGCCACGGCTCGGTCGAAGCGGCGGTGGAAGCCACCCGCTTCGGGGCCTGCGATTTCATCGAAAAGCCGGTTTCCATGGCCCGCCTGCTCAATACCGTGCGCAAGGCGCTGGCGACCGGCCGCAATTCATCAAACCCCGCGGCCCAGGCCCGTCCGACCGACATTCCCGAGCCCATGGGACGATCCGCCGCAGCCGGCGCGCTGCGCGAGCGGCTGGCGGCAATTGAAACCGCAACCGGCAACGTGCTGATCAGCGGCGAACCCGGCAGCGGTCGTTCGACCCTGGCACGCTGGATACACGCCCGCGCGCCGACCGACAGCAGCCTGCACGAACTTGCCTGCGGCCCCGGCAGCAGCATGCTGGCCGAACTGGATGACCGCGGCCGCGGCTTCCGCACCCTGGTCCTGGACCATTTCGAATCGCTGGGCGACGACGACCGGACACATCTCAACCGGCTGATGGCAGACGGCACGCGGCCGGTGCGCGTGATCGCGATCTGCACGCCGGGCCTGGAACAGCACGCCGCGGCCGGGCGCTTCGACAACGCAATGTTCCAGCGCGTGGCCGAAAGCGTGCTGGAAGTGCCCGCGCTGCGCGAGCGGCGCGAGGACATCCCCGAACTGGTCCGCTACCTGGCCGAGCAGCTACCGGTGCGCGAAAAGCTGACTTATCGGCCGATCCCGGTGCCGGTCCAGAATCTGCTGCGCCAGCACGAGTGGCCCGGCAACCTGCGCGAGCTGGCCAACCTGCTTCGGCGGCTGCTGCAGTCCGGCAGCGACGCGCCGGTGGAGCCCGAAGAGGTCGCCGTCCTGCTCGATCGCACCGATCCCGGCAACGCCTTTGCCCTGGAAGCAGTACATTCGCCGCTGTTCGAGTTGCCGCTGAGAGAGGCGCGCGAGGCGTTCGAACGCCAGTACCTGATCACCCGGCTGAAAAGAGCCGATGGCAGCGTCGGCCAGCTCGCCGAGGCGGTGGAAATGGAACGCACGCACTTGTACCGCAAGCTGCGCCAACTCGGCATCGACCCCAAACAGGTTCAGGAAGAGAACAAATGAGAATCATCATTCTCGGCGCAGGCCAGGTCGGTTCAGGCATGGCGCACTCGCTCTCGCGCGAGGAAAACGATATCTCGGTCGTCGACACCGACCCCGAACGCTTGCGCGAGCTGCAGGAGAAACTCGACATCCGGACCGTGCTGGGACATGCTTCTCGTCCGGAAACGCTGATCCGCGCCGGCATCGAGGACACCGAGCTGCTGATCGCGCTGACCAATTCGGACGAAACCAACATGATCGCCTGCCAGGTGGCCTATTCGCTGTTCAACACGCCGACCAAGGTCGCGCGTATCCGGGCCGCCGACTACCTGGCCCATCCGGAGCTGTTCACCCGCGAGAACACGCCGATCGATTATCTGATCAGCCCGGAAAAGCTGGTCACCGATCACGTGCAGCGGCTGATCGAATATCCCGGCGCATTGCAGGTGCTGGACTTCGCCGACGGTCGCGCCCAGCTTGTCGCCACCCGCGCGGTACGCGAGGGCAAGCTGGTCGGCCGCGCCCTCAAGAGCCTGCCCGACGAACTGCCCGCCGGGGTCGACGCCCGGGTCGCCGCGATCTTCCGCCGCGACGAGGCGATCATTCCCCAGGGCGATACCGTTATCGAAGTCGACGACATGGTGTTCTTTCTCGCGCCCACCCAGGAAATTCGCGAGGTCATGTCCACCTTCGGCGGCACAACAGGTCCGGCCCGCCGGGTGCTGCTGGCCGGCGGCGGCAACATCGGCGCGGCACTCGCCAGGCGCCTGGAGCGCCACCTGCACGTCAAGCTCATCGAGCGCGACGCCACTCGCGCCGAGCGCATCGCCGAGGTCGTCGACACCTCCATCGTGCTGGTCGGCGACTGCGCCAACGAGGACCTGTTGCGCGAAGAAGGCATCGACGAAATGGACGTCTACTGCGCGCTGACCAACGACGACGAAGCCAACATCCTGTCGTCGATGCTGGCCAAGCGCATGGGCGCGCACAAGGTCATCACACTGATCAACCGCGCCGCCTACGTCGACCTGGTCGAATCCGACCGCATCGACGTGGCCGTCAGCCCGCAGCAGATCACCATCGGCGCGCTTCTGGCGCTGATCCGCAAGGGCCACATGGTGCGCGTGCACTCGCTCCGGCAGGGCGCGGCCGAGGCCATTGAAGTCGTCGCCCACGGCGATCCCGGCCGGTCCAGGATCGTGGGCCGCGAGATCGGTGCGATCAAGCTGCCCGAATCGACCACCATAGGCGCGGTAGTGCGTGGCGATGAAGTGCTGATGGCCCACCACAACGTGGTGATCGAACCCGAAGACCACGTCATCCTGTTCGTAGCCGACAAGCGCGAAATCGCCCAAGTAGAGCGCCTTTTCGCCGTTGAAGCCGTGTTTGTCTGATGCGGGCCTACGCGCCGGTGCAACGTGTCGTCGGGGCTTTGCTGATGTTTCTCAGCATCGGCTTCGCGCCGCCGCTGGTGTTCGGCCTGGTATCGCGCGACGGAACGGCGATATCGTTTTTCGTCAGCATGTTCGCCATCGCTGCAATCGGCATGGCGATGTATTGGCCGATACGTCACAACCGGCGCGAACTTCGGGTTGCCGACGGGTTCCTGGTGGTCGTGGCTTGCTGGGGCGCGGTGGCACTGGCCGGTTCGCTGCCACTGATGCTGGTACTCGACATCAGCTTGGCTGATGCAGTATTCGAATCGACTTCCGGCATTACGACCACCGGTGCCACCGTACTGTCCGGGCTGGAGGAGATGCCCGTATCCATCCTGTGGTATCGCCAGCAGCTGCAGTGGATGGGCGGGCTGGGCATCATCGTACTGGCCGTAGCCATCCTGCCCATGCTCAAGATCGGCGGCATGGAAATCTACAAGGCCGAAGTCACCGGGCCGGTCAAGGAAAACCGCCTCACGCCCCGAATCGCCCAGACAGCCAAGGCCCTGTGGGCAATTTACATCGGCCTGACGCTGATGTGCGCGATGGCGCTGTGGGCGGCCGGCATGAACCTTTTCGATGCTTTCAGCCACAGCTTCAGCACGATCGCGACAGCGGGATTCTCCCCCTATGATGCGTCCATCGGACACTTCGACAGCCCCCTGATCGAGTCACTGATTATTGTCTTCATGTTCATCGCCTCGATGAACTTCGCATTGCACTTCCTGGCGCTGCGCCGCGCAACCGCGCAGACGTATCTCAACGATCCCGAGTTGCGGCTGTTCGCAATCTTGCTGGTCATTCTCAGCGTCCTGATAACACTTCTGTTGTGGCGCCAGAGCGTTTACGAAGGCTTCGGCGAATCATTGCGCTACGCGATATTTCATGCCGTTTCCTATACAACGACTACCGGCTTCGCCACGGCTGATGTCTACCTGTGGCCCGGCACACTGCCCCTTCTGATGATCCTGATCTCCGGTCTGGGCGGCTGCGCAGGCTCCACCACCGGCGGATTCAAGATCGTGCGCGTCTATCTGGTGTCCAAACAAGGGCTGCGCGAACTCAAGCGGCTGATTCATCCGCGTGCGGTCGTGCCGCTGAAGCTGGGCGGACGTACCCTGAATCCCGAAGTCGCCAACGCCGTATGGGGTTTCGTATCGCTCTATATCGTATGCATCGTAGTGTTGACCCTGGTGGTTTCCAGTCTCGAGCAGGACCTGGTAACCTCGGTATCGGTGGTGTTTTCAGCCATGAACAACCTCGGCCCCGCACTGGGCGAGGCCGGCTTGAACTGGGGCGGACTCACCCAGACGACCAAATGGCTGATGAGCTTCGCCATGCTGCTCGGCCGGCTGGAAATCTTCACCGTGCTGGTGTTGCTAACGCCGACGTACTGGAAGCATTGAACCCGGAAAAACATGAAACCGCAGATTACGCAGATGTACGCAGATTATTGATTTTTCCTACTCATTCATTAATCTGCGAGAATCTGCGTAATCTGTGGTTCCGCTTTTAGCGGCGTAGCATCATAGCCACACAGACAACCTGGAACTGCTGGACCCGAATGAACCCCGAAATACTCGAAAACCTGATCGACAAGGGCCGCGACTCCTACGAGGCGCGCTTGGCTGCCGGGCAGGCACGGCTGAAGAACGGCGACCTGGACCAGGCGATCACGCATTTCCGCGAGGCCACAAGGCACGCACCGCAGCACACCATGGCGTGGCAGGAGCTGGGCAAGGCACTGGAAGCCAACGACGAGCCCGAAGCCGCGCACGAAGTCTGGGAACGTGGAATTACTGCGGCGCGAGCCAACGGCGACAAGCAGGCCGAGAAGGTGATGAGTGTGTGGCTCAGGCGGCTTTCGAAAAGGTAGCGATTCGTTACTAACACATTCATAAATCCTGCCACGTTCAGCGCTTCGGACACGTTCGCTCGCGCTGCGCGCTTGCGATTGCCACCCCAATTCGGTGTACGCTGTACCCATCACTGAAAGGCGCCAAGATATGGCAAGCAACATCGAACGATACGCGGCGTGGCCGATCGCAATTGCGCTGGTGCTCTCCAGCCTGTTCATCAGCTACGCCATCGGCCAGTTCGGCAGCCCGGACCGCTTCGTTGAAGTCAAGGGTCTGGCCGAGCGCGAGGTTGCGGCCAACCTGGCCATCTGGCCGATCAGTTACAGCCTGACCGGCGCCGACCTGGAACAACTCCGCCAGCGCCTGGATCGCGCGGATGAATCGGTGATCGCGTTCCTCAAGCTCAACGGATTCTCCGATGACGAAATCACCCGCACTCCGCCGCGCGTGACCGACCGCTGGCTCAACAGCTACGACAACCAGCGCCCGGACGAGCGCTACGCAGCCGAACGCACGCTGACGCTGCGCACCGGCCAGGTCGAATCCGCGCGCACCGCCATGGGCGATGCGGCCGAGCTGATCAGCCAGGGCGTGCCGCTGACGCCGAACTGGGGCAACGCGGCGGAATTCCTGTTTACCGCACTCGACGAGATCAAGCCGGAAATGATTGCCGAGGCCACCGCCGACGCGCGCCGTGCGGCCAACCAGTTCGCCGAGGATTCCGGCAGCCGCGTGGGCGCCATCCGCACGGCGCGGCAGGGCTATTTCACGATCAGCGAACGCGACCCCAGCTCGCCCCACGTCAAGCTGGTGCGCGTCGTCACAACGATTGATTATGATCTCGAAGGGAGTACCCGGGTCGACTGACCCGACGACTGTGCACACGATGGAGAACACATGACCGGTTTACCGAAATTCTCCTGGAGCCATTCCCTTGCAGCCCTGGCCAGCCTTGTGTTGATGGGGCTCACGGGCACCCTCATGGCGCAACCGGCCGAGGGCGCCGGCGCCGGTAAGGCCTACGTGCTGACCGTCGACGACGCCATCGGCCCGGCCACCCGCGACTACATCGTGCGCGGCATCGAACAGGCCGAATCCGAACAGGCCGGGCTGGTGGTATTGCGATTGAATACCCCGGGCGGACTGGACGCCTCAATGCGCGACATTATCCGCAAGATTCTGGCCGCCGAAGTACCGGTGGCGACCTGGGTGGCACCGGCCGGATCGCGCGCGGCCAGCGCCGGCACCTACATACTCTATGCCAGCCATGTCGCCGCAATGGCGCCGTCGACCAACCTGGGCGCGGCCACGCCGGTGCAGATCGGCGGCGGTGGCGGCGGTCAGGACGACCAGCAATCCTCGCCCATCGAGCGGGCACGCGAGGCACTGCAGAAAGAGTCCGACAGCGAAGACTCGGATGACTCCGAACCGGCCGCAGATTCCGCAGAGGAAGCGGAGCCGCCTCCCGGCGACGCCTCCTCGCGCAAGGCCATCAACGATGCGGTCGCCTACATCCGGGGTCTGGCCGCGCGCCACGGCCGCAACGCCGAATGGGCCGAGCGCGCGGTACGCGAGGCGGTCAGCCTGACTGCTTCGGAAGCGCTGGAACAAAATGTCATTGATGTAATGGCCGAACACCTGCCCGACCTGCTGCAAGCCATCGACGGGCGCGAAGTGCGCATGACCGACGGCACCCGAACGCTTGCCACCGCAGATCTGGAAACGGTGGAAATCGAGGCCGACTGGCGCACCAACCTGCTGGCCATCATCACCAACCCGACGCTGGCCTACATTCTGCTGATGGTGGGCGTCTACGGCCTGATCCTCGAAGGCTACAACCCCGGCGCGCTGGTGCCCGGCGTCATCGGCGGCATCTGCCTGCTGCTGGCGCTGTATGCATTCCAGATATTGCCGGTCAACTACGCCGGGCTGGCGCTGATGGCGCTGGGGTTAGCGTTGATCGCCGTGGAGTTGTTCGTGCCGTCGTTCGGCATCCTGGGCGTCGGCGGCATCGTCGCGGTGATGTTCGGCTCGGTCATCCTGTTCGATTCGGGCGTGCCGGGGCTGGAAATGAATACCGGCCTGATCGCCGGCATGGGCTTCGGCTCGGCCCTGATCTTCGCCGCCATCATCTGGCTGGCCGCACGCTCGATCCGAAAACCGCGAGTAGGTGGCAAGCGAGCCATGATCGGGCTCGAAGCCGAAGCCATCTCGGATTTCAGCGACGGCCGCGGCCGCGTTCACCTGCAGGGCGAGGACTGGCGCGCGCGCGCCGATCAACCGATCGCACGCGGTGATCGGGTCCGGGTGGCCCGAATGGAGGAACAGGGATTCGTGCTGGATGTAGAACCCATCAACGCAGGCGGATCCCGGCAAGACTGACCCGCGCATTCAAAAAGAAAGGAGTTATGCAATGAACATCGACTTTCTGTATTTCGTAACCACCATCGTCGTACTGCTGGTGCTATTGGTGGCCAATACCATCAAGATCCTGCGCGAATACGAGCGCGGTGTGATCTTCACGCTGGGCCGCTTCGACAAGGTCAAGGGTCCCGGCCTGATCATCGTCATCCCGTTCATTCAGCAGATGGTGCGCGTCGACCTGCGCGTCATCGTCATGGACGTGCCCACCCAGGACGTGATCTCCTACGACAACGTCTCGGTCAAGGTCAACGCCGTGGTCTACTACCGCGTCGTGGATCCGGAAAGGGCCACCATCAACGTCGAACGTTTCATGGATGCGACCAACCAGTTGGCGCAGACCACGCTCAGATCAGTACTGGGCAAGCACGAACTCGACGAGATGCTGTCCGAGCGCGACAAGCTCAACGAAGACATCCAGCAGATTCTCGACCGCCAGACCGACGCCTGGGGCGTCAAGGTCAACAACGTCGAAATCAAGCACGTCGACCTGGACGAATCGATGATCCGCTCGATCGCCAAGCAGGCCGAAGCCGAGCGCCAGCGGCGCGCCAAGGTCATCCATGCCGAAGGCGAACAGCAGGCGGCGCAAAAACTGGTCGAGGCGGCCGAAAAACTGGCCGAAAGCCCCAACGCGATTCAGCTCAGATACCTGCAGACCCTATCCGAGATCGCCGGCGAACAGAACTCGACCATCGTATTCCCGGTCCCCATCGACACCCTGCGTTCATTAATGGGCGGGAAGGACTGAAGCCAGCTCGAATCGCCGACGGATTCGGCTCCTACAGCAGACCGCCTGGTTCCGCTGTAGGAGCGGTATACGACCGCGAATGGCTTGGGCATTGCATCGCCGACGGATTCGGCTCCTACGTCACCGTACCCGTATCCCCGGTAGCGCAGCGAAATGCACCGAAAATGACGGTAAGCCCAAATTGACCAGTTCTGCCGTACTTTGCCACTTGCTTCCGGTCAAGGTACGAATGCTAGACTGTGATCAGCAACCACATTACATCTGGTAGAGGGTCAGATCCGAAACGCTCAACGACGCACTTGGACGGGGAGCGTCGGCGCAAACGACCTGAATCGCCGCCGAAAGGCGCAAGCAGACCTGCTCCGGAAGCGATCAACGACAGGAGGAACCGCCAGGCCGGGGTGGATCATTTGTTCCACGAGTATTCCCGGATGACTCTACAATCGTGGCCGGGCTTATTGCGGAACGGTAATTGCATTATGGTCGATTGTAATCCAGAATCATAAATCCAGGAAATCAATGCCATGGGTCTGTTTTCAGGCAGGCGAAATACCGAAACCCGACTCGGACTGCACGCCGGCGAAACCGGTTTTGCGATCGCCCGGGTCAGCGCCGGACGGGCGCGCCGGCCGGTGCTGGTCGCGAGCGCATTCCAGGCCGATGGTGGCGAGATCCCCGGCAGCCGGGAGATCGGCGACCTGGCGCGTGGACTCGAAGCATCCGGCGATCCGCTTAACGTGGTGTTGTCCGGCAACGATTATCAACTGTTGCTGGTCGAAGCCCCAAGGGTCGATTCCGACGAGCTTCGGTCCGCGGTTCGCTGGCGGGTGAAGGACTTGATCGATTTCCATATCGACGATGCCGTTTTCGATGTGTTTGCCGTACCCGGGCAACAGAACCGGCCGCGCGGACAGGCGCTCATGTATGCCGTGGCGGCGCGGGCCGGAAAGATCCGGACGCTGGTCGACTGCATCCGCCAGGCTTCACTGAAGCTCGACGTGATCGACATCCGCGAACTGGCCATGCGCAACCTTGCGGCATTGACCGAGCACGACGTGCGCGGGATCGTAATGCTGCAAATCGAAGAAGCGGGCGGTCTGCTGACGATCAGTCATCAGCACGAGTTGTACATGACCCGACAGCTGGATCTGGAGGCCGGCGAAGCGGGATCCAGTGAATCGGAGCTATTCGAGCAACTGTTGCTGGAAATCCAGCGGTCCATCGACTACTACAGCAGTCACTTCGCTCAACCGGCGCCGATCGCCCTGAGCATTCTGCCGGGCTACGAACGCGCCGCGGAACTTGCCGGGTGGCTGAACGACCAGCTGGATCAGAATGTGGAAGTTTTTGACGTGACCCGTCACATGGATTGCGAAGCAGTGCCTGAAAGCGATGGCATCGACCTGCGGCTGATGGCCATAGGCGGCGCCCTGCGCCGGGAGGAGGTTGCGCTGTGAACCAGCAGATCAATCTCTACCAGCCGATGTTCCGCAGGCAGCAGGTCGTATTCTCTGCACGTACCACACTGATTCTGGCCGTCGGCTTTCTGGTACTGCTCGCGGCCTGGTGGTGGCTGCTTGACCGGCAGGTCGATTCGCTGGCCATCGAGCTTGAACGCCAGCAGACCCTGGAGCAACAGCTTGCCGAACGACTGACACGACTCAACCGCGAGATGGGCGAGCGCCAACCCGACCCGGCACTGGTCGACGAAGTCGAACATCTGCGCCAGCGCGCCAGAGAACTGGAAGCCAGCCGTCAACTCGTGCTTCAGCGCATTCCGACGCGGCCGGTCGAGGTCAGCGAGCGACTGGCAGCACTGGGACGCAAGCACCCGCCCGGCCTGTGGCTGACCGGAATCGAAATCGCCGACAATGGGCGCGAGATCAGCCTTCAGGGCCGGGTCCTGAATTCGCCGCTGCTGCCGGAGTTTCTTGACGGACTGGGCGACGAGCCGGTGTTCAGCGGACAATCATTTCGCCATTTGCGGCTGGAACAGCCTGCCGACGGCAACCCGGGGCTTGCATTCGTGATTTCGACCCGCGATCCGGAGAACCTGCCATGACGATTCGCCAGCGACTGCAAAAAATCGAAGACCGGGTCAATGCACTTGCGCTTCGCGAGCGCGCCCTGCTGTTGCTCGCGGCGCTGGCTGTGGTCTTTTTCCTCGTCGATACCTTCATGCTGCGCCCGCTGGACCAGAGACGCGAAGACAGCCGGCGGCTGCTGGACCAGACCGGCGACCGGGTTGCGCAATTGAGCAGCAGCGTAGAACAGCTTGCGAGCCGGCAACGCAATGACCCGAATGCCGCCCTGATCGCCGAACGCAATTCGCTGCAACAGCGCATGCAAGCCATATCGTCGGAACTGGCACAACTCGATACCGGCCTGCTCGGCCCCGGCGAGATGCTGGGTCTGCTGCATCAGTTATTGGCCGACCGGACCGATCTGAAGCTCGTTTCCCTGGACAAGATACCCGCCGAACCGCTTGACCCGGAAAGTACCGTCGGCAGCATATTCGTGCATCGGTTCAGCATCGTGTTCGAATCTGATTTTTCCGGCCTGCTGGGCTACGTTCGACTGATCGAGAACATGCCCCGCGGGCTGTATTGGGAATCGCTGAAGCTGTCGGTCCCCGAATGGCCCACCAATCGGGCCGAGGTGGTGTTATACATGCTCGCACTGGACGAGGACTGGCTCGGTGTTTGAAAATATTCTTCGCCTACCGTTCGCCGTAGCATTGCTGCCATGCCTGACGCTGATCGCGGCCGGGCCGCTGCTGGCCCAGGTCGACGACCCGACACGCCCGCCAACCGCATCCGAACTGGCTGCATGGCACGGTCAACCCGCTGCTGAAGCCGTGCAATGGCAGCTTCAGTCGGTACTGATTTCCGGCCAGCGCCGGGTCGCGATCATCAACGGCAAACGCGCAATCGTTGGCCAGCTAATCGATGGCGCGCGTGTGCGCGCCATCGAACCGACCCACGCAATCATCCAAACCGATACTGATACATTGACGCTGTCCATACGACGTTATGGGCTCGACGGCAGGAATCCCAAATGACCAAGCAGCTCTTGAACGAAAACAGTCCGAATCCGATTCGCGGCGCCGGCCTTGTTCTTCTGGTACTCGCGCTGGCCGCCTGTACCACCATCCCGGAACAGGCCGAACGAACCGATCGCGATATCGACCGTACGCTGGAACGGGCGCTGGATACCGGACCGCCGCCGGCCGACGAAACACATGCCCTGCTGATGCCCGAAGACGATCCGGTCGCCGAAGTACCGCCCGAGGAACGCTTCGATGTGTTCGTTGACGCGGCCCCGGCGCGCCAGTTCCTGATGAGCCTGGTGGCCGAAAGCGATTGGAACATGACGGTCCATCCGGAACTGAGCGGAACGGTATCGCTGGAGCTGAAGAATGTCACCGTGCCCGAAGTGCTTGAAGTCATGCGCGAAGTCTACGGCTACGAATACAAGCGCACCGAAACCGGGTTCATTGTAATGCCCGCATCGCTGCAGACCTATGTCTACGAGATCGATTATCTCAACCTGACCCGCTCG
The DNA here is from genome assembly GCA_040904965.1 of Wenzhouxiangellaceae bacterium. Classification (GTDB taxonomy): domain Bacteria; phylum Pseudomonadota; class Gammaproteobacteria; order Xanthomonadales; family Wenzhouxiangellaceae. Next base: position 26,199 of record JBBDSL010000125.1, read on the forward strand.
GGCTCCTCGCGTACCCGTGTGAGCTCGGGCCAGTCGACCAACATGCCGCCGTCGCTGCTCGACTCCACCGGTTCGGGCGGCCTGGGAGGGTCTGGAAGCACCGGGGAGTCGGACCAAGACACATCCAGCACCCGCATAGAAACCGAAAGCGACTCGCAATTCTGGGGCGACCTGGCCGAATCGGTTACACAAATCGTCGGCGGGGGCGAAGGCCGGCATGTCATTACCAATGCGCAGGCCGGCGTGCTGTCGGTGCGCGCCATGCCGGACGAGCACCGCTCGGTGCGCGAGTTCCTCGACATCGTGCAGGGCAGCGTCCAGCGCCAGGTGATTCTCGAAGCGCGCATCATCGAAGTCGAGCTGCGCGACCAGTTCCGCTCCGGCATCAACTGGCAGGCTTTGTTCGAGATCAGCGGGGTCGACTTCGGCATCGGCCAGGTGGCCGGCGCCGACCTGTTCGAGGAAGGCACCGCGGCCACGCGCGGAAGACCCCTGAATGTCCGCCCGGGCAGCCCCATCGGTGGATTCGACAGCACCGCCTTCGGCGGACCTTTCACCCTGGCTGCCGGTTCGTCGGACTTCAATGCATTCATCGAATTGCTGGAAACCCAGGGCAATACGCGCGTGCTTTCATCGCCGCGTATCGCCACGGTCAACAACCAGAAAGCGGTCATCAAGGTCGGCGACGACGAATTCTTCGTCACCGGCATTGAAAGCCAGACCGCGGCGGGCACGGCCACCTCCACGACTGCCAGCACGGTGCAGCTCACGCCGTTCTTTTCCGGTATAGCGCTGGATGTCATTCCGCAAATCAGCGACTCGGGCGACGTCATCCTTCACGTGCATCCGACCGTCAGCAGCGTGCGCGACCAGGTCAAGACGTTCACCACCGGCGGGCGCGAGGAAAGCTTGCCGCTCGCATTCTCGACGGTTCGCGAATCCGACAGCATCATTCGGGCCAGAAGCGGTCAACTGGTGGTCATCGGCGGCCTGATGCGCGACGAGGCCTCGGAGCGACGGGTGGGAACACCCGGGCTGGGACGCCTTCCACTGATCGGCAACCTGTTCACCAACCGGCTTGAAGAGACGATCAAGACCGAACTGGTCATCCTGATCCGGCCGATCGTGATCGGTGAAGACGACAGCGCCTGGACCGAACAGGCACGCGATCGCCTGGACAGAATCCGCCAGCTCGGCGGGCGCAGCCCCGGACAGTAGGCCAGTCGCGGGTAATGTACGAGCGCCATTTCAACCTGACCGACAAGCCGTTCCGGCTGACCCCGGAATTGAAGCTGCGGTACCCGGAACCCAGCCAGGAAATCACGCTGAACACCCTGGAGCTGGCGCTACGCGACGGCGAAGGCTTCATCAAGGTCGTCGGTGAAGTCGGGTTGGGCAAGACGCTGGTGTGCCGGGCCTTGCTGGCCCGCCTCAAGCACCCGTTCCTGACCGCCTGGATTCCCGACCCGCAGATTTCTCCGGGCAGTCTGCGGCAAGCCATCGGCCGGGAGCTGGGCATCGCCTTTCAGAACCGTGCCAGCCTGCAAGAACTGCACCAGTTGCTGCAGATCGGGTTGCTCGAACTCGCAGCAGCCGGAAAGCGACCGGTATTGCTGATCGACGAAGCTCAGGCCCTCACACCAGCAACCCTGGAAGCGGTGCGCCTGCTGACCAACCTGGAAACCGAGCGGCGCAAGCTGCTGCAAGTGGTGCTGTTCGGACAACCCGAACTCGACCACCGGCTGGCACGACCGAACATGCGCCAGTTGCGCCAGCGGATCACGTTCAGTTGCACGCTGGAAGCGCTGTCGCCGCCAGCGGTCGGCGAGTACATCGAACACCGGACCCGGGCCGCGGGCGCTGCCGAAGCGTTGTTCACGCCCGGGGCCGTGCGCCGCATCGCGCGCGCCAGTCGCGGCGTGCCGCGGCTGGTCAATATATTGAGCCACAAAGCACTGCTTGCAGCCTGGGGACGCGGACTGCCGCGCGCCGGGCGGGCCGAAGTGCGGCGCGCAGTCGCCGACACCGAAAGCGTGACCCGCGGCCCGTCGCGACTGCCGGGGCGCCTGATGCGCGCAGCGGTCGTCCTGGGCGCGACGGTTGCGGCCTGGACATGGTTCTCCGGCTGGCCGGGTGCAGGCTCGTGAGCCTGATCAACGACATGCTGCAGGACCTCGAAGCACGCGACGCGCCTGCACCGGCGCACGCGGTCCCCCGCCCGCGTCGAAGTCGTGCGGTCAACCGGCTGGTCCCGGTACTCGGTGCAATTTCCCTTGCGGCGGTCGGCCTGCTGGCGCTGTGGCTGATCCGCGATGTCCCGGCTGTTGTAGGCACCGCACCCGACCGCGACACCGTCGCCGCTGTAGGCGCGGTATCCGACCGCGATCAGACCCAAACCGAAAACCCATCGCCGACGGATTCGGCGCCCACAACACAGGCCATGCACCCGGTAGGCGCGGTATCCGACCGCGATCAAATCCAAACCAGAAACCAATCGCCGACGGATTCGGCGCCCACAACAGAAGCCACGCAACCCGTAGGAGCGGTATCCGACCGCGACCAGCTCAGAACCGAAAACCAATCGCCGACCGATTCGGCACCCACAGCAGAAGCCATGCACCCCGTAGGAGCGGTATCCGACCGCGACCAGCTCCGGACCGAAACCCCATCGCCGACGGATTCGGCCCCCACAACACAACAATCCGACACCTCGATCATCGTACGTCCGGCCGGTCGAACCCGCGATGCCGCCGCCGAAGGGCTCGACTCGGCACGCCGGGCGCTGGCGCGGGGCCAGACCGGGGTCGCGATCAGCCGGCTCGAACAACTGCTGGAGCAGCACCCCGACGTGCCCGAAGTACGCATACTGATGGCCCGGACACTGCTGGCCACCGACCGCAGCCAGCGCGCCGAACAGGTGCTTTCCGAGGGCCTGGCACGCGACGGCAGCAACCATGAACTCGCGTTCTGGCTGGCACGCGGCCAACTGCAGCAGAACAGGGCCGGACCCGCGCTCGAAACGCTTCGGCGACATGCGCCGACGGTGGAAGCGGCCCCCGACTACCACTTGCTGTTGGCTGCAACGCTGCGCCAACTGGGCCGCCACGAAGATGCATTCGAGCATTACCGCACAATCACCGATGCATCTGCGGACAACACGCGCGCCTGGCTGGGCCGTGCGCTTTCGGCCGAGGCGCTGGGCCGCACCGAGGCCGCGCGCGATGCCTACGCCCGTGTACTCGATGGCGGTGAGGCCGAATCGAGCCGGCTCGCGCGCCAACGCCTGAATGCGTTGGGTCCCGACGAACCACGTAACTGACCAACCGGAACCGCCATGTCCACGACCGCTGCAAAAACACGCCAGAGAATCCGCTTGGGGGACCTGCTGGTTCAGAACAAGATCATCTCGGAGAACCAGCTCCAGCAGGCACTGAAGGAACAAAAGACTTCCGGTCACAAACTCGGGCGGGTTCTGGTTCAGCTCGGTTTCATCAGCGACGACAAACTGCTGGATTTTCTCGGCCATCAGTTGAAGTTGCCGATCGTCGATCTCAAGCACTACAAATTCCGGCCGCAAACCGTTCGCCTGCTGCCCGAGCAGCACGCGCGGCGATACCGCGCGATCGTGCTGGCCGAAAAGCGCGAAGAGCTGACCGTCGGCATGGCCGACCCCACCGACTTGTTCGCCTTCGACGAGCTCAGGCGGCTGCTGCGCAAACCACTGGAGGTCGCCCTGGTACGCGAGTCCGACCTGCTGCGCGCGATCGATATCGTATATCGCCGCACCGACGAGATTTCCACGCTGGCCGAGGAACTGGGCGAGGAACTTTCCGAAAGCGATTACGACCTGGCCGAACTCGACAGCGAAGAAAACGACGACGATGCCCCGGTCATCAAGCTGCTGCGTTCCATGTTCGAAGACGCCATCCAGATCGGCGCGTCGGATATTCACATCGAACCCGACGAGAACGTTGTCCGGCTTCGCCAGCGCATCGATGGCGAATTGCAGGAACAGATCATCGAGGGCCGTCGAATCGCCTCTGCGCTGGTCACCCGGCTTAAACTCATGGCCGCGCTCAACATCAGCGAGAAACGTCTGCCGCAGGACGGAAGGTTTTCCATCCGCGTCAAGAAGCGCCGGATCGACGTGCGGCTTTCAACCATGCCCATTCAGTACGGCGAGTCGGTGGTCATGCGACTGCTCGATCAGACCGGGGGCCTGCTTGAACTCGACGCGCTCGGCGTACCCGACTCGATCCTGCCGCGCATCCGGCGCATGATCGAACGCCCTTCGGGCATGATGCTGGTCACCGGCCCCACCGGCAGCGGCAAGACCACCACCCTGTACGCGGCGCTTAACCATATCAATACCGCCGACGCGAAGATCATTACCGTCGAGGACCCGGTGGAATACCGGCTTCCGCGAATCAACCAGGTGCAGGTGCATTCAAAGATCGGGCTGGATTTCGCGCGCGTGCTGCGCACCGCGCTGCGCCAGGATCCAGACATCATCATGGTCGGCGAAATGCGCGACCGCGAAACCGTTGAAATCGGTCTGCGCGCGGCAATGACCGGCCACCTGGTGCTTTCCACCCTGCATACCAACAATGCGATCGACACCGTCATCCGGCTGCTTGACATGGGCGCCGAAGGCTACATGGTGGCCACCTCGCTCAATGCAGTAATCGCCCAGCGACTGGTTCGAAGGGTATGCGACAGTTGCGGCGAGTCCAGTGAGCCCGACGCCAATCAAAAGGCCTGGCTGGCCGAGCAACTGTCGGCCGATCAGCTCCGGCAGGCCGAATTCACCCACGGAAGCGGATGCGCGTATTGCAGCAATACCGGCTACCGCGGACGAATCGGCGTATACGAATATCTGGAGATCGACGAACCGCTGGCCGATGCGCTGCGGCAGATGGATACCGGTGCATTCACCCGCGCCGCCAAACAGCAGCGCGGCTTCCGGCCGTTGGCCATGAACGCCCTGGACTACGCGCTCAAGGGCATCACCTCGGTGGAAGACGTGATCCGCCTGGCCGGCGGCCTCGACGCCTACACCGAGGACCTGCCGATAGAGCCGCCGGCACCTTCAACTCCCGGTGAACCGGAATGACGGCGTATGCGTGGCGCGGCCGCAATTCGCGCGGCGAGCAGGTTTCCGGGCGCATGGACGGCGACACCCGGGAAGCGGTCGCGAATCAACTGATCAACTCGGGCATCACGCCGATCGAGATCGATCAGAGCACGCTCGGCAATACCGGCGCCCCGGGCGCCGCCTGGCGGCAACTGTTCGCCGGCAGCCGGCCGGCGGCCAGCGATCTGATCTTCTTTGCCCGCCAGATTTACACGCTGGTCAAGGCCGGCGTGCCCCTGACCCGCGGCCTGACCGGCGTTGCCCAGTCCACCCGCAACCCGGCGCTGAAGCGCGCGGTATTCGAGTTGATCGCCGACATCGAGTCCGGCCGGGAACTCGGCGAAGCCATGGCGCGCCATCCCAACGTATTCTCGTCGATGTTCGTCAACATGGTGCGCGTGGGCGAGTCCTCGGGCAGCCTGGAGCAGGCCTTCCTGCTGATGTCCGGTTACCTCGAACGCGATCGCGAAATCCGCGCCCGCATCAAGGCGGCGTTGCGCTACCCGGCCATGGTGATTATCGCCATGGTGATCGCCGTGGCGATCCTGATGGTGTTTGTCATTCCGGTATTCGCCACGTTCTTTGCAAACAACGACGCGCCGCTGCCGCTGCCCACGATCATCATCATCGGTGTTTCGAACTTCACCGCGGATTGGTGGATGGTCATCGGTGCCGCCTTGATCGCGGCGATTCTGGGGTTCCGCTACTGGACGCGCACCGAGCGCGGCCGCTATCGCTGGGACCGCATGAAATTCCGCTTCCCGGGCATCGGCGATATCCTGTTTCGCGCCACCATGGCGCGTTTCGCCCGCTCGTTCTCGATGACCTACCGGGCCGGCGTGCCGCTGATCCAGGGACTGACGCTGGTATCGCGCGCGGTTGAAAACGAATACGTCGGCCAGGCGATCGGCGACATGCGCACCGGCATCGAGCGCGGCGAATCGCTGCTGCGCACCGCCGAGGCCACCGGGCTGTTCGCCCCCCTGGTGCTGCAGATGATCGGTGTCGGCGAGGAAACCGGCGAAGTCGACGCCGTGCTGGACGAAACCGCCGACTACTACGAGCGCGAAGTCGACTACGACATCGAAAACCTCAGTGCCTACATCGAGCCGCTGCTACTGCTGTTCATGGCCGTTCTGGTGCTGATCCTGGCGCTGGGCGTATTCCTCCCGATGTGGGACGTCGGCCGTGCCGCGCTGGGCTGAAGACATCGGTGATCGTCGGCCACGCCAGGCCGACCTACGGCCTGTTGTGGGCGCGGTATCCGACCGCCATGCGCCCCCCGTAGGAGCGGTATCCGACCGCGACCAAATCCTGGATCAAACCCAAACCCATCGCCGACAGATTCGGCCCCCACAGGAATTCGCCGAGGGCTTCACCCTGCTCGAACTGGTCATCGTCATCACCCTGGTCATTCTGCTGTTTCTGACCGCATGGAATCGGCTGATGCCGCTGCGCGGCGATGCCGAAGCCGCGCACGTCGTCAGCGTCATCGGCACACTGAGAAGCGCCCTCGGCATGGTGGCGAGCGAACAGGTCATGGAAGGCGGCCTGGAGGCGCTCACCGAACTGGCCGATACCAACCCGATGGCGCTGCTGCAACAGACCCCGGATAACTACATCGGCACCCGGCCCGGCGATATTCCACCCGGCTCGTGGTACTTCGACGACGACAGCGCGACCCTGCGCTACCGGGTGCGCTTCCCGCAATATCTTGCCGCAGCGCCGCAAGACCCGGTGGAACTGGCCTGGCGCATTCATGTCACCGGCGACGACCAACCGAACGGCGTACACCTGGCGGCGCTGGACAACCCGCACTGGCCGGGCCACTCGCGCGCGCTGCGCGAACTGGCCGCTGGCACCGATCCGGGCCCGGACGAATGACCGGCTACGATATCTGGCTGCTCAGCGCGCTCGTCGTGCTGGCGATCACCACGCTGGCCTATACCCTGGCCAGCCTGACCGCGCTGTTGCCATCGAATGGGCGCGATGCCGACGGAACGACAACCCGACCGGAAGGCGCCGGGGCCGGCGACCGACCGCGCCGCATCGAACGCTTCGTCTACCGCCACCATCGATTGTTCGGCACCGCGATCGTGCTCGGTGCGCTGCTGTACTTGTGGCGGATCGCCTCGATCGGGCTGCTCTGGCCAAGCGCCGGCCACTCGGCATGGCTGTCCGGACTGCCGGCACTGACCGTGCTGCACCTGCTGGTGTTGCCGTTCGGCACGGTCATGCTGATCCGGCCCAGCCTGCTCAAGCGCATCGAGCAGACAAGCAACCGGTGGATCGACTGGCAGCGCGGCCGGACCGTGCACGCACTCCGGGCACTGCTCGGCACATACTGCCTTGTCGCGCTCGCAATGCTTATTCTGGAACGCTCGTCGTGACGCTTAGCGTCAATCGGTGACCAATCGCATCAACCCGCCCCGCCACGGGGGCTGCCGGCACTTTCCAGCAACCCGTCCACGAAGTCGCAGATGACCTGGCGCTATTCTGGCACGCCGATTGCATCACTATAACAGGCAGCGAACGACATGCAGCCATCCGCCCTGCCGGGGCGGCGCTGCGGCGCCGGCCGGGCCAACAGGGCAACAATCGTACTTAAAACCCGTTCCACCGGCTGCGGCCGGCGAACGAACCCAAGGAGTATTACAGTGAAGAATCTGAACATGAACTTGAGAAAACAGCAAAGCGGCTTTACGCTAATCGAACTGGTCATCGTCATCGTCATCCTCGGCATTCTGGCCGCGGTTGCGATTCCGCGGTTTGTCGATCTTTCCGGCGAAGCCGAATCGGCAACGTGCGATGGCATCGTCGGTGCACTGACGAGCACAGCTGCAATTCAGGTTGCTGCGACTCCGATCGGCACACCGGCCAATCGGGCAACCATCGAGTCCCAAACTGTTATCGAGGGCGATGCAACCGTCGATGCAACCGGTGGCGGAACTGCGGGTGTAATAGATGTGACTGTCGGCGGCACAACCTGCTCGACTACCGACCTGCTGGCCGCCGGTCTATCATCGGACTGAATCGTGGCAATTCCCGACCTTGTCCGGCCTTCTGGACAGGGTCTCCCGGCATCCGGGCAACAGCGCTACCATGGAAGCCCCGGTTGCTGGATCTGGAGAACCTGAAATGTACTTGCGACGTAAATCCTCGGGCTTCACGCTGATCGAACTGGTCATCGTCATCGTCATCCTCGGCATTCTCGCCGCGATCGCAATCCCGCGTTTCATAGACTTGAGCGACGAGGCCGAACTGGCCGTCTGCCGGGGCGCGGTCGGCGCGCTGATGAGCACCGCCTCGATCCTGCTCGCCGACGACGACGTCAACGGCTCCGGCAACCCGGGCACGCTGGCACAAATCATCGACAACACCATTGCCGACGGCTGGCAATCCGCGATCAACGGAAACGTAATCGACGTCTCGGTGCCTGACACATCGGCCGGAGTGACCTGCTCGACCCCGGACCTGGTAGTGCTCGGACTGGCCCAGGCGCCCTGAAACGACGATGAACACATCAGCGCGAAGCACCCCTGGATGCAATGACGACAATTGCCATCGCAACCATGGCTTCACCCTGATCGAATTCATCGTCGCGCTGGTCATCATCGGCATTGCCGGCGCCGCGCTGCTAAGCGCATTCATCACGCCGGTAACCAACAGCGCCGATCCGCAACTGATCGCGCAAAGCCGCGCGATCGCAACTTCCTACATGGACGAAATCCTGCTGCGCGACTTCGGCACGGGGACCTGCGGCGGCGCAAGCCGCGAGGACTACGACACGATCTGGTGCTACGACGGCCTCAACGAACCGCCCACCGACCAGTTCGGAAACACCATCGGCGCGCTGTCCGATTACAACGTCGATGTAACAGTGGCCGGCGACGCGACGACTGCAACCATTGTCGTCAACGTCTCCCATCCGACCGGCACGGGCAATCTGACGCTGGAAAGCCGCCGGGGCAACTACTGATGCCACGCCTGTTCCATAACAAATCCCCCGTGGGAGCGGCACCCAACCGCAACGCCCCGACCGTTGTAGGAGCGGTATCCGACCGCGAATCACCACAGCGCTTGCTTCCGCCCCCGAGTCCCGAGTCCCAAGTCCCGAGTCCCGGTCATCAACATGGCTTCACCCTACCCGAACTCGTCATCGTCCTGGTCATCATCGGCATCCTGGCCGCCTTCGCCGCGCCGCGCCTGGACGTGGCCGGTTTCCGGAATCAGATCTTCACCGACGAGTTGACCAACGCGCTGCGCCACGCACGCAAGGTGGCGCTGCACTCGGGCTGCCCGGTACAGGTCAACGCCAGCACCACATCCGTCACCGCTTCGTACACCGGCGCCGGCGGTGCGGCCTGTCCCGCAGGACCCCTGCCCCACCCGAGCCGCGGCGGCAATTTCGTGTTCAACGGCGAAATCACCTCCGGCGCCACATTCACGTTCGACGCCCTGGGCCGCTCCAACGGCGCCCAGATCGACACCGGTTCCGGCGACACAATCTTCATCGAACCCGGCAGCGGGTACGTGCGCCGATGAACATGCAACGCTCCATTTCGTCGTCCCGGAATCGCCGGACTTTCCCGTCATCCCGGATTCGCCCTACTTTCCCGTCATCCCGGGATCGCCCTACTTTCTCGTCATCCCGAGATCGCCCTACTTTCTCGTCATCCCGGGATCGCCCTACTTTCTCGTCATCCCGGAATCGCCGGCAGACGATATCCGGGATCCGCTTGCGCGTGCGTGTACGCGCAAATCAGACCACGCGGCCGCAGGCCGCACCTGCTGGACCGAAGAATTCCGTGCACCAACTGCGGCCGCGAGGGCTTAACTGCGCGTACACGCCCGCGCAAGCGGGCTTCACCCTGATCGAACTGATTCTGGTCATCATCCTGCTCGGCGCCCTGTCGGCGACCGCGGTCGTGTTCATCGTGCCGCCATTCCAGGCCGCGGTCGACATCGAGCGCCGCGCCAACCTGGTCGATGCCGCTGACAGCGCGCTGACGCGAATTGGAAGAGAGGCGCGCAATGCACTGCCCAATTCCATACGCGTGCATAACGCTGGCCACGTCGAATTCATCACCACCCGCACCGGCGGCCAGTACCGTCGCCTGCCGGCGCCGGGCGGCGGCAGCCAGCCACTGGTTCCGGCGCGCAGTTCGGATACCTTCGATGTACCCGGCGGCCTGCCCGGCGCGGTCGCAACGCGCGGCGCCGGCACCAACTGCGCGGCCAACAACGGCGATTGTCTGTCGGTATACAACACGGCCCAGCCCGGTTTCAACGCCTACAATCAGGAAAACATCGCCGCGATCACCGGCGCAACCGCCGCCACCATCAGTTACGACACCGGCGGCATCGGCCCGGCGTTTGCCACCCACTCGCCGCGCCAGCGCTTTTTCGTCATCGACAACGTGGTCAGCTACCGCTGCAACGCCGGTCAACTGCTGCGCTATTCCGGCTACGGGCTGCAGGCCGGCACACCGACGCTGGCCAATCCGGAACTGGTGGCCGAAAACGTTGCCAATTGCCAGTTCGTCTTCAACCCGGGAACCGCCAGCCGGCGCGGCCTGCTGACGCTGCGCATCGACATGGCGCGCGACGGCGAGGACGTGTTCCTGCTCACCCAGACCCAGGTCATGAACGCGCCATGATGTACCGTTTCTTGATACCCGGTCGCGGTCGGATACCGCTCCCACAGAAGGCGGGTGATGCGCGCGCCATTCCGACGGCGGGATTCAATCCGCCTTCATCGCAGCACGGATCGGCACTGTTCGTCGCCATATTCCTGATCGCCGTGGTCTCGGTGCTGGCCGCCGCGGTCGCGCTGACCAGCGTCACCCAGCAGACCGGCGCGGCGCGCGCATTCGAGGCCGAGCAGGCCTGGTACGCCGCCCTGGGGCGCATTGAAAGCGAAACACCGGACATGCTGGCCTCCGGCGCCTGCCCGGGTGGCGTCGTCACCATCGCAGGCTTCGATACCAGTTTCACAAGCTGCGACCTGACCCCAGGCATCCAGGAAGGCGGCCAAACCTATACCGTGTTCTCGGTCGCGGTCACCGCGCAGCGCGGCAACGCCGCGGCCGGCACCCTGGTGCGCCGTACCGCGCGGGCACAATTCACGAATCGGAACCCGACGCCATGACCACGCCGACACTCACCTGTCGATCCTTGCTGCGATTCGCGCTCTTGGCGCTGTTGCTGGCATCGGGACTGCACGCACAGGCCCAGGAACAGGTCGATGTCTTCGACAGCCCCGGCAGCGACACCTTCACGGTACCAAACGGGGTCACCGAGATCACCATCGAGGTCTGGGGCGGTGGTGGTCGGGGCGGCACAGTACTCAGCGGCACCGGAGGAGCCGGCGGCGGCGGCGGCGGCGCCTTCGCCAGTATCACGCTAAGCGTCAGCCCCGGTGAAACGTTCAATCTGTTTGTCGGTGCCGGCGGCGATCCTGGTTCTACAGCCCCCGGCGGAGACTCCTGGTTCGGCAATACCTCGACCGTGCTGGCCAAAGGCGGATCGAGCTCGACAACAACCAACGGAGCCCCCGGGGGCTCCGGCGCAGCCAGCATCGGCGATACCACGTTCAACGGCGGCAACGGCGCCGACGGCGGCGGAGGCAACCCGACCCCCGGTGGTGGTGGCGGCTCGTCGGCGGGCTTGGCCGCGCCGGGCAACAATGCCACCGGCGGCACCGGCGCCAACGCTCCAGCCGGCGGTGGCGATGGAGGAGACGGAGGCCCCGCATCGTCGTCCGCGGGCGTCGACGGCGAGCCGGGAGAAGCACCTGGCGGCGGAGGCGGCGGTGCGCGCGGGCGTGGTGGCAGCGGCGGCACCGGCGGCACCGGCGCTGACGGGCGCGTGCAGGTTCGCTACACGCCCCAGCCGGTCGAACTGGCGCTCGAATACCGCATGGAACAAGCAAACTGGACCGGCGCCGCAGGCGAAGTACTCGACACCAGCAGCTTCGAACGCCACGCCACCGCGGTCGGCGGTGCCGACACCGACGACCTGGAACCGGCCATCCCGGGCAACCCGGGCACCTGCCGCTATGGGGAATTCGACGGCATCAACGACGACATCGATGAACCGGACGCCGACACCTATCTCAACGGCCTGAGTTCCATCACGGTCATGGCCTGGGTCTACAACACCGATCAGCTCGGCGGCAATGACCGCGGCATCTTTTTTACCAACAATCCATCGTCGGGACAGGACAACCGGCTCGGGCTGCGCTACGACACCAATGGATTCTTTGGCGGCGGTAGCAACGTGATCAAGGCCAGCGTGTTCACCGACGACTGCAATCTCAACGATGAATGCCTGCAAGTCGAAACCGTGTCGAACGCGATGGTCCAGAACCAATGGCAGCACGTGGCCATGACGTGGGTCGCCGGCGTCGGCATCAAGGTCTTCGTCGACGGCACCGAGGCCGGCCTTTCGTCCGTGGAAGGGTCCGGCGGCAACGGAACCATCGCTGCGGTCAATGCGCTGAATATCGGCCAGGGTGCCAAGGGCGAGCGCTGGCAAGGCCGCATCGACGAGTTCAGAGTGTTCGACGGCGCGCTTTCCGAAAGCGAAATCCAGACATGGAAAGACACGACCGCGCCGTGCGAAGTCATCCTGCCCGACCATGTCCGCCTGATCCACCCGGGCTCAGGATTGACCTGCCAGCCGTCGGGAATCACCGTACAGGCGTGCGCCGATCCGGCCTGCTCGGCATTCTTCGACGAGGAAATCACCGTCGATTTCACCTCCCCTGCGGGAACCTGGACGCCGGACCCGGTGACGTTTTCGGCGGAAACGACCGTTGCTCTGCAGGTCACGACCCCTGGTGTGGTGACCCTGAATGCCACGTCCAACCCGCCGTCGAACAACCCGACCCGGTGCTTTACCGGCGGCACCGAAAGCTGTCAGATGGAATGGTTCGAGTCCGGATTCGTCATCACCGTGCCCGACCACATTTCCGACACCGTCCAGCCGGGCACGGTCGCGGCGGTGCGCAGTGACGACGACACGCAGGCCTGCACGCCCGGGTTCTCCAACGAGACGCGTACCGTCGGCTTCTGGTCCGGCTATGTCAATCCGGGCGCCGGCACACTGCCCGTCGCGGTCAACAGCACCGCTGTGTCGGCGAGTTCACCCGGGACCGGCATCACACTGAACTTCGACGCCAACGGCGTTGCGCCGATCAACGTACGCTATCCGGATGTCGGCGACGTACAGCTCAACGCCCGCTTTGACGGCAGTGGCGAAGAGGCAGGCCTGACCATGATCGGGCAGGAACGCTTCATCACGCGACCGGACACGTTCACGCTCGACATCCCCGGCAACGCCGCCGCCACCGGTGCCGGCGGGCCGGTGTTCGCGATCGCCGCCGAAAACTTCGAGATCAACGTACAGGCGCGCAATGACTCCGGCAACATCACGCCCAACTTCGGCCGTGAAACGCCCCCGGAGAGCGTGGCGCTGGACAACACGCTACTCGCACCGGGCGGCGCCAACAATCCCCCACTGGTCGGCGCCTTCGGTCCGTTCGGCGAAGACTGCGACGGCAACCCTACCGCCGCCGGCACCGCTTGCGGTGCGTTCTCCTGGCCCGAAGTCGGCATCATCGAAATCACGCCGCGCCTGGACGCTGCGCCGTACCTGACCGACACCGACAACGACAACATCATTGGCGAACCTTCCGGGCCGGTCGGCCGATTCATCCCGTCACATTTCAACCTGAGTGCCGGCGCACTGAGCGACCGCACCGACCTGAGTGCATGCAGCGACCCATTCACCTATATCGGCGAGCTGTTCGGCGCCGACTGGACCCTGGACGCGCGCAATGCCAGCGGCGTGACGACGGCCAATTACACAAACACCTTTGCCAAACTGAGCGCCGGTGACCTGGGCATTGCCGCCGACGAGAACATTACCGTCGATTCCGCATCGATCGACTGGATGGCAGGCTTTGGCAACGTCTTGACGAAGATCAGCGCCGACCGCGACGCGCCGGTCGGGCCGTTCACAAACTTCCAGGTCGGCACTGCCCCGGGCGACAGCGACGGCGTGATGCTGGACCCGGATGACCTCAATGTCGATCTCGACAATCCCACTGGTGACGATCACGGCTTGGTCGGCACCACCCAACTGCGCTTCGGCCGTCTGGCCATCGACAACGCCGTAGGCTCCGAACTCGGCGAGTTGGTCCTGCCGCTGCGCGCCGAATATTTCGTCAACAGCACCTGGCAAATCAACACACTGGACGACTGCACCGCGATGTCACTGCCCGACGACGTCGGGCTGACCAGCAGCAACGACGACACCGGTGACGGCACGACTGCGGTCGGTGTGGGATCGGGCTCCACCTCCATCCAGGAAACCGACCCGGTAACACTGACCGACGGCGCGACCGGCTTCACATTCTCCGCCCCTGGCAGCCCGGGCTGGGTTGAACTGGAATTGCTGCTGACCACCGACTGGCATTTCCTCCGCGACGACCTCGACGACGACGACAACTATCTCGAAAACCCGAACGCCCGCGCCAGCTTCGGCCTGTTCGACGGCGACAAGAACCGAATCCTGCTACAGGAAATCCCCCCAAGGTAACCCCACAACCACCTGTAGGAGCGGTATCCGACCGCGATTCAAACCCAACCCATCGCCAACTAATTCCGCTCCTACCAGACCCCGTCGTCCCGGAAACGACGTGCCCAGCGCGGCGTTATCCGGGATCTCGATATGCCCCCCGGCGATCACCCCCGTAGGAGCGGTATCCGACCGCGACCAAACCAAAACCCATCGCCAACAAATTCCGCTCCTACCCGACCCCGTCGTCCCGGAAACGGCGCGCCCAGCGCGGCGTTATCCGGGATCTCGATATGCCCCCCGGCGATCACCTCCCGTAGGAGCGGTATCCGACCGCGACCAAACCAAATTCAACAAACCAATTACCTATCCTCGGACAGCGTTGGATATACTGAAATCTCTACATTCACATTCTGATCAACAATCATCTGCAAGGTTTTACGATCAAGGTTCAGGGTAGTCGTAACCCCATCAGTGAATACAGCAACCCTGAGCAAATTGGCCCCCGAGATTTTATCGAACACACTCTTCAGTGATTCGAAAAATAACCGGATTGCGGCATCAATATCCTCCGCCACATTTCCTTCGCCGGTACAAATCACGGTACCGTATCCGTTATGAGTGGAATCACGGAAATAATAACCACCCGGAAGCATGCGCTCAATATCAACCATCTCATCCCGACCAATACTGAACCCTGCAAGTTCGATTTCGAATTCCACTATTCGACTCCAACAAACGGATTCATACGTCTGCTACGCCAACTATTGTCATAACCATTCACTCCACCCAGCGACGACTTTGCCCGCCTTATTCGCCACCGTTCGTCGCGAGGCCCTCGACAGGTCCTGCAGATGGGGCGTTTCACGACCGAGCGCACCGGAAACGCACTCGCCTGTGCGGTGAGGATGCGCGACCGAGTGAAATGCCCCAGGTGCGGGGCCGGGCGGCGTCGCAGTAGAAGGGGTGGTGAATAAGGGGGTCCGTTGAAGAGCGAAAATGGATTTTATATGAAGCATATCAAAATTTAGCACTTATCTTTCCGATTACTAACCCCAATTTATACCCAGCCTTCCAGACAAGCGAATCCACTTCCAGCTCGCCTGGCAGATTTTGATAATCCATTTTATAAGAATAGTAACCAACGAATAGAGTTGGAGGCCATGCGCCACCCATTTTTCTGCAAATTTTCTCCAAGCAAGAAATAATATTTGCTGGGTAGAGCGGGTCCGTAACACTCCATACTATTTTTATTTGGCTTATATATTTCTTTTTTGGGCTTAGCCGAACTTTAATTACGTAAGGTTCAATAGCTAACCAGCTATGCAATACATGGATTTCTTCTCTCCCGACCTCACTAGTTCGGATTAATAATGAAAGTGTTGTGGGTTTTACTTTGTAGGTATCTTTTATAAGAGTGAATTCAGAATCAATATCATCAACCCGAACCTCCAAACTTTCTTTATCGTTTAGTTTCTCACCCAGATGACGAATATGAGTTTGAAACTCCGACAAGGTCAAATTTTTGTAGACAAATGGCTGATCCATCACTGCCTTCTAACTTGTGAGAGCTTATACGCCGTGCCCAGCTTGAAGTACAAATATCTGCTGGACCAAACCGACCATAAGACTTGCACGAACTTATCCATTAGGGACTGTATTTCCTGCCCACCTTGAATCAGGATGGTTTTGGTACGCTGGCCGATCATGGAATCGGCTGTAGCTATGACTGTGGGCATTTCCTCTCGCCTGGATTGGTGTTGCTGGGCACAATTTACCCCAGTTTCGGGCAAAATCCAACCTCAGAAAAAGCGCGTCTTTGGATGCCAAGTGAAGTCGGGTGCCCCTTTGCGCTCGCCGCCGGTCAGGTTTACGGACGCGTTCAAGTCAGCTCATACACCAGATCTTACCATAGCTTTATTGGTTGAAAGATCCTACATACGGTTCATCAACTTGACAGCCTCACACTGAAATTTTATGTAGCCACCAGGAAAGCATTTAACATTAATTGAAAAACAGGTCTTCTCTTCAACCAAAAGGTCATAGATACCAAAGCTAGATCTTGCAATCTGCATATTAAAATCTAAATTCCTAACACCTTGAAAAACAATCTCAATCGGACGCAACCCCTTATATTCTGGAAGATCAATAAAATTTCTATTTAAATCATCAATACCTATGCTCAACACTTGATTTTCTTTATTCCATGAAAACGCCGTGATAAGCGCATCGTGTAAGCCGCCACGTTCACAAAAGAAGTTCTTTGGTTCACCGACAATATGTTCATTAAACATGGTATTTTTCCCACTCCTGATTATACATAGTCCGAGATAACTCGACCTCTTCAATCCCAACCTGCGCAGCGTCCTTTTGGCCAGTTCCGCGTCCTCACCATACGGGCGAGTATACTTGTGGGGCGCTCAGCCGATAAAGCGCCGTAGCCACGGGATCCAGGACCGCGTTCCGGCAAACTCTGGGACCGTCGCGTTACGATCGGGTCACGAATGAGCCCAGATTAACGATGAATATCATTATGGATAATATCAACGCAGAAATTGCATATTTTCCCACTGTGACCTTGCGTTAGCTCATGGCTTTTTAAGTCCCTGGCACAGAAGTCGCACCTGGCGACCTTCTCCAGGGCGTCTTGGCTGTCTCCAGTTATATCTTCCAGTAGTTTGCTCGCTGAACCTCTAATCGCTCTTAGAAAGAATATTCGTTCATCTTTCTCACTATCTTCCAGCGCAACATAACCAGCATAAGAGTGTTTCATTGCTGATTCAAAATCAGCATTGCCCATAGCCTTGATCATTTGTTCCTTGTGCTCACTATCGGTCATCTCACATTACCTTTTCACCACGCGGAAATATAGTTTGGAATGGTGTATGTATACACTGTGGCATTGACGCTATACAAAGTGATTCCGAAACACATTTATCCGACAAACATCTGCCAAAAGCTCCCTCGCATCTTCTCCTTCGTTCACCTGGGCATTGATACGGACCGTCACTTTCATTAGCACTTTTCTTACCTTTCTTGTTTTTCTTACTTTTCTTAAACTTCTTCAATATCCATTTACCACCCTTGAAGACCCAGCCCATACCAACCCATCATGATCTGTTTGTATGATCGGATCTTGCGCAGTATATCCGTACAGATGATTGATCGATGATATTGAATCTGAGTCATCAGGCGGGGTAACCGTACCCGCTGTTATCGCTACTTGCAGAACCGGATCATCGAAGTTCCGAGTTAACCCTACTGAATCGGAAGTAATGTATCTCCCCACCTCTGGATCATAGTCCCGAAAATAGTTGTAATGCAAGCCAGACTCAGCATCATAATACTGTCCTGGGAAGCGCAGATTCAGTTCCAGCCCCAGGCTATCACCATCTCCAATGACTTCGGCTGGTTTCTGTCCAAAGGCGTTATCTTCGATGGCCCAGCGCCAGGTTGTATTTCCGTATGGGTCCTTGGCGATGCACGGGGTGCCGAGATGGTCGGTTTAGATGCCGGTGCAGACCGTTGAGGGTGGATACGCCGACCAGCAGGTCGTCGAACCACAGGTACTCGAGGACGATTCCCGTGGCGCCATATCACACCGAGCAGCCGGTCGAGATCGCCGTAGACGTATTGCTGCCAAGGCGGTGAGGTCGGGCTTGGTGGAGGCGAAGTGCCGTCATCAGAATCGCTACCAACGCCAGTGCGGAAATGTGCATTTCTCACACGGTTCAGTGGAGACCCCATTATCTACTCTGCTGAATCCAGATCAAGTTTCTCCAAACACTGGACGAGCCGATTTTCGCTGTCCCGGATTTTAACAAACGTCTTCCTCAGACGCTTTGAAAAGGGAGACTGAAGCTGCGCCCATTGCTCATCCGTCAACTCAGAGGGTTGCTCCAAACAATGATCCTCCTCCCAAATTCTACCCTGACTGATCCCGGAGAAATATTCATGAAACTCCGCACTACAGGACTGCCAGCATGCCTCAAAAACACGATCCATCATCACCAAATATTCGTAAGAATTAAGAGGAGAATTTTTACAATATGCCGCATCAAATGAATTCGGAAGTTCGTCAGAAATCAATAGCTCGTCCAATCCGATCTCTGAAATACCCTTTCGACAATGTTCAGCCTCCTCCACCATACAACCAGCAAGAATCATACAAATTCCGAGTGTCACCCAGGTTCTATTTGCTTTATTCATCCTTCTCTCCTTGGGTCTAAGGGAACCTGCGCGTGAAAGTACAGGAGATATTTACATCAGAGCCAATTCGATCTAGACAAATCTCCAGTTCTCTTTGAGCTCTCTCACGTCTCAACTGGCACCGCTCTGCACCACTATTTAGGCATTGGTCTAGGCAATCCTGGTCAAAACTTCCTCGTTGTCCAAGCGCAAACTTCGAACCGGCTCTGCAATTTTCGCGGTGCAACTCGCATGAAGAATCAATCGCAGCCATATCTGCAACAAATATTGTTCTGCAGCCTGATCTTCTGTTCCGCTTACGGTGGTTAATTACTTCGTCCGCATGGTCGGCAATCAAACAAAAACCCCTTAACCAGAGTCTGGTCGCAAACAGGCCATCAGGATCAATATATTTTAATGGGCTTTGGTATGAATAGGAGTATATATTCAACCCTCCCCGCAACCCAATCGGATCACTCTCCACATACCGTCCTACTCGAGGGTCATAATCCCGGAAGTAGGTGTAATGCAAGCCGGTCTCTTGGTCGAAGTACTGCCCCGGAAACCTAAGATTCAGCTCTAACCCCGGGCTATCTCCATCACCGATAACATCCGGTGACTGTTGTCCAAAAGCATTATCGTTCATCGTCCAACGCCAGGCTATATTGCCGTATTCACCGATCGCCACGCGCGGCGTGCCTAGTTGGTCAGTTTCGATTCGGTATAGGCCATTTATTGTCGATACGCCGACCAACAGATCGTCTAGCCAAAGGTATTCAACAAATCCCATGGCACCATATTCACCGAGCAACTGGCCGCGCTCGTTGTAGACGAACGTCTTGGCCAGGCCACCGGTCGCCTTCCGCACACGCTCCCCACGGCCATTGTAGGCGTAGGTGGCGATCGTCAGGGCGCCTTCTCTTACCTTGGCCAGCCGGCCCACGGCGTTGTAGATCAGTGTCTGGTTGTCGATCTGGGTGGTATTGCCGGCCGCGTCGTAGGCACGCGCGGTGCCGCCGACGTCAAGCAGCCAGTGGCTGTCGCTGGCATAGGTATAGGGCGTTATGCCACCGCTGGTCCCGCCCGACGGGTCGGTCGGCTCGTCCTGGTCGCCAGAATCGCCGGTGCCGCCCGACGTACCGGGCACTTCTTCGCTCAGCCGGTTGTTCGTGGGGTCGTAGGTCCAGCGCCGTTGCAGGCCGCCGTCGCCGGCCTGGACTTCGGCCAGCCGGTCGAGATCATCGTATACAAATTGCTGCAACGGCGGCGAGGACGGCGGTGGGCTGGTGCTACCGCCGTCAGTGTCACCCCCGTCGGATCCTGTCCCGGGACCTTCCCAGGGAAAGATCGCGCTCGGATTGCCGACCGGGTCGTATTGCAGCGTGATATTCAACTCACCGGTCAGATCGCGCGGGCGGCCGTCGAGGTCGTATTCCCGGGTGACGGTACCGCCATTGCCCCAATTCCAGGCCTCGGCCGGGCCGAACGGGGCGTAATTGGCATCGGTTAATACGGGCTGGCCGTTCCAGAGCAGGGCCGTGACGCGGGCCGGGTCGGCAGTGTCTTAGAGACGCGTCAACGTCTGGCCGGACGGATACTGGATCGACTCCAGCCGTCCGGCTGCGTCGTAGCCGGAGGTGACGGTCAGATTCATGCCGTCGACGCTCTGGGTCTTGCCCGTTGCCCGTCACCCGGCCCTGAGCATCGTCGGCCCACACCGCGCTGCCGCTGCCGTCGGCCATGCCGGTTAATTGGCCAATACCACTGGTACCCTGATCGTAGGTGTAACTGACATCAAGCATCAGACTAGGCAGATGGTCAGTGGGTTGAGCGGCTAAGGGAGCAAGCCCTTTCACCACGAGGTTTGATTTCAAGGCTCAAAACCCGTTTCGCCCGGCATGTCTGAAAACCAGGAGATTTCGACCCTTCTTTTCTTGGATAAATCAGCAAGGTCAACTGCAATCTTCTTCATAGCCAGCTGCAATGCCTGCACGGAATCCGCTCCACCAGCATAGCTGAACTTCTTCGTTTCCTGGTACTCGATGCAATAGGGACAGTAATAATCCTGTTCGTCATCAAACAGAGCAGGCTTTCCAATGGCGACAAAAACGTTCCCATCGCCAGCTAAAAGCTTCCGAAAAGCAATGGGTTCTTCAATATGGGTAATCTTCATTTTTCAACATATGTAAAGTGAAAGCTTACCTCATTGGCGTATTTTAAAAATCATGGATGTTTCTCGAATAACTTAATGGCCATAAAAATTCTTACTGTGCTATTAACTAGGATAGGGCTGCAGAAAATAACAGCTCCAAGCAATAGTGTAGCTAAATATGCTGTAGAAACAGTATCAGGAAGCCCTCGATAAAACCATGCCCAGTCAAACCACACCGCAAACATGCCTACACCCATATAAATTACGATTGCTATAAAAGCAGACAATAACCTGAATCCAGCAATATATCCAACATACAATGATAGCCACCACGCCGTTAGATAACCATATGCCAGCCGGGAATCGCTTTGACTGAACATTGATACCATAAACAAAATGGTGCCCACCCATAAGACGCTATGGATAGCTGCTTGCAGGAATGCCGTACTCCATTTATTCATATCAACTACATCTCAGTTAGTGCACTCTAATCGGTATCACACCATCAGGGTCATTCATTAGATCGCTAAGAAGCTGATCAGTAATATCATTGCCAAATATACCTCCACCAAAATCAATACATCCGGCCGAGCCAGGGAATCTTCCACCATGTAGGAAGAATCCATCTCTCCCAAAAGTATCTGTTCCTGTATTTGGAGCTATTGGAACACGCCAATCACCCCAATCTCCTCTAAAGTTTCTAGCAATATCTCTTATAAACCCTGGATTTGTAATATCCTCTACATTTACTGTGAAATTACCCTGTGGAACTGGGCCCGTGTTTCTCTGGTCTGAACATTTAGGTTCATTTATACACTCATCTCGTCCAGATGTAATCTTCATCTGATAAGCCACTCTTCCATCCTGTTCAGGGTCAACTAGCATCGTACCATTCGAGATATCTATTTCGATTCGAGTTAATCCGTTCGGATCAAACCACCGTAGTGGGCCACTACCAACATACGAATAGGTACTCAATCCGCCGCGCAATCCGATCGGATCACTCTGCATATATCTACCTGTGCCAGGCTCATAATCCCGGAAGTAGTTGTAATGCAAGCCCGTTTCCTGGTCGAAATACTGCCCCGGAAATCTCAGATTCAACTCCAGCCCCGGGCTGTCGCCATCTCCACTGGTCTCGGCCGGTTTCTGACCGAACGCATTGTCTTCAATCCGCCAGCGCCAGGTCGTGTTGCCGTATTGGCCTTTGGCGACGCGCGGGGTGCCGAGGTGATCAGTTTCAATTCGATGAAGCCCGGTGGGAGTGAAAACGCCAACCAGCAGGTCGTCCAGCCACAGGTATTCGGTAAAGCCGGTGGCACTATATTCGCCAATCAACTGGCCACGCTGGTTGTAGACGAAGGTCTTGGGCGGGCCGCCGGTGAACTTCCACACCCGTTCGCCGCGACCATTGTAGGCGTAGGTGGAGATCGTCAGGGCGCCCTCGCGGACTTCGGTCAGCCGGCCGGTGGCGTTGTAGATCAGCGTCTGGTTGCCGATCTGGGTGGTGTTGCCGGCCGCGTCGTAGGAGCGCGTGATGCCGCCGACATCCAGCAGTCGGTGACTGTCACTGGCATAGGTATAGGGCGTTATGCCGCCGCTGGTCCCGCCGGACGGGTCGCTCGGCTCGTCCTGGTCGACGGGATCGCCGGTACCGCCGAACGTACCGGGGGCCTCTTCGCTCAGGCGGTTGTGCGTGGGGTCGTAGGTCCAGCGCCGCTGCAGGCTGCCGTCGCCGGCCTGGACTTCGGCCAGCCGATCAAGATCGTCGTAGACATACTGCTGCAACGGCGGTGTGGTCGGGCTTGGTGGAGGCGAACTGCCATCATCAGAATCGCCGCCACCGCCGGTGGGTGGCGGTTCCCAAGGGAAGATCGCGGTCGGGTTGCCGACGGCGTCGTATTCGAGCGTGATGTTCAACTTACCAGTCAGATCTCGCGGGCGACCGTCGAGGTCGTATTCCCGGGTGACGGTACCGCCGTTGCCCCAATTCCAGGCCTCGGCCGGGCCGAACGGGGCGTAATTGGCATCGGTTAATACGGGCTGTCCGTTCCAGAGCAGGGCCGTGACGCGGGCCGGATCGGCGGTGTCGTAGATACGCGTCAGTGTCTGGCCCGAGGGATATTGGATCGACGCCAGCCGTCCGGCCGTGTCGTAGTTGCGAACGATTGTCCGGCCGATGCCGCCGACGGTCTGAGTCTTGCTAATCACCCGGCCTTGCTGATCGTAGGTCCAGTTGGTTGAACCACTCCCGTCGGTCATGGTGGTCAACTGCCCGATCCCGTTGACGCCCTGGTCATAGGTGGAGGCGACGTTCAGCGCCGGGTCGTCGGGGTAGACGATATCGGTCAGGCGGTTGAGGGCATCGTAGGTGTAGTTGGCGGTGATACCCCGGGCATCGGTCTGGGTTTGCCGGTTACCGGTCTCGTCATAGGTATAGGTCGTGATGCCGGTATCGGGGCTGTCGAGTTGCAGCAGGTCGCCCAGTTGGTTGTAACTATACTGCGTGGTGTGACCGTTGGGGTCGGTTACGGCCGTGATCGCACCGGCGGCGTTGTAGGTCATCTGGGCGTTACTGCCAGCCGGGGCGGTGGTCTGGATCAGACGGTTCAGATCGTCGTACTGATTGATGGTTGGACCGCGTCCGGGAATCGGATCCTGCTGCGAGACTAGATTGCCATTACGGTCATAGCCGAACGTGGTCGTCTCCCCGGTGGCCGTGGTCTGGCTGGCCAGGCGGTTAAGTTGGTCGAACGTTCTCGACTGCGTGAGCGTCAAGGTACCGGTCGGATCGAAGGTCTGTTCGGTAAGCCGGTTGCCTTCCGAGTCCAGCGTGTAGACGATCCGGTTGCCGAGGTTGTCGGTGATTTCGGTCAGCCGGTCGTGGGCATCGTAGGTGAATTGCACGAACGCGCCGTCCGGCGCAGTACGTTGTATAAGGTTGCCGTTAGTATCGTAGACTTGGGTCGTGATCAGGTCGTCGGTCTCGGTCGCGGGGTCCGGCCCGCGCACCTTGATCGCCGTCAACCGGCGCCGGGCGTCGTACTCAAAATCCGTGATTAGCCCGTTGGCATCGCGCGTGCGCAGCACATCGCCGGCCAGGTTGTAGCGCAACAACTCCTGGGTGTGCCCCAGGGCATTCGTCGTCGTTTTCAGTTGGCCCTTGCGGTGACACGGACCGTCCGGGGAACCGCAGCCGGAAATGTCGGTGTCGGCGTAGTAGGTAATGGTCGCGACATCGGCCACGTCGGTGCGCGGGCCGTCAATGGACTTCATCAGGCCCTCGAACGGGCAGTCCGAGCCGGGCTGGCCAACTTCGGCGGCATCGCAGTAAGTGTTGGTCGTGGTCCGGGCGGTGCCGCCGGAGCCGATCTGCTTTGTTTCGTGGACTCTCAGCGGCACCCCGAGACTATCGCGTATGAACGTGAACTCGGTGCGGAACACTTGCCCCGGGTCGGCGCTGGAAACGACCTGCTCGCTGGCCACCCAGCCGCCGTCGTAGGTCCAGGTCCTGGTAATCGTCTCGCCGCTGTCGAGCGTGATTTCGGAGCTTAGCAACTGGCCTTTGGCATCGTGACTGTAGAACACGGTACGGTCGAGCCTCAAAGTACCCGTTCTTTTATCCCACCACTCGACCCGATCGACGTCCTTGCTCGCGTTGTAGAAGTAGCGGATTTCGTTACCAAGTGGATCGACGTGTTTTGTTACATAGCCATCCACATCGAAATGTACCGTCGTTACCGCGGAATGCAGCTCGTTTCCTTGGTCATCTGAAATTGTCCGCGTCACCTGGGTCCTGGCAAACGGGATCTGGTAGCTAAAATCAAGCACTCGAAAGCCGTGCGTCTGCTGAATAACCCGGCCTTCGGCATCATACGTATTGACTACGGGTTCAGAACCCTGGCCGGATTGGATGGAGGTCAGAAGGTGATTGCCATGTGGGCTTTCATATTTGTACTCGAAGAACAGCGTCTCCAGGCCCTGGACCTGAACGAGATTGCCCTTTGTCAATCCATCGGGCGTCTGATCATGGGAGTATAAA
Source organism: Wenzhouxiangellaceae bacterium (assembly GCA_040904965.1). Classification (GTDB taxonomy): domain Bacteria; phylum Pseudomonadota; class Gammaproteobacteria; order Xanthomonadales; family Wenzhouxiangellaceae. The sequence goes on from JBBDSL010000125.1 coordinate 51,300, forward strand.
ACTTCACGACCATCGTGGCCTACCAAGCGTTCCACGCGGCCTGTGATGTCGTCGTAGAAAAAGTCCACATGCACGCCGGTGAGCTGCCCATCCGCCGTGCGCTCCTGGATCCGCGTCAACTGTGGCATGTACGCCACGACCATCGGTTTTTCGGGGTCGACCCCGAATGGCGAGGTTCCGGTCAGCGGCAGTTTTCCGCTGCTATTGTAAACGAACTCGTGACGATGGCCTTCCCTGTTGATCTCGGCAACCAGTCGTCCATTGGCGTCGAATATATCGCGAGAACCGTCAAAATACTCGTATTCAAAAGTGCCATCGGAATTCTCGATTAACTCACCCTGCGGACCATCCAGTGGCGTTACGTATGCACCGCCGGTACGAACAAACCGCATCTGTTTGCCGCAACTATAGCGGAGCACCACCGTATCATCGGGATATTCGAACACTCTACGGTCATGATTGAAACTCCACCCGTACCCGAGCTGAGAATCATACCTGGCGCTACTATCATAGCTTCTGGTGATTCTAATTGAGTAAATACCGCTGAATACAACGTCCGTCTCGTTATATTTCTCCGTGCCCGACCACAAACTAACCGGTTTTCCAGCCGAACCCGCGCTTGGCGGCCCGTTGCTCCCGTTACCCCCGGCCTGGTTGCCGTCCCCCTCGCACTCACAAGCCGGATTTTTCTTGCAGGGCTCGTCTTCCGGATCTTCAGATGGCTCCTCGTCCGGGACTGTGGTACCGCCAAAGTGGGAAGCCAGCGCGGAATTATTCAAGGCCGGCTCAACAATCGCAATTCCGAGAACCAGCGAGATTCCGAATACGTGGATAAGAATATTTCTTCTTAACATGAGACTTCCCTGAATATCGATAATAGAATTTTTCTGCGTTCGGGTTAGAACAAATCGTTCGGCCGCATTAACGTGATTCCGAGAGCTGTCGCTGATGCTCGTCGAAGGCCTGGCCCGCCTTTTCCGGCCGACCCAACGCCTGCCAGGCCTGGCCGACCCGCAGCCATCGCTCGGCCGGCGCCCCGTTGAATTCACACGACTTGATATATAGCGGGAGCGCCTTCTCCCATTCACCCTTTGCGGCCAGAATATCGCCGAGCAACAATATGGATTCATCGTCCGAAGGCGATTTGTCTACAAGCTCTTCCGCCAGCGCCTGTGCGTGATCCAGCTTTCGCGCACGGAAATAACTGTACGCCAGCAGATGATATTCATCATGTGTGCGCTGTTCGGCGGGAATATGCTCAAGAAAACGGATCGCCTTGGAGAAATGCCCGTGCTCTACGGCATCCATCGCTCTGGAGCCAAGATCATCGTCACCCAAAGCTGGTGCAGCCCCCAGCATGATCGCGGTCACTACCGTAATGGAGCGCATGCTACGCTGCTGAACACTTTCCCGCAGGCTCTGGAACCGGTTCGCAAAACTAATCAGCGATATCGAATTCACGATTAATGTCCGTACGTTTCTCATAGCTGCTCACCTCATTTTGCTATTTATCCGGCGACTCGACAAATACTTTCAAGGTCGCAACGCCAAAATTTCCTTCATATCCCCGAAAATTGACCGTTACGTAATGGATCCCGGGATTCACATCAGTGGTATCCCAGTGCCATGTCGCCGGAACATATCCCACCTCGTTTTCGTGTGCGAAGATTCCGTCGACAAAGAAAACGGTTTCAAACCGTCGGTCCATCGCACGCCGTAGATCTCCAGATGATATATTGAACTGGATCGGTACCGTGCCGCTCACGGCTGTCACGCCATCTTCCCTGGCATATGAACTCTCAAGCGACAGGCTCACATCGACGCCTCCACGCGATTCGATCGGTTGATCCGAGTGGTTGTACATTGCCTTCTTCTCGGTGGGCTGGCGCTGGCGGCTTTCTTCCTGCCCGGCGTTAGTCTGAATAAAGCGGCTCTGCCGGGGCGGAGCGCCTACCATGATCGTATTGTCGCTCAGCGCATAGGCATCCACAAAAATACTCAGATTCGGATGGTCGCCGAGTTCAAGCACGTTCGACTGGTCCCAGCCATCCCAATCCTCCTCATTGGAGCCACTCATCCGCGGCACCCATTCGACAAGCGTACGCAATAGGGGACCGTTGTCTTTCAGGCCGATCCGAATGGCGACTCTTGCGGTTTCTGAAAGCCGGTATCGGATTCCTCCGGAACTCGAATCCCACTCAACATCCGTCACGTTCAGGCGCTGACCACCGGTAAGATCGGTGAGGTCATAGGTCTGCGATTCGCCGGAAGACGCTGTAGCCTTCAGTACATAGTGATAGGCCTCAGACGGGACAATGGTGTCGCTGAAATCTTTCCCGCCCCATGTGATTGTTCTTTCTCCGGCCACGAGTTCTTGATCCGTGCGACGATCAACAAGGTAATTGCGGGCATCGTAGATCAACAATTCAACCGCAGCAGGATCGCTGAGTTCGTATGTTATAGCCATGATCTCGCCCTGGCCGGGGTCGAAAGTCAGCCGGTCCGGTCGAACATTTCGGATTTCCAATGCATTCACATTGGAAACCAGGAACGCGATCAGGATAAAACTCACAATTCTAAAAGCCACCTTATCGCTCCTCTGCTTTACGCCAGACCGGGCTACGGGCGCCGCCATTCGTATTCGTCAGTCGTTTCAAGTCACCGTTCCCGGTATCCAGTAGCCACAAGTCAGGACCCCCCTCGCGGGTGGATGAGAAAACCAGCTTCTTGCCATCAGGCGACCAGGATGGGTTGGCGTCCAACGCTCGGTGGTCCGTCAGTTTTGAATCTTCCCGACCGTCTTCCCGAAGCCATAAATCGTACAAACCGTCCTGGTTGTTGGAATAGGCCAGGCGCCCATCGACAGCGACGTCTACATCAAAGTGGTAGGCCTGATTTGCGGTCAACTGTTCCGGCGTTCCATCGGGAAGAACAACCCGCCAAATATCATGCGTCTGACCGCCGTCCCCGGAGAGAAAATAGAGTGCCATGCCGTCGGGCGTCCAGACCGGCTCGTGCTGCAACCACGGCATGTTGGTGACCTTCAGCAGTGCACCATCGGACAGGGTCGCCAACCAAATATTATTGTCATCACGGCTCCCAGAAGTACTTAAAGAGAATGCGATTCGTTGTCCGTCGGGCGATACAACCGCATCCTGGAAACCTTCCAATTCGAGCGGGATGTGCTTTTCATCGCCGTTTTCCAGGCTAACCTCGTAAATATTTCCATCCGCCTTGTTTGCCAGCAATTTCGACCCACCCGGATACCAAGATACACGCAACGTATCCTGGGCCGATCGGGTAACCTGCCGGGCACCCGTACCGTCTGCATTGATCACCCAGCACTGCCATATCCCTTCGGAAAGGCCAAGATACGCGATCTGCGGAGCCGAAGAATCCGCCCTCACGTTCGCCGAATGCAGTACTAAAAAGGCAGCTATACATATCACCAAAACGGTGATTCGATTTGTCATTGCTAAAATCATCTATTTGTGATATATCATCATGATTGCACCTTAGCTTTATCGGCGAATGTTCAATACGCCGCGATAAACACTGGTATTACCCGTTTCCTGAGACTCAGCTTCCAGAATGAAAGTAAACGCCCCTTCCGCGCCAGTTAAAATCTGATTCGGGGAGCCGTCGTTATAACCCTTCCATTCAAGGCTGTGTGTGATAGCTTCGCCTTCCAGGTCAAATGCCTGCTGTGATACCCGGTCCGCTATAACGATTGCAGATGCATGCTGAGGGTCGTGGATTCCCGGGGGCAGAATTTTTGCCGTGACGTGTGAATCGAGATCGATCTGATATGCGATATGTGAAATCTGTTCGTAACTATGCCAGATCAGATAGGGATCGGATTTGACTTCAATGTTTGGAACCGTATCAAGACCGATGATCTTCGGCGCAGTGCCTTCGACCCAAATCGATGTCGTTCCCATGTTATTACTTTGCACAACCACGCTGACGGGCTGATTTAGAATTTCTCCTGTTGGATCTCGGCCATCCCAATATATCCAGTTGGCCCCGGGTGGGTAGTAAACGTCCTCGAAGACCCAGAAGGATTCTCCGACACTGGGAAGGATTTGCATTCTTACGAATCCCTCATCTGACAGTGAAATCTGATTTTTATAATGCTGGTTGCGGAAGGGGGCATAGCTGGTGGCTACTTGACTAGGTGGGCTTAAGTCTAAGCCTCTGAGCGGTCGTTTATACGTGGACTGATTCGTCCCGTCACTTACAATCAGAACGGCACGATAGGCTCCGGGCGCCACAATATTCCCTTGAGTACTTTTCCCATCCCACGTGAATTGATACTCGCCCCGGGTTTCGTGTGATTGAACTGTTTCAGAGACAAGCACATTATCTTCCGCTCGGCGAATTTGAAGAATTACCGTGGCAGGGCCGTTCAGATTATAGATTCCTTCCGCGACTTCATCGTTTAGGGGCTCAAAAACGGCTAGGGTCATACTGGCATCAGTAATTAGGAGTACAGTTAGCCCATCAGCGCTGGATAGATAGCCGTCAAAGTTCACCATCGGTGAGGAAGAGTTGTCCTGGTTGTCAAAAATCCCGGCAGCAATCTGATTGACATCGGTCGTGCCCCACCAGTTGCCGGTCGCATCGAGGGCTGTGGTGCCAGCATCGGCGAAGTTACGAGCTTCATAATTGTACCTGACATTGCCGAACAATGCGTTACCGGTAACCACTGGGACAGGATCAGCAACTGCAGAGTTCGAGCCGGCTACATACACCCCGGTATTGTTTCCGGTGATCACATTGCCGTCGCTGATCAGCGGCTCAGTAAATTGAAGCACTTGAATACCACGGATGCTGCCGCTAATCTCGTTACCTTCGGTAATCCGCGGACTTATACTATTATCAGCTGAGGCCGCGATCATGCGAATGCCAGTCTCATTATTCAGAAAGCGGCTATGATGGATCTCACCATCTCCGCCGAAAAAGCCCACGCCGATGCTGGCGCAATGGATCTCAGCGTAGTCAATTGTCGCGATACCGCCTTGCCTTACCCGAATACCATCCCAGTCCTCGCGTTGTATCGCCACATCGTCGCAGCCCGTCGCTGACGGTCGAAAGACCACCGGCGCGACTTCGGTGCCTTGCACCACCAAGGTACCGTCAACATCAAGACTGAAGTCTCCGGCGATTTCAAAGTGCACGCCCGCTTCGATCATCAGCGTGACTCCGTCAGTTATCGTGAGATCGCGCACCAACTGGTAAGATACACTGGCTGCAAGAACCGTGTCGACCGTGATCGGGGCAGTCAATACCTCGCCGTCGAATGCCGGATCACCGCCTTCCGAGCCCAAATACCCATTAAAATCCACAACTGGCGAACCGGAAAAGTCCGAATTATCATAAATCCCGTCGCCGATTTGAATGACATCAGCCGTCCCCCACCAGTTGCCAGTAGCGTCGAGGATTACACTGCTCGCACTGGCAAAGGCAATAGCTTGGTAATTGTACGTAGTATTACCGTACAGCGCATTGCCCGTGACTACTGGCGCTGGATTATTCGAAGAATTTAACGTAGAGCCACGAACGGAGATACCGTGGGCGTTGCCGGTAATTATGTTCCCTCCACTGATCAATGGCGAACTTCTTGGTTGGACGTCAATCCCCGAATTGCTGCCCGTAATTTCGTTCCTATCGATAATTTGCGGGCTGATCGGCGCCGAAGGTGTACCGACCATCCTTATTCCGGTTAAGTTGTTCAGGAACCGGCTGCGGTGAATCTCGCCGTCGCCGCGATCAAAGTTCACACCAATATCGGCACAGTGAATCTCGGCGTAGTCAATCGACACAATCCCGCCGGATCGGACTCGGATACCGCTCCAGTCACTACGTTGGGTCGCCACACCGTCGCAGCCAGCCGCAGTCGGCCGCCAGATCACCGGTGCGGACTCGCTTCCCTGCACAGCCAGCATACCATCGATATTGAGAGCGAAATTACCAGCAATCTCGATCTGGGCGCCGGCCTCCACCGTCAGCGTGACCCCGGGAGCCACCGTGAGATCGCGTACCAACTGGTTCAACGTACCGGCAGCAAGGATCGTGTCAGACATGACCGGAGCCAGCAACAGCTCGCCGTCGAACGCCGGATCACCACCTTCCGAACCCAGGTAACCATTAAAATCCACCACCGGAGAGCCGGGGCTGTCCTGATTATCATAAATGCCAGCCACGATCTGACTAACATCCGTCGTGCCCCACCAGTTGCCGGTCGCATCGAGCGTCGTGGCACCAGCAGGGCTGACAAAGTCGCTCGAATGGTAATTGTACGAAGTGTTGCCATACAACGCATTGCCAGTGATCACCGGATCGGGATCAGGGGCTGAAGACAAGGCCCCGCTTACGTATACCCCGTATTGATTACCAACCATCACGTTGCCACCGCTGATCAGCGGTGTACTGGAAGCGCGGACCCGAATGCCGTAGACATTGCCGGTAAACTCGTTGCCGCCGGTAATCTGCGGGCTTATACTTGCCGACGATCTGCCAATCATTGAGACACCAGTCAAGTTGTTCAGAAACTTACTGTGATGGATCTCGCCGTCACCGTAATGAAAGTCCACACCGATGCCAGCACAGTGAATCTCTGCGTAATCGATCAACGCAACTCCATCGCCAGTTACATTCGCGGTCACCTGGATACCCCCCCAGTCATTCCGCTGAATCGCCGCACCGTCGCAGCCGGCTGCGACCGGTCGAAAGACCACTGGCTCCAACTCGCTACCCTGCACGACTAACGTGCCGTTTACCTCAAGAGTGAAGTCTCCGGCAATTTCAACCTGTGCACCTGCCTCAATCGTCAGCGTCGTGCCGCCATTTACCCTGACATTTCGCGCTAATTGGTTCGACGTGCCGGCGGCCAGAATAGTGTCCGCAGTGATCGGGACAGTCAACACTTCGCCGTCGAATGCCGGGTTGCCACCTTCCGAGTCCAGATAACCGTTAAAATCCACATGAGGCGATTGGGAACTGTCTTGTCTATCATAAATACCGGCAGCAATCTGAATCGCATCGGTCGTTCCCCACCAGTTGCCAGTCGCATCAAGCGTCGCAAAGCTCGTATAGTTGTTGGAATAGTAGTTATACAATTCGTTCCCGTACAGCGCACTGCCATTTACCTCCGGATCAGGGTCGGAACCAAATTCCCCAGTTACGTATATTCCGTACCCATTCCCGGTCAACACATTTCCACCGCTGATAAGTGGGTCGCTAGCAGCTGAAACTAGAATCCCCCAATTGCTACCGGTAATCTCATTCTCTCCGGTTATTTTCGGACTGATCCTAGTTTGGAACGAGGTTCCAATCATGGAAATGCCAGTCAGATTGTTCAGAAGCCGGCTGTGATGGATCTCGCCGTCGCCGCGATTAAAGTTCACACCGATATCGGCACAGTGAATCTCAGCGTAATCGATCAAGGCAACTCCATTGCCACTCACCTCGATACCGCCCCAGTCACTACGCTGGGTAGCTACCCCATCGCAGCCTGCAGCGGCCGGTCGAAAGACTACTGGCTCTAACTCGGTGCCTTGCACCAATAACGTGCCGCGGATATCAATATTGAAGTCGCCGACGACTTCAATCTGTGCACCAGCTTCGACCGTCAGAGTAGCTCCAGTCCATACATTAACGCTGCCTGCCAACAGAATAGATGTCCCGGTGGCCAGTATCGTATCTGTCCTAATCGGGCCAGACAAGACGTCACCGTCAAATGCGGGATCGCCACCGTCTGAGTCCAGGTAACCGCCAAAATCCACCACCGGCGAGCTGACGCTATCCCGATTATCAAGAACCCCCGCAACGACCTGGACCACATCGGTCGTCCCCCACCAATTACCGGTCGCATCAAGCGTCGTGGCACTGGCAGGGCTGGCAAAGTTGCGAGCTTGGTAGTTATATGTAGCGTTACCATACAGCGCGTTACCGCTGACTACAGGGGCAGGATCAGCGGCCGAAGAGCGTGTACCGCTTACGTACACACCTACATCGTTTCCGGTAATCAAGTTGCCGCCGCTGATCAGCGGAGCGCTAAACCAAAGAACCTGAATCCCCCGATTGCTTCCAGTAATCTCGTTCCCTTCGGTAATCTGAGGACTGACTATATTCGTGGACAGACCGGTCATGGATATTCCGGTAGCGTTATTCAGGAACCGGCTGTTGTGGATCTCGCCGTCACCACGAAAGTCCACACCAACGTCGGCGCAATGGATTTCGGCGTAGTCAATGATCACTACACCATCCCGATTCACCCGAATGCCAGACCAGTCACTACGCTGGGTCGCCACACCGTCGCAGCCGACTGCGATCGGCCTCCAGACGACCGGCGCCGCTTGGCTGCCCTGTACCACCAACGTACCATCGACATCGAAAAGGAAGCTGCCGTCGATTTCAATCAGGGCACCGGCCTCTATCGTCAGCGTAGCGCCGGCGGCCACCGTAACATCACCTGCCAACTGGCTCGACGATCCAGCGGTCAGAATCATGTTCGTGGCAATCAGGCCAGGCAACACTCCACCATCGAACACCAGGGCGCCGTCTTCCGAGTCCAGATACGGACTAAAATCCACCACCGGGGACTGGGCGTCGTCCTGGTTGTCATAAATCCCAGCAGAAATCTGGACGGCATCAGTTGACCCCCACCAGTTGGCAGTAGCATCGAGGACAATGGCAGCAGCATTGGCATAGTTGAGAACTTCATAGTTGTATGTCGCATTGCCGTACAGGGCATTACCGCTGACCACCGGAGCGGGGTCGGCAATAGAATCGGATTCACCAACAACCAATACGCCAGTATTGTTGCCAGTAATAACGTTGTCCCCGCTGATCAGCGGTGTACTGTAGCGGCGGACATCAATGCCACGATTACTGCCTGTAATTTCGTTACTTTCAGTAATCTGCGGGCTGATATTACTTCCGGCTGAAGCGCCGATCATGCGAATTCCGGTTTCGTTGTTCAGAAACCAACTGTGGTGAATCTCACCATCACCCGAGTTGAAGTGCACACCGATACTTGCGCAGTGGATCTCGGCATAGTCAATGGCCGCTACACCGTCCAGATTTACCAGAATGCCAACCCAGTCCTCGCGCTCGGTCGCCACGCCATCGCAGCCAGCAGCAGTGGGTCGCCACACCACCGGCGCCGACTCACTTCCCTGCACCATTAGCGTACCGTCGACATTGAGAGCGAAGTTGCCATCGATTTCGATCAGGGCACCGGCCTGGATCGTCAGCTCTGTGCCGACGGTCACAGTGACATCACCTGTCAACTGATGCGGCGACCCGGCGCCCAGGATCGTGTCCGTGGTAATCGGACCGGTCAACACTGCGCCGTCTAACACCAGGCTTCCATTCTCCGAATTCAAATAAGGACTAAAATCCACCACCGGGGACTGCGCGTCGTCCTGATTGTCATAAATCCCGGCAGCAATCTGGACGATATCGGCTGAGCCCCACCAGTTGGCGGTAGCATCCAGGACTATGGCCGCAGAATTGGCAAAGTTACGTGCTTCATAGTTATACGTCGTATTGCCGTACAGCGCATTGCCACTGACTACCGGAACGGGGTCGGCAGTTGAATCGGAGTCACCAACAACCAATACGCCGGTATCGTTGTTGGTAATGACGTTGCCACCGCTAATCAGTGGTGTACTGTATCGGCGAATATCAATGCCCAGATTGTTACCGCTTATCTCATTACTATCAGTAATCTGCGGACTGATACTACTTCCGGCTGAAGCGCCAATCATGCGAATGCCGGTTTCGTTATTCAGAAACCGACTGTGATGGACCTGGCCATCACCCAGATTAAAGTCAATGCCGGTTCCCGCACAGTGAATCTCAGCGTAATCGATCGACGCTATTCCGCCGGATCGCACCTGGATTCCACCCCAATCATTCCGTCCGGTCGCCACACCATCGCAGCCAATCACGGCCGGCCGCCAGATCACAGGCGCGGACTCGGTACCCTGCATCACCAGCGTACCGTCGACATCGAGGCGGTAGTTCCCGTCGATCTCGATCAGAGCACCAGCCTCAATCGTCAGCGTAGCGCCGGCCGCCACGGTAACATCACCTGCCAACTGGTTCGACGTCCTGGCGGCCAGCGTCGTGTCCGTGGCAATTGGACCGCTCAACACCTCACCGTCGAACACCGGATCACCATCTTCCGCATCCAGATAGGGCCTGAAATCTACTACTGGTGACTGGGAGTCGTCCTGGTTGTCATAAATCCCGGCAGCAATCTGAACGACATCGGTCGTCCCCCACCAGTTCCCGGACGCATTCAGCGCCGTGGCGCCAGCAGGGCTGGCAAAACTTTCAGCTTGATAGTTATACGTTGCGTTTCCGTACAGTGCATTGCCGCGGACCACCGGAGCAGGGTCAGCCGTTGGATCTTCCGTTACAGTGGAGTCCACCATAAAGAATGAACCGCCAACATATACACCGATATCGTTTCCAGTGATGAGGTTTGCGCCGCTGATCAGAGGGGCACTGAAAAGGGAAATGGCAATACCATTAAAACTGCCAGTGATCTCGTTCTCTTTGGTAATCTGCGGGTTGATACTACTATCGGCTGAAGCGCCTAGCATGATAATACCGAAAAAGTTATTCAGAAACCGGCTGTGATGGATCTCGCCGTCGCCGTGCGAAAAACTCACCCCAGTGCCCGCACAATGAATCTCGGCGTAGTTGATAGACGCGATCCCGCCGGATCGCACTCGTATACCATCCCAATCATTACGCTGGGTTGCCACCCCATCGCAGGCGGTCGTAGCTGGCCGCCAGATCACTGGCGCGGCTTCCGTACCCTGCACCACAAGCGCGCCCTCTACGGCGAGAAGGTAATTACCGGAAATCTCGACCAAAACATCCGACTGAACCCAAAGCGTAGCCCCACTGGCGACCGTGAAATCGGCGGTCAACTCGTACGGCGTCCCGTCGCCCACCGTCCAAACGGTATCCGTCGTCAATGTGCCGCTGTACTGTCGCGGGAGATCGTTTGTGTAGTCGGTGGTGATCGTATTCGAGGCCGGGCTCTGGTCCTGACCGGATGACGCTACGGCGTAAATACTGTTCGAGCCGTCTTCCAGCGGTACCCAGGCGTCGATCAAGCCGCTGGCGTCTATGGCTACCGAGCGGGTTTCACGGCCGTTGACGAAAAATGTTACGGGCGAATCCGCCGGTGCCGAGCCGGTGACCGTAACCGGATTCGAGTCCGCAACCGCGGCCGGGGTGTCCAGGACAGGCGCGGCAACCGTGGCCTGGATGCTTGCTTCCGAAGACGACGCCGCAACAGTGGGGCGCGAAGATACCGGGAGAGGCTTGTACCGTACGAGAAATATTTCGGACTGACTACCGCGCTCAGTCTCGCCATCTTCAACAATGCGAATGCGATTGATGCCGGGATGAAGGGAAATTCGTACGGCAAAGTCGCCGGAACCGTTCGCGCGGGTTTGCGCGACAACCTGCTTGTTCAATTCGATATTCAAGCGCTGATCCGGCCAGGCAAGACCGGTTATGTTCAGCGTCGGTTCGTAATGCTTTTCGGGAAGCGGGAAGATCAGGATGTCGCCGGATGCGTTGTTTTCGCTGGCGGACTCGGACTCAGGCTCGAAATCGGAGCCCGAACCGGCATCGATATCCACAAGACTCATGCTGAGCAGGACAGCCAGGGTAACGAATACGCCAGCGCCAAGCGTCGTACTCAAAATTCCTTTTGATACAAAACGCGATCGTCCCAAACGCAGTTTCGATGCAGCCATGTTCAAATTCCCTGCTTTTGTTGAGTGTGACTAATCCGTTCTTATTCGCCAGAGCCCCGGCGCCTTGTAGGCGGCGATCAATCTCATGACAAGTGCGGTGCATATAACCGCGGCAAGAAGCCACAACGTGACCAGAACAATACCCATTCTGGATTCGCTGCCGATAGAAAGCGAATGCCAGTAGGCAAGACCAACGGCAAGCGGCCACATCATGTGGACCGCCTTCCAGCCAGGCTTGTTACCGCGCAGCTTCCAGCCTGCGACAATGCCGGCACACAATACATAAAATGCGACTACGCCCAGCGAAAGATGAAACTTGTAGTAGTTCGCTGTAAGGTCCGGCAAGAGCAAGCCCCACGGCGCCTTGCCCTGGCGCAGCCAGATTGCACTGAATATCAGCACGACGTGAAGCAGGCAAAACGCGAATGTCGTCAGACCGAGCTGCATATGCCGTTTATATGAAATTCCCGGCACGGCTACAAACCTTTGGCTGGCCCTGATCAGCATCAGAATCACCTGGACGCCGATCAAGACCAGTGCGAGCAATCCGGCGAGCTTGGACAATATGTATAGAAACTGGCCGGGCGACACCGAATGCGTCAGGTACATGATCGGATTTCCGACGCTGAACCACCAACCCAGTGTCACCGCGATGATGGATAGCAGGATCAATGCGATACCGAGTCGCTTCGCTTTTCCGGCGGCCACGGTCAACCTCTGTCCTCAATTCCGGGTTTGTCGGTAATCGCTGACCAGGAAACGCAGTTTTTGCTGCCCGCCTTGCATTGCAACAGCCAGTCTTCTCCTTGATCCTGCTCCAGTCCTTCGCTGCCCACCACCGGCAATCCTTCGGCAATCCAGCCCTGAATACCGAACGGGTTCAGGATTACCGCATTGCGCACGCCATGCTGCTTCAAGCGTTTCGCCATTTCGAAGCCGCGAAAGTCCTTGATGCAATAGGCCACGACATAGTCGTCGTCCTTGAACGATTCGATGATGGATGGGTTTACGTCGCGCAGGGTAAGATTGATGGCGCCTGGAATATGCGCTTCGTGGTATTCGCCGGGTTCCCTGACGTCTACGAACGTAACCTGCTTTCCGTTTGCCAACGCCTCAAGCAGTCGATCGATGGGCACTTCATCGACCAATTGCGCCTGGCGGGAATGATTTTCGCTTGACGGCGGGCAACGAATGGCCGATTCGTCCACATCGAGCACTTCTCCGGCTCGCTCGCTTTCTTCCAGCGAGCGATAGACCGATTCGAAAAAGGAGATATAGCATTCAACAGACCGCGAATCGTTCGCCACTTCCCGGTGAAGCTCCCGAAAAGCCCGGTCGATAATCAGCGCGTCCGGCGTATTGGGCGCATTCCAGTAGTTCACTTCTATATCATGAATCGCCAGCGCGAGACGATTGACCAGTGGATCGTCGACGTCGTACAGATCAAGCGCAGCCTGGAACGCGGATTTCCGCGCCGTGCGCTGAATTTCCGCCGAGGGCACGTCAAATTCGATGCCCTTGGGCATCGGTTGACCGTATTCGACGAATTTCACCGAAGCGTTCGGCGAAACATATCGCGACAGCAACCATGCGGTGGCCCATTTATCGGGGCCGGTGCCGTATTCGGTCACAAAGACCGGGCCGGGTGCGGTGTTGGTGCGCAAATAGATCACGACCGCGCAAAGCAGCACCGTTACGAGGAGACCTGTGGAAGCTACCGCCAACCGGCTCATACACTGCCCCGCCGTGAATTGCCCCTTTCCCAGGCTCCCTTGTTACCGGAAAGGCGCGCGAGTGTCAACCTTTTTGCGGCAATTTCAGGAGAATCATTTCATGGTATCGGTAACAATGGCCGAAATACGCGGTGAATTTGTACGAGCGGTATCCGACCGCGACCCAAATCAAACCCATCGCCGACGGATTCGGCTCCTACAGCGGACCCTGGGTGCCTGCCGTGGGAGCGGTATCCGACCGCGATTCAATCCATAACCCATCGCCGACGGATTCGGCTCCTACAGCGGAGCCTCGGTGCCCTGCTGTAGGAGCGGTATCCGACCGCGATCCCATCTAGTCGAGCAAATAACGCTCCAGGAACAGAACGGTGGCTTCGCTGAACAGGTCGCGGTTTTCCTTGCGCCGGTAGCCGTGGCCTTCGTTGAGTGCGTTCATGTACCACACCGGGCTGCCCTGCGCGCGCAGCGCGGCGACCATCTGTTGGGCTTCGCTGACCGGCACCCTGGGGTCGTTCTGGCCCTGCACGACGAACATCGGCAGGTTGATTTTGTCGACGTGGTTCAGCGGGCTGATTTTTTGCAGGTGCGCACGCATTTCCGGGTCGCGCTCGTCGCCGTATTCGGGGCGGCGGAGGTCGCGGCGGTAGTCCTGGGTGTTTTCCAGGAAGGTCACGAAGTTACTGATGCCGACGATGTCGACCGCGGCATCGAGCCGGTCGCTGTAGTGCACGGCGCTGGCCAGCACCATGTAGCCGCCGTAGCTGCCGCCATATACGGCAACGCGATCCGCATCAAGATCCGGTTGCGCCGCGACCCAGTCCAGCAGCGCGCCGATGTCGCGTACCGAGTCTTCGCGCCGCATGCCGTTGTCGAGCTGCAGATAGGTCTTGCCGTAGCCGGATGAGCCGCGCACGTTGGGGACAACGACTGCCGCGCCCAGGCGATCGATCCAGAGCTGGTAGGTCGAGCTGAAGGTCGGACGCGCCTGGCCTTCCGGACCACCGTGGATCGAGATGATCACCGGGTGCGGTCCCGAGCCTTCGGGGCGATAGACGAATGCCGGAATCCTGCGCTGCTCGTCACCGACCTTGTCGAAGGTCGGATACTCGATGAGTTCGGGCATGACGAAGCCTTCCGGGTCCAGCCCGCCGACTTCGCTGAACGTCCAGCGCGTCAGCGCGTCGGATTCGACGTCCATCACATGCACGTCGCTGGGCGAGCGGGCGTTGTTGACTACCAGGCCCAGGCGGGAATCGTCGGGGCTGAACGTGGCGCCTCCGATCACGCCCTGCGGGAATCCATCGACGGCGCTGTGGGTGTTGTCGGACGGGTCCAGGCGATACAGGCGGGTGATCCCGCCTTCGTTGGTGGTAAACACCCCGGCCGAACGCGCGTGGTTGAGCGTCAGTCCTGCGACCGACCAGTCGATATCGCCTGTGATGGTCACCGGTTCCGCCTCCGATCCCGCTGCCAGTTCCAGATAGGCCAACTGGTTGAATTCGCTGCCGGCGTCGGTGCCAAAGTAGATTCCGCTGCCATCGGCCGAGAATGCGTATGCCAGGTTGCGCGCCGGGTTGTCGTCGCTGCCGGCGATCCGTACGGCATCGCCGGATTCGAGGTCGACAACGTGGATGCGCGAGTCGTTGATGCTGATGTACTGCTGCACCAGCAGCCCGCTGTTGTCGGGCGCAAAGTCCACCGGGCCCCACCAGCTTCCGTCGGGTGCTTCCAGCACCAGTTCCGGCTCCGGGCCGGCCTCGAAGTCGAACATCCAGACATCGTTGGAGCGGCCGTTGCGTCGGGTCGACTGGAACGCCAGGAATCTTCCGTCGTCGGACCACTGCAACCCTCCGTTGCGCGATTCCCCGTCGCTGATCATGCGATGGCTGCCATCGGCCGGGTCGAACAGGTAAATCTGCGAGAACTCGTCGCCGCCCTCGTCCATGGTAAAGGCCATGGTCTCGTGGCCGGGCCGGCGCGCGACCTGGCCGACCGGCTCGTCGAACCAGGTCAGCTGTCGCCGCATGCCGCCGGGCTGGTCGATCCGGTGCAACTGGCTGACATCGGCAAAACGCGTCTGGATGTAAATGGATTGTCCATCGGCGCTCCAGCCGGCCAGCCGGGCCGAGCGCACGTTCTGGTAGCGCCTGAGCGCCTCGCCAATTTCCGGAGGAATCTCCGGTACGTCTTCGAGTACGACATTGCCGGAGTTGGCGGTGCGGCGCTCGACTTCCTGCGCCGGGGCCATCTGGAATACGACCAGCGCCGCCAGCGCGGGCAACCATCGGAGCAATGAATTCATGACAAGTCCTCTATATACGTTGTTGAGTCTGGTCGGCCGCGAAGCATTGCACGCGGCCGTGGTTGAATGCCCATCACGGTGCAATGACGATACCACCGACCGACCGGCGCGAAAAAAGCGCGTCGAATGCCGCGCCCGCTTCTTCCAGCACGTAGACGCTGGCCGGCGCCGGGTCGATTTTTTCGGCCAGGGTCCATTCGACCAGCGTCCGGATCACCGGCGACACCACCGATGGGTCGGCCATCACCGACCCGCCCCAGTTGACGCCGTGGATCGAACAGCGCTTGAGCAGCGGCAGGTTCAGTGGAATCTTCGCAATTCCGGTCACGAATCCGACCACCAGGTAGCGCCCGCCCGGTGCCAGCAATCTCAGCGCCGATTCGGCCAGCGCGCCGCCGACCGGGTCGTAGACCGCGTCCACACCCTTGCCGTGGGTGGCCGCCTTGACCTGGTCGCGCCAGTCATCGGCGCTGTAATCGACCACGGCATCGGCGCCGTGGGCACGGCAGTGCTCGCGCTTGGCTTCGGTCGACGCCGCCGCGACAACGCTCGCGCCCAGCGCCTTCGCGCACTCGATTGCCGTTGTGCCAGTGCTGCCCGCCGCACCCAGTACCAGCACGGTCTCGCCGGGTTGAACTGCGCCAATCTCGCGCAGGCCGTACAGGCTGGTGGCCCAGGAAATGAAAAAGTTGGCCGCCGCCTTCAGGTCCAATTCCGGCGGTAGCGGCGCGCAGGAAGCGGCCGGGAGCACGATTTGCTCGGCCATCGCCCCGTGCAGCGCGAATGCCGCCACCGGCATGCCCGGTTTCAGGTGCTCGACGCTCTCGCCCACCGATTCCACGGTACCGGCAAACGAACTGCCGGGAATGAACGGCAATTCGGGCTTGATCTGGTAATCGCCGCGAATCAGCAAACCATCGAAGTAACCCACGCCGATGCCTGCCACCTTGATTCGCACCTGGCCCTTGCCGGGCGGTGCGGGTGCGTCGACCTGGCGGACCTCGATCGCGGACGGATCACCGAATTCGTGAATCTGGATGGCTCGCATTGCAACCTCGATTGAACAAAGGACAGCGTCGGATTATGCAGGATACGCGGACGCGATTTGCCCGAGTATCAAGGAGACGGCATTGCCCCGACGAAAATCGATTAAAAGCAGACAACCACGAAGGACACGAAGAAGGAAAAGCGTTTCGATTCAGATCGCATAGCCCGAGTAGGCGAAGCACGCCCTGGTGCGTTTCGCTGCGCTTCACACACCCTACCAAACCACTACTGCCCGCGTAGGGTGCGTGAAGCCGAAGGCGTAACGCACCATCCTGTTCGCCGCGCGACTGCGGGCCCGGCTGCGGGGTCGAAGACTACACGACAAATTCAGGTTTTGCCTTTCGCGGTTCTTCGCGCCTTTGCGCCTTCGCGAGCACTGTCTTGCCTTTGGTCTTGCTTTTACACGAATCGCGCACAAAAAAGCGCCGCCCGGCGGACCGGGCGGCGTTGCGGGAGTGCGGCCGGGGCCGCAGGAGATCAGGCGCGGGCTGCCGCCTCGGTCGCGGCCGGACCCACCGGCGCGCTTTCGAGACGCCCGCCACGCCACAGGCCGAACACGAACCAGGCCAGCAGCGCGCCGCCGGCGGCGAAGATGATGTCGCCGGGTACCCGGAACCAGACCATGGTTTCCATCCACGCCGAATGAATGATTTCGGGCGAACGCGCATACCACAGACCTTCGGTGATCGACCAGTAGGCCTGGTAGACGCCGGCCGGCAGCAGCGAGCCGAACACCATGGCGGCCAGGCCGATGTTGAGCATCCAGAACGTCGGTTTCAGCAGCCGGCTATTCCAGGCCGAATCCCGGGTCAGGCCGCGCAGCCCGAACAGCAGCAGACCGATGCCGAGCATGCCGTAGACGCCGAACAACGCGGCGTGGCCGTGGGCCGGTGTGGTGTTCAGGCCCTGAATGTAATAAAGCGAGATCGGCGGGTTGATCAGGAAGCCAAGCAGGCCGGCGCCGACCAGGTTCCAGAACGCCACGGCGACGAAGAACATGATTGGCCACTTGTAGCGCTGCACCCAGTCAGCCGCCTTGCGCAGCTGGAAGTTTTCCCAGGCCTCGAAGCCGATCAGCACCAGCGGCACCACTTCAAGCGCCGAGAACACCGCGCCGATGGCAATTACCGAAGTCGGCGTGCCGGCAAAGTATAGGTGGTGCAGCGTGCCCAGGATGCCGCCGAACAGGAAGATGATGGTGGCAAACAGTACGGCATGCGTTGCCAGGCGCGCACGGATCAGCCCCATGCGGGTAAACAGCAGCGCGACGACCGCGGTGGCGAACACTTCAAAGAAGCCTTCCACCCACAGGTGTACCACCCACCAGCGCCAGTAGGTGACCATCGACAAATGCGTGTGCTTGCCCCAGGTCAGACCGGCGGCGTAGAACAGGCCGATCGCCACAGTGGACAGGAACAGAATCATGACCAGCGTGCGGTTTTCCGACGGCCGCGACAACGCCGGCCACAGCGACCGACCGACCAGTGCCAGCCAGATCATCAGCCCGACAAACAGCAGGATCTGCCAGAAGCGGCCAAGATCGACGTATTCCCAGCCCTGGTGACCGAGCCAGAAGTTGGTGTCGAGTGCGAACTTCTGCATCACGCCGAACCACTCGCCGGCCATGGAGCCGACCACGACCACCAGCAGCGCGACGTAGAGTACGTTGACGCCCAGTTTCTGGAATCTCGGTTCATGCCCCGAGATCGCGGGCGCAACATAAAGACCGGTGGCCAGCCAGGCCGTGGCAATCCAGAACACGCCGAGCTGGGTGTGCCAGGTACGCGCGACCGAGTACGGAAGCCATTCGGACAGGTTGAAGCCGTAGAAGCCGTGGCCCTCGACCGCGTAGTGGGCGGTGATCATGCCCATCAACATCTGTGCAATGAACAACGCGACAACCGTATAGAAGTATTTCGCGACCGCGCGTTGCGATGCGGTCGGGTTCGACGACAGCAGCGGGTCGGACTTGGGCGGCACGGGCAGCTCGCCTTCGTGCTTTGTGGCCACGTAGTACCAGCACAGCGCGCCGATGCCGGCCAGCAACAGGATGATGGAGGCCATGGACCACATTGCGGTGCCGGTGGTCGGGCTGTTGCCCACCAGCGGTTCGTGCGGCCAATTGCTGGTGTAGGTGATATTGCTGTCCGGACGTTCGGTGGTCGCCGCCCAGGCGGCCCAGTGGAAGAACGCCGGCATCAGTTCGCGATGCTCGGCCGAGCCGATCGCGTTGTTGGCGATGGCATATTGCTCGCGCAGCGATTCCAGTTCGGCACCGTTGCCGAACAAATCGCGGTAGTGCGAATGCACCTGCGAGATCGCCTCGGCGCGCTCGCTGGAAACCACGATGCGATCGGCGATCGGGTCGTAGGTATTGCTGCGCATCTCGCCGATCAACCGCGCCTTCAAGCCGGCCTGGGCTTCTCCATCCAACTGCGCGAACGGTGTCCCGTACTGCTGTTCGGACCAGATATCGAGCAACGCGATGGCCTCGCGGTGCAGCCAGTCGGCCGACCAGTCGGGCGCGACGTATGCGCCGTGGCCCCAGACCGAACCGACCTGCTGGCCACCAAGGGTCTGCCAGACCTGGCGCCCGCGCTGGATATCGTCGCGCGTATATATAATGTCGCCGTCCTCGCTGACGACCGTTTCGGGAATGGGTGGCATTTCCCGGTAGATTTCGGACCCGATCAGCAACAACGCACCGAACGAGACCGTAAACATTACTCCCAGAATCCACCACAGGCGGCGCGTCGGATTCATGTCTGCTTCTCCTTGATAATTCCTGATGATCGAAGGCCGGTCAGGGCCCGGTCGCCGCACATCGACGACACAACATGTATTCTACATACCTTTTATCCTAATGTGTATACTAGATGCATCTTATTCTTCAGGATCGATCCCCAGGAATCGAAATGAACACCTCCGGACCCTCCACAATGATGTACCGCGCACTCGCCGTTTCAGCGCTTGGCGCCGGCACGCTCGGCCTGCTGTTGCCGTTGCTGCCGACCACGCCGTTCATCCTGGTCGCGCTGTGGGCCTCGGCGCGCGGTGCGCCCGAATGGCACGAACGCATTCGCACCCATCCGCGATTCGGCCCATCAATACAGGCCTGGCAAACACAGCGTGCCGTATCGACGCGGGCCAAGTCACTGGCCTGTGGCGCCATGGGTGTGAGTTGGACCGCGCTCTGGCTGGCCGGCGCCGGCCCGGCAATTCTGGTCGCACTGGCCGTGCTGTTTGCCGGCGTGTCGGCTTTTCTCCTGACCCGCCCCGCCCCGCTGGAAATTGAACCATGACCATTTCAAGAACCATGTTCGCGGCCGGGTTCCGCCCGTTCTTCGGCTCGTGCGCGCTCTACGCCATTGCACTGATGACCGCCTGGATCGGCGTGTTCACTTTCGGCTGGACTATGGCCGGGACGCAACCGAACAACTGGCACGCCCACGAAATGGTCCACGGCGTGGTCGCCGCCGCAATTGCCGGTTTTCTGCTGACCGCAGTGCCCAAATGGACTGGCACCCGGCCGGTGACCGGTACCGCACTTGCTGTGCTATGGCTGCTCTGGCTGGCCGGCAGAATGGGTTTCTGGGTCACCGATACCGGCGCCGCGGATCCGGCCGGCCGGTTTGCCGAAGGCATCGACCTGATGTTCCTGCCCGCATTGGCGCTTGCCGTGGCCTGGCCGATTGTGAAAACCGGCAACCGGCGCAACCTGCTGATCGTGGTCGTGCTTGCCGCACTGTTCGCAACCAACCTGATGCAGGGATTCTTGCCGCTGGCGCACACAGCGAACATCCTGGCGCTGGACCTGGTGTTGCTTTTGATGGCGATCATCGGCGGCCGGATCGGACCGGCGTTTACCCGCAACTGGTTGCTCAAGCGAGGACTCGATGCCGAAGCAGTCCAGGTTCATGCCTGGCTGGACGTCCTGGCGCTGGCGCTTGTCGTGGTGCTTGCCCTGGCAACGCTGTTTGCCGCGCCGTCGCAGGTTGTCGGCACGCTGGCTCTGATCGCGGGCCTGGCCCACCTGGCAAGATTGCTCGAATGGCAGGGCTGGCGCGCCTGGAGCGATCCGCTGGTCTGGGTGCTGCACCTGGGTTATGCCTGGATCGTGGTCGCGTTGTTGTTGCGCGGCATTGCCGCCTATACCTTTGCGCTGCCAGCCAGCGCGTGGATGCATGCACTCGGCGTCGGCGCCATGGGCACGCTGATACTCGGCGTGATGTCGCGCGCCACGCTGGGCCACACCGGCCACAAACTGCGGTTGCCGACGGGCGGCTGGCTGATGTTCGCGTTGATGACGATCGCGGCGGTCGCGCGCACCGGCAACGCCACCGGCTGGTTCGATCACAACGTCTCGCTCACCGTGGCCGGCCTGGCCTGGATTGCCGCCTTCGCGGTATTCGGTTTGCTATTCTTTCCCAAACTGCTGCGCCCGCGCATCGACGGCCTATTTGGCTAATAAAAGCCGGGCTAATAAAAGCCGGGCTAACAATGCCGCGCAAAATCTCGAGGACCTTCCGGTGAGACTGACCCAATACACTGATTTTTCAATTCGCGTACTGATCTACCTCGGACTGCACCCCGACCGTCGCTGCACGATCCAGGAAATCGCCGAAGGCTACGGCATCTCGCGCAACCACCTGATGAAAGTGGTGCAGCAGTTGGCCAACTCCGGTTTCGTTGTCTCGGCGCGCGGCAGCGGCGGTGGCCTTACCCTGCCGCGCCCGCCCGAGAAAATCAACCTGGCCGAAGTCGTCGCCGAGATGGAACCGGATTTCGCCATGGTCGAGTGTTTCCGGGAGAACAATCAATGCGTGATTACCCCGGCCTGCCGGCTGCCGCCGATGCTGGCCCGCGCCACGCGTGCGTATCTGGACGTGTTGCGCGGCTACACGCTGGCCGACCTGCTCGGCAAACGCGATGCAGCAAAGATGAAACTGTTGCTCAGATCGAGCTGACCCGAAAGCCCGATGCAGGAGCCGAATCCGTCGGCGATGGGTTTGGATTTGAGGCTCGTCCTCAGAATTTGTGGGCTCACAGAGAAGACATTTCCTCTCGCCAAGCC
>JBBDSL010000126.1:0-15437 GCA_040904965.1 Wenzhouxiangellaceae bacterium
TGCGGATAGACCTCGTACGGCCCCTTGCCGAACGCGGTCGAGTCGCCGCGCGGCCCGATGGCCTGGCTCGGGCCGCTCAGCACCGGCAGCAGCCTCAGATAGCCGGGTCGGGCGAGGTCCAGCCGCATTCGCGCGCGCCGCCAGCGCCGCAGGAACCACAGTGCCAGCAGCGCGCGCGGTGCAAACCCGTACAGGGCTAGCGCGCCGATCAGGTAGCTGGCCCAGAGTCGGCGGTCGGCCGGGCCGGAGCGGCTGGAAAGTACCTCCTGCACCTGCTCCGGAGCGGGCAGCGAAAGCCCGAACAGCCAGGCCGGCAGCCAGCCGATCGCGATGATCAACTGTTCCAGCCATTGTCCGGACAGCAGCGTGGTTTCCCAGCTGAAATCGAACCGCAGGCCCAGGAAACGCAGCCACATCCAGCCGATGCAGCCGACGAAGAATGAAGTCCAGAATGCGTGCGTGGTCAGGGCCATCAACGTGCGCCCGCGCAGGCGACCGAGTTCGGCCAATGCCGCGGCCAGATGCCTGCGCTGGGCGGCTAGACCGAAGCGGCGTGAGAACAACAACATCAGCCACCACAGAATTCTTCCCGGCAGGCCGGGCGAGGCGGATTCGCGGCGCCGAAGATTCAGCAACGCCCAGACCAGCAACAGCAACAGCGGCACACCCAGCAGCACGACGATGGCGTAGGAAAGGGCAATGGTGCTCGCCCCGGTCTGGACGCCAGAGGCGGCCGCCATGCCGGACAGCAGGCCCAGGATCATCAGCACCACGATCAGCCAGCGAGCCGAAGTGAGCAGTTGGCCGATATCATCGACGAGCCGCTGTGCGCCGGGCAGCCGCCGCGCACGCTCGACGATTCGCTCGCCGGGCGTGCCGGGGCTTCGGGCCGCATCCAGCGTGGCCGGCTGGTCGAGCCGGAACTCGCCGGTCGACTCGTCGATTCGACGCGTGGTCTCGGCCAGCAACCAGTCGCGCGGTGCCAGCCCGCTCAAGAGTTGTCCAGGTTTCATCCGGGCGATGATAACCTGCCGATAGACAAACCCAAGACGGTTGGGGGAAGTTTGATCCTGGTCAATAATTCCCGCAGAGCACTCAAAGACAATACGCGTGCTTCACGACAGCCACCGGGATAATAATCCAATGAATCAGAATCAGACCTATAACGACCGGGTCGTGCGCCAGTTCGCCGTAATGACGGTGGTCTGGGGCATTGTCGGCATGCTGGTTGGCATCGTCATCGCCGCCCAGTTGATCTGGCCCGATATGACCTATGGCGTCGAATGGTTGAGTTACGGCCGCCTGCGGCCGCTGCACACCAACGCCGTGATCTTCGCGTTCGGCGGTTCGGCGCTGTTCGCGACCAGCTATTACGTGGTCCAGCGCACCTGCCAGGCGCGGCTTTTCTCCGACACCCTGACGGCGTTTACGTTCTGGGGCTGGCAGGTGGTCATCGTCGGTGCGGCGATCACGCTGCCGCTGGGCAAGACCATGAGCAAGGAGTATGCTGAGCTCGAGTGGCCGCTGGCATTATTGGTGGCGCTGGTCTGGGTGGCCTACGCGGTGGTGTTTTTCGGCACCATCGTGATGCGCAGGATCAAGCACATCTATGTCGCCAACTGGTTCTTCGGTGCCTACATTCTGACGATCGCCGTCCTGCATATCGTCAACAACCTGGCGATTCCGGCCGGCATGTGGAAGTCCTACCCGATCTACTCCGGCGCGGTCGACGCCATGGTGCAGTGGTGGTACGGCCACAATGCCGTCGGTTTCTTTCTGACCGCGGGATTCCTGGGCATGATGTACTACTTCGTGCCGCGCCAGGCCAATCGCCCGATTTATTCGTATCGCCTTTCGATCGTGCACTTCTGGTCGCTGATCGCGATCTACATGTGGGCCGGTCCCCATCACCTGCATTACACCGCGCTGCCGGACTGGGCCCAGAGCCTGGGCATGATCTTCTCGCTGATCCTGCTGGCGCCCAGTTGGGGCGGCATGATCAATGGCATCATGACCCTTTCCGGGGCCTGGCACAAGCTCCGGACCGACCCGATCCTGCGCTTCATGATCGTCGCGCTTTCGTTCTACGGCATGTCGACGTTCGAAGGCCCGATGATGTCGATCAAGACCGTCAACGCCCTGTCGCACTACACCGACTGGACCATCGGCCACGTGCACGCCGGCGCGCTGGGGTGGGTGGCGATGATTTCCATCGGCAGTCTGTACACGCTGTTCCCGAGGCTGTGGGGCGTGAAGGAGATGTACTCCATACGCGCCATCGAGTGGCACTTCTGGACCTCGACCATCGGCACGGTGCTCTATATCACCGCGATGTGGGCCGCCGGCCTGATGCAGGGCCTGATGTGGCGCACGTTCAACGACGACGGCACCCTGACCTACACCTTCATCGAGGTGCTCAAGCGTACCGAGCCGTATTACGCGCTCCGGCTGCTCGGCGGCATCGTGTTCCTCAGCGGCATGTTCTTCATGGTCTGGAACGTCTACAAGACTTGGCAGAGCGCGCCGGATCGTGCCCGTTCCATCGCCATTCCGCAGCCGCAGAGCGCCTGAAGGAGAACCCGACATGTCACATGAAGCAATCGAAAAAAACGTCGGCCTGATGGCGATCCTGATCATCGTGGTCATCAGCCTGGGCGGTCTGGCCCAGATCATCCCGCTGATGTTCCGCGCGACCATGGTCGAACCGGCCGAGGGTGTCGAGCCCTACAGCCCGGTGCGCCTGGCCGGGCGGGATATTTATGTTCGAGAGGGCTGCTACAACTGCCACAGCCAGATGATTCGTCCGTTCCGTTCCGAAACCGAGCGCTATGGCCACTATTCGGTGGCCGGCGAGTTCGTGTACGACCGGCCTTTCCAGTGGGGGTCCAAGCGCACCGGACCCGATCTGGCGCGCGTGGGCGGTCGCTACTCCGACGACTGGCACCGGCTGCACATGCTGGACCCGCGTGCCGTGGTGCCCGATTCCAACATGCCGGCCTATCCGTGGCTGGCCGAAAACATGGTCGACCCCGAGCAGATTCAGCAGCACATGCGCGCCCTCAAGCGTCTGGGCGACCCGTACACCGACGAGCAGATCGAGAACGCTTTCGACGAACTGGTCGGCGTGACCGAACTGGAAGCTCTGATTGCCTACCTTCAGGGCATGGGCGTCGAATGGACCGGTCAGCGCGAGGCGGCCGGCATGAATGGAGCTGAACAATGATCGGAGGCATTGTTACTTTGTTGGCCCTGCTTGGATTTCTCGCCATCGTGATCTACGTATTCATCATCAAGCGTCGCGAGGACTTCGACGAACAGGCCCGGCAGCCCCTGGAAGATCGCAATGAGGAAATGAAGCAGGATCGCGACCGGCCCGGCGCCGGCGATCGGGAGAATCAATCATGAGTACTTTCTGGCACTGGTACATCATCATCCTCACGGTCGGCACACTGGTGGCCACGATCTGGTTTCTGGCCTGGACCAGCCGCTTGCGCATACCGTCGACGACCGAAGAAGACGGCGCCGAGACCACCGGTCACGTCTGGGATGAAGACCTGCGTGAACTGAACAACCCGCTGCCGCGCTGGTGGTTGTGGCTGTTCTGGATCACGATCGTGTTTTCCATCGTCTACTTGGTGCTGTATCCGGGGCTAGGGCGTTACGACGGGGTGCTGGGCTGGTCGCAGGACCGGCAATACCAGCAGGAAATGGTCAGGGCGAGAAGCGCCTTCGATGAGCGCTTCGGGCACTTCGACGACTTGAGCGTGACCGAACTTGCCGCCACGCCCCAGGCCGTGGAAATGGGTCGAAATCTGTTCGCGCACAATTGCTCGACCTGCCATGGTTCCGACGCACGCGGAGCGCCGGGTTATCCCGACCTGACCGACGACCACTGGATTTGGGGCGGCGATCCGGCGCAGATCGAGCACAGCGTGGTCCAGGGAAGACGCGCGGCCATGCCGCCGTTCGGTGAAGCGCTGGGCGAGCAGGGCGTGACCCGTACTGCTGTCTACGTGCAGAAGCTCGCCGGCAAGCCGGTGGACGAGACCATGGCCGACGGCGGACGCAGACACTTTCAGCAGCTCTGCGTCGCCTGTCACGGACCGGAAGGCAAAGGCAACCCGCAACTCGGCGCGCCGGACCTGACGCATGGGGTGTATACCTACGGCGGTGACCTGGACACCATTCGGGCCACGATTCGCAATGGCCGCAGCGGCGTGATGCCGGCGCAAAAGGAACTGATCGGCGAAACACGCGCGCGCCTGGCTGCGGCCTACATCGTCAGCCTGCATCGCGAAGATCGTGAAGCGGCCTCACAGGCCTCCGAGTGATGCCATGACTGCTCGGGCCGATCACGAATTCGATCACCCGCCGCGCCCGCTGGCTCAGCGCCTGGGCGCGATCCTGTGGCCGTCGTTCTTCGCCGCCGGCGTCGCGACCATGGTGCTGTTCGCATTCGTCGATCCGATCGACCTGGCCGCGATCAGCTTCCCCGAGTTGGAAATCTCGCGCCAGGCCGGCTACACCATCGCCTTCCTCGCATTCTGGCTCGGCTTCGCCTCGGCCTGCACCTTCACCTGGATCCTGCTGCGCCCGCGTTCGCGTTTTCAGCCGCTGGGGCGGCGGGCCGAAACCGAAAAGAAAGCCGCGGATGAACGCGGATGAACACGGATAAAAGCTGTTCCAGATGCAAAAGCATGAACTACTCAGGGCACGAAGAACACGCAGGGACAAAGCCCCCAAGCATCCTTGGTTCTCACTACGAATGAATCAATCTATGCCGTGTCTTTGTGGTTTCGTTTTCCCTGTATCTCTTCGTGGTCCTCTTGCCCTTCATAGTTATTCGCATTTAAATCCGTGTTCATCCGCGTTCATCCGCGGCCTGCAGTTTCAGCATTGAGGCGAACATGACCGAAGCTACTCAACCTGACAGCTCGCAGGAGATCAAGCTTTACGTCAAGGCGCCCAAGGTTTATCCGCGCGAGACGGAGGGCCGGTTTTCGCGGTTGCGCGTTCTGGCCGCGTGGGTGCTGCTGGGGCTGTTCTATGCGCTTCCGTGGATCAACCTTGACGGCCAGCAGATCGTGCTGTTCGACCTGCCGGCGCGCAAGTTCCATATCTTCGGGCTGGTGTTCTGGCCGCAGGATTTCGTCATGCTGGCGCTGTTGCTGGCGATCGCGGCGATTTCGCTGTTCTTCTTCACCGCCCTGGCCGGGCGCCTGTGGTGCGGCTATGCCTGCCCGCAGACGGTGTGGACCGAAGTATTTCTGTGGATGGAGCGCTTCGCCGAAGGCACGCGCAACAAGCGCATGCGGCTGGACAAGGGGTCTTGGACGGCCGAGAAGATCCGAAAAAAGGCCCTCAAGCAGTTCCTCTACATCTCTTTTGCGTTGTGGACCGGGGTCACCTTCGTCGGCTTCTTCACGCCGATTCGAGAACTTGTACCGGCACTGTTCACGCTGCGGGCGGGCGGTTGGGAAGTCTTTTGGACGTTCTTCTATGGTTTCGCCACCTACGGCAATGCCGGCTATCTGCGCGAACAGGTATGCAAGTACATGTGCCCGTACGCGCGTTTCCAGTCGGCGATGTTCGACGACGACACGCTGGTGATTTCCTACGACGAAAAGCGCGGCGAACCGCGCGGCCGGCGCAAGCGCGATGCCGACAAGGAAGAATTGGGCCTGGGCGACTGCATCGACTGCTACGGTTGCGTGCAGGTTTGTCCCACCGGTATCGATATCCGCGACGGTCTGCAGATCGAGTGCATCGCCTGTGCTGCGTGCATCGATGTGTGCGACGAGGTCATGGACAAGATGGGTTACCCGCGCGGGCTGATCCGATACTCCACCGAGAACGCGATGGTCGGCCGAAAGTCGCGCATTCTCCGGCCGCGTATATTCATCTACCTGGCCGCGCTGCTGGTACTTATGGCGTTGTTCGCCGTGGTGCTGGCCGGTCGCGAGATGATCGATATGGATATTCTGCGCGACCGTACCGCGCTGTACCGCACGGCCGGCGACGAGATCGAGAATCCGTATCAGCTCAAGGTCACCAACCGCACCGAGCAACCGGTGCGCCTGGCCGTCGAGGCCGCGGGCATCGAAGGCGTTTGGGTGGTGGCGCCGCGTCAGGGTTTCGAAGTCCCGGCCGATGAAGTCAGCAACCGGCCGATGACGCTGGCAGTGCCCCGAGGCGCGCTGGGGCCCGGCATGCACGAAGTGCGTGTCGTGCTGTCCAATGAGGCGACCGGCGAGGTTGTGAACCGATCGGAGACGCGGTTCTATATTCCGCCGGAGAATGATTAATTCACGATTCGCTCCTACGAGGCAACGTTGCAATTTTCTGTGGCCCTTTGAACGGAAGACCGAATATGGAACAACGAGATACAACCCCCTGGTACCGCCAGTTCTGGCCGTGGCTCATCCTGGCCATACTGAGCTGGGGCGTGGTCTCGTCCAGCATCACGCTGGGCGTGGCGCTGAAGAATCCGCCGCACATGATGACCGGCGACTACGCGAAACTCGGCAAGGCGCTGGTCGATACCCATGTGCGCGCCGACCGGGCCGAAGCGCTCGGGCTGGCCGGCCTGTTGCGGGTAGAGCGGGACGAATGGCTGCTGCGACTCGACCCGGAGGCGGCCGAATTGCCCGGCGAGCAACTGCTGCTGCTGGTCCAGCACCCGACCGATTCGGCACGCGACCGTCAGGTTGTGTTGCAGCGTTCGGCAACCGGTGAATATCGTGCCGGCATGCTGGACCTACCAAGCCGCGGCAGGCTGATCGTTTCCGATCTCGATCAGACGTGGTGGATTTCTTCCAGCTACCGGCGCGAGGGTGAAGAGCTGGTAGTCGTCCTGAAGCCGGAAAGGCTTTGATGAACAAGTTTTTCGCAAGAGCTTTTCTAGCCGCGGATGCACGCGGATAGACGCGGATAAAGGCAGATGATTGGTCGTAAAGGGAAATGTCTCGGCCAGGCGCTTTCAGCCATCTGCCCGGCGACTTGGCGCCAGCCTGTGCTACTTTGTGTTCACTCTGTGGTTTTCATCCGCGTTTTCCGCGTGCATCCGTGGCAAAACGGGTTCTCGGTTCGCCCGCCCACGGTGGCTTGGGCGATGGCTGAGGAATATACGCAATCAGGAAACCTTTGGCATCTGAAACTTCGGGTCCTTCGTGTAACTCGTTTTTTCAGGAAACCTTCCAGGGCCCTTGCTAACTGGTGAACACGCCTCGCGACAAACCCTGCTTCCACTGCGGCGAACCCATATCGTCGGGCACCACTCTTGCCGTCGATATCGGCGGGCAGCGGCGTGCGGTGTGCTGCGCCGGTTGCCGGGCGGTGGCGTCGCTGATCCATTCGGCGGGCCTGGATCGCTATTACGATTTCCGCGATGCTTTGCCCGAACGCCCGGATTCGCCCGAAACCGATCCCGCAAGTTTTGCGGCCTGGGATCGCGATGCGGTGCTGGATTACCATGCCGGGCCGCCGACGGCCAGTCGGCGCGACATTGTGCTGGTGCTGGAGAATGTGCACTGCGCCGCCTGCGCCTGGCTGGTGCATCGCTACCTGGGCCGGTTTCCGGGCGTCTCCGAAACCCGGCTGGATGTTGGCGATGGCCGGCTGCGGCTGACATTCGATACGGCGCAGACGCCGTTGTCGGTGCTGGCCGCGGCGCTGGAACGCCTCGGCTATCCGCCGCATCTGGACACGCCCGATTCCGATAGCGACCGCGACCGCAACGAGCGCCGCCGGATGCTGCGCTACCTGATCGTGGCCGCGCTGGGCATGATGCAGGTGATGAGCTACGCACTGGCCAACTACATCGGCGCTGCCGGTGACATGGATCCGGAAACCGAGCACTTTTTCAAGCTGATCAGCATGCTGGTCGCCGTGCCGGTAGCGCTGTACGCAGGCCAGCCGTTCTACAGGTCGGCCGTCAACCATCTGCGTCAGCGCCACCTCGGGCTCGATGTTCCGGTGGCCGCGGCAATCCTGCTGGCGCTGTTTTCCAGCGTGCTGATCACGCTGTTCGGTAGCGGCGAGGTGTATTTCGATTCGGTGGTGATGTTCGTCTTCTTTTTGCTGCTGGGTCGTTTTGCGGTGATGCTGGCGCGCCAGCAATCGGGCGCGGTGCACAGCGCGTTGGCGCGGGCGCTGCCCGGTCAGGCACGCCGGCTGACGGCCGCGGGCAGTGAAACCGTGGGCCTGGTCGAGTTGCGTGAAGGCGATCGGGTTGTGGTGTCCGACGGCGAAGTGGTGCCGGCCGACGGCGAGGTGACCGGGGGGGACGGCTCGGTGGACGAATCCTTGTTGTCGGGAGAATCGGAACCACGAGTGCGTGCGCCCGGCGACGCCGTGCTGGCCGGCAGCCTGGTCAGCGGGGGGGTGTTGCAGATTCGAATCGAGCGTATCGGCCGCGCGACGGTAATTTCCGGCATCGTCGAGTTGCTCGGTGAAGCGCGCCGCAAGCGACCGCGTCTGGCGCAGTTGGCCGACCGCGCCGCAGCGTGGTTCATCGCGCTGATCCTGGCCTCGACTGGTCTGGCGGCAATGTACTGGTGGAGCACCGATCCGGCGCAGGTGATTCCGGTGATGCTGGCAATGCTGGTGGTGGCCTGCCCGTGCGCGCTGGCGCTGGGCACGCCGACGGCGCTGGCTTCGGCCACCCGTGGTCTGGCGCTGGACGGAGTGCTGACGGCCAACCCGGACGCCCTGGAAGGGTTGCCCAAGGTGACCCATGTGGTATTGGACAAGACCGGCACGATGACCGAACCGGGCGCGCGCCTGGCCGAAGTCCGGCCCGCCCCGGACATGGATGGCGAGCGCGTGCTCGAGCTGGCCGGCGCGCTGGAGCGGGTCAGCAACCACCCGATCGCACGCGCGTTCACGGCATTCGATCGCGGCCTGGCTGTCGAGTCTGCACGGAGCCTGGCAGGTGCGGGTGTGGCCGGCGAGATCGAAGGCCGGCAATTCTGGCTGGGCCGGGCCGGCTGGGTGGCGCAGGAATCCGGTACGACATTGGCCGAGCCCGGGCCGGGGATCTGGCTGGCGCTGCTTGCCGCACACGCCGACGGCCCGGCCTGGATCCGGGTCGAGGCGCGGCTTCGAACCGGTGCGCAGGAACTGGTGCGGCATCTGAGTCGGGCCGGCGTCCGCGTGGTGCTGGCTTCCGGCGATCGCCCGGTCAATGTCGCCGCTACGGCGCGCGAGCTGGAGATTGGCGATTATCATGCCGCGATGCGGCCGGCCGACAAGCTGGCGCTGGTCGAAAACCTGCGGCGCGACGGTGCGGTGGTTGCAATGATCGGCGACGGCATCAACGACGCGCCGGTGCTGGCCGGGGCCGATGTCTCGATCGCGCTGGCCGAGGGTGCGGCCATCGCGCGCACCCAGGCCGACCTGATCGTTACCGGCAAGAGCCTGCAACCGCTGGTTGCGTTGATCGATCACGCGCCGAAAGTGCGCCGGGTGGTTCGCCAGAATCTGGTCTGGGCGCTTTGCTACAACCTCTGCGCCCTGCCGCTGGCCGCCGCCGGGCTGGTGGCGCCGTGGGCCGCGGCGATCGGCATGTCGGCCAGTTCGATTGCCGTGGTGCTTAACGCAAGACGCCTTGGGCGGACGCGCATCCGGCAGGCGGTACAATCCACATCCGCTCCCCGCACCATCGTCCAGGCCGCATGACCATCATCTATGTCCTTATCCCGCTGTCGCTGCTGCTGCTGGGCCTGGCCGTCTGGGCGTTCTTCTGGGCGGTGCGTAACGACCAGTTCGAGGATCTGGATACACCGGCACTGGATATTCTCGACGACGATGAGCACGGCACGGAAAACAAAAACCCTGAAACCGCAGGTTACGCAGATTGCGCAGATGAAAAAGACGGGTAGACCGGTTCGTTCCGGTTTTTCAATCTGCGTTGATCTGCGTAATCTGCGGTTTCAAGGGTTTTGCATGCCGTCATGACCCCTGGTGCCGCCATGGTGATCGGCCTGCTCGCCGGGCTGTTCGGATCCACCCATTGCGTGGCGATGTGCGGCGGGATCATGGCGGTGCTGCACGGGCAGGTGCCGCGCGGGCGCGACCGGCTGGCGGCCGGTTTTCACGCCGGGCGGGTGACCAGCTACCTGTTGCTTGGGCTTGCCCTTACGGCGCTGGGTATGCTGCCCGAACACCTGCTGCCTTCCGGCGCGGCTGCGGTGATGCGAATTGCCCTGGGAGCGCTATTGCTGCTGATCGCGCTCTATATCGGTCTGCCCGGCAGGGTGCGCGACGCATTCGGCGAACTGACCCAGCCGCTGACCCGGCGCGTGATGCCGCTGTTCAATCGGCTGCTGCCGGCCGATACCTGGGATAAGGCGATCGGCCTGGGTCTGCTCTGGGGCTTGCTGCCGTGCGGGCTGCTTTACAGCGTACTGGCCGCCGCCTTGCTGTTGGCCGATCCGGTGCCGACGATTGCCATGGTGCTGGGTTTTGGCCTGGGCACGCTGCCGCTGCTGCTCGGCGGCGGGCTTGTCCTTGCGAAAATGCGCAGCCGCATCCGGGCGCCGTGGCTGCGCGGCACGGCTGCCGGGGTCATGGCGTTGACCGGAATTCTGGTGGCTGCCGGACCGTGGATCGCACACCGCTTGGGCCATTCGACAGTGCAGTTCCTGGTCGACTGCGTAGCGCGGTAACGGGGCGGCCGGCAACTGGAGCTACGGCTGGAGCTACGGCCGGTCTGGCCGTCACACCTCGGCAGTCGAATCGAAGGCCACATGATTGCGATTGCTGCGCTTGGCCTTGTAGCAGGCCGAATCGGCCCGTTTCATGACTTCGGCCAGCGTGTGTCCGGCGCCGGTCAACGGGACCAGGCCGGCGCTGAATTCGATCGAGAAGCGGTCGCCGTCGATCAGGATCGAGTCGCGGTCGAGCTTGTCGTGCAATTCATCGACGATGCTTTCGGCGCGCTCGATCGGGCAGTCGTAGAGCAGCAGCGCGAATTCGTCGCCGCCGAGCCGGCCGGCGATGTCGTTATCTCGAATGGCGGCTTTCAGTTCGTGAGCGAAGTGCTGCAGCAACTGATCGCCGACGGCGTGGCCGTATTCGTCGTTGATCGGCTTGAACCGGTCCAGGTCAATGAAACAAAGAATCGGGGGTGTTAAGTCGGGTTCGTCCAGCGCGGCTTGCAGGCGTTTTGCGAACACGCGCCGATTGAACAGACCGGTTAGCGGGTCGTGGTCGGCCTGCCAGCTCATGTCGCGCATTGCCTCGCGCTGCTCGGTGACGTCGCGGAATACCACCGCCGCACCGATGATCGTGCCGTCGAGGTCGTGCAGCGGTGATGCGCTGTTCTCGACGGTGCGACGGCTGGACCGGCCGATGATCTGCACGTCGCATTGGAGACGTATCTTCCTTTTATTGCGGATGCAGTCGGTGATCGAAAGCTCGATCGTCTCATCGGTCCCTGCCCGCACCAGTTTCACGGTCTGGTGGAACGGCTGTCGGCGGGCCTGCACCAGCGATCGACCCGTCAATGTTTCCGCCACCGGATTCATGTACTCGATGTTGCCGTCGGCGTCGGTGGTGATCACCGCGTCGCTG
Source organism: Wenzhouxiangellaceae bacterium (assembly GCA_040904965.1). Classification (GTDB taxonomy): domain Bacteria; phylum Pseudomonadota; class Gammaproteobacteria; order Xanthomonadales; family Wenzhouxiangellaceae. The sequence continues at coordinate 11,575 of JBBDSL010000126.1, forward strand.
ATGGCTCCCAGCGTGACCTCGGCGCGTTCCTTCTCGCGAAAGATGCCCTCGGCGGCGGCTTCGCGCTCGCGGCCCCGCTGTGCGCGCAAGCGCACCACCAGCAAAACCAGTACCGCCAGCACCAGGCCTGCAGGCAACGCAAATACCGTCAGCGTTTGCCCGCCCATGACTCTCAGCGGCGAGGTGGTCATTTCGACCACCAGCCGCGGACCGGGCCCGTCGGTGGTCTGCTCGAAGTGGAATCGAGGCAGCAGGGGCTGCGGGTCGGCACCCACGGCGCCCTGTCTGATCTCGAACAACGGCAGCGAATCCGTGCCGGCCCGTTCCGGCCGGATGGTCACGTCGGCCGCGTCGGGTATGAGGTCTGCGGGCACCAGGTCTTCGGCACGCACCAGCAGCGAGGCGAACCCGGTCAGTTCCTGTTGCGCCGGGTCGTGATCGTAAAGCGGCTGGAACACAACATAGGCATGCCCGCCCATGACGCGCTCGAACGGACTCGAGGCGGCCGGGCGGCCGGTTTCGCGGGCGTAGGCCATGGCGCTGCCGGTAATCGGGTCCAGGCTTGGGTCCATGCCCAGCAGGGGTTCGTCTACCGGCTCGGGTTCGGCGAATACCAGTGGAAAATATTCGTCTCTGGGCGGCGGATCGAACCAGTTGTTGTCGCCGGAGAGTTCGAAGCCGCGGTGCTCGAAGCGGGTCTTGCCGGCCGCGCGCATGCGCGCGGCCAGCTCGGGAATCTCGTGGCGGGCCACGCGCTGCTCGATCGAAAGCTCGTGCAGGTGCGGGTACCGGCTGAGCACCCCGCGCGCATAGGTGCGCAACAGGGGGTCGGGACGATCCGGGCGGGCTTCCAGCGCCTGATACAACGTGGTAAAACCGGTCAGCACCGTTTCACTGTGATTGACATGACGCGAGATCGTGCCGTGGAATATCTGCGCCTCTCCCAGAAATTCGCTCTCGCTCTGGACGAACGCAATCCACAGGAACGGCAGCGTAAACACAACGGTCAGGACGCCCAGCGCCAACACCCAGCCCATCACTCCGGCCGCGGCGGGTTCTCGCTTCGTCAAATCCTGATGACGCATCGCTGTGGTCACTCCAGTGCCCGGTTGCCTCCGTGATCGTGGGAGGAATCGGCGACTGCCTTGCCGCCCACGCGCGCGGCGGTAGTTCCGGTTCGAGTGACGCCCGTTCTCGGGAATCGATACCGACAGTACCAGCACGCCGATCCATTATACTTAACCATAACATCAACCAGCCGGTTTTCAGCCGGTCTCCCGGCGTTGGGCGCGATGGCTTTTCTTTCCGGCGGTGGTCTCGCGGCGCCAAAATTGATTTTGGTCAAAACGGTTCGTATTGGTGCGCCGTATGCTTTGGCCATTCTCACTCCGTGCCGTGATCCGACAATGCAGCCAGCCCTGCGTCCCAAGTTCGATGCCGACCTGATTGCCAAGTACGGTGGTGCGGGCCCACGCTATACCTCCTATCCCACGGCGGTTCAGTTCAGCGACGATTTCGGAACCGCCGATTGGCTGGCCGCGCTCACCGACAGCAATAACTTTCCGATTCCGGCCGACCTGTCGCTTTATGTGCACGTTCCGTTCTGCGCCAGCCCGTGCTTTTACTGCGGCTGCAACCGGGTGATTACGCGCTCGCCCACCGCCGGGCAGGAATTCCTGGTCGATCTTGAACGCGAGCTGGACCTGAGCGCGCCGCATATCGACCAAGACCGCAAGGTGCGTCAGGTTCATCTGGGCGGCGGTACGCCGACGTTCCTGACCACCGACCAGATCGATCAGCTTTTGCGACTTTTGCGCACCCGATTCCAGTTCGAAGACGATGTTGAAATCGGCCTTGAGGTTGATCCGCGCTCGGTCGAGCCGGCCGATATCCGGCGCCTGAAGGAAATCGGCTTCAACCGCATTTCCATCGGCGTCCAGGACCTTGATGACAACGTCCAGCAGGCAGTCAACCGCGTGCACGACGAAGCGCGCGTGGCGTCCATTGTCGGGGCCGCCCAGGCGGTTGGTTTCGACTCGATCAGCGTCGATCTGATCTATGGTCTGCCGATGCAGACCACCGATGCATTTGCCCGCACCGTCGAGCAGATTATCGGCATGAAGCCCGATCGGTTGTCGCTGTTCAATTACGCACACATGCCCCACCTGTTCAAGGCCCAACAGCGCATCAAGACCGAAGAGCTGCCCGCGCCGCAGACCAAGCTCGCGATTTTTCGCAATACGCTTACCCGGCTGCTGGATGTCGGTTACGAATTCATCGGCATGGATCACTTCGCGTTGCCTGACGACGATCTGGCCCGGGCCCGCCGCAACGGCACCATGGTGCGCAACTTCCAGGGCTATTCGACCTGGGCGGGACTGGACCTGCTTGCCTTCGGGCCCAGCGCAATCTCGCAAGTGGGTGACGCCTTCGCCCAGAACCATCGCAAGCTGATGGATTGGCAGATCAGCGTGCGCGAGGGGAAACTGCCGGTTGCCCGCGGCCTGATGCGCACCACCGACGATCGGCTGCGCGCCGAAATCATCAGCACCGTCATGTGTAACGGCGAGCTGGACTACCGGCCCTTCGAGCGCGATTACGAGTTCGCGTTCAGGACCTATTTCCGGACCGAGTTGGAGCATCTGCAGCCGCTGGTCGACGACGGCCTGATGGCGTGGACCGGACACGGCTTCAAGGTGGCGGCCGAAGGACTTCTGTTCGTGCGCGCCATCGCAATGGTCTTTGATGCCTACCTCAAGCGCGATAACGGCGCCTCGACCTCCCGGTTTTCGCGGATTGTCTGATCCGTTTACGGCCTGGTTCAGGCGGCGCGTTCACGTCGCCAGGAGCTGGCCTCCGGCAAGGACGATAATTCGGTAATGGGATTACTCAAAGTCCTGCTTGTCTCTGGTATTCTCTGATTTAGGAAATCCTCATGCAGGGAGCCGCATCTCGTGAGCAAACCCATCCCGCTGGCCGAGAAGAGTACGATCAACATTTCGTGTCGCCAGTGCGGGCTTTTTGACCTGTGTTTTGCCCAGGAGGTTGCCGAGGCCCGGCGCGACGAGCTCGACCGGATCGTGCGGCGCCAGCGGCCCTTGTCGCGCGAAGCCCACATGTTTCATGCCGGACAGCAGTTCCGCAGCATTTGCGTGGTGCAATCGGGCACGGTCAAGACCTACCAGCTTTCCAGCGAGGGCGACGAAATCGTTACCGGCTTCCATCTTCCGGGCGAGTTGATCGGCCTGGATGCAATCGGCAAGGGGAGGCACCCGGAATTCGCCGTGGCGCTGGAAGACAGCCGCTTCTGCGATATTCCCTACCGCGATTTCCAGAAGATTCTTGATGACAGCCCAAGCCTGAACCAGTTGATGCTCAAGCTGCTTTCGGCCGACATGGCCGAGACCCGCGAATTATTGCTGGTGGTTGGGCGCATGGATGCCCATGCCCGTGTCGCGACCTTCCTGCTCAATATGTCGCGCCGGCTCAAGCGCCGCGGCGGGGACGGCATGCGTTTCCGTCTGACCATGGACAGGCGCGATATCGCCAACTATCTGAGCCTGACCATCGAAACCGTCTCGCGTACGCTGAGCTGGATGCAGAAGGAAGGCATGCTGGCCGTGCGCGGCAAGCTGGTCGAGCTGCTGGATCACGATGCGTTGCTGGAAACCGCCGGGCGCGAGCACGAGGACCTGCTGCTGCACACCGGGTGATGTCTGGCACCCGTGCCGGGTGCGGCCCTGTTTTCAACTTCAACTTCAAAGGCGGTTTCGCCTCGCGCTGCGCGCTTGCAGGCGACCTACTTTTCACAAGCGCCTGAAAAGTAGGCAAAAGCGCTTTTTACAGGCGGCAGAGACCGGCGG
>JBBDSL010000127.1:0-14632 GCA_040904965.1 Wenzhouxiangellaceae bacterium
GCGAGCGAACGCGTCCGAAGCTCTGAACGTGGCAGGATTTATGAATGTATTAGTATCCCGCCTCATTCACCACCCTTCCTGCTGCGGCGCCGCCAGACCCCTCGTGACGCAAGTGCGGTGAATAGGGCGGGATAACCCAACCTCGGTCGCCGACGGATTCGGCTCCTACGGCGGGCCGCGGCCACCTGTTTGGCACAAGCGGTCTCCCGACCGCGACCACCCTCAAATAACACCCGATCACTCTACTCGCCTGAACCGTACCGACTTTACCGGAGCCTCCAGGGGCATCAATCAGCGGCAGTCCGGAAGCTCCCAGATATCGACCCGATCCAGCGCGATGTACGGCACGGCAAGCCGTCGCCCGGCGGCATCAAGTCCGATATCGGCGGGCCGCCCGGGCGTCCGGATCAGGATCCTGGCCTCACCGTCGCGGACGAACCAGATCGCCTGGTCGACCTGGGAAGCGACCAGCAAACCACCCCGCCAGGGCTCGATTCCGTCCATGTTGCCACCGGCCGGCAACGTATCGCCGTCGGTAAGGTCGCCCTGAGCGGGGCGATAACCAACGAGCTTCCGGCCGTCGCCCCAGGGCGCGAGCATGAGCGCCTGGTGCGCCGGATCCCAGGCAACCCCGTTCGGCGGCGAGACCAGCTCCTCGTCGGCGACGACCGTTATCTCGCCGTCTGCAATCCGGAACAGTCGTGCATTGCCGGTATCGGTCAAATAGATCGCACCCTCCGGCTCGATCTCGACATCATTGAGGAACCCCGGATCGAACGCGGAAAGATCTATGAACTCCAGATGCGCACCGGACCAGCGGTCGAAGGCGTGCAAGCCGTCCGCATCGGCCACCCACAGGCGCTCGCCGTCGATCCGCATCCCGCGTGGGCCGTGCAACGGGCGACGATCGGTGCCGGTCATGAATTCGCGCTCGACGATTTCCCCGTCGGACGCGACCTTCGAAACAAAGCCGTTCGCATCGCCGGCTGCATCGCCGTTGAAATTGGAGACGAACCAGATTTGCTGCTCCCCGTCCCAATGGACGGCTTCCGGCCCGGCCAAGCCCTCGACAACTGCGATGCGGTCGTCAACGCCCTGGATGCCGCCGGGCTCGTCGGCAATGGCGGCCAACGCCGTCATCAGCACGAACAGCACGCTCGAAAAAACAATGACCCGCTTCATGCCGATTTCTCCTGGATGCACAGCATCGGTTGACAGTGCATTTACTAATACAATCAGAAGTATTGCCTCATTCAGCTTGTCTCTCGGCGATTGTCATGACAATCGCAGTCCACGAACGCCGAGAGGCAAGCCCTGTGGGGGCTCCGGACGAATCCACCTGCGGCGTTAAAGCGGCTCGACGTAGGCCACTATGCCTTCGCCACTTTGCCTTGCAGGCGAATCCGTCCGGAGCCCTGAATGTGGCAATACTTCTGATTGTATTAGTAATCTACCGCCAGTGCGATCTGAAAGCAAATCGGCCCGTGGAAAATTCTGATTATGTACGTGTTTCGGCCAATCTCGAAAGCGAACCACAGAGTACGCAGATTCACTCAAATCCGACAGAACCATGATCGATTTGCAAAAAGGCTTGCGCCACGGCTAGAATCGGGCCATGACAGCGTTCAGAGGGGGCGCGCAATGACCATCCAGGCCCTATATTCAGCCCACATCGTCCTGCGGACTTCGCGCAGCAAGCCGATGCGCATCGGCCTTCCCTGTCCGCAGACTGTAATGCTTCACCGGAATAATCCGGCCCAATCCATCCAAAAGTTCCTCTGCCATCACTCGAATCCCAATAGAGTCATCACCATTGGACCAAATCCGAGTCGGCTCGGCCATAGGGAAAAGCGACGATTTCAGGCATGGAAATCGAACGATCTTTACCGGAAAATGCCGCGTATCTGCGGCATCCCCGGTGACCCGCGAAGAAAAAACAGCAAGTTATCAGGGCATATAGGAGGGAAGAGCGTGATAAAAAAGCAAGTTGCGCGTATATTCGATAAAAATTCACATTGCCACAGATTTTCTAGTTAGGGCTTTCTAATGACTGAGCAGGAAGAGCAATTTGTCCACTTCGTGTCTTGTATCACTTGGCTTAACAATGCCTGGCGAATACTAAAAGTGATTCACACGCAATCCGAGAACCTGCTTATCGGTCCTGCTTTCCGGTTTGCGCTTGTCGAGTACTGCAAGCCGTATAAGCTATCACATGGCATCAATAAAAAGTTCAAACTCGACACATCGCTTATTCCGAAAGAGCGTCTACCGCTTCACGAACGGATCATTTCGTCTCGCGACCAAATTCACGCACATTCTGATCTCACGGTTATGGATGCTAAGCTTCATGTTCATGAATTTATGGGACAGCGATATACGCTCATCCCGAAGAACTTAATCCATGGCACCGAAGAAATCTCGAATCTTCAGGAGATTATTGGTCTTATCGAGACCACACTCGACAATATGTACGCCCAAGAGACGGTGCTTGAAAATGCACTTACACCCTAACAATACGCGTCACGCGGATGTCCTTTACGCCGCTTCGCTCTGTAAAGGCCGCCGGTGCGCTCTGCGTTAAATGTAAAACTATGAATGAATATGTAGAAGCACTGGAAAAGTGGGAAAGCACGTTATGCAAGGAAGTAGATATGGCTTCTCTCTTTTCCAGAAATCCAGAAGCACATAAATGGAAACTGCTTCATCGAATTTATATGCTTAGAGAGCTTGTAGCTTGGCGCTTTGTGGATTTGTTAAAGCAGGCCACTTTTTTGGCGTGCGAAGAAATGTATATAGGTTCAAGAATCCTCTTGAGGGCTTCTATTGAAACGCTTGCATTGCTTATATATTCGTCGCAGAAAATGGATTCGGTAGTTAAAACTGGCCAGGGCTTTCATGAGCTTTCGGATGCAACATCAAAGCTACTTTTAGGCTCCAGGAACGAGATGACAAAGCATCAATCCATTAATATTCTCACGATAGTTAAAAAAGCTGATAAAAAATACGCTGGAATTTTTAAAATGTACGGTGATCTTTCTGAGACCACGCATCCAAATTGGCAAGGAATGTCTGCTACATACTCAATCGTCGATTCTGAAAACTACAAAACAGAACTTCGCAACAATAGCAAAGACTTATTCGTTGGAGAACAAAAGCCTATAATGAATTACATCATGGCTATATTTGAAAGCGAATACAATAGGGCATGGCCTGCTTCTTACAATGCATTTGAAAGCTGGGTCGGCTTAAACAGCAACAACCTCGAGCCGGAGTAAACATTTAACAAACCGCTCCACGCAGACGCCCAAACCTACGCTGCTTTTGTGGGCTCCGTTGCGCTACACTTTACCACAAAAGCCTCTCCGGTTTGGGCGCTGGTAAGCCGGGCGTTATGCGGAAATAGAGGATAGCGAATGAATATTGAGGTCGCAGAGAAGCTCTCCATCCTCATGCTACAAATCAACTCCAAACTGAACGATAGCGTGGCCTATGTTCGGGATACATGTAGCAAGGAAGAGTTCGAGGCTTACCGGAAAGCAGTTGGTAAGCTTATGGGTGCAATCCTCACGGATGTCGAAGAACCAATATACAAAGAACACCCGTCGTTACGCCCGGACGGTCTGGATGGCCCGCACAAAGTAGACCCAAAGATATTCCAGCCGCGGTTTTACGAATGGAAGCCATAAAACCACCAACTTTCCGCATAACACCCGGCTCGTGCGGACGCCGGGGACAGCGCACCTTGTTTCCTGACACGTTCGTGGTCGGCGCCGCACAGCCGGAACGTTAGAGCCGTACGGGATCTACTATGACAAACGAGTCCGAGAGAGACCTTTTCAGACTTCACCGGGAAAGCCAGAACAGATATACATACTTCCTCTTGGCCGCTGCGGGAGCTGCGATTGGCTTCGCGCTTACTCAAACGAACGAGGCATCATTGAGCTTAGCTCAACTTCCGCTTGGGATAGCTGGCGTGTTGTGGGCTTTTAGCTTCTATTGCGGTTGCAAGCAACTCCAGTATGTGACTGGCACGCTCTACAACAATGCAGAGCTACTTCGCGTTCAATCGGGAAGGCATCAATTCACTGGATCGAATCCACAGGCGATAGCCATAGGCAGTAGCGCATTAAAAGAGATACTGGAGAATATGTCGAAAAAAGTCGGCCAGTTTGGAGCTTGGCAATTCCGCTTTCTAGTCTTCGGTAGTATCTCGTATGTTGGATGGCACATCTTCGAAATGTGGCTTCGAGGTACAGTTTAGTGAGTATTGATCTTCGTCGAGGGTCGGGCTCTAACATGAAGTTGAAGCAGACCAGGGAACCTGTCACATCGGTTGCTTGCGCAACCGCTGCGCCAGAACCGCCTGGCAGCTTAACTTGGTGTTATTCATCAAGAGAATGAGCCATGGAATACAGCATTGACTTCGCCGAAAGGCTAATCGACGCAGCGGACTCATTTTTTGAAAGCCCATCCGATAAAAATGATGCTGGGCGAGCGGTACTGTATCTAAGTCTTCTATCCTGCGAAATCTCTTTGAAGTCGCTGCTGGAGAGTGCAGGCTTCACGCCCGATGAACTGAAGCGGCGTTCCCATAATCTCAATGGTCTTCTTACGGACGTCTGCCATTGCGAGATTCCTGATTCGCGTCTCGGAAACTTTAATTCAGCTGCTGGGCTGCTAGCAGTTCAGCCGATTTCAGAAGCACCGAACGCAACTGTAGGGAAAGTTCTTGACGCTGAAAGAGACGGTGCGTCAAGATATCCGAATGAGGTACGCTATGGCGATCTCATTAAGCATTATAGCGCACCCCACGTCCTTGATTGTGCAAAAGCAGTTTCAAAGTGGGTCCGAGCGAACATGGACAGTATCCGAAAGCGCAGTGAATAACAAATCGCTCAAGTTCGTTCCGCGCATCGCGCTCCACCGGACGCGGCAAAGCCGCGCCGCTTAGCTCAAACGTTATGTGGTCACACGGATTCTGCTCTTATGAACAAGCTAGATGCTCTTTTGAGTGACGGGTTTTCGAAGATCGCAAACTGGGAATTCCGAAACGGCAAGGCCAAGCCGGATAATCTGGAATGGAAGGACTGCGCTGGTTCTCTATACGCATTTGTGACGGCTGGCCGTATTCGTTACATTGGGATCGCAACTACTGTGCTCCGAAGCCGGTTAGACGGATATTCTTATCAAATCAATGACTCAGTTGGAAGCCACATTAAAAAGTGTCTGGAGAGCGGGATAGAGGTTGCTATTTTGCAAAAGCCTCGAACAGGAATGACCAAGCAACAACTTGAGTCAGAAGAATCAAGATACATCGCAGCTTATGACCCGGACTGGAATGTCAGAAGCTGAGATGCCGCTAAGCTCACATAACAAACGGCTGTAGTTCGGCCGCAAAATCCGCGGCCCGGACGCTCACTGCGTTCGCGCCGCTAAGCCAAGCGTTGGGTGGCAAAGTTCGAGGGAGAACGAGATGCTTGAGATTAAGCACGATCAGAAAGACCAGCCGTACATCGAGTGGGAGCAGGCCGCTGGTGGAGGGAAGCGTGCGTGGATTCAGCGCAAAACTGATCCATCTAAGGATTGGGCGGGCGCCAAAGATGCGCAGTACCTCAACGTCGTCCGCATAAACGAGCTTGGTGGGTCGCCGGCAGGCAATGCGACCGATTTCCCCATTTTCTCCGATCTTCCGGACGAGTAAATACTGTTCGCCTTCGTGACGTCCGTCTCTGCCATCACCGGATGCGAGATTCGGCAACGACGCATATGCCACCCAACACGGCACTCAACGTGACTGGGTTACGCTTCGCTCCACCCAGCACGTTAGCTCTGCGTTGGGCAGTAAACAGGCTGCACTGGTCCTTTGTGGCGTTGAACCGAGCGACTCCGGACAAAGATGAATCGGTAGCGATAGCCCCACGACTTCGGCGCCCTCCAGTGCTCGAAGAAGCTGTACTGGCCATTGATCCGTCGCCAGCGCTTGCGGTTTTCAATTGACTTCTTGAGTTCGGCAAATCGCTCGAACGGCACCGACAATGCAAACTCCACGCCTGCCTCGCCCAGCAGGGTGATGATCTCGTCGGCGAAAACGCCGTGTCGGCGCGTACCTCCAGCAGTAAACGTGGACACCCACCGCCCAAGAGAACCCGCCCCGCGATGCAGATACGTGCTACACTGATCCTGTGCTTCACGGAATTCACTTTTATGGCCAATCTCACTCTCAGTCTCGATGATGAACTGTTGCAAAAGGCGCGCGAGGCGGCGTTGCGCGAGCACACTTCGGTCAATGCGCTGGTGCGTGAGTACCTCAAGCAGTATGTCAACGCGAGGGAGCGCCGGTTGCGTGCGCTGGACGCGCTGGATGCGGTGGCCGAACACACCGATTCGGCCAGCGAAGGACGCTGGTCGCGTGAATCGCTGCACGAGCGTCGTGCCAGCTGATAGCCGATTGCTGGCCAATTGACGCGTGCGGGTTTTCGTCGATACCAACCTGTGGGCCTACCGGCTGGATCGCCGCGAGCCGGAAAAATCAGCCTTCGTCCGTGACTGGCTGCGTGAACTCGCCGGAGAACATGAAATCGTAATCAGCACCCAGGTGTTGATCGAGCTGCGCTCGGTGTTGACGCGCAAATTCAAGCCCGCGCTTTCATCGCAAGACACACGCGCAGCGCTCGAAGCGCTGGCCGAGTTCGAGGTCGTTCCCGCAAACGCTAACCTGGTAATCGACGCGCATGAACTTTCGCGCAGCCAACCGCTTTCCTGGTTCGACGCACTGATCGTCGAAGCGGCCATCCGGAGCGGATGCGCCTGCCTTTACACTGACGACTTCGGCCACGACCAGCATTTTGGAGCGCTCAAGGTGAGCAATCCTTTTGTCGCCGACAAAAAAGTGCCATGAACCGTATCAACCGGGCACGAGCTTTCGGGTAGCTTTATCGTGCCTGTCCTGACAATTGTGACAGTTGCCGATTCTTTCTTGCAATCCGGGGTTTGTTGCCAAAATAATGACGGCCTGAAATCTTCCGGACTGATATCTGCATGCCGTTTCCTCCAAGTGTCTCATCTCGCGTCCTGATCGCGTTTGTTCTTGTTTCCAGCCTGCTGGCCTGCAGCCAGCCGGGTTTCGTTCCTCGACCTGCTGCCGGCAGCCATGACTTACAGGCAGATGGGCTACAACTGCAGTTACTGCATTTTGCCGATGTCGACGGCGGCGGCACCCTGGCGCTGGAGCATGTGGCCGATTTCTCGGCCCTGGTGGCCTCGTTCCGTGACGGGATGCCGGACAACACCGTGCTGATCAGCTCCGGTGACAACTACATTCTGGGGCCGCTTTACCAGGCCAGTAACGACCCGGCAATGGCCGAGGTGGTTGGTTCGCCGGGCGTGGGACGCGGTGAGATCGCCTTTCTTAATGCCATGGGTGTTGATGCCAGCGCCATCGGCAATCACGATCTGGATGGTGGCCCGGAGGAGTTTGCCGGGATCATCCAGCCCGATAAGGATGGTTGGCAGGGCTCGCAGTTCCCCTGGCTGGCAGCCAACCTGGATTTCTACAGCGATGCGCACCTGGCCGATCTGATCAGCACTGGCGGAGTGGATGCCGGCGAGGTTTCAGGCCGTCTTGCCCGCTCGGTGGTGCTGGAGATCGATGGCCGTCGGATTGGCGTGGTCGGGGCGACAACGCCCAATCTGGACCAGATCACGACCACCGGCGAGATGGGCGTCCTGCCCGCCGTCGCGGATGATATGGACGCGCTGGCTACCGTGATCCAGGAACCGGTGGATGCGCTGGCGGCTGACGGGGTGAATGTCATCATTGTGACCGCTCACATGCAGCAGTTGCGCGTCGAGCAGGCCCTGGCCGAGCGCCTTGAGCACGTGGATGTCATCATTGCCGGGGGCTCCAATACCATTCTGGCCAATCCGGCCGACCAACTACACCCGGGCGATGTGGCCGTCGACGACTACCCGCTGGTGTATCGCTCGCCGCTGGATGAACCCGTGCTGCTGGTCAACACCGACGGCGATTTTCGATACCTGGGGCGTTTGTTGCTGCAATTCGACGCCGATGGCGTGATCGATCTCGAACGGCTCGATTCAAGGCGAGCCGGTGTATGGGCCAGCAAGGCCTCGCTGGTCAGGAATCGCGGCGCCGAGCCCATGGCCGAGGTGGTGGCCATTCGCGACACCTTCTGGCGCATTCTCGAGGAGAAGGAATCGCACGTGCTCGGCTATACCGATCAGTTTCTGGACGGGCGCAGGAGCAAGGTGCGAACGCGCGAGACCAATCTGGGTCGGCTGACGGCCGAAGCCAGTCTCTGGCTGGGCCGCAAGCTGGAGCCCGAGGCGGTGCTTGCCGTGCGCAACGGTGGCGGCATTCGGGCCCCGATTGGCCACATGGTTGTACCTCCGGGCAGTCAGGATGCTGGCGCAATACGGCTCAAACCACCCGCGGCCAACCGCTTCCGACCCGAGGGCGGCATCTCGCAATTGGATCTGGAAAGCGCCCTGGCCTTCAACGGTGAACTGATCGCCCTGACGGTGACCGCAGGCGAACTGTTCGACATCATGGAATATGCCGTTTCCGGCATTGCGCCGGGCGAAACACCGGGCTGGTTCCCGCAATTCGCCGGCCTGCGGCTGAGCTACGACGCCTCCCGCCCGGGCCGGCGGTCGGGCGAGCCCGGCCATGGCGATATCAACCAGGGGGTCAGCAGCACCGGTGAACGGGTACGCGAACTGGCCGTGGTGGCGCCGGACGGGACGACCACGGAGCTGATCCACGATGGCGACTGGGTGGGAGATGCCGAACAGCGTTTTCGGATCATCACGCTGGATTTCCTGGCCCAATGCGTGCCGGAGCCGGGCCATCAACCCGAGCGGGTGGTGCACTGCGGTGACGGCTACCCCCTGCGCGAGCTCAGTGACCCGCAACGCCGTGACCTTGGCGGGCGCGACTATCCCGGAGTGGACATCGACTTTGCCACCCCGGGCACCGAGCAATACGCCCTGGCCGCCTATTTGGCCACCTTCCATGCCACCCCGGACCAGGCGATTCAATTGCCCCCGCGGCCGCAGGGCGAGCAAGCCTGGCTGATCGAGCGCTCCGGCCTGCACGAGTAGGCATTGGCCAAACTACTCTCTGATTACTGATGGGTGAAGATAATCGAGAGAACTTCCCACCGATGCGTGCGCCGGACCTTACTGGCGCCTGAAGCGGCGAAGTCGTTTCTCTATCAGCCGTCGCTGAGGTTCCTGGTCGGTCAGCGACAGTGCTCGCTGCGCGGCTTCATCGGCCTCGTCCATTCGTTGCAGCCGGATCAGGAGTTCAGCGCGGGCGGCGTGTGCGCGAAAGTAGTTGACCAGTTCCCCCCGCTCAAGGATTTTGTCGATGTGCTCCAGTGCCGCCTGCGGACCCTCCACCATGGCCCGGGCGGCGGCCAGGTTCAGCTCGACAACCGGTGACGGATCGACCCTGAGCAGCGCCCGGTAGAGCCCGATGATCTGGGGCCAGTCGGTGGCCTGCCATGAAGGGGATTCGGCATGTACCGCGGCGATTGCGCCCTGCAGCGCATATGGGCCGGCTGGCGCTGATTTCAGTGCCCGCTCGACCAACGCCGCACCTTCGTCAATCTGGGCCCGGTCCCAGCGCGAACGGTCCTGGTCTTCCAGTAGCACGACGTCGCCGGCCGGATCGGTCCGGGACACGCGTCGTGCATCGTGCAGCAGCATCAGGCCGGTCAGACCCATGGCTTCGGCCGAAAATGAAAGCCGAATCAGCAGACGCCCGAGGCGCAGGGCCTCGGCACACAACCTCGGGCGCGTCATCGCATCACCGCTGGAAGCGGCATAGCCCTCGTTGAACACAAGGTAGACCACACGCAATACCGCATCGAGTCGCGCGGACAACTCGGACGGGTCCGGCAACTCGAATGGTATGGAGGCCTCGCGAATCTTGCGTTTGGCCCGCACGATGCGCTGGGCCATGGTCGGCGCAGCGGTCAGAAAGGCCCTTGCGATCTCCTCGGTGGTCAGGCCGCAGACCTCGCGCAGCGTCAGGGCCACCTGCGCCTGGCGGTTCAACGCCGGGTGACAGCAGGTAAAGATCAACCGCAGCAGGTCGTCCTCGACAACCAGGTCGTCGCACACGCCGGGGTGATTGTGGTCGCGATCCGGCCCGGTTTCACCCAGTTCTGCGGCCAGGGCCGACCAGCGCGCGTCACGGCGGATCCGGTCGATGGCTTTGAAACGGGCAGTCGAGACCAGCCAGGCACCCGGGTTGCCGGGAATCCCATCCTCGCGCCACTGGCGCGCGGCCGTGGCGAATGCATCCTGAAGGGCGTCCTCGGCCAGGTCGAAATCCCCCAGCAGACGAATCAGCGTCGCGAAGATCCAGCGCGAGTCGGCGCGATAAATGGCCTCGATGCGTGCCTCGATGGATGCGATGTGCGGAATTGCCATGGCCTGTCCGGTGATCCTGCGGCGGTTCGACCTAAGGCAGTTCGACGATGGCGGAAAACCCGCCCCAGGCCATGCGGCTGCAGTCGAACGGCATCTTCTCCGGGCCCATGGCTTTGATGCGCGGATCGTCCATGACCTTTCGGTTGACCTCGTCACGATGCTCGCGCGACTCGAAGACGATCCACGAAAAAACCACGGTCTCGCCGTCGCGACAGCCGGCCATTTTCGGGAACGGCACCATTTCGTCGCGATCCAGGTCGTCGCCGACGCTTTCGAAGAATTCCAGCGCGCCGTGTTCGCGCCAGACCTCGCCGGCACGGCGGGCGATTTCGCGGTAGTTGTCGATCTGATCCTGCGCGATGGGCAGGACGAATCCGTCGATGTACTTCATGCCGCACTCTCCCGGTCGAGTTGCAGTTCGCGCACCGGGCGGATTTCGATCGAGCCGATGCGGGCCGGCGGGATGCCTTCGGCGATCCGAATCGCTTCGTTCAGATCGCGCGCCTCGATCAGGTAGAAGCCGGTGAGCTGCTCGGCGGTTTCGGCGAACGGCCCATCGGTGACCATCGCCTCGCCGTCGCGCACCCGGACGGTTGTGGCGGTCGATACCGATTCAAGCGCCTGCCCGGCAACCAGCCGGCCGCGCTCGGCAAGGGAACTGGCGTAGGCGTGGCACTCGGGGTCGCGGGGGCTTTCCGGCAAACCGTGAAGCCGGTCCTCCTGCGCATATACGAGACAAAGGTATTTCACTTGTTTCTCCTGTCGAAGGAATTCATACCGTAGTCGATTTCGGGTTACTGAATTCGACACCCGAGCGCAAGATTTATCAAGCGCATATAGCAGAGACGGCGTCCCCGCCGTACGCGGAAACCGGAAGCCGGCGTCGGCGGCCTGTCGCTTGCGGTCACGCGTTCTGGGTTACTCTTTGCACCTTGAATTCACAACACAAAGGTCGCGAACAGGCATGACCGATTTTGGATACCGCGAAGTCGAGCCGGAAGAAAAGACCCGGCTGGTCGGCCAGGTTTTTTCTTCCGTGGCCGACAGCTACGACCTGATGAACGACCTGATGTCGGTGGGCATCCACCGGCTCTGGAAGCGCGCGTTCGTCTCCGGCTGCGGCATGCGGCCGGGGCAGCGGGTGCTGGATCTGGCCGGCGGCACCGGCGACATCGCCGAGCTGGCCAGAAAGCGCGTGGCGCCCAACGGCGAGGTGCTGGTGGCCGACATCAGTCGCGAAATGCTCGAAGCCGGGCGGCGGCGCATGGACGATGCCGGACAGGTGGATGCATTCGAGTGGCTGCAGGTCAACGGCGAGGCGCTGCCATTTGCCGACCGGCAATTCGATCACGTCACCATTGCCTTCGGCCTGCGCAACATCACCGACAAACCGGCCGCGCTGGCCGAGATGCATCGCGTGCTCAAGCCCGGCGGGCGCGTGCACATCCTGGAATTCTCGCATGTTTCGCCGAAACCGCTGGCGCGCGCCTACGACATCTGGTCGTTCAAGGTGCTGCCGCGGCTGGGCCAGGTCGTGGCCTCGGATCGCGACAGCTACCAGTACCTGGCCGAATCCATCCGCCGCTTCCCCGACCAGGAAACCCTGGCCGGCATGCTGCGCGAGGCCGGGTTCGAGCGCGTGACGTTCGACAACCTGTCGGCCGGCATCGCCGCCATCCACCGCGGCGCCAGAATCTAAATGAGCGGCTACGTCACCCCGTTTCCCGGCATGATGGCCGCCGCGATCGAATTCGTGCTCGCGCGTGCCGCATCGCTGGATGCCGATCCGGCGACCAAATTGGAACCGCTTTCCGGACGCTGGCTGAAATTCGTGCTCGAAGGTCTCAATATCGACCTGTGGCTGACCGCCGACGGCGAGCGCATGCGCGTGCGGGCCGAACCGGAGGACGCTGAACTGAAGCCGGATACCGAAATCGCCGGTGCACCCGGCGCATTGCTGGCCATGGCCCTGCCCGGTTTCGGCACAAGCGACGGCGTGCGCATTGAGGGCGATGCCCGGCTGGCGCAGCAGTTCCAGCAGGCGGTCAAGGCGCTGGACCCTGACATCGAAAAAGGCTTGACCGACTACTTCGGCGACCTGCTCGGCCCGCAGATGTACCGCGTGGTTGCCGAGGCGCTGGACTTCGCCCGTCAGACCACCAGAACCGGCGGCGACCAGGTCTCGCGCTGGCTGCGCGAGGAAAGCCGATTCGTGCCCGCGCCGGGCGAGTGGCGGGAATTCCGCGACGACGTCGACAGCCTGCGCGAGGCCGTGGACCGGCTCGAAAGCCGGGTACGGAGGCGCACGTCTTGATCGGCCGCGCGTTCCGCATCTTCCGCATCGCAACGGTGCTGGCACGCTACCGGCTGGATACCCTGATTCTCGACCTGCCGGCGCTGAAACTGGCACGCGTGGTGCGCATGCTGCCGTGGGGCCGTCGCGGCGTACGCGAACTGCCGCGCGGCGCCCGTTTGCGCCTGGCGCTGGAAGAACTCGGGCCGATCTACGTCAAATTCGGCCAGATCCTGTCGACCCGACGCGACCTGCTGCCGTCGGACATCGCCGACGAACTAGCCCGGCTGCAGGACCACGTGCCGGCGTTCCCGGGCGAACAGGCCCGTCGGATTGTCGAGGAAGAACTCGGCAAGCCGATCGACGAACTGTTCGCCTCGTTCGACGAGAATCCCATGGCCTCGGCATCGATCGCCCAGGTGCACGCCGCAGAGCTGCCCGACGGCACCGAAGTGGTGGCCAAGGTGGTACGCCCGGGCATTGAAAAACGCATCCGCGGCGATCTGGAACTGCTGGGCGCGCTGGCCCGGCTTGCGCGGCGCTATCACCCGGAGGGTGAGCGCATCCGGCCCAACGAAGTGGTTGCCGAATTCGAGCGGGTGATTATCGACGAGCTGAGCATGCAGCGCGAAGGCGCCAACGCCAGCATGCTCAGGCGCAACTGGGAAGATTCCGACGAGCTTTATATTCCCAAAATCTACTGGTCGCACACCGCCGAACGGGTGCTGGTGATGGAGCGCGTCGGCGGCGTGCCGGTGCGCGACATCGACGAGCTCAAACGCCAGGGCGTGGACCTTGAGCGCCTCGCCACGCGCGGTATCCGGGTGTTCTACACCCAGGTGTTCCGCGACAACCTGTTTCACGCCGACATGCACCCGGGCAACATCCGCATCGACACCACCGACCCGAGTGATGCCAGTTTCATCGCGCTGGACTTCGGCATTGTTGCCAGCCTCACGCCCGAGGATCTGTACTACATCGGCGAGAACTTCCTGGCGATCTTCAATCGCGACTACCGGCGCGTGGCCGAGCTTCACGTCGAGGCCGGCTGGGTGCCGTCCAATATCCGCATCGACGAGATGGAAGCCGCCGCGCGCACCGTGTGCGAACCCAGCTTCACCCGGCCGCTGGAGGAAGTCTCGTTCGCCGAGCTGGTGGTCAACCTGTTCAACGTCGCGCGCCGCTTCAAGCTCACCCTGCAGCCGCAGCTGATCATGCTGCAGAAGACGCTGCTCAATATCGAGGGCATGGGCCGCGAGCTGTATCCGAAAATCAACATCTGGGATGTGGCCAAGCCGGAGCTGGAAAGCATCTTCCGCGAGCGCTACGGCATCGGCAAGACCGCGCGCAAGGTCGGGCGCGAACTGCCGTCGTGGCTGGCGCGCGGGCCGGAAATCCCGAACATGGTCCACGAAGCACTCAAGCTCGCCGCACGCGGCCGGGTCAACGCCACCGTCGCCAGCGAGGATCTGGACCGCATTGGCCAGCAATTCATCCGCCACAACCGGCGCGTGCCCGGCGCCATCCTCACCGCCGGCCTGCTGATCGCATCGGCCGTACTCGCCGGCTACGACGTCGGCCCGTGGTTCCAGACCCACTCCCTGCCCGCCATGATCGGCTTTGGCGCTGCGATATTCGTCGGGATTCGGACATTCAGGGACTAAAGAATCATTTTTTACCGCAGATGAACGCGGATGAACGCAGATAAAGGCTCAAAAGATCTGGTCCTTCGAGGACATTGCAGAAATCTGCGTCCATCTGCGGTTCAAATCGTTTCCGATCATATATCCGCCGCGGTAGATCGGGGCTGGAAGCCCCTCCCACAGCCAACCAGCCAACCAGCCAACCAGCCAACCAGCCAACCAGCCAACCAGCCAA
>JBBDSL010000128.1:0-68902 GCA_040904965.1 Wenzhouxiangellaceae bacterium
TCCGGTGCCACGGGCGGTACCGTCCATACTGGGCGGAAACTCTTCATCGTGCGACTTGGTGTCGGAATTATCCGTGACTCCGGAGAGGCAACCCGGCTATTGCAAGTTGACCAAGAAGGGCGACGGCGAGTATCGGCGACTAACTTTCAATGCGGTCAGACATGTATTCTGCAAGACTTTGAGCGATTGACTCCAGATTTGCCATCGATATTCTAGCCCTGCGGGGACTGTCTTCGACACCGTGAGCGGCAAGCTCCTGTGCGCCGGGAAAATCTTGAAGCGCATCTTCAGTGGACTTGTTCTGAGACCAGATTGTAAGGGTATACCTGCCCCCAGTCCTGACTCCCAAGTGAAACTTGTAATCTCCGAGCCCGAACCGTACGCCCTTTTCGTTCTTCGTAACCTTTGGTGAAATTCCTAATTTATCCAAACAGGGCAGAACCTCAGTAAAGACCCTTTGTTCCTTTTTCCTTTCGGCAGCTTCAGATGCTTCCTTAACATCAGCGTCATCGCCGATTTTGATTTCCTTCGCTTCGGGGTGGTAGGTTTCAATGAAGTTGCAAACTGCCTCTACCAACGTTTCATTCCCATCCCAAAAATACTCTCCGTCGAGCCTGGAATTATCCAGGATCGTGTGAAGCATTGACTCGACTGACCGCGCGTCAATTCCGGTCCAGGCTTTGACTATTGCGACTTTTACCGGGCTAAGTGTCCCAAGTAGTTCCCGTTCTCTTCGCTGAGGTAAATCAGTTGTAATGCCAATTTTCTTTATGGGCGGGAAGGCCGCCTCAGGATCAAAGCGCTGCAATTTCTCAGAGAAGAGTGGTTCTGCGATGTAGAGGGTATTCTTCACTACGATCTCATTTCCTTTTCGCCTAGCGCCAGCCATCAGCTGCGCGAGGCGCGAGCGTCGGCTGGATGGCCTTGTTGGGCATTAACTTTACCGTCAACCATTGCTGCGAACTTCTCTACCTCTGGATCAGAAATGCCGTTGCGCTTAAGCGATTTTGCAATACTTCTTACATAATCAACACAATTTCCACTCGTGCCACTTGCTAATAATACCATTTCCGCCAACTCGTCTAAGGGACGATATAGAATGTTCTTACCGCTGTAGATTGGCACAACTGCCGTGACTTTCTTGCCACCCTTTAGAATCACTTCACAATCCGTCAGATTAAATGCTTTACCTTCACGCCCCCTTAAGTAATCAAGTATCGTTGAGCAGCTATCTGATGAAAACTCGAACGCTACCCCTTTACAGTTGCATTCCGCGCATTTCTCGACATTCAGGGTTGGGCCTGGAGTCTCGTTCGTGCCCCAGTTCTTCACGGAAGCTTTATTGAAACGTCGCCGGTAGCCGATGAGCTCGGCTTTAACAGTAGCGCGACACCCGTATTGCTCGTGCCAGCCATCCCACATTAGCGATCCGAAACCGAAGACCCACATTTCACTCTCCTGATGCCCAACGTCGACGTTCAGCCGCGCTTGACAGCGGCCGACCGGACCGGCAGCGAAGGAAGCGAGCAGTCAAGCGTCGGTCTTTAGCGTCCTTGTTAGCCCAGCGAGGAATCAGCATAAAGCAATTCACTGTGACTGAGTAGTACAAACCAAAGAAACAAAATTACCCCGATGAGAAATGACAGCCCTTGAACAAAATATAGGCGACGGGTAAGACGCCCCCATCTCCTAAGAGTTTTACGTAGTGTCGACAATGACTGGCCATTTGCATCGCGTTCTCGCTTACGCGCAACTTGAGCGGTCAAATCGAAGTCGCGAACACGGTTAAGTGAAAAAAGCACTCCAGTGCCGATTGAAATCACTTGAACCACACCATGTAGGTGAAACAGAATTGACTCATAACAACCAATAAATCCCTTTGCTTCAGCCAGCAAGGAAGCTGTGAATGCTAATGCACCTGCGCTGAGCCCCAGCATTAGAGCGGATGCCGATTTTTTCTGTTCAATCGACCGAGCTTGCCAGTTTCGAAAAGATTCTTGTGGCATTGGACTAACCGTGAGTGGCCCACGATGCACCATGTTGCGACATGGTCGTTTTCCACCTATCCCGCACTTTCGCCGGGTTGGACGATGCCGCACCCGTGGCAGGTGAAAAGAAGTCGAGCACCCTGATATCTATACGGAAATACATTCGGTATCTTGGGAGGAATTCCTACCCGAAGCTGGGAAGCTTTTCTGGCCGTTCCCGGGTGCGTTTCGCTTGCCCGGGCTACGGAGTTTCCGAACCAATCTGTTGGGTCAATCCGGATTCGTCTTGCCAGCACCAGTTACCCTCATGAATCCTGTCTCGCCGAAGGCTGGGGTCGAGTTTACCCGTTTTATGCCTTGTCAAGCAAGTGTCCGGTTGTTGATCTCGGGTTGGGGGAGTGAGTTAACACCGGCCAAATGCGCTTTTGCCTTCCTTCGTGTTCTTCGTGCCCTTTGTGGTTAATGCTCTTAGTCTCCGTCCGTGATCCGTAGTGACGAATCCGTCGGGGATGGAACCCCTACCTACTCACCGCCATCCTTTCGATTCAAGCAAGGCACACAACCGTTTACCAGAAACGGCTTTCATACGGCGATTTCAAGTACCCTCGAATTCTCGTCCGGCTCCGTCGGCGAGATATCAACGGCAAGGCAACCCTCGACGGCCTCGTAAAGATTTTGGAGCAACTCCTCGAAGGTTTCGCCTTGCGTGACGCAGCCTGGAATTGCCGGAACCTCGGCCCAGTAGCCGCCTTCTTCAGCGTCGTGAATGATTGCTTTAATTTTCATGCCGTAATTTTAGCCCAAGTGACGCGCCACGACACGGTACAACGTGCCTACAAACTCGATTCGCAGTAAACGATCAATCCGGCAGTCAGCTTAGCAGGCCCGAATGGATGAAACATGACCAGACCAGTACCGGGCCGCGGGCTGGGCGGGTGGGTTACCACCAGCCAAAGACGCATTTGGCTTTCCTTCGTGTTCTTCGTGCCCTTCGTGGTTAATGCTTTTATTCAGCTTTGGTTCCAAGAGCCATCGCGACGATTACGATTGCATCGCGAGATCCCGGATCGCGCCTTGCGCGTCCGGGATGACGGGGATTTTTTGCCTGGGTTTTATTGGTGCGCGTCCGGGATGACGGTATTTTTGCCGGGTTTCCTTCGTGCTCTTCGAGCCTTCGTGGTTTATGCTTTTATTCCTCCGTCCTGACGAATCTGCGTATATCTGCGCAATCTGCGGTTTCAGTCCGTTCGTTTCACCGAACTTTCCCCGCGCGTGATTGCGGTCAGTTCGTTAATGAGCGTGTCGGCCGTTTCGCGGGGAATTTCGAGTTCCAGGCGCAGTCCGTTCTCGTTCCATTCCTCGCCGCGCTTTTCGGCGTCGTGGCGTTCGGCGAGCTGGTGCAGGTCGCCGGCCGATTCGAACGGCACCCGACATTCCAGCACGATGGTTTCGATGATGGGTTCGATTACGGCATTGGCAATGGCTTCCATGGCCGTGCCGCCATAGGCTCTTGCCAGCCCACCGGTGCCCAGCTTGACGCCGCCGAAGAAGCGGCTGACGACGACGATCGAGCGGTCGAGTTCGAAGTGTTCCAGTGCCGCCAGCATGGGTCGGCCCGCGGTGCCGCCGGGTTCGCCGGCGTCGTCGAAGCGCACCAGGTCGCCGCAGCGGTAGGCGAAGCAAACGTGGCGGCAGCCTGCCTCTCCGTGTGTACGGATGAATTCCTGCGCGGCCGGTTCATTGTCGGCGGGCCCGCAGACGCCGATGAAGCGGCTGTTCTTGATGGTCTGCTCGCACCGGCCGATTCGGCAGATCCGGTTCATTCGCTTCCCGTGTCGGGTTCCGGCAACGGTGCGGCCGGGCCCACCCCGCGGACTTGGGACTCGATGCTCAGATCGCGCACCCGGGCATGGATGGTCTGGCCCTCATGGAAGTCCTCGCGCCGCGACAGCACGTTGCCGTCGTCGTCCTGGATCAGGGCGTAACCGCGTGCCAGCACGGCCAGCGGACTGACGTTGTTGAGTGCTCGGGCGGCCTCCGAAAGCCGCGCCGAGTGACGCTCCAGGTCATTGCCGAAAGCGCGCACCAGCCGGGCGCGCTGTGCGTCCTGGCGCTGCTTCAGTTCGCCCAGCCGGCGTGCCGGGTGGCGTGCGATCAGGCGCTGATGCAACGTTCGGGCATTGTGGCGGGCGGTTTGCAGCCTGGTCTGGCCGGCGCGCGTTGCACGACGCACGAGCCCTTCGAGCCGGTTTTCGGCCTCGGCCAGCCGGCGTGCCGGGTGCTGGCCGGCCAGCCGGCGGTCGAGCGAATCCAGTCGCTGCCAGCGCTGTTGCAGTTGGCGCGTCGGGGCTCGCGCCAGGCGTTGTTCCAGCGCCGCGACCTGGCGAATCAGGGCTGGACCGTCCGGCGTTGCCGCCTCGGCCGCCGCGGTAGGGGTGGCGGCGCGCAGGTCGGCGACGAAATCGGCGATGGTGAAATCGGTTTCGTGGCCCACGCCGCTGACCAGCGGGATGGTCAATGCATGGATTCGACGCGCCAGCGCCTCGTCGTTGAACGCCCACAGGTCTTCCAGCGAGCCGCCGCCGCGCGCCAGGATCACGACATCGGCCGAACCATCGCGTTCGACCGCGTCCAGCGCACGCACGAGTTCGGGCGCTGCACGTTCGCCCTGGACCTGGGTCTTGTAGAGCTTTACCCGCGCCGCCGGCCAGCGGCGCTTGAGCGTGGTCATGATGTCGCGCACCGCGGCGCCGGTCGGCGAGGTCACGACCGCTATTGTTGTGGGATAGCGCGGCAGAGGCCGTTTCGAGCCGGCGTCGAACAGGCCCTCGGCCTCGAGTTTTTTCTTCAGCGCCTCGAAGGCCTGTTGCAGTGCGCCGCTGCCGGCCGGGAGCATGGCGTCGGCGATCAACTGGTAGTCACCGCGGGCCTCGTACAGACTCAGGCGGCCGCGTACCAGCACCTGGTCGCCGTTCTCCGGCTGGCCGTCGACATTGCTGCGCTGGCCGCGAAACAGCGCGCAGCGGATCTGCGCGCGGTCGTCCTTGAGCGTGAAGTACCAGTGGCCCGAGGCCGGCCGCGCCAGGTTGGAGATTTCGCCGGCGATCCACAGGCGCGGAAAGCCGGCCTCCAGGTGCACCCGAACCTCCCGGTTCAACTCGACGGGTTGGTAGACGCGTGTTTCGGGGCCGGGCGCGGATACAGGCATGCGTCGGATTATACGCAGGCGTGTCCGTGCTGCCTTTCTTTCCAGACCGTGGTTGTTGAACCCGGTTCGCCGAATCCCGGGTGAACACCGGAAATCCGGATTGTGCGAATATTGAGCCTGATTTGGCGCCCAACAAGGTACATACCCGATGCGATCCTGGTTCCCCGTAGTCAGCGCAATTCTCACGCTTGTTGCCGTTCCGCTGGCCGCGCAGCCGGCAGGCATGGTGGTCAATGGCAACATTTACACCATGAACGCCGACCAGCCCACGGCCCAGGCCATGGCCTGGGACGCGAATGGCCGCGTCGTGGCAGTCGGCCAGTCCGACGAGCTGGTCAAGAAGTGGCCGGACGTTGCGACCACCGACCTTGAAGGACGCACCGTGATTCCCGGCCTGATCGACGCCCACGGTCACGTCATGGGCCTGGGTTTTTCGATGCTCAATGCCGACCTGGCCGGTGCCGACAGCATTGATGAGGTCGTGCAGCGGCTCAAGACACATGCATCGGACCTGCCCGAAGGCGCGTGGCTGCGCGGTCGGGGGTGGGATCAGACCCGATGGCCCGGGGCGCAGTTTCCGTCCGCGGCTGACCTGGACGAAGCGTTCCCCGACCGGCCGGTGCTGCTGGAGCGTATCGACGGCCACGCGGCCTGGGCGAATTCGGCGGCGCTGGGCCGGGTTGAAACCGACCTGACCGGGGATTGGCAGCCCGACGGCGGGTTCATTCATCGCGACGACGACGGCAATCCGGTCGGTATCTTCATCGACCGCGCCGAGGACGTGTTCGACGATGTGATTCCGCCGCCCACCGAAGCCGAAAAGGCGCTGGCCCTGGACCGAGCAACGGAGCGCATGACTTCGCTGGGCCTGACCGGTGTACACGATGCCGGTACTTCGCTCGATGGCCTGCGCAGATTTCTGCATCGCGGGGCGGCCGGTGAACTACCGATCCGCATTCACGCGCTGGCCGATGGCGACGAGGAAGCGCTGGCTGCGCTGTGCCGGATGGGAACGGTCGATACGCCGCGGGTTACGGCGCGCGGCGTCAAGCTTTACGCCGACGGTGCGCTGGGCAGCCGCGGTGCGGCGCTGCTGGAAGAATACAGCGACGACCCGGGCAACAAGGGCCTGCTGTTCGAGACCGATGAAGTGCTTCAGGCCATGGTCGACAAGGCGATGCGCTGCGGATTGCAGGTGGCCATACACGCTATTGGAGATCGCGCCAACCGCCAGGTGATCGACGCGCTGATCGCCGGTCAGGAACGATTCGCGGACAACCCGGGTCGCCACCGCATCGAGCATGTGCAGATCATTCACCCGAAAGATATCCCGCGCCTGGCCGGGGCCGGCATCATCGCGAGCATGCAGCCCACGCACGCCACTTCCGACATGCGCTGGGCCCAGGACCGCCTGGGCGAGCAGCGACTGTTCGGTGCCTATGCCTGGCAACGACTGCGCCAGGCCGGCGCACGGCTGGCTTTCGGCTCGGATTTCCCGGTCGAGCAGGTCGACCCGATGCTGGGCATCCACGCCGCGGTCACCCGCCAGGATCTCGAAGGCGAGCCGCCCGGCGGCTGGCTGCCGGACCAGCGCGTGACTGCCGAAGTCGCGGTGGCCGCTTTCACCATCGACGCTGCCTACGCCGGGTTCGCCGAAGACGAAGTCGGCAGCCTGGAAGCCGGCAAGCGCGCCGACTTTGTCGTGCTCGATCGCAACCTGTTTGAAATCGAGCCGGCCGACATTCCGAATACGAAGGTGCTGGCGACTTACCTCGACGGGCAGGCGGTTTACCGATCGGACGGGGAGCCAATGTGAGGCTGAGAACGATGTGGGTGATTACGTACGAGACTCAGCCAGAAATACAGGACCTATAGAAAAGACTTTTGATTGGAACCGCAAATGAACGCAAATGAACGCGAATTTTGAACGGTAGAGAGTGCGATTTGATCTGCCCTTGATCTTGCCCTCTTTATTCAAACTAAAGCAGGTTTGATTCGGCATCAGGCATTTATTTGCGTTCATTCGCGTTTATTTGCGGTTCAAACGGTTTTTCGAGTCGTCCAGCGACCCATCACAATCCAGGAAAACACCACCGTCCCATGTCCCAGCAATCTGAAACCGACTCGCACCGTCTCATACTGCGCCAGACCCGGCCGGAGGACTATGCCGATATCGCCGAAATCATGGAGCGGGTCTACGCCGGTGATCTGGAGGGCGCATGGACGCGCGAGCAGTTCGAATCGCAGATCCGGCGTTTTCCCGAAGGACAGTTGTGCATCGAAGACAACGGCAAGGTGGTGGCAGCGGCGATCTCGCTGATCGTCAAGTACAGCCGCTGGGGGCACGATCACCGTTACTGGGATATCGTCGGCGATGGGTATCTGACCACCCACGATGCCAAGGGCGACATCCTCTACGGCGTCGACGTGTTCGTCCATCCCGACTACCGCGGCCTGCGGCTCGGACGCCGGCTGTACGACGCACGCAAGGAATTGTGCGAGGAATTGAACCTGCGAGGCATCGTTGCCGGCGGGCGCATTCCCGGCTATGCCGATCACCGCGATGAACTGACTCCGCGGCAATATGTCGCCAAGGTGCGGGCGCGCGAACTGGTCGACCCGATCCTGACGTTTCAACTGGCCAACGATTTCCAGGTGCGCAAGCTGGTCAAGGGTTACCTGCCTGATGACCAGCACTCGGCCGGCTACGCGACGCTGCTGGAATGGACCAACATCTACTACGAGGAACCGCGCACCGGACTGATCGGCGGACGTCCGTCGGACGTGCGCATCGGGGCCGTGCAATGGCAGATGCGGCCGACGCGCACGCTCGAAGACCTTTACGGCCAGATGGAGTACTTCGTCGATGCCGTATCCGGCTACCAGGCCGATGTCGTGCTATTCCCCGAATTCTTCAACGGGCCGATGATGGCCCCGTGGAACGACCAGGGCCCGGCCGAGGCGGTGCGCCAGCTGGCCGGATACACCGAACAGGTGCGCGACGAAATGTCGCGTCTGGCGGTGTCCTACAACATCAATATCGTTGCTGGCTCGATGCCGGAATATGACGGCGAGCGGCTCAAGAACGTCTGCTACCTGCTGCGCCGCGACGGCACCTGGGACCGCCAGTACAAGGTTCACGTCACGCCCGACGAGGTGAACTACTGGGGCCTGACCGGCGGCGACAAGGTCAAGGTGTTCGACACCGACTTCGGCAAGATCGGCATCCTGATCTGCTACGACGTCGAGTTTCCCGAGCTGCCGCGGTTGATGGCCGAGCAGGGCATGAACATCCTGTTCGTGCCGTACTGGACCGACACCAAGAACGCCTACCTGAGAGTCCGCCTGTGCGCCCAGGCGCGCGCCGTGGAAAACGAATGCTATGTGGTCATCTCCGGTTCGGTGGGCAACCTGCCAAAGGTGGAGAACATGGACATCCAGTACTCGCAGGCCGCCGTGTTCACCCCATCGGACTTCGCCTTTCCGCACGATGCCATCGCGGCCGAGGCCACGGCCAATTCCGAGACCATGCTGATTGCCGACCTTGATCTGGACAACCTGCGCGAAATCCGCTCGCACGGCTCGGTGCGCAACATGGCCGATCGTCGTCTGGATTTGTACGAATTGAAATGGAAGTAAAGTGCTGGTTTCGGGAAATGCTGAGACCGGCAGCGCAGGAGCCTGCCTTGCAGGCGAATGAATCTTGTCCAATTTGCTCTTCGCTTGCGGGGCAAGCTCCTACGCGGGCTACGATCAGGCTTTTCGGGAAACCGTCATTTCTTCTTGAGCTTTTCGACCATCCCCTTCAGCGTCGCCTGGGTCTCGTCGCGGAACCAGAAATCGGCGAAGCCGTCGACATCGAGCGCTTTGGGGTCGTCGAACAGGGCTCCGAGGTCGGCGCGGCACAGGGCGCGCGTGGCGAGCATGGCGTGCTGCGGCAGGGCCAGGTGGGCGCGGCACCAGTCCACGGCGCGTGAAACGGCCTCGTCATCGGGTTGCAGCTCGTCGACCAATCCAATCTCCAGCGCGCGTTCGACCGTGATCATCTGACCGGCGACCAGATGGCGTTCGGCCGGGTAGGCGCCGATCAGGCGAACCAGGGCCTGGTGAATGACCGGCGGTACGACCAACCCGACCTGAACCTCGTTGAGTCCCAGTTTGTAGTCGCCCTGGGCCTGGACCCGGTAATCGGTAAACAGCGCGATTACGGTACCGCCGGCCGGGCTGTGACCGGTGAGCGCCGTGGCGACCGGGATGGGCGAGCGCGCCAGCGCCTCGAGCAGGCCGAACAGTCCGTTCCAGAAACTCGTCATGCCTTCGCGGTCCAGTTCCAGCAGGGCCGGCACGTCCAGCCCGGCCGAGAACAATCCCGGACTGCCGGAAATTACCAGCGCCCGGGTGCCGTCGGTCTGCGCCGAGTGCACCGCCTCAAGCAGGGTTTCGATCATTTCCGGGTCGAGCGCGTTGACCGGCGGGCGCGCCAGGCGCAACTCGCGAATCTGGTTGTCGTGGTTTCGGATGTCGAGCATGGATTCAGTCCTGGTTCAGGGTGTGATTTCTACAGTGTAACCGTCAGCAAAGACCAAGGAGGTTGACATGAAAGCCAGATGGTTCGCACTTCTGATTCCGGTGGCCCTGACGATTGGGTTTGCACAGAACGTCGAAGCCGGCGGGTACGGCCACAAGCATGGTTATCACGGCCATTCCCACTCGCACGGCTACAAGTACGGCGGATATCGCAAGCACGGTTACCGCGCACCGGCTTATCGTTCGCACAAGTACGGTTATCGTGGCAGCCATCGCGGCTACCGGCACGGCTATCGCGGCAACAGCCACCGCCGCGCGCATCCGGCATATCGTCACGGGTTCCGGGGCGGCAAGCGACACGGTTATTCGCGCGGTCGCCATCACTCCCGGCCGCATTACCGCGGTGGCATCACGCTGCATTTCGGGTATTGATATTCAACCGGTGCCGATATAGAAAAGGCCCCGGTTCATCCCGGGGCCTTTTCATTCACATCGCGTGGGCCGCGTCAGCCCCGGCCGGCACCGACCTTGTCGTAGGTCAGGCCGAGGACCAGGCCGAAGATGATATGCAGCACCAGCGTGGCGACGGCGGCCATCATGCCCATGTTCATGGCGAAAATGCCGGCGCCCATCATCGGCATGATGGCCAGCATCATCACCAGCCAGCCCATGATTCCAAGCACCATGCCCTTGACCGTGTTCGAGCCGCCCGGCAGCACGCCGCGCAGATTCGCGAACGCCAGGCCGTAGACAAGGACGCCGATGACGAAATGGGCTGCCCAGCCCATCACCATGTTGCCGCCCATTTTGCTGGCGAGCATGGTGATTACGTTGAGGTCGGGCATTACGCCCATCATGCCCTTGACGACCATCAGGACCGAAAGCACGACAGTCGCGACCAGACCCGCGATGATTCCACGTACGTTATTGTTCATGTCTCATACCCCGTTCGTATTTGGATTCACCCGAGACGACCCGGACAATACCGGCATCATTTCAGGTGAATCGAGTATACGCCTGGCAGCGGCCCGCCAAACCCGGTGCATCAGACTTCCACCTCGGCCAGGTTGCCCTTGGCCTCCAGCCAGGCACGGCGGTCGCCTGCGCGCTTTCGCGCCAGCAGCATGTCCATCAATTCATGCGTGCCCGGATCGTCGTCGACGGTCAGCTGCAGCAGCCGGCGCGAATCCGGATCGATGGTGGATTCGCGCAGCTGCAACGGGTTCATTTCGCCCAGTCCCTTGAACCGGGTCTCGGAGATCTTGCCCTTCAGGCCCTCGGCCTGGACCCGCGCCAGGATGCCGGTCCGCTCGCCGCCGTCCAGCGCGTAGAAGGTCTGCTTGCCGACGTCGATGCGATACAGCGGCGGCATGGCGATGAAGATCCGGCCGGCGTCGACCAGCGGCCGGAAGTGGCGCAGAAACAGCGCCGAGAGCAGGGTGGCGATGTGCAGGCCGTCGGAGTCGGCATCGGCCAGCACGATGATCTTGCCGTATCTGAGCTTGGACAGGTCGTCGGAGCCCGGATCCACCCCGACGGCAATGGCCAGGTCGTGGATTTCCGTTGATGCAAGCACCTGGCCCGGATCGGTCTCCCAGGTGTTCAGGATCTTGCCTCGCAGCGGCATGATGGCCTGGAATTCGCGGTTCCGGGCCTGTTTGGCGCTGCCGCCGGCCGAGTCCCCCTCAACGAGAAACAGTTCGGTTTCCTCCAGGTCGGTCGATGCGCAATCGGCCAGTTTGCCGGGCAGCGCCGGACCGGCGGTGACCTTGCGCCGGGCCACCTGCTTGCGCTGTTTGGAGCGTTTCAGCGCGTTGTCTATGGCCAGTCTGGCGATGGCTTCGCCCGAGGCCGTGTTCTTGTTCAGCCAAAGCGAAAACGCGTCCTTGACCAGGCCCGAGACGAAGCTGGAGGCTTCCCTGGACGACAGCCGTTCCTTGGTCTGACCGGAGAACTGCGGTTCGCGCAGCTTGACCGAGAGCACGAAACTCAGCCGCTCCCAGGCATCTTCCGGCGCCAGCCGCACGCCCCGGGGAAGCAGGCTGCGGATTTCGCAGAATTCCCGCAGGGCCTCGATCAGCCCGGTGCGCAGGCCGTTGACGTGGGTGCCGCCCAGCGGCGTGGGAATCAGGTTGACGTAACTCTCCTGCACCAGCTCGCCTTCGGGCACCCAGCAAAGCGCCCAGGCCGCCTCGGTGTCGTCGCCGCTGAACTGGCCGGTGAATGGAGCTTCCGGTACGCGCTCCAGCTCCTCGAGTTCGCCGCTGAGGTAGTCGGTCAGGCCATCCTCGAAGAACCATTCTTCGTGCTCGTCGCGTTCCTCGTCGGTCAGCGAGATCGTCAGTCCGGGGCACAGGATGGCCTTGGCCCGCAGAAGGTGCTTCAGCCGCGGGCGCGAAATGTTGGGCGAGTCGAAATACACCGGGTCGGGCCAGAATCGCATCCAGGTGCCGGTATTGCGCTTGCCGACCTCGGCCACCACTTCCAGCGGCGTGACCGTATTGCCGTTCTCGAATGCCATGGCGTATTCGCTGCCGCCGCGCTTGATGCGGCATTCCAGACGTTTCGACAGCGCGTTGACCACCGACACGCCCACGCCGTGCAGGCCGCCGGAAAACGTGTAGTTCTTGCCCGAGAACTTGCCGCCGGCGTGCAGCCGGGTCATGATCAATTCCACGCCCGAAAGCTTGTGTTCCGGGTGCGGATCCACGGGCATGCCGCGGCCATCGTCGGCCGCCGATATCGAGCCGTCGGCGTGCAGCGTCACGTCGATGCGTCGCGCGTGTCCGGCCAGCGCTTCGTCGACCGAGTTATCCACCACCTCGGCGGCCAGGTGATTGGGCCGGGTGGTGTCGGTGTACATCCCGGGCCGCCGGCGCACCGGCTCCAGCCCCTGCAACACTTCGATATCGGCGGCTTCGTATCTCGACATTTAATTCATCCTCGTGCGCTGGACAATCAAAAAGGCAGCCACAGATTGCACCGATTTACACAGATGTATCGAAAGCAAAAGAAGCTGTAGACCAAGGACAAACTACTACAAGGATCACGACGAACCCAAAGAAGGCTTTTTGTTTTCTTCTTTGTGTTCTTCGTGCCTGTCGTTGTTGAAAAGGTATTGAATTCAATAATCTGTGTAAATCCGTGTAATCTGTGGCTTGGTTTTTACCAACTTCAATCGTTCTTGATGATACCGGGACCTTTCCCCGCTGTCTTCTCGTAAACCCCCTTGCCGATCTTCTTGTACTGGGTGAAGCCGGCCTTCTCGATATTGGACTCGCGCAACTGGTGGGCCTTGCCCGAAACCACGTTGGGCGGCGAGATCAGGCGCCTGACCGCCGAGCCGCATTCGGGACAATCGGCCAGCGGCTGCTGGCTTAACCGCTGCAGCACGGTAAAGCGGCCGCGGCAGTGGCTGCAACCGGGTCCGTCGGCGTGAACGTATTCATAGAACGGCATGGCAAGCGGATTCGGGAAAGGTTGGGGATAATGTGGGCATGATGACGCTTTTGAACAAGGAATGATAGCCAATGGTTGAGCCGACAGGCAAAAAAACCGCGCTGGTCACCGGTGCCGCCGGGGCGCTGGGTGCAGTGCTGGTCGAACGGCTGATGCAGTCCGGCTGGGACTGCATCGCCCTGGACCGCAATCGCCGCGGCCTGGAGCAGCTTCACGACCGCCTGGCGAGGGAAGGGGACGCGCCGCTGGTGGTACCGCTTGATCTGGCCGGCGCCGGGCCGCAGCATTTCGACGAGCTGGCCGCATCTGTGGAAGCGCAATTCGGCCGGCTGGATGCCCTGATACATGCAGCGGCCGAGTTCAAGGCGCTGACCCCGCTCGAGCATCACCCGGCCGAGGACTGGATGAAGACCCTCCAGGCCGGATTGACCGGTCCGTTCCTGCTGTCGCAGGCGCTGCTGGCGCTGATGCGCGGCACGCCGGGCAGCCGGATGGTGTGGATCAGCGACGACCCGGAAGGCCGCCGCGAGGCGTATTGGGGCGCTTACGGCGTGTCCCAGTCGGGCCGGGTCGCGCTGGCGCGGATTCTGGCCGCCGAGTGCCGAAAGGACGGCCCCGAAGTCGTCGAGGTCGATCCCGGACCGTTCTACAGCCCGCTCCGGAGCAAGGCCTGGCCGGCCGAGAACCCGGCCTCGCTCGCGAGCGCCGCTGAGGCTGCCGCCCGCGTGCTTGCCGCGGTGGGCCGCTAAATTCAGCAGCATGATATTGCGGTTATTGTTCCTGAAACCCCAGCAGGCCGGCAGGTCGTTTACATTTTTTGAACTTATTTTTATTAATACTGAGGTGAAACTGCCACTGACTGCGTTAATAACGGGAGCCCTGTCTTGACCGGTCGACACGAGCCGCCGATGGCACGGTTGCAAGCCGTAACTTTTTTGTGCCGGGCGACTGCAGGCCCCGGCGCAATCCTGCTTCTGCCGGCTCACGATTCGGGATGACAATTTGGCGAACCTAATAAGCAGGTCAGTCAAGGGGGTAGAGGGCATTGGCCCGGGGAGCGGTGGATGTCAAGACAAAATATTATCCACGTCGGCATCGTGCATAGAGAAAGAATCTGGCGCGAATCGTTGAGTCGTTTGCTCGAACCGCATCGGGACATGCGTGTTGTGGGCAGCACTCATCCCGACGACAGCGGTCACTTGTCGACTCGTGTGCAGGAAATGAATCCGGACGTAGTATTGCTTGATCTGGACTGGCCCGAGCGTAGTGGTCTTGTCCGGGTCCGGCAAATGTTGTGTAGTTGTTCGGATCTGCGCATATTGGTTACCGGTATTCCAAACCGGGACAGCGAAGTGATTTCGGTGATTGAAGCAGGTGCTTCTGGCTATTTGACTCTGGATTCCGGGTTGAAAGACGTGGTCGCCAATATCCGTGCGCTCGCCGCCGGGGATGCGCTGTGTTCCCGCCGCATCACGCGTCTGTTGTTCCGGCGCGTGGCGAACACCGCGCATGTCCAGGAGCGGGCCCCAGACGCCGGGAGCGGAGATATTCACCTTACCCGGCGTGAACTGCAGGTCATGGTTTTGATCGAGGAAGGCCTGAGCAACAAGGACATCGCGCGGCATCTGTCGATCGAGCTGCAGACCGTGAAAAACCATGTCCACAACATCCTGGTCAAGCTGTCCCTGCGCCGCCGCACCGAAGTTGCCCACTACGTACGCCTGAACGGCCTGAGTGACCGGAAAAGTACCGGTACCTTTCGGCCTGCCCCCTAACCCGGTACCAGGACTCCGGCCACGGAATCCGGTACCGCCGGATCCGCCGCGCTGGACCCTTTTTCCCTCTTGAGGTCCATTTCATTTGCGCCTGCCGTGGCGCAGGCTTGGATGCGTGGACCCGATTCGACTACTGATACGCCAGCGCCGGACAGATAACCACCGGTCGATAAAGGCGGTGTTGCAAGCCTGCGTTGACGTGCGCGTCGTCGGTGAGGTCGCCGAGCACGTCGAACTGCTTGTCGCGGTCCGCGACACCGGCGCTAACGCGGTCCTGCTGATCATCAACCCGGAGGAAGACGAGGGCATGCTGAGCCACCTGTTCGCAGAATATCCGGATCTGACATTGCTGGCCATGCCGGATGGTCAGGTATGTACCGGGACCGTCTTTATCGAGCAGCGTTGCCGCTCCCGCCGCACGGTGGCGGATACCTCGCCGGCCGGCATCGTGCAGGCATTGCGCACAGCCGTGCGCGAACCCGCCGAGCTGATCGATCGCGAACCACGGCTGCATTGACGGGAGGCTGAATGTACACCGCACTGCGCTCGACCACTGTGACCCTGACCGAGATGCTCGAACAGCATCTTGAGAACGATCCCGGTCTGCGCACGATGTTCAACCCTGACGACGGCGGCACCATGGTTGTTTCCGCGAGCACGCCGCAGGAGATGGTCGACCACAATCTGGCCGGGCTGTCGGTGTGGTTGTATCGCATCGACCGCGACGAGCAATTGCTCAACCACCCGCCGCCACGTCCCGGATTCGCTCGCCGCGAACGCCGCGGCCTGTCGCTGCGGCTGCATTACCTGGTCACCCCCATCGCCGATGGAAACCAGGACGGTACCGGCCCCCCGCTGGAGCAGAGCATCCTGGGGAAGGTGCTTCAGACCTTTCACGATCACCCGCTTTTGTCGGGGGTGGACCTGCACGGCGATTTCAGCGGCAGCGGCCTGGAAATTGCCGTGCGCCTGGAACCGCTGGGTCTGGAGGAAATCACGCGCGTATGGGATGCACTCGAACGCTCGTACCAACTGTGCGTGTCCTACGAGGTCAGCGTGGTGATGGTTGCCAGCGATGCCGAAGCCGCGAGTACCAGCCCGGTGGACGCGGTGCTCGGCGAATACGGGGTCATCACCGCCGCGGAGGAGAGCCCGGTATGACCACGCCTGTCCAAAATGTCGCGGCTGGCGGCTACATCTATAGATTCAATCCGGACACACAGCCGCGTGCCGCCGACCGGCTGCGTGCAGTCATGCGGGCGCGCATGGTCGACGAACTGACCGGACAGCCGATGGCGTCACGGCTATCCGTGACCACACCGCTGCCGGGCTTGCGTTCCGGGGTCCGTCCCGGCGGTATTGCCGGCCTGGTCGGCCGCCCCGGCCGGTTGTATCCGGGGCTTGCCGGCGCCCAGGTGACGCTGGAGATGACGGTGGCTGCGGCGCGTTACCTGCCGCGGCGGCTGGTCGCGACCCTGGGGCCGCAGCCTGGCTTCCCGGACGCATTCGATTCGCACGATGCCGGCGATGTGGCCATGCATCGGGCGGCGTTGCACTTGCGCGGCCGGATCGTGCGCGACAATGGCCTCGAACGCCAACCACTTGCCGGCGCCGATGTGCGCCTGCTTGGCGTTTGGCCGGTGTTTCCGCCGGCCAATGTCGATGCCGACAGCGTCATGCAGCCGCCCGATCTCGTGTCGCTAACGGCGGGGCTGTATGCAGCGCGCACGGCCGGCACCGACCGGCTTCGCCGACGCACGCTCGGCATCGTGCCGGGGACCCAGAAAATTTTGCTGCAGCGTGCCGCAGCGGGTGATCGCCGCGTGCGTCTCTCCGACCGAGTCAATCTCAACGCGGGCACGCTGCTGGCGCTCGACCCGAATCACCCCGATCTGGCCGAATATATCGTGATCGCCGCCGTGGATGGAGCCTCTACAGCGGACCAGCCGGCCACGATCACGCTCAATTATCCGCTGCGCCACAGCCACGCCCCGGACGCATTCGCCATACGCGCCACGCTGCAGGCGACCGGTGCGGACAACGCCCTCGACCGCGATGCCATTGCCGGCGATCAAACGGTTTTTTGTGTCGCCCTGAGCGGTGTGGTCGACGGCGGCGTGATCGAAATTCACGGCGGTGGCGACCCCGAGTATCACCGCGCGGCGCTGTACAGCGCGGTGGCCGACGCCGAGGGCTACTTCCGTCTGCCGCCGATCGCGCGTGTTGCGCGCCTGCGCCTGGAAGCCGATCGCGCCGACCTCGCCGCGGCGCGGACGCTCGACGTCAGTCCCGACTACGACGTCGCCGAACAACGCTTAGACATCCTCGTGCCATGAACGAACGCAGCACAGCGCTAATGACACGAATACCACAGGAGAGCCTGGAGAAACACGATGCCTGAATATCTATCCCCCGCTGTTTACGTAGAGGAAATCAATACCGGGTCGAAACCGATCGAGGGTGTCAGCACCAGTACCACGGGCATGGTCGGGGTGACCGAACGCGGTCCGGAGAACGTGCCCATACTGGTCACCAGCACCGGCGACTACAGCCGCACCTTCGGCGGTCAGCTCGAATTCCGGGCATTCACGACGGCAGCGACCGGCACCGTGCATGCCTACCTGCCATATGCGGTGGAAGGGTATTTCACCAACGGCGGGCGCCGGGATTACGTCGTTCGGGTATTGCCCGAGAACGCGCGCGCCGCCGCGCGACCGCTATTCGATCGCGGCGTCGCGGTCAGCGCCGAGACCCTGTTACTGCGTGCCGCGCCGCGTGACAGCGGCTCCGCGGTCAATCCGCCGCTGCTGTATGTGCTGGCCGATGCCAACCTGGGCGTCGGCGAAATGGTCAGAATCGGCAACGGCAGCCGTTCGGAATACCGCGAGGTTGCCAATATCGGCGCCGACAATCTGCATGTCGCCCTGAGCTTCCCGCTCAGATTCGCCTATGGCGCGTTTGCCGGCGTGGATGAATTCGTTCGCCAGATCGATACCGCGAATTATGCTGCGGGTGATTTCGTCCTGGCGGCCGCTGCGCCTGCCGGCAGCACCAGTATTAACATCGGTGCCGGTTCCGATCCCGCCGACCTGGCCGCTGTCCCGGGGCTGCCGGGCGACGCGCTGTTTGAAATCGTGCTCGGCGCCAGCGCCGAATATATCACCGCGACCGCGGCCACCGATCTGGGCGGCGGCGTGGTTCGCCTGACGCTGGCCGAAGCCCTGCACAGGGATTACCCTGCAGCCGCCGTGGTCAACGCCATCGATCTGTCGGCGGGCGCGGCGACCAGCGCGCAGCTCGAGGTCGATGCCAATAGCGGTGATGTGCTGATCTACCTGGATGACCTGCAGGGCGCATTTTCCAATACGGCCAATCTGGTCCGCATCGACGACGGCACTTCCAGCGAAGTTCGCCGGATCGGCGCGCTGTCCAGCCTGACGCTGGATCTGGGTGCGTACGCGAACTATCGCCAGGGTGCGCTGATCGAGCGGGTCGACATGAATGATTTCATGCGCGAGGTCGTCGCGCCGGGCGGCGATCCGAATACCGCCACCGAATTCGATGTCGACGATCTGGACGGATTGGTGCCGGGTCTGCAGGTGGTGGTCGGCGCCAATCCACCTGCCACCATCGCGGCTGTGCACACGGCCACCAGCCGGATCACGGTGCAGCCGGCGCTGGCCGGCGGCCCGCCGGCGGCGGGGAATAGTATCCTGCCGCTCGCCAAGGCGCTTACGGCCGCCGCGGCACCCGGAAATGTGGTGATAGCGCTCAACGACCGCATGGGCCTGCGCAACGGGGATGTACTGCGCATCGGCAATGCCCCGGATGAGGAATACGCCACGATCGCCTCCATCGACGGGCCGCGCGGGGCGGCGCCGGACGCGGGTAACGTGATCCTGGCCACGGCACTGGCGCAAGCGCATCCCGACGCAACCGCGGTCACCCTGCTGGCGCCTGTGGTCGATGCGGCCGCCCCGCCGGCGCAAACTATTTTCCCGGCGGCGCAGAATCAAAGCCTTCTGTACGTCAACGACGGCAGCGGCTATGCGGCGCTGGATGTACTGCGGATCACCACACCCGGCGGCGGCCGCTTCCACCATGTGCTGAGTGCGGTCGATCCCGGTCTGGATGGCCGTTCGGTCGAATTGAACCAGTCGATCAATTTCAGTCACGATGCCGGCAGCCCCGTGGTCGAGCGCGCACCAATGTTCGATGTACAGGCACTGGATCGCGGTGGTTGGGGCAACCGCTTGCTGGTTTCGGTACAGGACGAGGCAGAGAGTCTGGCTTCGCGTGCGACGGTCAGCGGTTTCAACCCGCCCCAGGAACTGAACCTGACCACCCTGACCGGCGTCGAGGCCGGTACGGTGCTGGAGTTGCGCGATCCGGTGACCGACGCTCTGGCAGGCGCGCCACTGAAAGTGCGCGCGGTGGACCGCTCCGCCAATAACCTTGTGGTGCTGGACGGCCCCGGGTTGCAAGCTGCACACATCGCCGCACTGAACAACGCGCAAATGGCCGGAGCGCCGTTGCTTGCACGTTCGCGGGAGTTCGCGCTGACGGTGTATTTGCTCGAGCGTCCTCACCCTGCGGTGCCGACGCGCAACGAAGACATCCGCGACAGCGAGACATTCCGTCACCTGTCCATGGATCCCCGTCACAGCCGCTATATCCACCAAATTATCGGCACCACCTGGACGCCGGGCAACACCGAGGACGACGACGGCAATCCGCTGCGCATCTCGGACCGCCGTTCGGAGGGCGAATCGGCCTATATCCGGGTGCGCGACCGTGCGCCGGACGATGCCACCGCGGAAAGCATCCGGCTGGGGCCTGAAGCCCTGACCGATACCCTTGCCAGCGGTCGCATTCGGCCCGCCCGGCACCGGCTCGGCGAGGCCAGCGACCCGGCCACCGGTTTTGTACGCGGCAGCGATTCGGTTGACACCATGAGCGACGCCATGTACGAGGGCGCCGACAGTAACGAACCCCGCGAACGCACCGGCATTTTCGCGCTCGGGAACGTCCAGGATATTTCCCTGGTGGCTGTGCCGGGCCAGACCACGGCGGCGGTGCAGCAGGCGCTGATCGATCATTGCGAGGCCGACCGCTATCGCTTCGCCGTAATCGACGCCTTCGGGCCGGATAACGACAGTCTGGCCGATGTGCAATTCCAGCGCCAGCAATTCGACAGCAAGTACGCGGCCATCTACCACCCCTGGTTGACCATACCCGAACCGATGCCGGCCAACCTGGCCAACATCAATCAGGTGGCGCTCCCGCCCAGCGGGCATGTGCTCGGCATCTACGCGCGCACCGACAACGAGCGCGGCGTGCACAAGGCTCCGGCCAATACCGTGTTGCGCGGCATCACCGGTCTGACGCGCAGTCTGAACAAGGGCGAGCACGACATCCTCAATCCGTTCCCGCGCAACATCAACGTGCTGCGCGATTTCCGCGAGAACAACCGCGGCCTGCGAGTATGGGGCGCGCGCGTCATTACCAGCGACAGCGACTACAAGTACGTCAACGTCAGGCGCCTGCTGATCTTTATCGAAGCGTCCATCGACCGCGGCCTGCAGTGGGTGGTGTTCGAGCCCAACGAGGAGGATCTGTGGGCGCGCGTGCGCCGCTCGATCGGTAATTTTCTGACCGTGGTTTGGCGCAACGGCGCGCTCGAGGGCGAGCGTGCCGAACAGGCGTTTTTCGTCAAGTGCGACCGCACGACCATGACCCAGACCGATATCGACAACGGCCGCCTGATCTGCGTGGTCGGCGTGGCGCCGGTCAAACCGGCCGAGTTCGTCATCGTCCGGATCGGTCTGTGGACGGCCAATACCCAGCAATAACGGGAGACTAGATTATGCAAACCGATCAGAGAATCGATCCCTTCCGCGGCTTTAATTTCGTGGTCGATATCGACGATACGCCGGTCGCCGGCTTCAGCGAGGTCGGCGGTCTGACCGCCGAGGGCGATCCGACCGAATACCGCGAGGGCAAGGACCCGGAAAACCATGTGCGCAAGCTGGTGGGGTTGCGCAAGTACGCCAACCTCACCTTCAAGCGTGGTTTCGTCAAGGACAACACCCTGTGGCAGTGGTACAACAATATCGCCAACGGCCAGCCCGACCGCCGCAACGGCAGCATCGTGCTCATGGACGAGGCGCACAAGCCGGTATTGCGCTGGCATTTCGAGAATGCCTGGATCAACAAGATCGAAGGCCCGGCGCTGAACGCCACCGGCAATGAAGTCGCCATCGAAAGCATGGAGCTGTGCCACGAAAAGCTGACCCTCGAAGTCGAGACGGGCGCGGCCTGATATGCCTGAACGTCTCCGCCCAGGTGTTTACACCGAGCGCGTCGACGCCAGTGCGCCCGGTATCGCGGCCATCCGCACGGATATCGCCGGCTTTATCGGCATCGCCCGTTCCGGTCCGCTGGATACGCCGGTGCCGGTTCAGTCGTTCCGCCAATTCCAGGCGCATTTCGGCGATTTCACCGGCCAGGGTTACCTGGCCTACGCGGTACGCGGTTTTTTCGAGAACGGCGGGCGCCGCTGTTGGGTAATCCGGGTGGCCTCGAAACACGCCGCCCACGGCGCGCGCGCCGCCGCGCTGAGTATCGTCTCGCCCGCCGGCCCCGTGTGGGAGATCGCTGCCGCCAACCCGGGCTGCTGGGGCAATCAACTGAGCGTGGCGCTGCAAACCCAGCGGCCGGCGCAAACCGAACTGGAACCCGGCGCGAGCCGGCCGCACTACGGCGTGATCGCGAGCATTGCCGGTTTCAGTCGAGGCAGTCTGGTGCGATTGAGTCAGGCCGGTGCAGCGACCCAACTGCGCGTGGTCTCGGCCGTGGACGCGGCTGCGCGGCGTCTGTATTGGGTCAACCCCAATGCCGCCGCTGCGCTGCCTTACGATCAGGCGTTGCAGGGGTTTGATCCCAACCGGCCGGTTACCGCCGAAAGCATTCTCTATCGTTTATTGGTGTTTCGTGAAGGTCGCCTGCTGACGCATTTCAGCGGACTGAGCCTGATTCCCGAGCATCCGGGTTACGCACCGGCCGTGCTGGCCGCGGCGGTCTACCCGGTGCGCGTCGGCAGTCACGATCAACTGCCGGCCCCGCCGGCACCAGTGACTGTGCGCGAGGCGCGCGCCGAGCTTCAAGCCATTCCGGATCTGCCGGATTTCGTCGAGGGTGCGCGCTTGGCGTTGAGCGGCGGGCGTGACGGCCTGGCTCATCTGACGGTGTACGATTTCATCGGCGAGCGGGTTTCGCCGCTGGACAGCGATGTCGTCCGAGCGCGCAAGACGCGTGGTATCCAGGCACTGGACCGGGTCGACGAAATCGCGATTACCGCGGTGCCCGATATCGTCATCCAGCCGAAACCCGAGCCGGTCTATGCGCCGGAACCGCCGCCCCCGGTCGAGCCTTGTCTCAAGTGTCCGCCGCCACCGCAACCGGTACAGGCGTTCGAACCGCGCCCGCGCGCCGAAGAACTGCCGCCGGTATTCAGCGACGACCAGATCCACCAGGTGCAGGCAACACTGCTCGAACACTGCGAACAGCGCTGCGACCGTGTCGCCGTGCTCGATCCGCCGTTTGCCGCGTCGCAGAACGACAGCGCCGGCCTGGGTGCGATCCTGGCCTGGCGCGAGCGTTTCGATTCTGCCTATGCAGCCCTGTATTACCCCTGGCTGCATGTACTTGATCCGCGCGGCACGGTTGTGCGCGCGATCCCGCCCAGCGGCCACGCCATCGGCCAGTACGCCGACGCCGATCTGACCGTCGGCGTACACAAGGCTGCCGCCAACCGCAAGCTGGAATGGGTGCAGGCGCTCAGCGCGCCGGTCGGGGCCGGTCGCCACGAGGTGCTCAACCCGCTCGGCATCAACGCCATTCGCGCCGAACCCGGCCGCGGCATTCGCATTATGGGCGCGCGCACGCTGTCCAGCGACCCGGATTGGCGTTACATCAATGTGCGCCGCCTGTTGCTGATGATCCGCAAGGCTATTGATCTTGCCACCCAGTGGGCAGTGTTCGAGCCCAACGACGACACTACGCGCAACAAGCTGGCCATGTCACTGCGCGGGTTCCTGACCGCTGTGTGGCAGCAGGGCGCGCTCGTCGGCGCCGCGCCGGACCAGGCGTTCTTCGTCAAGTGCGACCGCGACAACAACCCGCCCGAGCAGCGCGACAAGGGCCGGCTGCAGGCGGACGTCGGCGTGGCGCCGAGCAAACCGTTCGAGTTCGTGGTGTTGCGCGTCGGCCGCCAGGGCAACGAGCTGGAAATCACCGAATCCGTATTACTTGCGAGGGCCGCCTGATGCTGTTCAATATCGGCGAACGCGAAGACCCCGTACTTGCGTACAACTTCACCATCAGCTTGCTGGACTCCTCGTCCTCCATGGCCGAGGCGGTTACCACCATTGCGGTCAAGAGCGTGATCGACGACCCGGTCGGCGGCTTTAACGAATGCAGCGGGCTGGACATGAGCATGGAGGTCGAGGAATACATGGAAGGCGGCAACAACGGCACCGTGCTCAAGTTCCCGACCCGGATCAAATACGAAAAGCTGGTGCTGAAAACCGGCCTGACGCGCGGCACTGCGCTGTGGGATTGGTTCCACGGCTTCATCGAAGGCAAGGTGGTGCGCAAGGACGGCCTGATCACCTTGCACAACGAGCGTCGCGAAGTGCATACCGTGTGGGAATTCAAACGCGGCCTGCCGGTAAGTTACAAGGGTCCTCAAATGAACGCCCAGCAGAGCAACGTGGCGTTCGAATCGATCGAAATCGAACACGAGGGTCTGATCCAGTTGCCCGGCGCCAGCGGCCTGGCGTCGGCCGTCAGCAGTGCCGCCGAAGGCATCGCGAGCCTGTTTTGAGCCCGTCTGAGGAGACAATGTCATGCAGGTCATCATCGAACAGATCGTCAGCCAGATCCGCGCTTTCGACAGCAACCTGTCGGCGGAAACGCTGCAGCGCGTGGTCGCCGCCGCGGTGGAAGCGGTCAAGGCCGAGCAACGTCAGCAGGGGCGAGTCGCCGAAGAAAACTCACTGCACAATCATCAGCAGCGCAACCAGCCGTGGCGGGGGTAAGTCATGACGCAGCCTGAATCGGCCATACTCATCGCCGAGTGGATCGGCGCCAACGCCAATGCCGGCAAGAATCCTCAGCGTTACGAGGTGCAGTACAACCCCAAGGAACTGTCTCTGGAGAAGGGCATTCAGCTCGCCGAGATCAATATCCCGGGCCTGGATGCGCCGCTGCAGCAATTCATCCGCGGCCAGGCGGAAAAACTCAGCCTCGAGCTGTTTTTCGACACCACCGAAAACGGCATGGGCGACGATGCGGTCTCGGTGACCACCGAAACCGACGAGATCTACAAGCTGGTCAAGGTCGAATCCAGCAGCCACGCGCCGCCGGTCGTGACCTTTTGCTGGAACGAGCATTTTTCCGGCGACACGCTGTCGGCGGAAGGCACTTCCAACCAACTGCGCAACAGTTTCAAGGGCGTGGCGGAAAGCGTCAAGCAGAATTTCACGCTGTTCAGTCCGAAAGGCGTTCCGTTGCGCGCCACCATCAATCTGGTTCTGCGCGAATATCGCACGCTGGAGGAACAACTCCACCAGCTCAAGCTGAATTCGCCGGACCGCAGCCACAGCCACGTGCTGCAGGACGGCGACGAGCTCAGCCGCATCGCACAGGTCTATTACGAATCGCCATACCGTTGGCGCGCGATCGCCGACGAGCCGATCAACCGGATCGAGGATCCGCGCCGCCTGCGCGCCGGCTCGGTGTTTACCGTGCCCGCCATTCTGACCAGGTTTTCGGCATGAGCGTGCGTACCCTGAAACAGGCATCGGAAGCTTTCTACGCGGGCTTTTACGTCCCGCGCTTCGAAGTCAAGATCGCCGGCGCCGGGTTGCCCGACGATGTCCTGCGCGATGTCGTCGAGATCACGTACAAGGACAACGTCGACGAACTGGATACGTTTCAGATCACCGTCAACAACTGGGACGACACCAATAACCGGTTCAAGTACATTGGCTCGGAAACGGCGCAGGATCTCAAGGAAGGCGATAAGGGCGGCCGGCGATACAAATTGTTCGAGCCGTGTGAAAAGCAGGTCGAGATTTCCATGGGTTACGGCGCCGAACTGACCCTGATGGTTACCGGCACGTTCACCACCATGGAACCGGAATTCTCGCCCGGCGCGGCGGCCACCCTGAACGTACGCGGCATCAACGTGCTGCATCAATTGCGGCGCAAGAAATACGACGACCAGTTCCATCAGAAAACACGCAGCCAGATCGCCAGGCTGATCGGCCAGCGCGAGGACAAAAAGCTCAAGGCCAAGCGTTTTCCGATTGGGATCGTGACCAAAGAAGGCGCCGAAGCCGATGAGGAAACGATTTTTTTAGTCAACCAGAAACAGGAATACGACATCGATTTCCTGTGGAAGCAGGCGCGTGAAGTCGGTTATGTGTT
This sequence comes from Wenzhouxiangellaceae bacterium, assembly GCA_040904965.1. GTDB lineage: Bacteria > Pseudomonadota > Gammaproteobacteria > Xanthomonadales > Wenzhouxiangellaceae. The sequence continues at coordinate 25,452 of JBBDSL010000128.1, forward strand.
GACTATTCAGGAAAAGACCAACGAACATCCGCGGCAATTGTATTTCGGCCCGTCCGAAGAGTCCGACAACCGGGTCGAATACGAGCTGAAATGGGGCCAATCCCTGATCCAGTGCAGCCCGCGCCTGACCACCGCCAATCAATTCAAATCGGTGACCGTCAACGGCTGGAACCGGGACAAGCAAAAGGCCATCAGCTACAAGATCGATCTGACCGATCCCAAACTGAAAGATCTGAACAAGGATCTGCACGAGATGATCGAGGTATGCGACCCGCGCGAGGAGCTGGTGGTCGACGAACCGGTGTTCAGCGAGGCCGAAGCCAAGGAGAAGGCGCGGGCCATTCTGCGCGACCAGCTCAAGCAGATGGTCAAGATCAACGCCACCAGCGTCGGTCTGCCGGAGTTACGTGCTGGAGCGATCGTCACCATCGGCGGCCTGGGCTCCCGACTGAACGGGCGCTATTTCATCGAACAGACCGAACACATCATCAACGACAGCGGCTACCAGATCAAGTTGCAGGCACGCCGCGAACACATCCCCAGCAGCTCGGATACGGGCAGAGGCAGGAATCTATGAGAGCGCCGACGAACGGCATCGTGATGGGCACCGTGGTTTCGAACAGGGATCCGGACGGGCTCGGCCGCATCGAAGTACGCTTTCCCTGGATGGGCGAGGACTCGCCGACCCAAAAGCTTTCGGTGGCCTCGGTCATGGCTGGCGATGACAGCGGTTTTTTCGCCATGCCGCCGGTCGGCGCCGAGTGCCTGGTGGCCTTCGACCAGGGGGACTTCGATCACGGTTTCGTCGTCGGCTTCACCTGGAATCCGCAGCAGCACGCACCCTCGAAGGACGAGCGCGAACGCATGCTGCGCTCGCGTAACGGTCACACCATCCGCTTTCTCGATTCCACCGTGACCAACGGCAACAAGGGTGCGTTGATTATCGAGGACGGGCACGGCAACAAGGTGGTCATGACCAACGGTCTGGTTCGCATCATCAGTACAGGCCACATGGATCTGCAGGCGCAGTCGATGACGATCATGAACCGGCCCGTCAACCCGATGAGCGCGGATATTTAGGTGCGGCGATGACGACCAATATCGACATTGCGTTGCGCGAGGATCTGCAGGAAGCGCTCAAGCAGCCGGCCTGCCTGGACGTCTCCCTGCCGAAACCAAGCAATGTCAGCGTGACTCTGCCCAATGGCGGCAGGATCAAGGGCATTGCCGATATCACCAAAGGCATTCCTTCCGACTGCTCATTGTCATTTTCTCTGATGATGCAGATGGGCCCGATCATGGCCAATATGGAATGCCTCATCAAGATCCTGAAGCTGGTCAAACCATTGACCGACGTGATCAACGGGCTGCCGTTTCCGCCCGCCAAGGCAATTGTCGAATTCGGCGAGGCCGCCAAACCCGCAATCGAGTGCGTCGTGTCCATGGTCGGCGGCGGCATACCTCTGTTCGTCAGGGACTTGCTTTGCCTGACGATCAAACTACTGAACTGCATGATCGGGCAGATGAAAAGCCTGTTGGCGCTGCTCGGCAGGCTGCAATTGCGCATTGATGCTGCCGAGGCGGAAGGGAACACCGAACTGCTGGAAGCATTGGACTGCGCCAGGGAAAACGCGGTGTGCTCCGGCCAGGCGGCGATGCAGGCATTCGAACCGGTCACGCTGATACTGGAACTGGCCGCGCCGCTGCTGGAGATCGCCGGGCAGCCGGCGATCGAAATTCCATCGGCGGCGCCGGTCGAGGACATCGAAACCGCCGAGCAGGCGGTCGCCACGCTGGAAGAGTTCGTACAAACCCTTCAGCTCGTGGCCGATGCGCTCGGAGGATGTGAGTGATGGCCGGCGCGGGCGAACGCAGCTTCCTCGGCAAGGGCTGGCAGTTTCCGCTGCAGGTCACGCCCACCGGCGGGATCGCCGCCTCGCGCCACGAGCAGAGCATCGAGGAAGCCATTTATCTGATCCTGAGCACCGCGCCCGGTGAGCGCGTCATGCTGCCGGACTTTGGCTGCGCCATCCACGATCAGGTGTTCGCACCGAACAACGCAGCTACCACCGCGCTGATCGTCGATCAGGTAAGGCGCGCGCTGGTGGCCTACGAACCGCGCGTGGACGTGTTGACGGTTAACGCCGAGACCGCCGTCGAACAGCCCAACGTGTTGCTCATCCGGGTCGATTATCGCGTCCGCTCGAACAACACCCTGGGCAACCTGGTGTATCCGTTCTATATCACGGAGGGGACATAGCATGCCACTGCGGGACCAACTGCCGATCATAGACGACCGTACCTTCCAGGAAATTGTGGAAGAGGCGCGTGCGCGCATTCCGCGCTACACGCCCGAATGGACCGATCAGAACGATTCCGACCTCGGCATGACCCTGGTGCAACTGTTCGCGTGGCTGACGGAGATGCAGATCTATCGCATGTCCAAGGTGCCGCGTCTGAACTACATCAAATTCCTGGAACTGATCGGAATCGAGCTCGAGCCGGCCAGGGCCGCGACCGCGCGCATCGGGTTCCCGTTACTACCCGGTTCTGCCGAGCCCTACATTACGGTGCCTGCGCGCACCCAGATTGCGACCGAAGCGCCTGACGATGATGGCTCGATCCTGTTCGAGATCGACCGTGCGCTGACCGCGATCCGCGCCCGGCTGGATCGGCTGCAGGCGTTCGACGGCTTCGCCTACCGCGACGTCAGCGGGGAGAATGACGATGTCGCCGCCGGCTTCGAGCCGTTCGGCCATCTGGCCAACGACGGCAGCGCCCTGCTGCTCGGGTTTGACGAGGCGCTGCCGCCGGTGAGTTTCGGCATGACATTCTGGGTCGGCGGCCAGGCGCGTGCGTTCCCGGTGCTGCAATGCACCGGCACGACGCTGCAACCGGCAGTGTCGGCAGAGCTGGCGTGGGAATACTGGAACGGTCACGAGTGGCGGCGCGTGGATGTGCTCGCCGACGACACTGCGCGCCTGACGCGCAGCGGCGAGGTGCGCCTGAACGGACCCGCGGCGGGCACAATGGTTGCGGCTACGCTGGGCAAGGTCGGCGACAAGCGCTACTGGATACGCGCCCGGATCACGCGCTCGGGCTATGAGAGTGCGCCGCAGCTGGTGGCGGTGCGCACCAATACCGTGACCGCGACCCAGGCCGAAACCATCGAATTCGAGATTGTCGGCGGCAGCGACGCGCAGGTCGAGCAGGTCGTCACCCTGGGCAGTACGCCGGTGCTCGCCGGTTCGCTGGAATTGCAGGTCGACGAGGGTGCCGGCTATCAAAGCTGGGAGGAACGCCCGGATTTGTTCGGCTCCGGCCCGGACGACGCGCACTATGTCCTCAACCGCGCCACCGGCGAGATCCGCTTCGGCGATGGCGTGCACGGCCGCATCCCGGTGGCCAATCCGCGCAACCCGGCCAACTTCCGCGCGCTGCGTTACCGCGTCGGCGGCGGCGTGCGGGGCAATGTGCCGGCCGCATCGCTGCGGGTGCCGCAGACGAGTCTGCCCGGGGTCGATGCCAACGGCGTGACCAACCTGTTTGCCGCGGCAGGCGGCGCGGACGAGGAAAGTTTCGAGGCGGCCCGCCGGCGCGCACCGCAGGCCCTGAAAAGCCGCGAGCGTGCGGTGACCGCGGAGGATTTCGAGTTGCTCGCGGTGCGTGCCGCGAATATCGCGCGTGCCAAGGCGCTGCCCCTGTATCACCCGAAATTCCCGGGCGTGGAAGTCCCCGGGGTGATATCGGTGGTGCTGGTGCCGGACGTGGATACGACCGACAATCCGGCGCCGATGCCCAGCGAGGGCACCCTGCAGACCGTGTGCGCGTTCCTGGACGACCGCCGCCTGATGACCAGCGAGGTGTATGTGATCGGCCCGCGCTACCAGGAAGTCGTGATCAGCGCCGAGTTGATCGCCGCCGACGACGCCGACCTGGCCACGCTGAAAACCGCCGTGCTTGACAACATCACGCGCTATTTCGATCCGATCGCCGGCGGGGAGGACAGCGGCCCCGGGCAGGATGGCTCGGGCTGGCCGTTCGGGGGCGATATTTTCTACTCGCTTTTATACAAACGCCTGTTGATCGACGGCGTCAAGCGCGTGGTTTCGCTGAGCGTGACCCTGGACGGCGACGATTACGAGCCGTGCCGGGACGTTCCGGTCGAGGCCGGGGTGCTGCTCAGCAACGGTGCACACGCGATCGAGGTGCGTTATGAATAAGCGCGGCGCGCAGGCGGTGGTCAAGGCCAACGCCGCCCGGGCGAGCCACGCCGAATGGCTGGTGGCGCCGGCGCGGCCGCCCCACGATCCGCTGCGCCTGCCGCTGGACAACCGGGTCGGCTGGCGGCTGCGCGCAACACTGAGCGAGCATATCGAGATCGCGCCGCACGATGGCGCCTTGTCTATCGCCGCCGAGCCCGGCAGCGGGCGCCGGTTGAACGAAGCCGGCGGCAGCTTCGGCGGCCTGGTCTCGCCGCCGAGCGTGGCGCCGGCGCCGGACGGCAGCGTGTTCGTGCTGGATTGGGCGCGTGCCCGGCTGCTGCGTTTCGACGCCTGCACCTGCCGTTTCGAGGCGGTGCCCTGTCTTGGCGGCTTCGGTGACGGGCCGCGCCAACTGGGCGCGCTTGTCGCCGGTGCCGGCGAGGACGCAACCACGCCGCAGGCTTTTCCCGGGATCGGCATCTGCGGTGGCAATCTGTTCATCTGCGATCCAGGCAATCACCGCCTGCAGGTATTCAGCCTGCACGGTTTCGTATTGCGCGGTTTCTGGAACCCGCCGAGCGCCGAGCTGGACCAGCCGTGGCAACCACAGGCGGTAGCGTTCGACGCGCGCGGTTATGTGTTCGTGGCCGATCCGGCCAACGGCTGCATACACCGGTTTAATGCCGGCGGGCGGTGGCTGGACTGTATCGACGGTGTCGGCGCGGTGCGCGCGCTCGCCACCGATTGCGCCGGACGGCTGTATCTGTACAGCGGCCCGAATGTCCCGGTGCAAATCCTCGATCCCGCCGCGCCGCCTCCGGCGCCGGCAGACGGGCGTGTAGCCCATGTCCTCGACCGCTTCGACCGGTTGGCGTTCATTGTCACGCCCGAGGGGTATCTGGACCTGTCGGCGTTGTGCGTCGACGCCACCGGCCAGGCGCTATTTGATCTGCACGGCCGCCCGGTCAAGCAAACACCTCAAGTGCTTGCGCCTTCGTATGCGCAGCACGCCGTATCGGTCTCCGCACCGCTGGACAGCCGCCTGTACCAGTGCCGCTGGGACCGTATCAGCATCCAGGGGCATGTGCCGGAAGGCGCGCGTATCCGCGTCTATACGTATACCGCGGAAACCGAACTCAGCGACGCGCAGATCCAGAACCTTGACGCCGACGCCTGGGCCACGGCGCAAACGATTCTGCCCGGCAAACTGCGGCCGATGGACGCGGACGCCGCAACCGGTGCCCCCGATTGGGATTGCCTGATCCGCTCCGCGCCGGGGCGTTATCTGTGGCTGCGCCTGGAATGGTCCGGCGACGGCACGGTCACGCCGCGCGTGCAGCGCGTGCTGATCGATTTCCCGCGCATCAGCCTGCGCCGCTATCTGCCCGCGGTGTTCGGCGTCGAACCGGTATCAGCGGATTTCACCGACCGGTTTCTGGCACTGTTCGACCATGGCTTGCGCAGCGTGGAGAGCCGGCTGGATTCGCTGGCGGAGTTCTTCGATCCACTGTCCGCGCCGGCCGGGCGCGGGCGCGATGATTTTCTGGGTTGGCTGGCTTCCTGGATTGGCGTGACCCTGGACCGGCAACTGCCGTTGGAGCGCCAGCGTCACATCCTGAAACAGGCCGGCAGTCTGTTTGCTCTGCGCGGCACACTGTGCGGTGTTCGCAAGAGTCTCGAGTTGTACCTGGGCCTGGAGCGGGCTGCGTGCGCCCGCAACCGGGCCGAATGCGCGCCCTGCACGCTGCCGGCGCCACCCCCATGGCAGCCGCCGCGCTTGCTCCTTGAACATTTCAAATTGCGCCGCTGGCTGTTTCTTGGCGCCGGCCGGCTGGGCGATCAGTCGCGCCTGTGGGGCCACCGCATCGTCAACCGCAGCCGGCTCGGCGGGCCGCAAACCGATGGCAACGCCCGGCTCGGCGTGAGCCAGTTGAAAACCGCCCAGGATCCGTTCCGCGACCCGTTCCACGTCTACGCGCACAGGTTTTCCGTGTTCGTGCCCGCCTGCTTCGGTCGCTCTCCACGCCGGCGCAAGGGCCTGGAACGCCTGATCGAGTTGGAAAAACCGGCGCATACCGCGCATCAGTTGATTTTCGTCGAGCCACGTTTTCGTATTGGTGTGCAGTCGATGATCGGTTACGACGCCGTCGTCGGCTGCTATCCCGAAGGTGTAGTGCTGAATCAAGCCGGACTGGGCAAGGCCAGCGTGCTCGGCGCCCGGGTTACCGGCGGCCCTCAATTGCGCGTCGGCCAGAACGCACGCATAGGCACTACCTCACGACTGAGTTGAAACGTGGCGAAAAATAACGGACCAGTAGATGGAAAGACCATGAGTAAGCAACCAACCCAATGCCCGAACTGTAAGACGGAGTCCTACACGCGTAACCACTACTTCACCGGCAAGCTGATGGTGGAGCGGGACTTTACCGATGAACAGCATTACTTCATGGAAAAACTCCGTATCCACAACCAGCGCCTGCATGGAAGCGGCGTGGTCTGCGGCCTGCAGGTGGTCCAGCACGACAACCCGGCCTGCCGCGACCGTTACGTGATCCTGCAGCCGGGCAGCGCGATCGACTGCTGCGGCAAGGACATCCTGGTGACCGAACCGGAGGTCGTGGACCTGCACGCCTTCCCCGAAATGCAGGAATTGCTGCAACAGCACAACGATGATGATGACGACGATGCCGGCCAGGGCCATACCCTGCAATTGCGCATCTGTTATCGCGAATGCCCCACCGAGGACATCCCGGTGCTGTACGACGAGTGCGGTTGCGACGACACGCAGTGTGCGCCCAATCGCATTCTGGAGAGTTACCGCCTTGAACTGGTTGTCGATCCTGTGACCGAAGCCGATCCGGTATTACAGCCGGCGGCCGACTGGACCGCCACGGTCGGTATCGCGCACGCCGAGCGCGCGGCGCTGCATGAGGCCACGCAGCGCCTGTACGTTGTTACCGCCGGTGATGCGGCCACGCTGTATCAGGTCAGCACCGATAATCTGGCGATCGAAACCTCGTTCGCGCTCGAGCGCGAGGCGCTGGCCGTGGCCGCGGCGCCGGACGGCGGTCAGCTTTATGTACTGGTGGCGCACGCCGATGGCCTGGATCAGGGCAATGCGGAACTGTGGGTGTTCGACGTCAGCGGCGGCAACACCCTGGCCGGTGGTCCGGTACGCGATGCCCAAGTACCGGCCAGCGCCGACAGTCAGGCATCGCTGGTCACGGCACCCGACGGGCGGCTGGTGGCGGTATTTCATGCCGGCGGCAAGGTCCGCGTGTGGGCCGCAGGCGTGCCCGATCCATCTTCACTGCCGAATGCGCAAAAGGCCAATATCGGCGATGATCTGCACGGTTTGGCGGTGGCCGTCGACGGTACCAGCGTGTATCTGGCCGAACCCGGCAGCAGTAATCTGCACAGCGTTAATATTGACGCCGACGGCCTCGATCCGCAGGTCATCGCCCTGCCCGGCATCAACGTGTCCGCGCTGGCCGCGATCGAAAGCACTGGCCCGCAGCGTCTGGCAGTCGTCGACGAGGGCGGCCAGGCGTTGCACATCGTAGATCCCGCTGCCGCAAGCGTGCTGGCGACCGCCAATCTTGCCCATACGCCGCTGGAAGTTGTCACCAGCGCGGGCGGTCACTGGGCCTGGGTGCTGGTACGCGACGGCGACGCGGCCTATGTCCAGCCGGTCAACCTGCAACGCCTGCTGCAGGACGCACCGGATCCGGTCGGTGCGCCGGTCGCGCTCGGCGACGGCACCGGGCAGTTGCTGCTGACCCCATCCGGGCGGCGCCTGTTCGCGCCGTATCCGGGGGATCCGACGGTTGACGATGCCGGCGGCGTGGCGGTCATCGACATCACAGAGCAGAACTGCCGCGAGCTGCTGTGCGCCGTGCGCGACTGCCCGGACTGTGAAACTTCGGACTGCTTGACGCTGGTGACCATCGAAAATTACCACGTGGGTGATCACTTGACGGATGTGAGCGATCCGCTCGCCGACTCCACCGCCGACAATGCCGCCAACATCGCGCGGCTGGATAACGAGTTGCATCGCAGCGTGCTGCCCGGCACCCAGGCGCTGGGCGCCGCGGTCAAGTGCATTCTCGATCACGGCGTCGGTGGCGGCGCGGGCGAGCAGGGGCCGCCCGGACCGCCCGGCGCAGATGGTCAGGACGGTCAGGACGGCCAGGACGGCCAGGACGGTCAGGATGGTCAGGATGGTCAGGATGGTCAGGATGGTCAGGATGGTCAGGACGGTCAGGACGGTCAGGACGGTCAGGACGGCGAGGGCATCGACCGGGATTTGCCGCACATCTGCTTTATCAACTGGTCGCACGCGATTACCAATCGGATACCGGAATCGGAATTTGGCACCGTGATGACGCTGGATTATCTGCAAGAACAGGGTCTGGTGGTCGGGTTCGATACACCGGTTGTGAGGAGTGATCTGCATGGCTTCAGCATCACCGCGCTCTACTTCAATGCCGAAACCGGATGTTGGTGCGCGCTGCTGGTTCGTGAATTCAATGGCATTGAGTTTATTGAGGGGCCGGCCTGTGAGCAGCCCAGCGGGTTCAATCCTGAATTGGTTGCGGGCAATACCGGCGGAGGTTTCAGTTTCCAGCCGGCGCCAAATGGTGAGGACACCGTCAACGGTGTGCAACTCAGGTTCGCTGACCCCGGCCGCGCGATTATTCCCATTAACGATAATTTTGGTATCGGAACCATCCGGATTTTCATTAACGGTGATTTTATTCGCGGCCGGCACCTGTCGGACGGTCCGCTACGCAGTGGTGACTTCGATCATATCCAACCCTGGTTGCGCGCGCAGACGACCGGAAATCCGGACCCGCAAGACAACTACACAACCGGCGACGGCATCGAGGGCGGCACCTTCGAGAGCTGGCTGCCCGTATTGAGAATTAGTGGTGATTTCGATGCTGTCGACGAGCGCGAAATGGCAAGCGTGACGGAAGCGGCGCGCAATCTCGGAATCATAGGTTAACGGAGACAAACAATGGCAACAACTGCATTCACCCCGGCACCCTGTCCTCCGCCGTCCAAGGTCAAAAAACCACCGGCCTGTCCGGATTGCGGTGCATTGGAATGCCTGTGCCGCCCGCGATTTTTTGCCGGGCAATTGCTGAGTGAGCAGGATCTGAACCGGCTGGACGGATACATCAAGAAGAAAAACCGGTTGCATAATCTGAATCTGCATGGCTGGGGCGTGGTCAACGGCCTCAAGGTGCTGTGCGATCCGTGCGGTCAGATCAAGGTCAGCAAGGGCTACGCGATCAGTCCCTGCGGCGACGACATCGTGGTGTGCGAGGACACGCCGGTGGATATCTGCGCGCTGATCCGCAAGTGCCGGCAAAACGAGCGCGGCGAGGTCGATTGCAAACCGTTCAGCCCGCCGCGCAACGACGGTTGCGACGGCCTGGAAGAAGAATGGGTGCTGGCGATCCGCTACGCCGAGTTCCCCAGTCGCGGCATTACCGCGCTGCGTGGTGGCGGCTGTGCCTGCGGCAAGCCCGGCGGGGTGTGTCAATGCCAGGGCAATGGCGGCTGCGGCTGCGGACCGGCGCCGGAGAGCGCACGCGCCAAACCGCGTGGCGCACCGGCCGAGTGCGAGCCGACCATTGTGTGCGAGGGCTATCAGTTCGATGTATACCGCAAGGCTGATCCGGACAAGCGCCCCGACAATGATGATGACAACGACATCGAATTCGGCGGTGCGCTGGCCGATGCCTTCAGCTGCTGTGTGCAGGGGCTGTTCGATGCCATCTCATTGCCGCCGGGCCAGGCCAACCCTGACAGCATCGCCGAGAACCCGGTCGCCTGGCATCAATGGTGCTGCCGTACCCGCGATGGATTGATTAAATACTATTCGCGCAACCCGGGTACTCACTGTGAACTGCTGGGGTCCCTGTATACCCTGGTTTGTCCGAACCCCAACACCGACGGCTTCGGCCAGCGGATGAGCGAAGTGGCCGACCGGTTAGGCGTGATTTTTCTGGAAGGCCTGCTCGACTGTCTGTGTCTGGCGCTGCTGCCGCCCGCGCCGGAAGGGACCGACGATCCGCGCGTGCCGCTGGCTACCGTTAAGGTGCGCGGAAAGGATTGCGAAATTGTCAGCGTCTGCAATTGGACTGTGTGTCGCAAGCTGGTTACCACCTGGCCGACGATGTGTTACTGGTGGAGTGTGGTGCCGATCGGTCAGATCATCCGTAATGCGCTGGATCAGATCTGTTGCGGCACCTTGTTCTTCCGTGATGATTTGCGCGGCAATACCGATCGCCAGTCCGCGCCCGGTTCGGCCAGCGTGAATAGGGGCAATGACACCGACTTCGGGCCTGGTGAAAACTTCGCCAACAATGCGCGCGTCAACGCCACTCACCGGCTCAACCCCCAGTTCGGACTGGATGCTGAACTCGGCGCGGTCCGGACATTTGTGGCTAACACCATTGCCCGCGGCGAGCAGCCGCTGGAGCCGGCCGCGCTGTTGAACAGCATCAGCCGTTTCAAACTGGCCACCGATCAACCGGAGTTGGCCAAAGTCGAAGCGCGCAACTTGCCGCATCTGTTATTGGCCAATACGCTTGCGCGGCCATTGGCGCTGGCGGGACTGAAGCAGGTCGGGCCGGAAAGGGAACTTTTCAGTTCGCTGTTTGAGGGCCTTGGCCGATCCAGCGATAGGCAGGCTGACGACGACAAACTGACCGATCGCGTCGCCGAACTGGAAGCCCGTCTGGCCGAGCAACAGAAAGTCATCGAGCGCTTGCAACCCGCAGGCGCAAATAAACAAACCGCTAAAAGGACCGCCAAAAAAACCGCCACAAAAAAGGTCGGTAAAAAGTCCGCCGGCAAAAAAGCCGGCAGCAAAAAGACAAGCAAGAAAGCAGGCAGGAAATGAGGGCTGAGTCATGACCCAATTCACAGCCGAACGCCCGGCGTTTTTCGAAGGTCAGTATCTCGGCGCAGAGGACCTGGCCGCGCTGGTCACGTATTTCCGAGAGCATGATGCCCGGCACCTGCTGGGCGCGCACACCTGGGGCATCGTCGCCGGACTGGACCTGGCCGAGGTCGAAGCGCCCGACGGCACGCTCGATGTGTTGGTGCAGCCCGGTCTGGCCGTCGACGGCTACGGCCGCCTGATCGTGGTCATGGCGCAGACCCGGCTCGATGCAGCGCAGTTCAGCGCAGCCGACAGCGGCGAGGTCGAGGTCTGGATCCGTTACGCACAAAGCGCGCGCGAGGGTGTGCGCAAGGGTTTCGAAGTATGTGCCGCCGAGGACGTGTTCGCGCGGGTCAGCGAAACCTTCGCGCTGGAGATCGGGCCGCGCAGCATCCTGCAACGTCAAAGCGGCGTCGAGGTCAACGGCGCGGATGTTCTGGATGCGCGCGAGACGCTGCGTGCGATTGACCCTGAAGCGGCGCTGATCGAGGATGCATCGATACCCTATCAGGCGTTGCCCGAAGACGCCGACGATGCCCTGTGGCTGGTGCCGCTGGGGCACGCGCGCTGGCAGGGCGGCGCGCCGGGCTCGTTTCAGCCGCTGACCGACGAACAGCGTGTACGCAGCCGCCGCAAGCGCCGTTACGCGGGTGTGGTGGCTGAATCGCTATTGGCCGCCGACGGGGTGATCCGTCTGCGCCGGCGCACTACCGAATTCGATGCGGCCAAAGGCCCGGAAATCGACCATCAATTCACCGAGATCGAATTGCAGAGCGCGGATTTTTACTTGTGCGAGGATGAACTGCTGGCACGTGAGTTGATCTGGCTGGAAGGCGATACGCGCATCACCGGTGATGCGCGGTTGTTCGGCAGCCGCCTGGAGTTCCGCGATCGCGACGGCCACGACTTCATTCAGCGTACGGTCGATGGCTTCAATATTCCGGCCAGTACCGCACTACTGCTGCAGCGCCAGGAGGTGAACGTCAAGAACGGTGTGGATTTGCAGGTGCTGCTGGGGGAAAGCGCCGACGGCCGTAATCGGTTAAGTATCGGCCGGGCGGTCGTTACCGGGGCGGATCTTTGCACCCTGGACTTCCCCGGTGACCAGCAGATCGCGCACGTGGTGTTTCAGGACGACGGCATGGTCGGCATCGGCGCGGTGGACAGCACCTTGGTCGCACCACTGACCCTACGTGCCCGCGGCGATGGCCAGGAATTGCTCGCGCTGGAAAACACCAATAGCGCACGCATCTGGCAATTCAATCTGCGGCCCAATGAAGACGGCGACGAGAACGGGCTGAATCTGATCGAAACCGCTCCCGATGTCAGTCGCTTGCATATCGCGGTTGGCGGCAATATCGGCCTGGGCACTGATGCGCCGGCTGCTCATTTGCACATCCAGGGTGATGATCCGGATCTGTTTCTGGACATCAACGGCGATTCACCCAACAGCCTGACCGAATTGCGTTTTGGCAGCGGCGGCACGCATACCTCATCGGTGTATTGGTCCAAGGCATCGAAAAAGATCGTCGTCAACAACGAGGGTACCAACTCGCTGGTGATCGACGAGGAAAAAATAGGCCTGGGCACCAACGACCCGTCAACCACGCTGCACATCGCCACGGGCAGTGACGTGACCAGCAATGACAATAGCGGCTATATGGTGATCGGTCGGCCCGGCGAGCAGAATCTGGGTATCGATGTCAACGAAATCCAGGCGCGCAACAGCAACGCCGCCGCGCCGCTGTACCTGCAACTCGAAGGCGGCGATCTGCGCATACATCCCAACAACAACAGCCGCTTCACCGTGAAGAATTCCGGGCGCACGGGAATAGGTACCGACAATCCATCGGCCAAGCTGGATGTGCGCGGAGATGTTCGCTTGGGCAATAACGGCAATCTGTATGCGCCGGGCGGCGTGGAAAATCTGCGCATCATTGTCGGCAGCGTCGGCTCGAATGGCAATACAACGCAGGGCGACGGGTTTACTTCAACCCGGACAGGCGAGGGCCGTTATCAAATCAACTTTAATGATGGTTTTCCGACGTTACCGGTGGTGGTGGTCACGCTGGTCAATCATCTCGACAGCGTGCTTTCGGTACATGGGGCATCACCGGGCGGCTTCGAAGTGCGTGCCCAGGATGTCGAAGGTGCATTGGCCGGGACTACCGAGGATGTCGCATTCAATTTCATTGTCATGGGCGAGCGTTAGGAGCAGGTAATGACGATTCATCAGGAACGGATAGAACAACGCCTGCGCGAACTGACAACAGAAATCGCCAAAGGCAATCGGCAACTTGAGACGCTGGAGCAACGGCGCATCGAAATTGAACAAACCCTGCTGCGCCTGTCCGGTGCGGTGCAGGTGCTGAGCGAATTGCTGGATGCCGGTCATTCGCCCCATCATTCGTCCCCCGCTGATTCCGCCCGGGCCGATTCCAGCGGGCCATCGGCGCTGGCCGCGGGCGGGTAGGCGATGCCGGCGCTGGCGCAAGACGAGGATCTGCTGCACGTCGGCAAGCTGCGCCTGGACTACCACGTCAGCGGTGATGCGCGCGCGGCGCGCACGCGGCTGGATCGCGTGCCGGAGCGGGGCCTGCGGCGCCATCTGCACGAGGTGTTTGCTTCGCTGCGGGCCGCCGGCGAGGGCTTGTGGTTCATCCGGTGCCTGGAAGTGGACGCCGATATCGACCTCGAACTCGACGACCGGGAGATCATGAGCAACTGGTCGCGCCGCTTCGCGCGGGCTTTGCAGCGCCGGTTGCTCGAAGGGGCATCCGCCGAGGTCGTGCATTTCGCGGATTACCCCGCCTATCTGGCGCGTTTCGTCGCCGATCTGGCCGGCGGCAGCGGCGGCAAGGCTTGGTATTTCCGCACGCCCGGTGCAGAGTTCGCCGGTGTGCGTGCGCTGCCCGTGCCGCAGGCGATCGTCACGGTCCTCCTGCGCGCCGCGGCGACCGGCCAGCGTGCGCTGCTGGCCTTGACGCACGCCGACCGCACGCGCGTGCTTCATGCGGTCGGCGATGCCGGTGCGCGCCGCCTGCTCGATGGCCTGGCGCGTGCGGTCCCGGCCGCGACGTCCAATACGGCTGAATTGCTGCCCGCGCTGCTCGCGCAGCTCTCCGGCCCGGCGGGCATTCCGTTGCTGGTCAGCGAGCAGCCGTGGCTGGAAACGGTGGAACTGTACCTGCGGGTGATTGAGCAGCGCCCGGCGCTGGCGGGGGCGCCGCTGGCGGCGCTGGTGCTGGCGACGGTGACCTTGCGCCAGCAGGCGCAAACCCGCGATGCCGCCGATTATCGACGCCTGGTGTGTGCCGTACGTGACGCTGATCATGTCGCTGTGCTGCGTCTGCTGCCGTCCGCCGCGGCGCAGCACCTGCTGCCGCTGCACGAACTGCACCGCACCGACCGGCGCCGCCTGTTACATACATTGCAGCCGGAGTGCGCGCTACCGGCGCCAGGGACGGACGCCGCTGCGGCGCGTTATTCCCCGTTCGGTGGCGTGTTCCTGCTACTGGGTCCGCTGCAGGCGTTGCCGCTGGCGCAGTGGCTGGCGGACTGGCCGGAACCGCCGGCCGGTGGGCGTGCCGCCGCGCTGCGGCTGTTGCTGCTGGCCCAGTGCCTGGGCGGTGGGCTTGCCGGGCGCGTGTTTCGCGATCCGCTGGTGCGCGACCTCGCCGGCGCGCCGCCGGCATTGACCGCCGGCTGTGTGCGTACGTGGCTGGATGGTATTGCCCCGGCCCGGGTGCGTGCCGTACAGCGCGCCTATGTGCATTGGCGGTTGGCGCAATGCGGCGCCGACCGGGTCGAAGTCAGTCACTGGCCGTTCGCCGGCCGCCGCCTGGCCGTCGCCGGCGAGACCCGACGGGGTTGTTGGCTGCTGCTGCGCGGCTGTCAGCCGCAACGCCCGGCGCCGCTGGGGCGGCGGCTGGACGCGATGCTGCCCGAAGGGTGCGTGTGGCGCTGGTCCGCGCCGGGCGAACCCGCATCGCCGCGGCCCGACCTGGCCTACCTGCAACTGCCGCGCGACCTGCGTCCGGCACGAAACGCGCGCTGGCTGCTGACCACCGTGGCGCAGGGCATGCTGCGTGATCTGGCCTGGCGCCTGCCGGGTTTCGCGGGCTCGTCAGCGGCGCACATCCGGGACAATTTCCTGGCGCTGGACGCCCGGCTCGAAGCCGAACCCGGCCGCTGGCTTGTGCGGCTCGGGCGGCCGCCGCTGAATGTCGTGTTGGCGATGACCGGTCTGGCCCGTGGTCGCCACGCGCCGGACTGGCTGGATGATTGCCGCATCGAACTCCATCAGGGCGAATGAAATGATTCCACTGCCGCGCGCCAGTTTCGCACCCGCCCTGCAGCGCCTCGATCTGATGTTGCAGCGCGAGATCCTGCGTCTGCGCGCGGTGTACCAATTGTCGCTGGACGAATTTCGCGGCCTGTACGTGTCCGACGACCAGGTCGACGGGCTGATCCGCGACTGGCGCCGCGCGGGCGAACACGATACCGACATCGACAGCCTCGACCGACAGATCGCGGAACAGACCGGACCGGCGCTTGAGGCGCTTGAGGCGGACACGCGCTGGCAACACGTAACCGCGGTGTTCGCGCTCGATAAGGTGCAGCAGGATCTGCTGGTGCTGGCCCTGGCGCCGCAACTGGCGCTGAAATACGAGACCCTGTATGCCTACCTCAACAACGATATCACGCGCAAATATCCGACCGTCGACCTTGCCCTGCGTGTGACTGATCCGGACGTGTGTGCCGGCTGCCGACGGGCGTTTTCGCCGGCCGGCGTGCTGGTGCGTGAACATTTGCTGGAGGTGGCCGGCAGCGACGCGAGCTGGTCGCTGGCCACGGGTTTCCGCGCGGCGCCGTCGCTGCTGAGCTACCTGCTCGACGGTGTGCCCATGGACGCGCGCCTGCTGCCGGGCAGCGATTATCTGCCGGCCGCCGGCGCATCCCCCCCGGAGCGCGCCCCCGATTCCGGCGGCCTGGCCGTGGATGCCGCGGTCACAGTGCTTGAGGGCGAGCCCGGCGCCGGCCGCGGGGTCGAAGTGGGGGGGGGGGGGGGGGCCCACGACATGAATCTACTGTGTGCCGCGCTGGACGACCTGGCACTGTCGCCCGAGCCGCTGGGCACGCAAGTGCAGCGTCTGATGTTGCAGGCGCGACTCGGTGGGGCGGGGTTGTATCTGACCGGTCTGGACCGGCTGCACGCCGGCGACGCCGGTGACCGGCGCCGTGCCGACGCGGCGATGGCGTTACTGAGCCGTGCGCACGTGCCGGTGTACATCGGCGTGGCGGTCGGCGCCGTCTGGCGCGAATGGTTGCGCGGGGTCAACGCCGCCGTGCGTGTGTTCGCCGATCCGGAACCACCGCAGCGCGAGCGCCTGTGGGCTGCGGCGTTGACCGATAACGGTCTGACGGCTGTGGAGGCCGATGTGCGTGCGGTGTCCGACCGCTTTGTGCTCAACCCCGGTCAGATCACCGCCGCGGCCGAGACATTGGCACTGGAGATGGCGCGGCCCGGCGGGCCGGATCGCGATGCCGTGTTCGCCGCCGCGCGTGCGCAATCAGTGGGCGATATAGGCAAACTGGCGCAGAAAGTGCAGGCGACTTATCGCTGGGACGATCTGGTGTTGCCGCGCGTTACCCTGGAGCGAATCAACGAGGCCATCGCCGCCGTGACCAACCGCGGTCTGGTTTACCAGCGATGGTGCATGCACCGGCGCACCGGCGGCTGCAGCGGGCTGATGATGCTGTTCTCCGGCGTCAGCGGCACGGGCAAGACCATGTGCGCCAACCTGATTGCGCACGAAGTGGGTCTCGACCTGTACCGCATCGATTTGTCCGGCGTGGTCAGCAAATACATCGGCGACACGGAAAAAAATCTGGAGCGAATCTTCACCGCGGCGCGGCGCGCCAACTGCATTCTGTTTTTCGACGAGGCCGACGCGCTGCTGGGAAAACGTTCCGAGGTCAAGGACGCCCACGACCGCTACGCCAACGTCGAGGTGGCCTACCTGCTGCAGAAAATGGAAGCCCACGACGGCATCGTCGTCCTGGCCACCAACATCGCCAAGAACATCGACCCGGCGTTCACGCGGCGCCTGCATTACACCATCGAATTCCCGCGTCCCAACGCCACCCACCGCGAGGGTCTGTGGCGCGGCATGTTCCCGCCGGAAGCGCCGCTGGACGCGGATGTGGATTTCGCCTTTCTCGGGCGCCACTTCGAAGGCACCGGTGGCGACATCAAGACCATCGCGCTGGATGCGGCCATGCAAGCGGCCGGAAGCGGCGGGCGCATCGACATGACCTGCCTGGTGCGCGCCATGGCGCGGCAGATGATCAAGCAGGGCAAGGCGCCCGGCGCGGCCGATTTCAAGCAGTACTACGCGCTCATCGAACGCCCCGCTGAACGCGCCCAAACCGGCGCGCACGGCGCCGGTGCGCAGCACCCGATCAAACACGCATCATCCAACAGCCAATGATTCCGGAGGGCCCATGGCAATCAATACCGGGCAACTGCACATCGAAGCCACCGACAAGGTTCTGGCCGCACTGACCGAACTGTACAAGGACACCGAACCCGACCCGGACGCCATGCGCGGCTTCGCCGAAGCCATCGCCAGCATCGCCGTGGCCACGGCCGAGCATTTCATCGCGCGGGCGGAGACGGTGCAGTCGGGGGAAGGAATTCATTAAGTGCGCCGTATCGCAGTGATTAAGGCCGGGCTTCAGCGCAAGGAAGATGTGTTGAGCACGAATAAGGCAATTACCACAAAATCGGCTGGCTCTGTTGAACAACAGCCAGAATGTCAACGTAACGCGAAAAGTGTTACCGGTAACCTGGCTATTCAGGCCAAGGCGACGGGTGTAGCAGCGGATAATCCACCACGGTCTTTTTCCTTTCCGCATGGCAAGGCTATTCATCACAGCCTTGGACAGAATCTGCCATTGAGCGCGGTACTTGACCCCACCGGCTGCGCCGCCCGTCAAACACCGGCATTCACGAGAGGGCCGGTCACGCACTTTGCCTTTCAGCAACCGGACCTGCACCTGGCAGCTCACGAAGCCGCGCATCAGTTGCAGCATGCCGGTCACGCGCACGACGCCGGTCTGGGGGCGGAAGGCCACGCGCACGCGGTGGCCGAGGCGGTTACGCGGGGCGGACCGGCGGCGCATTTGATGGGCAAGGCCGGGCGCCGGGTGCCCAGCGCCGAGCGTCACTACGTGAACTTCAACGGCGGTCGGCTGGGTAGTCAGGGGCGCACCCTGACAATGGGCGGGCAGGTCGCATACGCCGAGGCCGGACTGATCAACGGCGCCAACAGTATTCTCAGCGCCAAAAAATCGGGCGTGGAAATCAGTCCGGGAGGCGGCTCGCAAAGCGTGCCCGTGCCAGGCAAAAGAGACGAATTCCGGACACTGTCGAAAGTCGATGTCAAAACCAAAATGGATCCTAATGCCTGGGGAACTCCAGACTTTTATGACGATTGCGGCCGGGCGGCACGCGAGGTGATGGGAGCCACGGGAACGGATACTCCGGCGGTTGCGGTGTTTAAGGATATAGAAGGCGTTTTACGGGAAACACCGATGCCTGGTGTCATGAAAAAAGACCCGCGCGAAATTATAGCGCTGACTGTTTTTATGTCCAACAAAATTAATCAGGAAAAGGACTATGCCAAGTTAAGCGCGGATGACAAACGCAAACTTCATCAAAAAATCCGTAGCGAATATGCGGCGCTCAGTCCGGATGATAAAGAGAAAATAATCAGCAGTATGATGGGCGCGCTGACGCCCTCGTCTGCCGCCGGACTGGGAATGGATAACGAAGCCAAGCCTGAGGTGGGTGAAGCTTATTCGATCAGGGACACCCGCTATTCACAATCAAAAAAAGGCGTTTATCACTGGGCGGCCGTGATCATGGTGGCGGGACCGGACCGCGTGACGTTTGAACACACCAGCGAATCTGAGGATTACAACGCCAAGGTGACCAATTGGGAAATGCAAACTTACGGCACCGGCTCACAATCTTTTCACAATGAATACAAGGCTGGTTTTGGTCACGATAATGCCCGCACTGTGCGGGCGCGTACACCGGGTGCAGACAGTGCTGAATTGGCGGAATTGCAGACACAGGCGCATGCGCTATCCACCCGCCAACTGATCCGGCGTCACCAAGTCACCACAGATGCGACTGAAAAAAGGGTATTCGCGGCAGAACTGCAAGGACGTTCCGCCAGAGTGGGTGTGCACGTGATGGAAACCGAGGATTGGACCGGTTCGGATGATGTATATGTCACCCTCAGCAATGGTTCGGCAATGGTGGCAACGGATACACGGCCTATCGCAGACGGAGATAGCGCTGTATTTCATGTAAATCTGGGCTCACTTGCGCCAAAGATGGGTAATTTTACGGTGAATATTTTTGATTGGGATGCTGATGGGGACGACCTGATCGGCTCGATTGCCTGGCCAGCACCTTACTCAACCTTGATTACCACGGTGAATTCAGGCGGGCATTATCAGGTGCAGTTATCACTGTGATCTGGCAACAAGCGAATAAGTCGCAGAAATAGGATGTATGAAACAGGCAGCACAAAAAACTGAATCGGCAACCCACGGTAAAGCTTGTTGTGGCAACAAGACCAGTCAGCCGGTGCAGGTACTTGAGCAGGTGCAGCAACAGGCCGGCAACCAGGCAGTGCAGGGCATGTTCGTGCAGACCAAACTCAGCGTTAGCCGGCCGGATGACCCGTTTGAGAAAGAAGCCGACCGCGTAGCCGATGAGGTTATGCGCAAGCCAGAAGGTTCCGGCAATCCGCCCTCGATCAGCGCCGTGGGCAATAGTCTTCAGCGCCAATGCGCTGACTGCATCAATGAGGAAGGCGCCAACTTGGCTGCCGTTCAGCGAAAACCGGCAAAGACATCGAACAGTCGGCCAGCAAACCCCGCACGCGATGCGCGCCTTCCGTCATGCGGCGGAAAGCCGCTTGGCCATGAGACCCGGCGTTTTTTTGAACCCAGATTCGTTCGTGATCTTAGTAATGTGAGGGTGCATGCAGACGCTTCATCGGATCAAATGGTGCGCGCCTACCGCGCGAAAGCCTTTACCAGCGGCAGACATATCGTTTTTGCAAGCGGTGAATATCAGCCTGGCTCATTGGCTGGAAAGAAACTGCTGGCGCACGAGCTGACGCATTTCCTTCAGCAGTCAGGGGGTCGCGCGCGGCGGGTGATTCAACGCACGCCCGAAGACGAAGCCAAGGCGTTGGAGGCGCTGGGCAGTGCCGGTAAAGAAAAAGATCCTGAACCCGGCGAGAATACCGTCACGCATTATTTCCTGGATGGCTCGAGCCTGCTGCTGTCCAAGAATACGTCCTACTTGCGGCGGCTGATGGCCAGGCAGATCGGCAAGCTCGGGCTGCAGCGCACGGAGACCAATGTTGCCGAGTTTGAGCTAAGCGCGAAAGCGGCAGGAGGCCGAAAGAAGGAAATCGCACCTCTGCTGCGCCAGCAGTATGACAAATTGGCTCAGGAGTGGAAAAGCTTTTCGGCCAATGTACGGAACGTCGCTATTGCTCGTCTGAAACGCAACCGCGCAGCACTGGCGGATTGGAGCACCTACGTCGACTCTCTGGCACCCCGGTCCTTTTTTAATCAAACGCTGGCGGCCCAGGAATATACATTTATGGAGTCGCTGGCCAAGAGCGCCGATCCGGACACCGGATTAGGGCCGTTTGTCGGCCCTTACGACATGAAAAATCTGGCCGAAAAGCGGGCGTGGTCGGATTCGCCGGGTTACCGGGGCTGGGTAGAGGCTCTGGACAAGAAACTTATTAATTCCGGGTGCATGGATTGCCATGTGCAAAAGGCGATACCGGAGATTGATGCACGTTTTCCCAAAGATCACCCCGCGCGCATCGCGCCGGTATATCGGTTGCAGAACGCGGCGCTGCAGGAGTTCAGGACCGGCGGTTCGCCGGAACCCAATATCATGGGGCAAAAGGTACACGGCGAAAAAGTATCCGGCGAAGTGCGTAATTACGTTCAAGGCATGCCCGGTCTGACTTCGATTGCTAACTCGATAGACCAGATCAGGCCCAAGGTGCGCATTCTGGAAACCCAGTACAAGGTCATTCCCGAAGGCGTGATCAATAGCGCGATAACGCCGTCGGAACTGGTGACTACGGTGCTGTCATGGATCGAATCGCGGAGAGACGGCTATAAAAATCTTAGCGAGGAAATCTCCCAGGAGGATTACGACTTCCTTCAACTGCTGCCGATTATCGATGCATTTATCGCTACCGTGGATGCCGATGTTCAGATCATGATCCGCGACGCCCAGCGGCAGTCGGCGGCGGCCAAACAAGCCAGGCAGGTCGCTGAGGGCGTACTGGGGGTGGTCGCAATGCTGATGATTATCTTCCCGCCCACGGCGCCATTGGGCCTGCTCCTGGGCGTGGGTCTGGCCGGGTCCGGCTTCGCCCGGGGGTTTGCTGATTACAAGCAAGGTCAGATGTATGCCGCGGGCACCGGTGCCGAAATATTCAGTCCGGAGCAGGAAGCCGCTGCCGGTATGCTGATGGCCGGCGGGATCATGAATATGGTACTCAGCACCTACTCGCTGGCGGCCAGCGGAATGGCGGCGCGCGGCATGTTCAGAACGCCTTCGGGTGTACCGAAGAGTGCGCCGAGTCGGCATATATCCGGTGCTGAAGGAAAGCCCAACAGCGCCTGGCGCGTCGTTTCGCATAACCCTAAAACCGGTGATTACACCGTGGTAGGCAAAAATCTGGCGCCCGGCTCGCGCGGGGAAATGGCCACGGTGAGAGTAAATATCAAAACCGGCAGGGGCAGCGCGACACTGCATGGACCCAACGGCGGCACTGTGCCTATCGTCGATGGCAAACTGCAGCCGATGGCAGGCCTGCTGCCGCCGGGAGGCAGTGTTCCCGCCAGCGCGGGCGCCGGCGGCGGGTTGGTGCACATGCCTGCGCCTGCATCGGTAGCGCCGTCTCCGCCAATGCTGCCGGGTGCCGGGAGTATGGGTGCGCCGAGAGCGCTGTTGCCGGCCATGGCGCCGGGTCTCGCGACTTCCGCAAGCCCTTCGCCGCATTTCGGTTCAAGGGTTATTCTGCCTAGCAATGCGCCGGCGCCGGGTGAGGCGCCTGTCTATACATTGCCGCTGGGCGCCGACGGCACGCAGGGCAGCATGCTGATGAACCGGGGCCTGCGGCCCACCGATTTCGGCAACGCGGGCTTTGTCGGTGGAACGCTGGCCGACGATGCCCAGCACCTTCGTTTGTGGCTGCAGGCGGAAAAAGCCTTGGCGACATCACCGAAGGATAATATCTACAAACGCTGGTTAATCGCGGTGCAGGATGGTTCGGTCGCCAACTGGTCAAGCAGTGAACTGCATAAAGTGTATGCCGCCATGTGGGATAAGTATAAGGTGGCAGCGCGCGCCGAAGGCATTGACGTCGCGACCTTGCATCATTGGAACTATAACAAGAGCCAGTATCCAAATCAGATCGTTGACCCGCGCAACCTGATGCCGATCTATGGCCAATCCAGATTAGCCGGCGGACATCATCCGGCTCATCAGGGTGGCGTTCACCCATTGACCTCAAGCGGACACCCTACCCGCGATCCGGTATCTCCGGTTCATGAACTGCCACTGGAAAACTACAACGTGCCACGGCGTAATCCGGACTATCCGGGCATGCCCCATGGCTGGCATCCGCCTATGCGCGATCCGACGACGGAAATTCCGTTTGGCTGGAACCCGTTCCATCCGCCGGAATATGACTGGCCGGGTGGGCTGGTGCCCTTGCGGCCGCTGGATTGAGGCTCGAATACGTTTTGAGCCAGGTCACTTTTATGGAAATGAATTTTGCAATTACCTCGGAAGCGGCCCGATTCATGCTGTCTTTAGACGAAGCCGATGCACTGCAGGGCCAACGTTCCGAGGTCAGGAATGCGCATGACCGTGATGCCAGCGCCGAGTTTGCCTGCCTGCTGAACAAAGCGGGGAATCGCGACGGTTCGGAGCCCGTAGTCAAAATGCTTCATTTAACAGCCGATCATTGCCGAGAGCCCCATGGCCATCGATACCGGACAATTGCACGGCGATGCGACCGACAAGGTTCTGGCCGGACTGACCAAACTGTACAAGGACACCGAACCCGACCCGGACGCCATGCGCGGCTTCGCCGAAGCCATCGCCAGCATCGCCGTGGCCACGGCCGAGCATTTCATCGCGCGGGCCGAAATCAAGCTGTCCGGCGACGGAATTCATTAGGCGCGCGACGGTTGTGCCCTGACGACTCACAACAATGAGCGTGAAGTGGCGACCGGGTACAGCGAACAATGAAAGCACAAACCGCGACATCCGAACTCAAACGCGCTAACCGTAGCGGCAACGGCGGGGCGGCGGCGGATCGCGGCTTGTCCGTGCAGCCGACGCAAGTGCAGCAGACGGCTGGAAACCAGGCGCTGCAATCGGTGCTCTCCGCCGGGCGGTCGGCGCCAGGCCCCGGCCCCGCGATCCACGAAGGGCATGTCGCCGATCTTGTGCTTTCGGACCTTGGCGCGCGCGGCGCGGCGGTCGGGCGCAACATCCTTTTGTCGCGCTCCCTGGGCGCGGCGGAGCGGGCTTCGGTTCTCGGTCACGAGATGCGGCACGTCGCCCAAACCGGTGGCCGCGACGTCGATCCCGCCGCGCCATTGAGCCTTGGGTCCCGGGGTGATCGCTGGGAACGCGCCGCCCGGGGGACGGGCGATCCGGGCAGTGGCGCCGATCCGCAGGTCATCCGCCGCGACGGCCCGCCGGTGTCCTCGCCGGGCGACGAGTCCGGCGTCTGCGAACCGGGGGATTCCCCGCCGCTCGCGTCCTTGCCCGAGGCTGATACCGATGCTGATGCCGGCACCTGCGACGTCGACGAGACCGCGGTCCTCTCCACAGGCTCGGAACCGCTCACAACCGCCGGCGAGATAGAGCTGTCCTCCGACCCCGCCCGGCATGTCTGTGCCTTGCCCTACGCGAATGCTTCCTTCGACCCCGAGGCGGTGGATGTAGACGGCATGGGCAACACGCTGCTCAACACCGAATCCATCCGGGTCGACAACTGGGTTCAAAGCCATGCCTTCATGTCGCCGCGCCACGCGGACCTGTCCGCCTATCAAAGGCTGCAGGCACGGCTGAAAGCGGAGCGAAACAAGCGCGTCCGCGAGGGCCATCTGTGGTTGACCACTGCGACCGCGCAAATCCCATCGTCGCTTTACATGATCATGAACTACGGTGGCCAGAGGAGCATAGTTGCGGTCGATTCCGAGGTCGCCGCGGGCAGGCCCGAAACCTCGCCGCCGGGGCCGATCATGACGTCCGTGCAGTTCTACGACCACATGTCCTCGATGGGAATCGAGGTCCTGTCGGAAGAGGAATACTACCGCCGTCAGCTACAGGGCAATGAAGACGTGATCCCGTTCGGGATGACGGGTGAGGAATTCGCATTCTTGCCCATGGGACCCGACGCTGCCCGGCAAGGCGTCCAGGGATCGACCGTGATGCTGGCCGGAAGCGGGGCACAGGCAAGTCCGTTCAGCCGCGCTGCCCGCGGTGATTTTTCGATGAATCCGGGCGCGAACCTTTGGCACGGCAACATGGCCGAAGCCGGTGTCGGAAGCAGCGGGCGGTATGGCTTTGGATTGTTCCTTGATGACCTGAACACGCAGGGCTGGACCGACTTCCGAACCTCTCCGAATGTGCAACATTCCCCGTCGGAGCGCAACGCCCCGGTCTTTGACTTCCAGCGGGTCCAGGGATCACGCGGCGTTGAGATCCTCGGGGTTCAACGCATTTCGGTCAAGAGCAGTCGGCTCGAAGAACAGAGTGCTCGGCTCGGTTCCTATCGGAGCGGGTTGCAGGAAATGCTCGGCGTGATGCCGAACCGCACGAACCTTGACGCCTATATGCTCGACATGCCGGGTCAATCGGGTGTGGCTGTGGGAAGCCAGGCGCATGCCGATCTGCGAACCGGCGTTCTTGCGGATGCCAGGATCGCGGTGAACTCCGACGACGTGGCGGAATTCCGACGGCTCCTGTCGGATGCAGGATCGCGTTGGGGCACGAACTACGCCGCTTATCGAAGGATCTATTCGGCGATGCTGCGCGACAACCCGATCACTATAGAGGTCAACGGGACCAACGTAACACTGTCATCCGTCGCCGACGTCGACGCCGCAGGCCTCTCGCCGCAACAATTAGCCGACGTACAGGCCGAGGTCGGACGGCGGGCGGCCGGGCTGGTCGTCAGCTCGGGCGTCACGACACAACAACTGAACAATCTGCGCGCGGCGCGCCAAGGCATCCATTCGAATATGAGCGACGCCGATATCGACCGGACGGTGACATCCGACTGGATCGAAACCGCACTCCATGGCAACAACCGCCGCGGATTGGCGGTCAGCACCGGCAGATCGGCGGCCCGCGGGGCAGGGATGAACACGGTTATTTCAGTCGTCACCACCGCCGGCATGATGCTGATTGACGAGGCCGAGCATCCCGGTTGGGCGGGCGAACTCGTCGAGGCAGGCGGGCTCGGTGCCCTCGGCGGGGCGGTCGAAACCGGTGTTGAGCACGTTGCCGTATCGCGAGGGACGAATTTCGCGCTGCAACGCGGTGTGACCTGGATGTCCGCAAGCAGGCTGAGATTGTTCGGTGGTGGCATGGGCGCAACCATCGGGGCACCGATTGTCGAAGGGGTCAGCATGGGCCTGCTCGAAGACCGTCCGATGCAGGAAGGCGAAGTGCCGACGCGCCTTGCGCGGTCGACGGGTATTGGATTGACCTCCTACGCGGCCGGGGCGGGCGCCCAGGCGGCGACGACGGGTTTCATTGCGGTGATGCTGTCCTCAGGGGGAACCGGGGCGGCTTCCGGATCGGTCGTGCCGGGTTGGGGGACTGCCATTGGGCTCGTCGTCGGCTTGGGCGTTGGTTTCGGTACCTACTTGGCGCTGGAAAACAATGTGCCTGGGGGGCGTGCAGATTACGATGCAGATTTCGAAGCCCGCCAGCAAGAGGCCGCGCATCGCCGTCGGCAACAGGAGGAACGCGAACGACGCGCTGCCGCAGAACGGGCACGCATGGAACGCTTGGGCGCCACGCTCAACGATCTGTCGGCCAGCACGGTTTCCGTCGAGGCCTTGTTTGGCATGGACGTACAAGACCCCGCGTTCAACAGCTGCGAAGAAGGTGTGGAACCGACAATAGGCGAGCTTGAAGCAGCCTACATCGCTGCAACGCTGCGCACTGAACCGGTGACGAGCGAACCTTGAAGTCTGCCAGCCTGACAAGTCCCGCGCAGGCGCGTCGCGCCCTGCCCGCGTGGTACGGCGTTGAATGAATCGACGTCCGTCGCCGGCACATAGGCACGAAAGCCGGCAAAATGGCCACATGTTTCAGGTTTCGGCCCGTTCCGAGATGATTCGCATGTTCATCCGGGGTAGGATGGCCCGCGTCGCGTCAAGGCTCGGTCCGGCCTGTGCCATGCCTTGAGCCTTCTTGGCCGGGTAGTGCCCCACAGGGTGGTGTAAGAGGCCGCGCGCGGAGCCTTTTGGCGTGGCGCAGCGCGCGGCCGGGGCTGGTGGCGTTGTATCCTTGCCAAGTATTCTAGCGCCGGGCACACCTTAAACAAGGGCACAAAAAGTTACGTACCGCCAAGGCCTCGCATAAACCAACCCACACTGGCCGGATCGCCGCCTATGGCTTTTTTGAAGGTCCGCATTTCGGAATTGAATCGGCGGCGCGAGGCCACCTTGCGCAGATCTTCAATGTGCTCATCCAGCTTTTCAGACCATGCGTCAAAATAAAAAGGTTGCAGCCCCATGCCGCCGCCCATCAGGTCGTTGGGACCGTCAACAGCTCTACCGTGTTGGTCTTTGCCCGTGTGGCTGTATTCGTCGGCGCCGGAGCTGAGTTGCGAGTCGCTGAACCAGCCGCCTTCCAGGCCCTTGCCGGGATGATCGAGACCGATGTAGTGTCCAAATTCATGAGCAGTTGGAATTTGCGTCACGCCTGGCGCTGAGTTCTTTTTGGTGAAACTTTCATTGGAGCCTTCATGCAACTCGCCATACATCGTGTTGCTGCTGGATTGGCGATAGCCTTTACCAGGGTTGGATTCAACATCAACTTCCCAGTCTTCGCCGGTCGAGTAGTCGCCATCCGGCACCAGACTGATATCGACTTTGGGCTTGTAGCCTTTGCTTATGTTGTCAGCGGGCAATACGTCGGATGCGGTTGCCGGCGGATTAAGCACGGTATTGCTGTTGTTGAAAGTGTTTTCGATGCTGCTCTCGAAATTGTTCCGGAAGGTATTCTTGCGTGAAGAAGTCCAGCCGGTATTGTTCCACGAATCCGACCAGGTATTTTTGAAAATCAGCTGCACCAGCACGCCGCGTTCAACGGTCCGCGCACTGTCATCCACATCCCAGGTTTCCCGGTAGGCCGTATTCGGATCGCTATCCGGCTGGCTGACATGCGCCAGTTCGTGCGCCAGCAGCCGGCGTCCCGCCATGGTGTGCGGCGCATACTGGCCTTTATCAAAAGTGATGTGGCTGCCGACTGTGAAGGCTCTGGCGTTGATAGCGGCGGCAGATTGGTGGGCTGTACTGTTGTCGTGAATTCGGACGGCGCTGAAATCCTGCTGGAATCGCGGCTCGAACCACCGGCGAACATTCTGCGGCAGAGGTTGGCCACCGGCGATTTGCCGGCTACCGGTTTGCCGTGCCTGGGGATTGATGGCGCCGGTACCGTTCATCACCTGATAAGCGGTTTGCCCGGCGCGCCTTTCGATTGCGTCATGTGGTTGGCTGATGCGTTGAAAATGCCGCTGCGTGGCCTGGTTGCCGGCAGGCTGTCGGTGGGAGCGATGTGAGTGGCGCGAAACATGTTTGCCCGTGTGACTGGTCAGCCCGGCGGCGCGTATTCTTAAATTCGGCATGTTGTTCGAACGCCCACAATTTTGCCGTAATGCTTAAAATCATAACAGAACATGGGCTGCTGACGGCCGTGAACTCTGACAAGAATCAGCCGAAACACCGATGTCTGGATGTGGCCATCACCGCCATGCCCAATCCAACTTAAAGTAAATAAAGCTGCAGCATCGCGGATAAGCGGAATTCGTTCAGTCTAATAAATTCGAATTACCGTTCGGCTTCAGGTTCAACCCCTGGCGGTCGGCGGCATCCCCGGCGGTTGGCCGAGAGAAACTTCATCTATAGACTCCGATGGGTGGCCGACCGGCGGCGCGAACCGATATTTGGTCGAAACTTCCATCCGTATTGCTAGGCCGCGACACGCATAATGTTGGGGTTCATTCAAGTAATTTAAGGAGTCGTGCATGTCCGAAGACCTGTTTGAAAAAATCGTCGACCGGGAGATTCCGGCCGACATCGTCTGGGAAAGCGACGAGTTGCTGGCGTTCCGCGACGTCAATCCGCAGGCGCCGGTGCATATTCTGATTATCCCCAAGCGCAAGATCCGTACCCTCAACGATCTCGAGGACAGCGATGCGGTGCTGGTCGGGCGCATGGTGCTGGCGGCAAAGGAAATCGCCGCCAGCGAAGGCATCGCCGAAGACGGCTACCGGCTCAACTTCAACTGTAACGAAGGCGCCGGGCAGTCGGTCTGGCATATCCACCTGCATTTGTTGGGCGGGCGGCGGATGGAGTGGCCCCCCGGCTGAAAAATCGCCTGCAAAGCTGCTGCGCGTGCGCCTGAGCGCGCCTTCCGGTGCTCGGAATCCTCATGTACCAACCAACGTACACTGCGGATCCTGTGCTCCGGGAGACGCGCTCAGCCACCCGCTCGCGACGCTTTGCAGGCGATTTTTCCGCTGCCGATGCTTATGCGCGTGCGCCTGAGCGCACCTTCCGGTGCTCGGAATCCTCATGCTCAGTTTTCGTAGCCATCCTTGAACAGCGTATCGGTTTCCAGATTGACGCCCCAGAAGCCGCCGGTAATTTCCCAGGGGCCGCCTTGCGCGGCATTGTTGGGGGTCGCGTCCCACTGGCCGACAGTGCCGGAAAGCGCCCAGTCGCCGCCATGGGCCTCGAGTTCGCCGCCGCCGTCCACGGTCCACCAGTCGGCCTGCCAGTCCTGGGCGCCGGCCGGCACGGCCAGTGCGATCAGCAGCGGTGCCGCCATGCGGGCGCGTCTCATGGCCGAGGCTCCGGGTCGATGCTGGTGTTTGGTGCCGTGTTCGTCGGGACCGGCTGGTCGAAGGCTTCGGGATGCAGGTACTGCCCGCGTTCGGCCGGCGGTTTTTCCAGTTCGACTTCAATGCGATTGGCTTCGGCCCAGGCGTCCTGGCGGATGCCGGTGACCTGCCAGCTCACTTCCACGAACGGCTGATCGGTGCGGATCGAGAACGCGTTGTTGCGGATCTTTTCCGAAACGATGGCGAGGGGAAAATTCGCCAGTGCCTCGCGTTCGCTTGCGTTTTCCCCAAACCCGATGACCGTCAGCTGGTAACGAAAGTCGCGATTCAGCGCCTCGAACCAGTCCGGCAGCCGGATGGTCGCGTGGCCGTCGGCGTCGGTGACCGCGTTGCCGTTGTAGATATTCATCATGTCGGGGCTTTCGACAAAGCTGTGTTGCAGAATGCGGTTGGCCGGGTCCAGCGGGTGGTCGATGGTGAACGAGCCGCCGCCCTTGCTCAGGGCCCCGTCGACCTGCAGCGGGCCGAAGAACCGGCCGCTGCCGTCGGCCTCGATGCGGAAATTGTCGCCGCCGGTGCCGGTGGCCATCGCCAGCCAGCCGCCGGTGCTTAGCCGCATGCTGCCCGAAGTCGTGCGAACAGTCAGCCCGTTTTCGGCCTGAATACTGCCGCGTGCCAGCGTGATCGCCGGAATCAGCGAGTCCGATGGATCGACCCGCAGACCGCTGCCTCCGATGAACTCCCCGCTCCAGGCCTGCGGGCTGGCCGAAACACCGCGTACGGCCGCTCCGCTGCCGCTGGTGGCGGTGTACCGGCCGTGCACACCGATACCGAATTCGCCGGAGGCCACGCCGTACACCGCCCAGCCATTGCTGCCGGCGGTTGTGGCATGAACACCATCGAAGTTGGTGCCGGCATCCACGCGCAGGCGGGCCGACGAAAAGCCGGTGGTGCCGATCGCAACATCGCCGTCGGTGTAGGAGATTCCGCCGTTGATTTCGGTCCACGGCAATTCCGGGTCAAAGGTAGTCAGCGCGAAGGCGGCATAGGGCGCGGCGGTCAGGCGCTGGCGCGGCGTGATCAGCGTGCCGTCGACCCGCATTTCGGCATACAGCCCGGATGGATTGTCGCGGAAATCGAACGCGGTGAAATCCAGCGGCACCTGGAACAGGCCGTCTTCCACCGGCACATTGCTGAAGTTTCGCGTCAGCCCCACCTGGGTGCCGCCCGAAAGCGAATCAAACAGCCGGAATTCAAGGTTGACCAGCCCGTCGTAGGGCGTGCCGGATTGCTTGAGCTGGCCCTGGTAGCTGAGCGTGACGCCCTGGGCCGCGAGCGGCGCGGCCGGGACCAACAGGAACAGAAAAAGGAAGAGACGAGCGATATGGCGCATGGAATCAGACCGATTATGTTGAGGTTCTACCGGATGAAACGCGATCGCGGCAGGAACCGTGCCATGGCGCGGCCGGTACGGGGTGGTTATTCGCAGGCGGCCGGCCAGGGTCGGAGCATTTCGATATCGAGAGGGCGTTCGAGCTTGTCGGCCAGGCGCTCAAGGTCGTCGCGATCGGCCGGAATGCCGCGCTCGGCGATGCCGTCGGGCGTGATGGTTGTAAGCGTGGTAAACGAAAAGAGCTTCTCGACTCGCGACCGGTTGACCTGGCTCTGATCGTCGGCCACGGCGAAACGAGACTGAAGGATTTCGGCCATGCCAAGCAGGCCGAACAGCGCGCCAAGTGCGCCGGAGGTCGGCCGGCCGCGAATGCCTCGCATGTTTTCATAGGCGACGAAATCGCCGAAATCGATCAACAGGTAGGTGATCACCCGTTCGTGCCGCAGCCGGATCGACGGCTCGGCCATGGTGTCGTGGTAGCTGTAGTGATCGGCCGTGCCGGGCGCATCGGGCCAGCTGGCACGCACGGCCAGCGCCTGCCGGGCCTCGACCGATGCCGGTGAAATCCTCACAGCGGCTCGCGCATCGACGACGAATCGCTGGCCGTGCTCAAGCACCTTGCGCATGCTCACCGGTGCCTCGTCGGCGCGGTGTTCGGTGACCTCCAGCCAGGCTTCGAAAAAGCGCTCCGGCTGAACCTGGAAAGTGCCCGAGCGCCCGGTGATTTCCGGGCGACGGGCCAGGCCGAACAGGAAGTCGGCCACGAAGCGCGACTGGTTGGTGGCCGCGGCGGTGTCATAACCCTCGATGCCCGCGATGACCTCGCGCATGGTTGCGGTGTCGACCAGAACGTGTCCGCACTGGTCCGTGGCGGGTGTTGCACCTGCGACCGCCGCCGTCAGCATCAGCATGGCTGCACGCCAATGTCTTGCGGCCATTCGGAGCCCTCCGTGACGTGGACAACTCACATTTTACGCACCCCAGCGTTGCGTCCGGATGAATGGCCGAAGCCGCTCCCCGGCGCTGGTGGGGCCGGATTCCGCGCACGCCTGCAAATCCGCGGCAGAACGTATGCCGGGTATCGGTATTCTGATAAAATCAATAGCTTATTTTGAATCCGATCCACACTCAATGCCCGGCAAGCTTTACATCAAGACCCACGGTTGCCAGATGAACGAGTACGACTCCGACCGGATGGCCGAGGTGCTCGCCGCCTCGCACGGCCTGGAGCTGACCGACGATGCGGCCGAGGCCGACGTGATTCTGGTCAATACCTGCTCAATCCGCGAGAAGGCGCAGGAGAAGGTCTTTTCGCAACTTGGGCAGTGGCGGCCGATCAAGCAGGCTCGGCCGGACGTGGTCATCGGCGTGGCCGGTTGCGTGGCCAGCCAGGAAGGCGAGGGCATTCTCAAGCGTGCGCCGTTCGTCGACCTGGTGTTCGGGCCGCAGACCATTCACCGACTGCCGCAAATGCTCGACGGCGTGCGCGAGTCGGGCAAGCCTGCGGTGGATACCAGTTTTCCCGAAATCGAGAAGTTCGACCACCTGCCGCCGCCCGGTGCGCACGGGCCCAGCGCCTTCGTCTCGATCATGGAGGGCTGCTCGAAGTACTGCAGCTTCTGCGTGGTGCCGTATACCCGCGGCGAGGAAGTCAGCCGGCCGCTGGACGACGTGATCGCCGAGGTCGCGGGGCTGGAAGCCCAGGGCGTGCGCGAGATCAACCTGCTGGGCCAGAATGTCAACGCCTACCGCGGCCCGATGCACGACGGCGGCACTGCCGACCTGGCGATGCTGATCCGCTTTGTTGCCTCGCTTGACGGCATCGAGCGTATTCGTTTCACCACCTCGCACCCGGTGGAGTTCTCCGACCGGCTGATCGAGGCCTATGCCGATACGCCGAAACTGGCGAATTACCTGCATCTGCCGGTCCAATCCGGTTCCGATCGGGTGCTGGCGCTGATGAAACGCGGCCACACGGTGCTGGAGTACAAGGACCGGATCCGGCGCCTGCGTCAGGCGCGGCCGGATATCTCGCTGTCTTCGGATTTCATCGTCGGTTTCCCCGGCGAGACCCGGGCCGATTTCGACCAGACCATGAAGCTGATTCGCGACCTGAATTTTGACCAGAGCTTCAGCTTCATTTATTCGGCGCGGCCCGGCACCCCGGCGGCCAGCCTGCCCGACAACGTGCTCATGGAAGACAAGAAGGCCCGGCTCAAGGAATTGCAGACCCAGCTCAACACCCAGGCCGCGGCGATTTCCGAAGCCATGGTCGGCACCACCGAGCGGGTGCTGGTCGAAGGCACCAGCCGCAAGGATTCCAGTGAGTTGGCCGGACGCACCGAGAACAACCGGGTGGTGAATTTCCCCGGCCCGGCATCGCTGATTGGCAACTTCGTCGACCTGCAGATCACCGCAGCAATGGCCAACTCGCTGCGCGGGCGCATTCCCGCGCGCGAGGTGGCCTGACGCGATGAACCAGACCGCTTCCCCCGTCACCATTGAACTCGAACCGGCCGACAACCAGCGGCTGGCCAACCTGTGCGGGCCGTTCGACGAGCATCTGCGCCTGATCGAAAAGCGCCTGGGCGTGACGATCAACTCGCGCGGCAACATCTTCGCCATCGAGGGCGAGCCCGACGCCACCCGTGCAGCCCGGCGGGTCATCCGCAAGCTGTTCCGCCAGACCGAGCGCGAGGTGCTGACCTCGGCACTGGTCAACCTCAGCCTGCAGGCCTCCGGGCTGGATGAGACCGAAGACGGCCAGGCCGAGGTCGGGATTCGCACCCGGCGCGGCCTGATCCGTGCGCGCGGACCCAACCAGCGTCGCTATCTCGAGCGTATTTCACGCGACGACGTGAACTTCGGCGTCGGCCCGGCCGGCACGGGCAAGACTTTCCTGGCCGTGGCCTGTGCGGTGGATGCGCTGGAATCAGACCGGGTGCAGCGCATCGTGCTGGTGCGCCCGGCGGTGGAAGCTGGCGAGCGGCTGGGCTTCCTGCCCGGCGACCTGGCGCAGAAGGTCGATCCCTACCTGCGCCCGCTGTACGACGCGCTCTATGAAATGATGGGTTTCGAGCAGGTCGGTCGGCTGATCGAGCGCAGCGTCATCGAAGTCGCCCCGCTGGCCTACATGCGCGGACGCACCCTCAACGATGCCTATGTGATCCTGGACGAGGCCCAGAACACCACGCCGGAGCAGATGAAGATGTTCCTGACCCGGATCGGCTTCGGCTCGAAGGCGGTGATCACCGGCGACCTGACCCAGATCGACCTGCCGCCCAAGACGCTTTCGGGGCTGAAGCAGGCGATTGGCCTGCTCAGGGACGTCGAGGGGGTCGGCCAGACGTTCTTCGACGCGCGCGACGTGGTCCGCCACCCGATTGTCCGGCGCATCGTCGAGGCGTATGATCGGGCTTCCGAAAACGAATCCCCGGATCACCATGCCCGTTGAACCTGCCTGTTCACCGCCAGCTCTGCGGCGGGACCTGACAACGCCTCGCGACGAATGGATGATGAATGATGGGAATTGAAATCCAGCGCCAGCTCGAGCTGGACGGTATTCCTGACGATGAGCGCCTTCGCCGCTATGCAGAAGCTGCCTTTGACGACCCGGCCGAGGCCGAAATCTGTCTGAGGATCGTCGATGAGGCCGAGGGCAGGGCGCTGAACCTTTTATGGCGCGGCAAGGACTATGCCACCAACGTGCTGAGCTTTGCCGGCAGCCGCCCTCCGGGGCTTCCCGAAGCAACCGTCCCCGAGCTGATGGGCGACATCGTGCTGTGCGCGCCGGTGGTGGCGCGCGAGGGCGAGGCCCAGGACAAGCCGCTGGCGCACCACTGGGCGCATCTGGTTGTGCACGGGGTCTTGCACTTGCGCGGCTTCGACCATATTGAACAGCCATCGGCGTCGCTGATGGAGCAGCGCGAGCGCGAAATCCTGGCCGGGCTGGGCATTCCCGACCCGTATCCCGACAGCAACGACAGCGCCGCCTGATTCCTTTCCGTACCCATGAAGACTGATGAACGAAGACCCTCCCAATAGTAACAACAATAGTACCAACGGCTCCGGCGGCAAGACCTGGCTGGAAAGGCTCGGCCGCATGTTCGGCGCAGATCCCCGGAGCCGTGACGACCTTCTCGACCTGCTGCACGAAGCCTCCGAACGCGGGCTGATCGAGGCCGAGACCCTGAAAATGATCGAAGGCGCGCTGGAAGTCGACGAACTTCAGGTGCGCGATGCGATGATTCCGCGTTCGCAGATGGTGGTGATCCACAAGGGCGACACGCTCGACGAGATTCTGCCGGTCATCATTGAGTCCGGGCACTCGCGCTTCCCCGTGGTCGGCGAGGACAAGGACGAAATCCAGGGCATTCTGCTGGCCAAGGATCTGTTGCAGCTGGTCGCGCGCGACAGCGCCGAAATCAAGCTGGCCGACCTGATCCGCGATCCGGTGATCATTCCCGACTCCAAGCGGCTGAACGTGCTGCTGCACGAATTCCGGTTGAGCAGGAATCACATGGCGATTGTCGTCGACGAGTACGGCGGCGTGGCCGGATTGATCACCATTGAGGACGTGCTGGAGGAAATCGTCGGCGATATCGGCGACGAACACGATGCCGACACCGTGGAGGACATCCAGACCCTTGACGACGGCCGCTATCTGGTTCAGGCGCTGACTACCATCGACGATTTCAACGAGGCGTTCGGCTCGGAATTCAGTGACGAGGAATTCGACACCATCGGCGGCCTGGTGGTCTCGGAATTCGGCCGCGTGCCCGAGGTCGACGAGCAGATCGAGCTCGCCGGCTGGCGCTTCCAGGTCACCGCGGCCGACGACCGGCGCCTGCACGCGATGGAGGTTGATACGGCCGAAGCGCTGGAACCGGCCGATACCTGAATCTGAGATCCAGGATGAAAGGCGAAAGCTGCCGCGGATGAACGCGGATAGCCGCGGATTAAAAATCCTTTGGTTTTTGCCTTTCAATCCGCGAACATCCGCGTTCATCCGCGGCCTGCTTTTTCGTTTTTTCTCAAATCCGGAAAAGGTTATCCGCGGCCCGCTTTTGCCGGTTGCCTCAGCCCGCCTCCAGCCAGTCTTCCATCGGCGGGCAGGAGCACACCAGGTTGCGGTCGCCGTAGACGTTGTCGACGCGCGCGACCGAGGCGAAGAACTTGCCCAGCCTGAGCGAGGCGACCGGCCAGCCGGCCTGCTGGCGCGTGTAGGAATGATTCCACTCATCGCCGGTCAGCTCGGCAATGGTGTGCGGCGCCATCTTCAATGGGTTGTCGTCGGCGTCGTACTCGCCGGAGGCGACCTTGTCGATCTCGCGCCGGATTTCGGTCATGGCCTCGATAAACCTGTCCAGCTCCTGCTTCGACTCGCTTTCGGTCGGCTCGATCATCAGCGTGCCGGGCACCGGCCATGACATGGTCGGGGCATGGAAGCCGAAGTCGATCAGACGCTTGGCCACGTCCTCCTCGGTGATTCCGGCGGCATCCTTGAATGGGCGCAGGTCGACGATGCACTCGTGGGCAATGCGGCCGTTCTTGCCGGTGTAAAGGATGTCGTAATGACCCTTGAGGCCGTTGGCGACGTAGTTGGCGTTCAGGATCGCCACGTCGGTGGCCTTGCGCAGCCCGTCGCGCCCCATCAGGGCAATGTAGGCCCAGGAGATCGGCAGAATCAGCGCCGAGCCCCAGGGTGCTGCGGCCACGGCCGGGTTGCGCCCGTGCCGGGTGCCGCCCAGGTTGCTGCTGCAATGGCCGGGCAGATGCTCGGCCAGGTGCTCGCGCACGCCGATCGGACCGACCCCCGGCCCGCCGCCGCCGTGCGGGATGCAGAAGGTCTTGTGCAGGTTCAGGTGGCACACGTCGGCGTAGTCGGCGATGCGTGAAACGCCGACCAGCGCGTTCATGTTGGCCCCGTCCAGGTAGACCTGGCCGCCGGCGGCGCGCACATCGTCGCAGATTTCGACCACGTCCTGCTCGAACACGCCGTGCGTGGACGGATAGGTGATCATCAGCGCGGCCAGTTCGTCGCGGTGCTTGTCGATCTTCGCTGACAGGTCGGCACGGTCGATGTTGCCCTGGTTGTCGCAGCCGACGACCACGATGCGGTAGCCGACCATTTGTGCGCTGGCCGGGTTAGTGCCGTGGGCCGACGACGGGATCAGGCAGACGTTGCGATGGCCGTGGCCGCGGGCTTCCTGCCAGCGACGTATCGTCAGCAGGCCGGCGTACTCGCCCTGCGAACCGGCATTGGGCTGCAGCGAGATTGCGGCGAACCCGGTAATTTCGCCCAGCATCCGCTCCAGATCGTCGATCAGTTCGTGATAGCCGCGCGCCTGGTCGTGTGGGCACAGCGGATGCAACTCGGAAAATTCCGGCCAGGTCACCGGCATCATCTCGGCCGTGCCGTTGAGCTTCATGGTGCATGAGCCCAGCGGGATCATCGCGTGAGCCAGACTCAGGTCGCGGTTCTCCAGACGCTTGAGGTAGCGCAGCATTTCAGTCTCGGAGTGGTAGCGTGAAAACACCTCGTGGGTCAGGTAGTCGCTGGTGCGCTGCAGGTCGGACGGAATGGCCGGATCCGAATCGTCGAGGTCGGCATCAATGCCGCGCAGGTCGCAGGCCTGTCCGGTCAGCAACGCAATCAGTTCTCCGGCCTGGTCCACCGTGGTCACCTCGTTGAAGCTGATGCCCAGGTGGCCGGCCAGGTCGGCGCGCAGGTTGAAGCCGGCGCGCTGGGTCTCGGCCAGCAGCCGTTTCTTGTGGTCTTCGTCGACCTCGATGACCAGCGTGTCGAAGAAGTGGTCGTGCACCGGCGGCATGCCGGCCTGGGTCAGTGCGGCAGCCGCGGCACGTGCCAGCCGGTGCACGCGTTCGGCAATCGTGCGTATGCCGTCGGCCCCGTGCCAGACGGCGTAAAAACCGGCCATCACCGCCAGCAGCGCCTGCGAGGTGCAGATGTTGCTCATGGCCTTCTCGCGCCGGATGTGCTGCTCGCGGGTCTGCAGCGCCATGCGCAACGCCGGGT
Organism: Wenzhouxiangellaceae bacterium; assembly: GCA_040904965.1. Lineage (GTDB taxonomy): Bacteria > Pseudomonadota > Gammaproteobacteria > Xanthomonadales > Wenzhouxiangellaceae. Next base: position 63,274 of record JBBDSL010000128.1, read on the forward strand.
TGCCATGACGGTCGCGCGACACGCCAATGATGCGGCCCGGCACGCTGCGCCGGTGGGATTCATGCGTGGCCAGGAAGGCCGCGTGCGGTCCGCCGTAGCCCATGGGCACGCCAAAGCGCTGCGCCGAGCCGACCACCACGTCGGCCCCGATCTCGCCCGGCGGCTTGAGCAACGCCAGACCGAGAAGGTCGGATGCCGCCGCCAGCATGGCCTGGTGGTCGTGGGCCTGTTTGGCCAGCGGCTGCAGGTCGCGAATGCGGCCGCTGGCGCCCGGGTATTGCACCAGGATGCCGAAATAGTCGCCTGCGGCCGCGGCCTGCTCCAGGTTTCCGACGACCTCGATTTCGATATCCAGATGGCGCGCGCGGTTGGCGACAACATCAATCGTCTGCGGCAGGCAGTCGGCATCGACCAGGAAGCGCCGCGACTTGTTGCCGCGGGCGATCCGGCGGATCATGGTCATGGCTTCGGCCGCCGCGGTGGCCTCGTCGAGAAGCGACGCGTTGGCCAGTTCCATCCCGGTCAGGTCCATGACGGTTTGCTGGAAATTCAGCAGACCTTCCAGCCGGCCCTGCGAAATTTCGGCCTGGTAGGGCGTATATGCGGTATACCAGCCCGGGTTCTCCAGCACGTTTCGCAGAATTACAGGCGGCACGTGCGTCGGGTGATAGCCCAGCCCGATCAGGCTGTGGTTGACGGTGTTGGCATCGGCCATGTCGCGCACGCGCTGCAGCACCTGGGCTTCATTGCGCGCGGCGGCCAGGTCCAGCGGACGTTCGGTGCGGATGCTCGCCGGTGTTGCTTCGCAAATCAGCGCCTCCAGCGAGTCCAGGCCGATGCTGGCGAGCATGTGCTGGATTTCATCGTCGCGCGGACCGATGTGGCGGCCGACGAACTCGGCCCGGTCTTCGAGCCCGCGCAACGAGCGATTCGATTCGGTTGCAGTCATCAATAATTCCTGGGTAGTCCCTAGATTTTCAGATAATGGTCCACCAGAAGGAACGCGAAAAGCGCCATCAGGTAGAGCACCGAGTAATTGAACATGTCCATCGCCAGTCGTTCACTGCGGTTGTTCAGCAGGGCAATGGAGTAGCCGAGAAAGCCGACGTTCAGCACGCTGGTTCCGGCAAGATAGATCAGCCCGCTCATCCCCGTAAGGTAGGGCAGCAGCGTGACCAGAATCAGCACGATGGTATAGAACAGGATCTGCCAGCGCGTGAATTCCACGCCGTGGGTGACCGGCAACATCGGCAGGCCGACGCCGGCGTAGTCTTCGCGCCGGTAGATTGCCAGCGCCCAGAAATGCGGCGGCGTCCAGGCAAAAATGATCAGGAACAGGATCAGCGCGTAGGCATGCACTTCTCCGGTGATTGCCGCCCAACCCAGCACCGGCGGTGCCGCGCCGGCCGCGCCGCCGATCACGATATTCTGCGACGTCGCGCGCTTGAGCCACACGGTATAGACCACCGCGTAGCCGATCAGGCTGAAAAAGGTCAACACCGCGGTCAGCGGGTTGACCAGCCAGACCAGAATCAGCATCGAGATCAGCGCCAGCGCCAGGGCAAAACCAATGGCCTGGTGCTCGTTCAGTACCCCGGTCGGCAGTGGCCGATGCCGGGTGCGGGTCATGCGCGCGTCGACCCGGCGGTCGATCACGTGATTGAGCGCGGCGGCACAGGCAGCCGCCACTGCAAATCCCAGACAGCCCCACAAAAAACGCCCCCGCGGTAACAGGCCGGGCGTGGACAAAGCCATGCCGACCATGGCGGTAAACACGATCAGCGCGACCACGCGCGGTTTGCACAGGTCGAAAAACGCGTTGACGCGTAGCCGAAGCGTTGCGGCAGTCATTGCGCCCCGCGCAGCCGGGTCTTGTCCAGCAGCAGTATCAATACGCCCAGCAGCACTGCGGCCACGGCGTTGTGCGCCACGGCATTGGCCAGCGGCAGCCCGCCGGTGACGTTGTAGATGCCGATGACGAGTTGCGCCAGCAAAACCAGGCCGGTTGCAGCGGCCAGCGGCCGCAGATCCTCGGCGCGCCACAGCCGAATCAGCAGCCAGCCGATGATCGCAACCACCGCCAGCGCCCAGATTCTGTGCGCCAGCTGGATCGCGATACGTGCGGGATGGTCCAGCACGCCGCCCTCGTAGTCGACGCCGACGCCGCGCCACAGCCGGAAGCCCTCGGCGAAGTTGGTCGCCGGCCACCACTCACCGTTGCAGGCCGGGAATCCGGAGCAGGCGAGTGCGGCGTAGTTGGTGCTGACCCAGCCGCCCAGCGCGATCTGGATGCTGACCGCAATCAGGGCGACGATCACCGCCGGATGCTGGGCGCGGGCCGGCAGGCTTGGGGGGTGGCGGCGCGGGGCGGTCGAAAGCGCCAGCCACAGCAGCAGTCCGAATGTTGTCATGCCGCCCAGCAGATGGGCGGTCACGATCGCCGGCTTCAGCAGCATCGTGACGGTCCACATGCCCAGCGCGGCCTGGAAGATCACCAGCACAAGAATGACCATGGGCAGGATCACCGGCTGGCCGGGCGTTTTGCGGTTTGACCCGGCCAGGAAAGCCAGGGCCAGGATCGCCAGTCCGAGAAAACCGGCCAGATAACGATGAAACATTTCGCGGAACGCCTTGCCTGTTTCAACCATGCGCACGTGGCCCCACTCGGCATTGGCCCGGTCGATGTGTTCGGCCACGCTGGGCCAGGTCGGCATGCCGTAACAGCCGGGCCAGTCCGGACAGCCCAGTCCGGCGTCGGTCAGGCGCACCCAGGCGCCGACCACGATGACTGTCAGTGCCAGCGCGGTCGCCCCCCATGCAAGGCGTTGAAATAATGTTGTTTTATTCACGTACGGTCCAGGTCAGTAGACGGTCCAGATCCTTGCGCAGGCCGTTCAGGTCGGCGCCGGGGCCAAAACGCTCCATTATATTTGCTTCCGGATCAATGATGTAGAAAGTCCCCGGTGCCGGATCCGGCATCCGATTCGTCAGCACGCGCCCGGCATCGCCGTCGAACACCAGCCAGTTCGCATCCGTATCGCGAATCCGGCGATAGTCGTCCGGATCGAGATTCGCCGTACTCAGCATGACCAGTCCGACCTCGTCCTGGCGACGGTCCTGCGCCAAGCGTATGTTGTGCATCAACGTGGCGGTTTGCAGGCACTCGGCCTGACACGTCTGGCCGGTGACGAACACCATCTGCCAGCGCCCGCGCAAGTCGTCGAGCGTGCGATCGACCCCACCGGCACCGGCAAGACGGAAGTCGCCTATGGGAACCACCGGCATAATCAGCTCGCCGTGGGCTTTTTCGGGTGCGGCGCGCCAGTCCACCCATTCCGAATGCAGCAAAACGGCGGCGAGCATCGGTGCGAAAAACAGCGCAAATAATGCGATCAGGGTCAGCTTGTTCTTCATCGATGTTTCCGTTGTAGCTGGCGAATTGTCAGAACCAGCCAGATGGCTGCGACCACCAGCGCGATGGAGGTCCAGGTTATTGCGTAACCGATGTGCCGGTCCGGTCCGAACGTGACAACCTGCCACGGGTCACCGGTCAGATGGTCGGCGTGTTCCGGGTCGAGCTGGATTACCGCCGGCTGCAGCACCATGCCGTAAAGCTCGACCAGCGCTTCATGGTCGAAATAGGTCGCCAGCACCGGCCAGTCCCGCCCGTGGGGTATTTCGGCTTTGCCCAGTTGCATCCCGGTGCCCGGAGGATTATTCAGCACCCCCCGAAACTCGATTACCGGTTCAGAAACCGACGGGTCCGGCAATTCGGCCGAGCGCGAAGGCCACGGTGCCCAACCCCGGTTGACGAGAAAGATTCTTCCGTCATCGAGTTGCAATGGGGTCAGCACCTGCACGCCCATGCGCCGGTTTCGAATCCGGTTGTCGATCAGTAATTGGCGGTCGTCGTCCAGAATTCCAACCCCGGCGACCGGCTGCGGAAGATCGAACGGCTGCTCCAGGGCCTCCAGGGCGCTCGGGCTGCGGTTGTTCCAGCGCTCGATGATTTCGCGTTTTTCGTCGGCGCGTTCGACCTGCCACTGCGCCAGCCAGGCGCAGGCACCAAGGACGAAAATCGCGGCGAGGTGGGGGACAGCGCTGCGCATTGACCCCGCCTTATTCACCACCGTTCCTACTGCGGCGCCGCCAGGTCCCGCGTCTGCAGCGTTTTGCTCCGTCGCGCATCCTCACCGGACAGGCGAGTCCGCCTCCGGTGCGCTCGGTCGCAAAACGCCGCAGCCACAGGACTTGGCGACCCCTCGCGGCGTAAGGGTGGCGAATAAGGCGGGTTGACGGAAATCCGTTACGATACGCATTCATTTTCACCGCTTCACTGCCGTGCTCACAAAACTGGTCATCATTGGTTTCCTGTTGGCAATACTCTACAGCCTGGGCTCCAGCTTCTATTTCCTTATTCACGACAAAGGTGAAGGCGACCGGACCGTCCGGCGCCTGAGTTGGCGGGTCGGGTTGTCGATGTTGCTGGTTGTGCTGCTGTTTGCCGGATTCAAGCTGGGCATCATCGAGCCGCGCGGCGCGAACCCGATTTCCTACCCGGTCCAGGAACAGCCGTAATAGGAGAGAGTTTCGCGGCGGCCTGGTGGAAGGTCCACCAGGACGTCACGCTGTCAGGAAGATACGGGCAGCAGCGTCAGTACGTGCTCGGCACTGGAGACCTGAAACTCGCCCGGGGCTTCGACCAGGACTTCTGCGATTTTTCCGTCGCATACGATCATGGCAAAGCGCTGGCAGCGCAGACCCATGCCGAACGCGCGACCGTCCATTTCCAGTCCCAGGGCCTGGGTGAAATCGGCGTTGCCATCGGCGGCCATCAGGATCTTGTTGCCGACCCCGGCGCTCTTGCCCCAGGCGTCCATGACGAAAACGTCGTTGACCGCCATGCAGACGATGCGATCGACGCCCTTGGCGAGAATTTCGTCGGTGTGTTCGACGTATCCCGGCAGATGCTGGGCCGAGCAGGTGGGCGTGAACGCGCCGGGCACGGCGAACAGCACAGTGGTGCCCTCGGCCATCAGTTCAGCCGCGTCGACCGGGCTCGGGCCCTGGTCCGACATCAGCGTCAGCTGGGCGTGCGGGACATCCTCTCCACGCGAAATCGTCATTCATCAGCTCCCGAGCGCGTCGTTGATGGCGTCGATCAACACCTTCTTGTCGATCGGCTTGGTCAGGTAGGCGCTTGCCCCCTGGCGCATGCCCCAGATGCGGTCGGTCTCCTGGTTCTTGGTGGTCACGAAGATCACCGGGATATTCGCCGTGCTGGCGTTCTTGGAAATCTTGCGTGTCGCCTGGAATCCGTTGAGATCCGGCATTACGACATCCATCAGGATCAGGTCTGGAAGATGATCGATTGCCGCCTGCACCCCTTCTTCGCCCCCGCTGGCCGTGATCGGTTCGTGACCTGCGTCTTCGACGATCTTGGACAGTGAATACAGGTGTGTTTCGGAGTCGTCGACGATCAGGATTTTGGCCATTGGTATTCCCTTTTTGAGTGGTCTGTTTGCCGAATGACTATACTACAAAACCGGCGCGAGCCGAAGCCTCGACGGCCTGGTGCTAGTGGTCCTTCAACCTGATAAATTAGGATTCAGTTGGTCTGTCAGCGTTC
>JBBDSL010000129.1:0-14418 GCA_040904965.1 Wenzhouxiangellaceae bacterium
CGCGAAGCGCCACAGGAACGCTGAATCCTAATTTATCAGGTTGAAGGACCACTAGTACCGTGCCCCCCGAATGAATCCGCGTTTATCTGCGTTCATCCGCGGCAATGAAAGGTTTTATCGGACGCCGTCGACCCTTGATGTAGGCCCGCCACACCCGGCGCATCGGCCCCTTGCCGCGAGCGCCGAGAGACACGCTGAATGAGGCAATACTTATGGTTGTAGTAACGCGGACTTTCGCGATCTGCGGCCTCGCAACGCTTTCTTGCGTTTTGCAATCCGGTTGCGCCTTCGGCGGGCCAGATAGCGGGTGATGGCGCTGGCCAGGACGCTGTTTTCGTTGCTGAATGCCAGGTCGTCTCGATGCTTGCTCATGGTAGGAACCGCAATTCGATGAATTGGCCGTCAGTGTACAAAGCTGTGGCGGAATATCATCTAAAATGGCAATATATTGGCCAACCGCTAACGGAGCCAACCCATGCCCGGCACAGCTTCCCGGAATCTGGCGCTGAATCTGGCCGCACTGCGCGGCACTCGGCGCATGAGCCAGCAACACCTGGCCGACCAAGCCGAAATTCCCAGGTCAACCATCACCAACATCGAGTCCGGCGCCGCCAATCCTTCGCTGGACAACCTTGTGCGTCTATCGGCGGCCCTGGGCGTGGGAATCGACGAACTGATCGCCGAACCCCGCGACGACTGCGTGCTGATTCCGGAAGACCGGGTTCCCGTGCGGCAACGCAGCGGCGGCAAAGTGCGCGTCCACGATCTGTTGCCCGAACGCATCAAGGGCATGCATATCGAGCGCATGGAACTGCAGTCCGGGGCCAGCATGCGAGGAACGCCGCACGTTACCGGGGCCAAGGAATACCTGCACGTCACCGCTGGCACGGTGTCGGTGGTCGTCGCCGGACGAACGTTCGCCGTGCCCGCCGGAGCGGTGCTGGCCTTCCCCGGGGGCCAACCGCATTCCTACGTGAACCGCGGCGCCGCCCACGCCACGGCGCTCAGCGTGGTGGTTCCGGCGCCGGTACTGAGGGCATCGAGTCAGCTACCATAGGTGGCCATCGAGTCCCGCGAAAAGGGAAAGGGACGATGAAAGACCTATCCAGCACTACGCTGCATATGGCGTTGTCACTAATCACGAAAAATCAGATGCGCGGCTTCCTCCGGTACGCTCAACCCGGGTCAGGGACGATTCGCATCACACGGCCGTCCGGCGCGTCGGTGACCAGGTACAGCAGGTCGTCCGGTCCCTGAATTACGTCGCGCACGCGATGGCCGATTTCCAGCCACTCTTCGGCGATCACTCGGCCGTCTTCGAGCACCAGCCGGGAGACGCGCTGGGTGCGCAGGCCACCGACGAACAGGTCGCCCTGCCAAGCCGGGAAGGCCTCGCCGGTATAGAAGGTCATGCCCGAAGGCGCGATGACCGGGTCCCAGTAGTAGACCGGCTGCTCCATGCCCTCCTGCCCGGTCTTGCCTTCGTAGACCGCGCCGCCGCGGTATTCGATGCCGTAGGAAATGGTCGGCCAGCCGTAGTTCTTGCCGGCCTCGGGCTGGTTGAGTTCGTCGCCGCCGCGCGGGCCGTGCTCGATGGTCCACAGCGCGCCCGTTTCAGGATGAACATCGGCCGCCTGTATGTTGCGATGGCCGTACGACCAGATTTCCGACGCATTCTGGTCATGGCCGGCGAACGGATTGTCCTCAGGCACCGAGCCATCAACATGGATACGCGCCACCGTACCGATCAGGTTGGTCGCGTCCTGGGCATTCTTGCGCACCGGATCGCCCTGGCGGTCGCCCATGGTCACCCAGATCGTGTCGCCATCCTGGAACACGATGCGCGAGCCGTAGTGGCCGGTGGATTCGACATTGGGATACTGACTGAAGATCACCCCGACATCCTCGAGCGCGCTGGCGTCCTCGCTGAGCCGGGCGCGAGCCACCGCGGTGTTGTTGGTGCCGTCTTCATGCGGTTCGGAAAAACTCAGGAAGATAACCCTGCTGGAGGCGAAGTCCGGAGCGACGGCCACGTCCAGCAAACCGCCCTGACCGCGCGAATCCACTTCGGGCACACCGGCGACCGGCCCGGAAATCTCGCCGGAAGCGGTGACAACGCGCAAGCGACCCGGTTTCTCGGTCACCAGCATGGATCCGTCGGGAAGAAACTCGATGCCCCATGGATGCTCCAGCCCTTCGGCGATGGTTTCGGTGGTCCAGGACTCGCTATCGGCCGGCTGCGGCGCGCGGGTCTGGTTTTCGAAGGCCGGCTCGTAGTCCCGGGCTTCGCGCGGCGCGGTTTCCGCCGGCTCGCGATCTGCTGCAGCATCGGCCGGCGCCTTGTCCGCCCCGCTGTCAGGAGCATTGTCAGCCGCGCCGTCCGCCGTGCTGGCGGCTGCTGGCGCGTCGACGCCGGTGTCGTTTGCCGCACCCGTATCCGGTCCGGCCGTGTCCTGGCCCTCATTGCAGGCGACCAGCAATAGCAGCGAAAAGATCACTAGTGCATTGCGCATGATGATGTCCTCTTATTCCTGAAAAGTCCCGCCGTCGATCCTGAATCCGAATCGCGACAATAGGCATTGGTCAATATCTTAACCCGCCCGTAGCAACCCGGATCAAGAGACGCCTTCACCGCCGAGGGTGTCAGCCTCCCCCGCTGGTCCTTCAACCTGCAAATTCCGACGCCCAATCGCTACAACCCGGTCGAATTGGGATTGGGAACAGACTGAACCTGCCAGTCCCCGGCAACGGTCGTTCGCTCTATGCTTGAACCGGCATCGGCATCGCCCACATGCACCGGCCCCGGCTGGCCACTGGCGTCGAGCAGACCGTTGGAATTGGTGCCGCCGTAGATGACCGCGTCGATCGGGACCGTTGCGGCATCGACCTCGCTACAGGCGACGTTGAACAGCGCCACCCCATCGGCAGCACTGCCGGAATTCTGGAAGTCGGGCGAAAAATCCTGCGCAAGATCGAATGTCGGCCCGGCATTGACGCTGGATGAGTTCAGACCGCCCACCACAAAGGTGGCGCCGGGTGCAATCGAGCCGGCAAGCGGACTCTTTGAATAGCTGTAGTCGTTGCCGCCGTTGGCCAGGCACCAGCCGGCCAGACTGACCGTGGCGGTTCCGGCGTTGTACAGCTCCACCCATTCATAGCCATCGTCGCTGCCGCTTACGTCATACAACACTTCCGACAACAGCACACTGGCCGAGCCGCCCGGACTTATGGTAATTCCGATCTCCGCGATCTCATCCAGCCCACCGCTGTCCTGCACCCATGCGGTAATCCGGTGACTGCCGGCACTGAGCGTATCGATGCTGAACGAAGCACCGAAGCCGATCAGCCCGTCGATATCGGAGCTCCATTCAAGACCGGCGGAAAGATCACCGTCTTCCACATCGTCGGCGTCGCCGCTGAACTGGATACTCTCGCCGGCTTCGAAGCCCGCGTTGTCGGCAGGCGAAACAATGCTCACCACCGGGGCATTGTTGACGGGTGCGCCACCAAGCGAACTGAGCCCCGGATTGGGCGCCGACTGAATCTGCCATGCGCCAGCAAGCGTCGTGCGTTCAATGGTTTGTCCGGAAGGCGCGTCATCGACCACCGCCGGGTTGGCTGTGCCACTGGCATCGATCAGGCCATTGCTGTTGTCTCCTCCATATACCACCGCATCCATCGGCACGGTAAACGCATCGACCTGCGCGCAACGCCGGTTGAACAATGCCACGCCGTCGGCGACCGAACCGGAATTCTGCATCCCGGGCGAGATCTGGAAAATCAGGTCGTAAATCGGACTGCTATTGGCCGCATCGCTTTCCGGCCCGCCGACTACAAACGTACCGCCAGCGGGTATCACGCATGCGCCACCCCCGCATCCGTCCAGCTCTATGACGCTGTTGGTATAGTCATTGCCGCCGGAGCCTATGCATACATCATCCAGACGCAGATCCTGCGTGCTGTTGTTGAACAGCTCGATCCACTCCAGACCCGAATCGGCACCCGAGGGGTCATACATGACTTCACTGAGCAGGAGCAGACCCTTCGGAATGGTGAAAAATCCGCCGTCGATTCGGGTACCCGGCGAGAACAGCGCACCATCGGCTTCACCCAGATCGGCGTGACGCTCCATCGGTGCGTTGCTGAAATCGGGCGCGCGTACGATGGACTGATCGGCCAGTGCGTTACTGTCGTAAGTCACCGTCTGAACGATACTGTCGGCGGCATCGGCCACCGTGACACTGTGCCCGCTGGCATTGTTCAGCGACAGCGTGCCGCTGCTGGCGGTAAACACACGACCTTCCGGTCCGGCGGTGCCGAACTCCCCGGTCGGCGTTCCGCCCCCGAACAGCACCACCGCGTCGCGCGCCGGAATGATGGTGCCGGCGGGAAACACATGCCGGATCGAGTTTGGCGTATCCGCGTCCGAAATCGTCCAACCACTGATATCCACATCACTGGTGCCGGTATTAAGCAACTCGACAAACTCGTCATCGGTCGCCGAACGCACGCCATCCCCGTTGGCATCGCCGGCGGCACCCGCGGCCGGATCGGCCAGCACTTCGCTGATGATGACCTGCGGGAAATTCACCTCGTCGCTGATCACATCGGCTTTTCCACGCGGCAGAATCTGGTAGCCGCTGTCAAACGGCACCCAGGAGTCGAACTGGCTTGAAATTCCGATGACATCGAAGGTCTCGGTCGGCGTGTTGGCACCCGGCAGATCGGTGGTTTCACTCACCCGCAACGTCAGCATGTCGACACCGTTATCGGTAATCGTTAGATTGCCGCTGCCGGCCTCCGGGATCGAACCCGATACCACCTGAACGTTGTTCAGCCGGATCAATTGCCCTTCCGAAGCCTCTCCCACCTGCGCCACGCCAAGCACCTGTGGTTGGGGCAGGACGCCTGCACCCAGCCGCACATGTCCGTGATTGCCGAAGGGCTCGGCCACATTCAGCTCGGCCTGGGCGCCGAACTGCTCAATCGCGCCTGTCCACTCGACGCGGTCACCGCGTCCGATGGCCGGATCGATCTGGCGGTCGAAAATCTGGAGGCCGCCGCTGGCGTCCTGCAGGTAGGCAATCGTCACGAAATCATGAAACAGCCCCGGCTCGGCGGTCATTACGCCTTCGACGCGCGCCGAGCAGGTCTTGGTATTGAGTACGCCCTGGCTGTCCTGGTCGCGCAGCACCGAGACCGGTGTGGTGCCGGAAAAGTAACAACTGTTGCGCGACAATTCGTCGTTCACGTCCGCGTTTGACGCGCCAACGCGAAAATCGACCCGCACGCCATCGGGCTGGGCCGGTATTGCGGCCGTCCAGGTATTGCCCCCGGTAAAAGACATCGGCACCGCCGCTTGCGGTACGCCGTCCAGCGAATAGCGCAGTTCAACACCGTTGGCATCTTCGATCTCGACCTCCACCTGCACCGACTCACTGGCCAGCGGCACGCGCGGCGCATGCAGCACGGAACGAACCGCCGGCGGATACGGGCCGGCGATTCCCGAACCCGTATCGGCCGGAAAGATCGTCGCCGGAATGCCGCAGGCATGAATCCGATAGCTGGCACCATCGGAAACCAGCTCGATGGTGCCCGGCAGCCCGAACACATCACCGGCACCGGCATCGTCACAGTCGGCGATACCATCGGCCAGCGAATCGTCCGAACGCGTATCTGCGGGTTCGCCCGGATTCTGCTGGAAAAACAGCGGCGGCTGACCGGATGTGGACAGCGTGGACTTGATACGTTCGACCACCGTCGCGCGCGGATGGCCGAAATTGTTGATCATCGAGTTCTGATTGATCGCAACCTCGGCGGCCAGATCGGCCAGAAAACCGGCATTCGAACTGGTTTCCGAGCCATGGTGGTTAACCGTGTAGACATCCACGTCCTGCACTTCCATGCCGGCTGGCGTCTCGACATCGGCCACGCCGACATCCGGGTTGCCGGTCAGATCGCCGCCGATCCAGACATCCACGTCGCCGAAGGTCACCACCAGGCTGACCGAAACGTTGTTCTCGAACTGGTTGGCGCCGGTAACATCCACCACCGGCCCGTTGCAGACCTCGCCGTTGACCGTCCAGATCCTGAAACTCGCCCCTCCGCCCAGATCGTGCTCGCTGCAAGGCGGTACCGTAGTCCGGTTGTGCTGGCTCGCACCGAATGCGTAGTCCGAATAGGCGAAAGTCGATGGCACCTGGATGAACTCGCCACGGTCGTAGGTAATCACCGTCGGCGGCAGTTCGACCAACTGGAACACATTCTCCATCCGCCCGATATGGTCCTCGTCATAATGGGTCGCGACCAGGTAATCAAGACTGGTGACAATGCCGGCATCGATCAGATCGTTGATGAAATCCTCGATGCCCTCATCGCTGGCGCGAATGCCGGTACCAGCGTCCACCAACAGCGCATTGCCGGTGGGCGATACCACAAGCGTGGCCGAGCCCTGCTCGATATCCGGATAGTAGATTCTCAGATACTGGGCGGAAACGGGAAACGCGCAAACAAGCGTAAACAACGCGCCGAGCAGCGCCGGCGTCAGGCTTCGAAAGGCCATGGTTCTCTCTCTCCTACCGGCCAACATACCGGAATGTGTGGGGTGTTATGGGTCGAAGCTTAGATGCAATCGGTCTCGGTGAACAGTGAATTGTTGATGACTGTGTGAACACAAGCAATCTTCCCGCCTGAAAACGGCCAGTGCTTCACAGTGATCCCGGTGTACCCAATGCCGCTTGCCGCATAACGGGCCGGATCAGCAACAACAAAAGACGGTCAACCCTCGTCAACCAGCTCCTGCAACGCCCCGGGCCGGTCTGCGTATTCCGTCCCGTGCTGTAACACGCTTGCCGCCTCGCCCGGCTTGCCGAGCATGCGCAAAACCTGCACCAGCTCAGCGTAGGCGCGGGTCAGCGTGGGATCGATGCCCAGCGCGCGGTGCAGCGACGCCTCAGCCTCGCGCGGGCGGTCAGTCTGGTGCAGGACGCTGCCACGGTAGTACCAGGCGGCCGCCAGGTTTGGCCGCAAGGCGACGGCACGGTCGAGCAGTTCCAGCGCTCGGGTCAGGTTGTCCCGCTGGATTTCAATCAGTGCCAGGTTGTACAGTGTTTCCGGCGCGTCCGGATCACGTTCCAGCGCAGCTTGCAAATGGTCGCGCGCAAGTTCGATCTTCCCCGTTCGCAAGTAGACAATGCCGAGCCATTCACGCACCTGCGGCGCGTCGCGACGGCGCTCCAGTACCCATTCCAGCGTCCGGCGCGCATTCTCGTATGCGCCGGCGGCCATCTGCGCCTTGGCAAGGTATAGAAACGGCACCGGCGTTTCCAGCGTCACTTTCCCGAGTTGGCCGGCCAGATGTTGCATTGCCGCTGGATTGAAGGCGGCGTGCAACACCGTGACCGCGCGATAAATCCCCGCCAGCGCACCTTCCGGCGCCTGCCCGGGGAGATAGAAATACACATCGTCCACGCTTGGCGTGACCTTTTCCTTCGGTGCCGTAAGCGCTGCGGCATTGAACGGGCCGGCGGCAATGCGGTGGTCGGTCATCGTGACCTTGATGACATCATCGGTGCGGCGCTCGGGCATATGACAGGCCACGCAATCGTCGCCATCGCTGGTCAGCCGGCCCGCTGCCGGCAGCTCGTCGTGACGCTGGTGACACTGAAGGCAAGCGTCGCGGAAATGGTCGCGCGCTGCAGGCCGCGCGAGCTTGCGGTGCGGATCGTGGCACGAAAGGCAGCTCAGCTTTCCGGCCGATTCGACAAAGCAGGAACTCTGGCGCAGCCGGTAGGCATGATGATTGATCTCGAAGCGCCCACCGGGCGGTTCATCGGCGACTTCGATATCGACGTGCAGCATATAGTCCGAAAGCACTTCACCAGGGCGGAACGAAAAATCCCCGCGCTCGAACCGGCGGGTGCCGATCATTGCGACCGCCGGCAGCAAATGGCACTGGTTGCAAACGTCATCGCGGCGCTCCGGCGGCAGCCGGGCCGGATTGACAATCGCATCGCGAATCTCGCCGCCCGACCGCCCGCGCAACACCGTGCGGATGTGTTCGGCGCCGGGTCCGTGGCAGCGCTGGCATCCGATCCCTTCAGGCAGATCTTCGGGAAACACATGCGGCTGCCAGCGATGATCGCCGCCGACCGGCAGCTCCGGATATGCGTTATGGCAGAACAGACATTCGCGCCGCGCGCGCCGATTCACGCCCGGATGGTCGGCCGCTTCGAACCCCGGCGACATGCCCCACTCGCCGTCCTGGGTATACCAGCCGATCGGCAACTGATAGAGCTCGCCGCCGGGCGTGCGGAACAGATAGCTGCGGGTGCGGTTGCCCGAACCCAGAATCCAGTCGACACCGGTCTCGAACCGGTTGAAGCGTTCGCCGTCAACGGTCAGCTGATAGCGTTCAAAGCGTAGCGACGTCCCATCCCAGTGCATCTCGTAGTGGCGCCCGGACGGTTCGTGGAAAAAATGGTTGTCATCGAAATCCTCGATCATCACATCTTCGGCCGGCCGCCGCATCGACTGCGCCATGCCAACTTGTTGAAACGAATCGAATTCGCGCGGATGACAGCGCCGGCACCCCTGATCGTCGACATACCCGGCCGCCGCGCCACGGCTGGCCTCCAGCCCAACCAGCGCCAGCGGATCTTCGCCGGCTGCGACTGCGCCGCCCATCAGTCCCGAATAGACAGCGATCAGTGAAATAGCCAATGGCCTTTTCATGCTTTACCTACGCACATCCATTTCCTCAATCAGCGCGCGGGCGCCGTCGACCTTGTCCATCACCCAGAGCATGTAGCGGGTGTCGACATGGATGGTGCGCGTGGTGCGCGGGTCGAAATCCCAGTCGGAATTAACGCTCTCGATGGTGCCGTCGAACAACAGGCCGACCAGCTCGCCCCTGGCATTCATGGTCGCCGAACCGGAATTGCCGCCGGTCGAATCGAGATCGGACAGGAAATTGACCGGCACGGACTCAATGCGGTCCAGCGCATACGATCCGTGCTCGCCCTGCCGAATCAAGTCAAGCTGGTGCTCCGGGGCATCGAACGGCGCCTCGCCGGTGTCCTTTTCCAGGATGCCCTCCAGCGTGGTGAACGGCAGGTAGGCCATTCCATCCCTGGGCGAGCCGCCCATCACGGTGCCGTAGGTCACGCGCAGCGTGGAGTTGGCATCCGGATAGGCTGCATAGCCCTGGTCCTTCTGCCAGGCGATGATCGCCTGCATGTAGTCCGGTCGCAGAATCTGCATCCGGCCGGAGCGATCCTCCGACGCCTTCTCAATTTCCATTTCATGGTCGTAAAGCGCCACCGCCATCCGGATGAAGGGATCGGCCGATGCCTCGAACCAGGCGGGATTCTTTTCCATCAGCTCCAGGCGGTGCTCCATTTCGCCGAGCCCGGTTTCGGCATAGAAGCGCTCAAGCGTCCGGCCGACCGCCTCACCATCCCAGCTCCCGGGCAAGCCCAGCGATTCGTCCAGCGCCGCAACGCGCGCGCTTTCCGGCGCATTGACATAGCGCTCCAGGAAATACATCCACAGCGCCTTGTCGACGGCCGGATCATAACGACGCTCGATCGCCTGCATGCCCTGGCGGAAGAACGCCATGTCGCGCTGCTGAAACCCGGATTCGCGCTCTGCGTCGGGTTTCTGGCGCTCCCTCGACAACCGATACAACCGCTGGGCCGCCGAAAGCATGCTCGAGCGCGTGGCGTTGTTGTAGAACCAGTTATCGCGCGCCGCCTGCGCGCCTTCCCCGGTCAGCGCATCCAGCTTTGCCAGCGTCTCGGCAAAACCCGAATCGGGCGCCTCGGACGCTACCCAGGCATCCAGTGCGGCCTCGCGCGCCTGGCGTCGTTCGATCAGACCGACCCGCCGGGCGCCCTCGATCTGGCCACCGAAATTCTTCATTGCGTTATTCAGACCAGCCAGCGTGCCCTCGTACTTGATGCGCGCGTCCGAGCCTTCGGGGGCGGCCTTCTCGATCGTCGCAATCCAGCCCTGCAGCGTGTCGATCCAGGTCGGGTAGCTCCACTCGAAAGTGTTCCTAACTTCGGCCAGCCGCGCGTAGCGCTGCGTCGATCCCGGATACCCGGCGACCATGACGAAATCACCGTCGTCGAGACCGGCCGATGAAACCTTCAGGTAGTGCTTCGGTTCAAACGGGACATTATCTGCGGAATGCTCGGCCGGCGTGCCGTCGGGCGCCACATAGGCGCGGTAAAAGGCGAAATCACCGGTATGACGCGGCCACATCCAGTTGTCGATATCGCCGCCGTAGCGCCCGATGTTGTCACCCGGCCCGTAGACCAGGCGCACATCCTGGATCTCCAGCCGGTCGATCAGCTTGTACTGCAGCCCGCCGTGGAAGCTCGCCACTTGGCAGCGATGGCCGGCCTGCTCCTCGCACTCGGCAATGATCTCCTTCTCGCGCGCATCGATCGCGTCATGGACTTCCTGCCCACCCATTTCGGCGGCAATGCCTTCACGAACGCGCCCGGTGACATCGGCAACCGCCACCGTGACATAGACCCGTGTACCGGGGGCCGCGGGCACTTCGGCTTCCAGCCCATCGGCAAGAAAACCATCGGCCAGATAATTGTTCTCGGCGGTGGAATTGAACTGAATCGAGCCGCGCGCGCAGTGGTGGTTGGTGACCACAAGCCCTTGGGGCGAGACGAAGCTCGCCGTGCAGCCGCCGAGCGAAATCACCGCGCCCATGGGAAAGGCGGTCAGGTCGGTCAGGGTCTGCGGATCAAGCTCAAGCCCGGTCGCGCGCAGATCCGTGGCAATCTCCGGCAGCTGATCGGGCGTCCACATGCCTTCCTTCGCTTGTTGTGCCGGGCTCCACAGCGCAAGCGCAACGGCCAGCACAGTCAATGCATATCTCATCCCTGGTTTCTCCTCGTCCGTGGCCGGCCGCGAAAAAGCCGCGGGCGGGTCGGTGGTCGTCAAATGCGAAGCAGGAATACTAACCGTATTTGAACAGATCAAGACATGCCAAAAGTCACCCGCGGGCCTTCAAGCCGCAGTGTCACTGCACAGCCCGGCCGCGCCATCACCCCCTTTCCCGCCGGGCCTGCAGGCCGGCGGCGAACACGGCAAATCCGAGCGTGAGGATGACCAGCGTGACGAACAGCCCTGCCAGCAGAGCCACCAGCAGGCTCATCTGCAGCACGTCGGTGCGCAGCGAAGCGCGAAGGCCGCCGGTGATCGAATACAGCAGGGTCACGCCGGCCACTGCCATGATCGCCCACTGCGCGGCACCCGAACCGGCAACGGAGAAAACGATGCCGACGACCAGCAGGTTGGCGAACACCTCGGTAAGCAGACGCAGCGAGACCAGGACATTGAAGCTGTTCGTGCCCAGGCGGCCGAAGCGCTGCGCCAGAAAGGTCTGGACACTGTCTGCGCCGTGGCGGAACCGCAGTCGATCGACGATCAGCCAGCCGGTGAGAAAAGAGCCGTAGTAGGCGGTATAGGCCCACGCGCCGGCAATGCCGAACGCATAACCCAGAATGCCGGCGTTGAGCAGCGAGCGGGCAAAGATCCAGGTGGTGACCTGTGAGAATGTCAGCGCGAGCACGCCGGGCCCGACTCCGCGCTCGGAGACACCGCGGAAGAACCCGTCGGCCGTATGCACGCGCGGCACCAGCGCCAGACTGACAAATGCGATCAGTACGGTCAGCCCGATCAGGCTGGGCACATGCAGGCCGGTCACGGGCGCTTGTCAGCCGCCGCAGCTGGCACCGCCGAGAACAGGCAATTATTTATTACTCAGATGGACTCCCCAGAGAAATCGCGCCACGCGCGCGCAGGTTTCCGTGAGCACCAAAATCAAAGCTTCCTGGCTACGCCTGCGGTTTTCCTGGGCGGTGGGTGTCTGTAGGCGCCTCTACGCCTTGCCGCACCACGAAGTACCGCTTGCTCTTCCACCCTGGACCAGCGGCGTCCGATTCCTCTACCCGGGCGATGCGCCCGCCGACCTGGCAGATGATGGAATCGACATCGCTTGTGGGGATCGCATGCATTTGCACACGCTTGCGCCCGTATCGGATTGTTCTATAACCTTCAAGAAGAGGCGCCGGAACCAGCGTGCTTGCGGAAAAAATACCCCCTCGGCGCTCGTACGGCGCCTGAAAGACTGCAACCCCCTGATCGGAAAGAATGCGGACGAATTCTTCGAGATACCGATCCGAATACGGGCGCTCGATATGCTGTAGAACGATATTGGAGTATATGAAGTCGACCGAGCCGGCAGGAACGAAATCCAGGTCATCGTGCTGGTGAAGCACGAACTCGCATCCAGGTAAATCCTGATTCAACTGCCGTGCCTTATTGATCATGGACTCGGCGATATCAACGCCGACCACACGATCGAAATAACCGGAAAGCGGGCGCGACAAACGCCCGATGCCACATCCAAAATCCAGCGCGCACCGACGCGGAACACCGGGAAAAAATGTTTCGACCACATTGATCACTTTCCCGACCTCATCTTGCCCGGACAGGAAAAATGCGTCTGGATCCCACCGATTTCCCTTCTTCCCCGGGTCCGAAAGAATTCCCCACATGGGGTCTTGGCTACCCAGCGAATCCCATACCTGGCGAAGTTTATCGAGCTTCTTATCCATCGGCCAAGACCACCCTGCCACCGGCTATCGGAGATTTGGGTTGCAACATGTATGTCCCTCCTTGCTGCAAGACGGGTGTCCGAACATATCGTCAAGCTTACTAACCCCAACGTTGCATAAAATTTCGGTCCAAGATCGCTGCGCTGTCCGGTATCGCCGTGTATCCAGGCTCCAGTGGTGGCTATCAATAACCATTGAAGCGAACCGGCCTGGCCTCCAGATCAAGACTTGAACCCGCAACCGGAGCCCGACATGGCCAAGACCGAATCGACGATGCGCGAACTGGGCACGCCGGCGCCAGACTTCGACCTGCCCGACACTGTAAGCGGCGAGCGCCGGACCTTCAACCGAATCGCCGGCACCAAAGCCACGGTGATCATGTTCATCTGCAACCATTGTCCGTTCGTCCAGCACATCCTCGATGGCCTGACAGCCTTCGGCCACGACTACGACGGAGAGGCGGTCGGCATCGCGGCAATCAGCGCCAACGACATCACGACCCACCCGCAGGACGCGCCCGAAGAAATGCGCAAGTTTGCCGAAAACAAGGGATTCGCATTTCCCTACCTGTATGACGAAAACCAGGACACCGCGCGCGCGTTTGATGCCGCCTGCACACCGGATTTCTTCGTCTTCGATGCCGACCGCCGGCTGGCCTACCGAGGCCGCTTCGACGCCGCCACGCCCGGCAACGACGAACCGGTGACGGGCGGCGAATTGCGCGCCGCGGTCGACGCACTTGTTCAGGGTCGACCCGTCGACCAGACGCAACACCCCAGCGTCGGCTGCAACATCAAATGGAAGGCGTCGGCGACCTGAAGACCGGGCTGCTCGCCGCGGTCGCCCGCGTGCGTCACTCCAGTCCGATACAGCGTCCGAGAAATTCGTCCAATCCACGCACATAAACATCGCGCGAGCGCAGGAAACCGGTGTTGTGATCGCCCTGGATTTCGAGAAATACGGCCCGCTCCCCGGCCGCCTCCGCCACTCGGCGCCCGTGCTCGAATGGAACAATGCCATCATCGCGACTATGGATGACCAGCGTCGGCAGATTCGCATCCATCACGTATTGCCGGGTGTTCATGTCGATATGCAGCAGCCACCGGACCGGCAGCCAGCCATAGATCTCTGCCGCCCGATCCGGCACCGAGATAAACGCCGACTCCAGGATCAGACAGGCGGCCGACTGCTTCCGGGCCAGATGCGCCGAGACCGCGGCACCCATGGATCGACCGAACAGCACCAGTCGTTCCGGCCGCGCGTTCTTTTCGCGCGTCATCCACGCCAGTGCCGCCTCGACATCGAGATATACGCCCTTCTCGCTCGGCCGACCGGTGCTGCGCCCATATCCGCGGTAGTCGTACATCAGCACGTTGAGTCCGAGCTGGTGAAAGATCTCCAGGCTGTCGAGCCGGTGAGAGATGTTACCGGCATTACCATGGCTGAACAGCAGACTGGCATTTGCCGACGGATGCGGTATCCACCAGCCGTGCAGACGCTCGCCATCGACCGTCTCGATCTCGACGTTCTCGAACTCCAGCCCCAACCGAGCCGGGTCAGCTTCCAGCTCCCGGCCACCGAAGTGAGGCTGAAACAGCAACCGAGCCTGGCCGAGGTAGGCGACCAGCATCAGGCCGCCGTAGGCCAGACCCAGCATCAGGACAACGCGCAGGATCAGGCTCATTGATTCGTATATCAATCCGGGATCACAGTGGGTCAACCCATCAGTTGCATAAATTTCCGAGTGCGAGAGCCCGGAGAGTAGTGTTTCCGG
>JBBDSL010000130.1:0-67758 GCA_040904965.1 Wenzhouxiangellaceae bacterium
TCTTGTCCAGCAGATCAAGCGTATCTACATTGAGGAAGCGCGACGCTGGATCGAAGGCAATGACAATCACGGCCGCGTAACCAAGTCCAAGCTGGCAATGCTGTCGGGATTGGATACACGGACCATTTCAGCCATCGAGGCGCAACCGTCGGATCCAAGTCAATGCACCATGCAGGATCTGTGTCCGGAAGCCAGCATTCTCGGCGAGTGGTCCTCTCGCAAGGATTGTGCCGACGAGCATGGCGCGCCTAAAGTTCTGCCGATTCTTGGGAAGGGTGTGTCGTTTCAAGCGCTGGTCAGTTCCTCGGTCGGTCGAAACGTGACATATCAGACCGCCCTGGAACAACTCCTGGAATCCGGGAATGTTGAAGTGGTCAATCAGAACTTCGTTCGGCTAATCGATCCTTTTTATCAGCCTATACGTACTTCGGAAGGAACCATTGTTGATGCAGGTTCATGGGCGATCGGGCGGTTGACTGAAACGATCTGCAACAATCTTTACGCGGACAATGAACACAAAATGCTTCAGCAGGACCGATGGTCTCGGAAGATTCCTGCTGAATCCTATCCAGAACTTCGAGCTGAGGCACGGGTGCTGGCAAGCAAGCAAATTGCGGAAATGGAGCAATTGATTGAAAGATTCGAAGTTGAAGACGCCGGAGCTGACCACAAGACCTTTGGAATTGGTTGGTTCTCGTTTTCCAATTGAAGTAAAAGCAGATTTTAATCGAAACCTTGGGGTGCTCATGCTTTATCCAGAAGCGATTTATCCCAGAATCATAAAACAATACCGTGACTTTGGAGAGGTAATTGAAAATGTTTGCAAGAAATAGAACCAGCATTGAAAAGAGCGGCACAGGAATCGCAAAAAAGCGCACAGGCATCGAAAAAAGCGGTACCGGGATGTTCTTTTCCTTGGTGACAGCCGGAATCGTTTTTATGTCTGGCATTTCGGGGAACGCAATTGCATCATCTTTTGACGGTGCGGTTTATGCCCGCAACGGGAGTTTGTTCATCACCCTGTCAGGAGAGCAACTCATTCTGTCTGGAGTCGGCCAATTGGACTCAGGGTATGGAATCGTTCGAATCGATGAGCAGAGACTCACGGAAAGACAGATTGGTGATGCGCCGGCAGAAATTCTCATCGAAGGTAGTGGAACAGGGAAAGACTCTGCCGCTGACGACGGTGTGCTGATCGAAGGTAGCGGAACGGGAAAACCAGGCGCCGATGATGGAACCTTGATTGAAGGAAGCGGGACTGGTGCATCGAGCATTGGCGGCCGGAACTCGGGCAGCATTCTGATCGAGGGTAGCGGAACTGGTTCAGCGGGAATCTGCGGTCCGGCAGAAGGCGTGCTAATCGAAGGCAGCGGTACTGGAGAGTCTGTCGACATCGAAGGCAGCGGTACTGGAGAGTCTGTCGACATCGAAGATAGCGGTACTGGAGAGTCGGTCGATATTGAAGGCAGCGGCACTGGAGAGTCGGTCGATATTGAAGGAAGTGGTACCGGTGACTCGAGCAAATCCGCACACGATAACGGCGTATTGATTGAAGGCTCCGGGACTGGTGCGTCCAGCGTTGGCGGATCATTCGTGATGATCGAGGGTAGTGGTACCGGCAGCGTCGGAGAT
Organism: Wenzhouxiangellaceae bacterium; assembly: GCA_040904965.1. Classification (GTDB taxonomy): domain Bacteria; phylum Pseudomonadota; class Gammaproteobacteria; order Xanthomonadales; family Wenzhouxiangellaceae. The sequence continues at coordinate 1,633 of JBBDSL010000130.1, forward strand.
TGCAAGGTGAAGCTCGAGTGGGGCTATGCCGAAGTTGCAATTTCCGGAAATGTCGCCTCGGTGCTGCTCTATGGAATCTCGGCTGACCACCAACTGGTTGAGATAGCAGCACTGGAGCTTCCAGTCATCGAACAGTAATTCAAATATAAAACCGAACGGGAAACGGTTTTTACGGTAGGCCATTGGCAGTCCCGGAGTACGTCGCTTGAGGGTCCCTTCCCCACCCTTTATCTGCTCCGGTGAACTGCTTGGCGTGTGGGGACGGCGCTGCCTTCGGGCAGCGCCTTTTTTTATGCCAAGCTTTTATGAATTTTTCGTGGAAGCGCGTGTAGGTTGGCTTTTCCACAGCATGTGTTATTGGACTCGCTTGGAGATCTATGCTAGGACTCAGTCTCGGGCATTCAGGGAGTTCTTATTCATGAAATTTACATCGGTCTTTGGAATGGCTGCGCGACACATTCGACGCTGATGTGGAGGGCATGGTAGAGGACAAAATGGAAATTTACAGGTATGGCTCGGCGCGGATGAAGATCAGCCACCCACGCAGCGCTGCAAGTAGGAACGCCATGAAGAATGCAATGATGAAGTTCGTTATTTTATTGTGCGCGGTAGTGATGTTCGGGTGGGCCGGAGCGGATCCCGATTCGTCGAACTATGTGAGTCCGGAGTGTCCGAAGCTTGAGGATCTGAACACGACAACTCGCCATTATCTGGAAAAGTCTTTCCGCCGGATGATTTCAGAAGAGGAATATGCGGATGATCTCGCTTCGGTCGGGCTGGACGGACCTTTGACGTCGGACGACTTCCGTCTGCTTGACACATCGCGGGATTCGGCGATTTGTCAGAAACTCAATGAAGTTCACGGCGGAATCGGCGCGGTGAGGGCGAAGTTTTTTGTAAGGGACCGGGAACTCGGAGGATACAGGGCTTCAATGTTCGGGATTTACTATGAAGTGCGCGACAAATATGTGGTTCTTTGGAGTCCGTATAATTCCGGCAGCGATGTCGAAGGACAACTCGATCCTCCTTCCATGGGCTGGAGGTTCGCAATTGTGTACGACAAGTCGAACCTGACCCGTATCGGGAGTGTGGCTTTTTAAGAGATGAGGGCACCATCTGAAGAATTGCCGGAGGCAAACCCGTTGCGGATATTGGTTACATCCACCCCGTCCAGTTCAATTCGTGAGGGAGGTTGGTGTCGGCACCCGCAGTGTGCGCTATAGTCCGATCTGTACCGCGTTCGTCGATAACGGCCTGCTTTTGATTGGTTTCGTCCTGACGCTCATTCCGGCGATTCGGATTCATCCTCGAACGTGGCCGGGGTCAGAGCCACACCGTGGCGGACCAGCCTGAGGAAATCGTGGCGACTTACCATACGTACACCGAAATGCTCCAGATGCGGGTTCCATAGCTGGCAGTCGCACAGTAGATAGCCCCATGCTTCCAGTCGTCGCATTAGTTCGGCAAGCGCGATCTTGGAAGCATCGCGCTCGTAGTGGAATTTCGATTCGGCGAAGAAGACCCGGCCGATGGCGACGCCGTACAAGCCGCCGATTAACCGCCCTTCGCGGCGGATCTCCAGACTGTGTGCATCGCCGCATTCATGTAGATGGATGTAGGCGGTTCGCATTTCTTGCGTGATCCAGGTGCCGTGCGAATCGTCTCTGGGTTCGGCGCATCCGTCAATGACCGCTGCGAAATCGCGATCGATGGTGACTTCGAAGCGCCGCTGCCGAAGGGTGCGCTTCAACCTGCGCGAAATATGCACGTGACCCGGAATCAGGATCGCCCTGGGGTCGGGCGACCACCACAGAATCGGCCCGCCGGTCTGGTACCAGGGGAAGATTCCGTTGCGATAGGCATTGAGGAGACGGATTCGGCTCAGGTCGCCACCGACTGCGACCAGCCCGTCCGGGTGATCGCTGGCAAGCGGATCCGGGAACGGCGCATCCGGCGCATCGCCGAGCAGATGGATGACGTATTGCCTCATGCCTCCTCCGGCTAATGATACGGTTCAAGGGATTGCAGTTCGACCCTGTACTGCTTCAGCGCGCGTGCTTCCATTTCCAGCCAGCGCCGAATGCCTTCACGCATCGCCGGATGCTGAATGTGGTGATAGGAATAGGTCTTCACCGGCGTGAATCCGCGCCGGATCTTGTGTTCGCCCTGTGCGCCGGGCTCGAAAACGTCCAGGCCGTGCTCGATGCAGTACTCAATACCCTGGTAGTAGCACGCCTCGAAGTGCACGTCGCGGGTTTCGACCAGGGAACCCCAATAGCGACCATAAAGACGAGACTCACTTTTCCAGAACACGCTGCATGCCAGATCCCGGCCGTGTTGCGAGGCCATGCACACCAGGAACTGCCTGCCAAAGGTTCCGGCGGCCTGCTCGAAGAACGGGCGATTCAGGCTGGGCAGGTTGCCGTATAGCGCGAATGTCGTGCGATAGCACTCGGCAACGGTGTCGATTTCGGAGCCGAGGATATTCTCGCCGTCGATCCAGCGATAGTGCCAGCCATCCGCCCGGGCCAGGCGGCGTTCGCGCCGAACGTTCTTGCGCGGCTTGCTGCGAAGCGCGGTCAGAAAGTCGTCGAAGCTCCGGTAGTCGCGGTTGTGCCAGTGGAACTGCCAGTCGAAGCGGCGCAACCATTGGCTCCGGTCGAGCGCTTCGCGGTCCTTGACATCGCAGAAATTGATGCTGCAGCTCGAGAGCTCGTTGGCTTCCACGACCGCTTCCAGCCGCTGTAGCAGCCTGGTGCGCTGGTCCAAATCCCTGCCCAGCAGGCGCGGCCCGGTGACCGGGGTCAGCGGGGCGGCGACCAGCAGTTTGGGGTACCAGCGCAACCCGACCCGGTGCGCGGCTTCGGCCCAGGCAAAATCGAACACGAATTCGCCGTGCGAGTGAAACTTGAGCCAGGCCGGTGTGTATGGGCCGGATTCAGGGTCCAGCGCGATCGGAATGCTTTGCCAGCCGGTTTGCCCGCCGACACAGCCGGATTGCTCAAGCGCTGTCAGGAAGCGATGGTCGGTGAACGGATTGCCGTCGCGGTTCAGCGCATTCCATTCGGCCTCGTCCACGGCGCCGATGGGCGCAGTGGCCGGGTCAAGGTTGATCGAGGTATCGCTCGGCATCCAGTGCTGCCATGCAGCCGAAGCCTGCGGAGGTCACGGCCTGACGATAGACGTGATCGGCTACGTCGCCGGCAGCGAAAACGCCGGGAACGCTGGTGGACGTTGCCATGCCTTCCAGCCCGCTCTTGATCTGTATGTAGCCCCCGATCATGTCCAACTGGCCTTCGAAGATCTGTGTATTGGGATCATGCCCGATGGCCACGAACATGGCGTCAACGTCAATCCTGCGCTCCGCGGCGGTGGCGGCGTGTTTCAGTCGAACGCCGGTAACGCCGTCGTCGTCACCCAGCACTTCGTCGACAACATGATCCCAGGTGATTTCCACCTTGCCCTCGGCTTCGCGCGCAAACAGCCGGTCTTGAAGGATTTTTTCTGCCCGCAGTTCGTCGCGACGGTGAACCAGAGTGACCTTGCTGGCGATATTCGACAGGTACAGCGCTTCCTCGACGGCCGTGTTGCCGCCGCCGATGACCGCGACCGGCTTGTTGCGGTAGAAAAATCCATCGCAGGTTGCACAGGCCGAAACGCCCCGGCCCTTGAAATTTTCCTCCGATTCCAGTCCCAGGTAGCGTGCCGATGCCCCGGTGGCGATGATCAGCGCATCGCAGGTGTAGACGCCGCTGTCGCCTTCCAGCCGGTACGGTCGCTGACCCAGGTCGACGCTGTGGATATGGTCGAAAATCATCTCGGATTCGAAGCGCTCGGCGTGCTCCAGCATGCGCTTCATCAGGTCCGGGCCCTGGAGATCGATGGCATCGCCCGGCCAGTTCTCGACGTCGGTGGTGGTCATCAATTGGCCACCTTGCTCAATTCCGGTCACCACCGCAGGGGCGAGATTGGCACGTGCGGCATAGATGGCCGCAGTGTAGCCGGCCGGGCCGGATCCGAGAATCAAGAGGCGATGATGGCGGGAATCGGCCATGTATACTTACTCCGCTGTGCGTGGGAACCAGAATTCCGTCCAGATGTGGTTGCGGCTGGCGCATTCCAAGTCGTGACGGGCGCGCATATCCTATCGCGACCCGAGCACCAAAGGGCGGTCGCCTGTTGCAATGCAGGGTGGATGCGATAAAAATAATCTGGAATAATGACTTAGCTGTACCTTTTGAAGGAAGATCGAGTTTGGCCCGAAGTGCCCGAAAATCATCTAACTCGCAATTTCCGGAGAAACTGGAGCGGCGGCTGTTCGAATCGCTGTTTCTGCTGGTAACGGTAATTTCGGTCTACCTGCTGATTACGCTGGTCACTCATGACGCGCGCGATCCCGGCTTTTCAAGCAGCGGTGGCAGCGTAGTCAACAATCTGGGCGGCAGTTTCGGCGCCTGGGTGTCCGATTTCCTGCTTGTGGTTGTCGGCTACATGGCCTGGTTCATCCCGGTCCTGCTCGGTGCCGCAGGGGTAAAGCTTCTGCAGGAACGCTCCGAGCCGGTCGGCTTGCCGGAGTGGGGCGTCCGGCTGGGCGGGCTGCTGCTGATCCTGCTTTCCGGCTGCATCCTGTTCGAGATGCAGCCGCGCGGCAGTCTCGAGCACACCGGCGGCATTATCGGTGATCTGCTGTCGGCTCCGATGATCCAGGTGATGGGCTTTACCGGGGCGGCGTTGATCAATCTGGCGGTATTGCTGGCGGGGATCACGCTGTTTACCGGTATTTCCTGGATTCACGTCGTCGACCGGGTGGGCGCCTGGGCCATCACAGCCTGGGGCTGGACCGGAGAAAAGCTCGCCGAGGGCCGCGACTGGATGGCCGGACGGCGTGCCCGGGCCGAGCGCGAGGTGGTGCGCAAGCGCGATACGGTCAAACGCAAGAAGCGTACCGAGGTTCGAATTGAACCGCGTGTCGAGACCACACCCGAGGAAAAGGCGAGGAAAAAGCACGGCCAGCGTTCGCTGTTCAAGAATCTGCCCGCCGGCAGTCTTCCGCCGCTGGACCTGCTGGACGAACCGCCTGAGCAACAGCCCGGGTATTCGACCGAGACGCTTAAGGCGATGAGCCGCCAGGTCGAACTGAAGCTTTCGGATTTCGGCATCGAGGTCGAAGTCGTCGCGGTCCACCCCGGCCCGGTGATCACGCGCTTCGAACTGCAGCCGGCCGCCGGCGTCAAGGGAAGCCAGATTTCCAATCTTTCCAAGGACCTGGCGCGGGGTCTCAGCGTCATTTCCGTACGCGTGGTCGATGTGATTCCGGGCAAGAGCGTGATCGGCCTGGAGATTCCCAATACCAAGCGCGAGATCGTCTACCTGCGCGAAATCCTGGCCTCCGAGGCTTACGAAAAGTCCGGCTCGGCACTGACGCTGGGCCTGGGCAAGAACATTTCGGGTCGTCCCATGGTGGCCGACGTGGCGCGCATGCCCCACTTGCTGGTGGCGGGAACGACCGGCTCGGGCAAGTCGGTGGCCGTCAATTCCATGATTCTCAGCCTGATCTACAAGGGCATGCCCGACCAGGTGCGGCTGATCATGATCGATCCGAAAATGCTTGAGCTTTCGGTCTACGAGGGCATTCCGCACCTGCTTGCTCCGGTGGTCACCGACATGAAGGAAGCGGCCAACGCGCTCAGATGGTGCGTGGCCGAAATGGAGCGCCGCTATCGGTTGATGTCGCAGCTGGGCGTGCGCAATCTGGCCGGGTACAACCGCAAGGTTTCCGATGCCGAGGCCAAAGGCCAGCCGATTCTCGATCCGTTGGTCGATCCCAGCACGCTGGCCGAGGGCGAAGAACGCCCGAAGCTCGAAAAGCTGCCGTTCATCGTGGTCGTCGTCGATGAATTTGCCGACATGATGATGATCGTCGGCAAAAAGGTCGAGGAACTCATCGCGCGCCTGGCGCAGAAGGCGCGGGCATCGGGAATCCACCTGATTCTCGCCACCCAGCGGCCTTCGGTCGACGTGATTACCGGTCTGATCAAGGCCAATATTCCGACTCGGATGGCATTCCAGGTATCGTCGCGTATCGATTCGCGCACCATCCTCGACCAGCAAGGTGCCGAGAACCTGCTCGGTCACGGCGACATGCTTTACCTGCCGCCGGGCAGCGGCCTGCCCGAGCGCATCCATGGTGCGTTTGTCGACGATCACGAAGTCCACGGCGTGGTCGAGTGGCTGCGCGCTCAGGGCGAACCCGAATACCTCGACGAAGTGCTTTCCGACAGCCAGACCATGACCGACGGCCAGCAGATCGGTGCCACCGGACTGCCCGAAGCGGCGGCCGGCGATGAATCCGACGAGTTGTACGACAAAGCGGTTGCCTACGTGATCGAAAGTCGGCGCGCATCGATCTCGGGTGTCCAGCGGCAGTTGCGCGTCGGCTACAACCGCGCCGCGCGCCTGATCGAGGAGATGGAGGCACAGGGGATCGTGAGTCAGCCGGAGCATAATGGCCAGCGCGAAGTCCTGGTGCCCAAAAATCAGGCTTGAGGTTGCTGCGGAACACGCTGGCGGCGTTCGACGGGCAGGTGTTGTTGTGGGAGCCGAATCCGTCGGCGATTTGCATCGGCCTGGATCGCGGTCGGATACCGCTCCTACTGGGCGGTGGCGGGGGACACGCTTCAGCCACCGTTCATGCGATCGCGGTCATAATCGAGCCACGATCTCCAATGGTGGATATAAATTGCCCAACTTCATGAATCATGCTTTCAACGCCGCGTTGCTGCTGGCGCTTGCCGGCCCGGTGTCGGCCCAGCCCGACGCGCGGGCGCTGCTGGACGAGTTTGCCCGCAGCCTGGACAGCTTGAGCGCGGAGTTCAGCCAGGTCACGATTGACGGCAACGACGAGGTGGTCGAGGAAAGCCATGGCCGGATGTACTTCGAAGCGCCCGATCGTATCCGCTGGGATTACCTGGAGCCGTTTCCGCAGGTGATTGTTGCCGACGGCGAGCAGTTGTGGCATTACGACGAATCGCTGGAACAGGTCACGGTCCGGCCGCAACCGGCCCCGGAGGATTCGCCCATGCTGGTACTCACCCGGCCCGAACTGCTGGAGAAGTTCTACCGTATTCTGCCATCCGATCGTCCCGACCAGCTCCGCTTCGAGCCGCTGGCGGACCAGGCCGAGATCGAGATGGCGAGGCTGACCTTTCGCGGCGGCAAGCCAGCCACCCTGGACCTGTTCGATCCGTTTGGCCAGTCGACACGGCTTACGCTGAGCGAAATCAAACGCAACCCGGAAATCGAACCCGGCACTTTCGATTTCGAGGTGCCCGAAGGCGCCGACGTCCTCGAAGGGCTGTAATTCCGGTAGCCAGGGAGCATGGCCGCCTACGGCACAATTCTGCTGCTGATCGCGCTCGGCCGGCTGTTCGCGGCCGGGCGGATTCTGCCCGACAACGCTGCCGAGACCCTCAACCGGGTGGTGATCGTGTTGTGTCTGCCGGCACTGATCTTCATACACGTGCCTACGCTGGAGCCCTCGTGGGCCCTGTTGCCGCTGGTCCTGACGCCCTGGCTGTTGCTGGCGCTGACGATCGCCCTGGTGCTGCTGGCTTCGCGCGCTTTCGGGTTCTCGCGCCCGGCCACGGCGGTACTGCTGGTACTGATTCCGCTGGGCAATACTTCGTTTCTCGGTTTTCCACTGATCGAGGCGCTGCTGGGCGCCGACAAAGTGCGGTTTGCCGTGGTCTACGACCAGTTCGGTTCGTTCCTGATCGTCTGTACCCATGTGTTGTTCGTGGTCGCCTGGTACGGCGACGGTCCGACGCCCACTGTCGCCGCTATCGCCAGACGGATTGCCATGTTTCCGCCGTTTGCCGCGCTGGTGGGAGCCTTGCTGCTGGGCAATGCCTGGTTTCCGGACTGGCTGATGGCGCTGGCCGAAGCCTTTGCCGACATGCTGCTGCCGCTGGTCACGCTGGCCGTCGGGCTGCAACTGAAACTCAGGCTGGTGCCCGAATACCGCTGGCCACTGGTGTTTGGTTTGGCCGGCAAGTTACTGATTCTTCCGGCCGCGGCGGTGCTGATTGGGTTGGTGTTTCGGGTCGACTCTCCGGTATTCGAAGTCGCAGTGCTGGAATCGGCCATGCCGCCGATGATCACCGCAGCGGCGCTGGCTTCCAGTGCGCGACTGGCGCCGGCACTGGCTTCGGCCATGGTGGCCTGGGGCGTGCTGTTGTCGGCAGCGACGGTGCCGTTCTGGCACTGGCTGGCTGCATTGCTTCACCCGTAGCTTACGGTCTGCCGAACAGCCTGGCCGGGTACAATTCGGCGATCGACACATCGATGAGCAAGCAGCAGGCATGAGTGCGCAGAACATCACGCTGACCCGCCCGGACGACTGGCATCTGCATTTGCGCGACGGGGCGATACTGGAATCGGTGCTGCCGGCCACCGCGCGCTGTTTCGCGCGCGCGATCGTGATGCCCAACCTCAAGCCGCCCGTGACCACCGTGGCGGCAGCGGCGGGGTATCGAAGGCGCATCCTCGATGCCTTGCCCGACGGCATGACCTTCGAGCCGCTGATGACGCTGTACCTGACCGACAACACACCGGCCGACGAGATCCGGCGCGCGGCCGAGAGCGAATTCGTGCACGCGGTGAAATACTACCCCGCCGGTGCGACGACCAATTCCGATTCGGGCGTGACCGACCTCAGGCGGGCCCGGCCGGCGCTAGAGGCCATGCAGGAGGCCGACCTGCCGTTGCTGCTGCACGGCGAGGTGACCGATCCCGATATCGATATCTTCGATCGCGAGGCGGTATTCATCGAACGCCACCTGCAACCGCTGGTACGCGATTTTCCCGAACTGCGTATGGTGTTGGAGCACGTCACCACACGCGACGCGGTGGATTTCGTCACAGAGGCCCCGAAACGCGTCGGCGCAACCATCACGGCCCACCATCTGCTGCTCAACCGCAATGCGATGTTTGTCGGCGGCTTGCGGCCGCACCATTACTGCCTGCCGATCATCAAGCGCGAGCAACATCGCCGCGCGCTGGTCGAAGCTGCGACAAGCGGCGATCCGAAATTCTTCCTCGGCACCGATTCTGCGCCGCACCCCAAGGGCGCCAAGGAGTCCGATTGCGGTTGTGCCGGGGTATATAGCGCACCAGTGGCACTGGAGCTGTACGCGGAAGTGTTCGAGGCCGCCGACGCACTTGACCGGCTGGAAGGCTTCGCCAGCCTGCACGGGCCGGATTTTTACCGTCTGGCGCGGAATTCCCAGCGCGTTACGCTGGAGCGCGCCGATTCGACGGTGCCGGATGAGCTTGCCCTTGGTGGAGCCACGATCGTGCCGTTGCGCGCCGGCCAGCGCTTGCGCTGGCGGGTCGCAAAGGAAGTTGATTGATGGACCCGATCATCCTGTTCTTTCTGCTGGGTCTGACCGCCGGCCTGCTGAAATCGGAGCTTCGCCTGCCGTCGGCGATTTATGAATTCGTCAGCATTCTGTTGCTGTTGTCGATCGGCCTGAAAGGCGGCGTGGAACTGGCGCGTCAGCCGTTTCTTGCCCTGTTGCCGGACATTCTGGCGGCGATCGCGCTGGGCGTGTTTCTGCCGCTGGTCGCGTACCCGGTATTGCTGCTGTTGGGCAAATTCAAGCGGGTCGACGCCGCATCCATCGCCGCGCACTATGGATCGGTCAGTGTCGGCACCTACGCCGTGGCGGTGGCGTGGCTGGCCTCGCACAACATCGAGTTCGAAGCTCAGATGCCGCTGCTGCTGGTGGTGCTGGAAGTGCCGGCAATTCTGGTGGGTATCATGCTGGTGCGTGGCAAAGCGCAGCAGACGCGCTGGGGCGAGGTTGCCCACGAGGTTTTCCTGGGCAAAGGGATCGTGCTGCTGATCGGCGGCCTGCTAGTCGGCTGGCTCTCCGACCCGGAGGCCTTGGCGTCAATCGAGCCGCTGTTCTTCGACCTGTTCAAGGGCATCCTGGCGGTATTCCTGCTGGAGATGGGCCTGATCACGGCCAGCCGGGCCGGCAGCCTGCGCCAGTACGGTCTGTTCCTGATCGCCTTCGGAATTGCGATGCCGTTGTTCGGCGCCGTGGTCGGCGGGTTGTTGGGCCTGGCGCTGGGTCTGTCGCCGGGCGGTACCATGGTGCTGGCCACGCTGGCGGCCAGCGCCTCGTATATCGCGGTGCCCGCAGCAATGCGAATTTCATTGCCCGAGGCCAATCCCACGCTGTCGCTGACCGCGTCGCTGGGGGTAACCTTTCCGTTCAATGTGCTGATCGGCATTCCGTTGTACTGGCGGCTTGCCGAATTCCTGCACACACTGCCAGGAGGTGGATGAGGATGAGCCAGGATCGCTCGCACATACTCAAGCTGTTGACTGTGGTGACCGAAAGCGCGCTGGAATCCCAGCTTGTGCGCGACATCCAGCGCCTGGGCGCCAACGGCTACACCATCACCAACGCGCGCGGCAAGGGTCATCGCGGCGTGCGCGAAGCCGGCTGGGAGGTCGACAGCAATATCCGCCTCGAGGTGGTCTGCGACGAGGCGACCGCCCGCCGCATTGCTACCCACCTGCAGCAGCACTATTACGACAACTACGCGATGATCCTGCTTTTGAGCGATGTCGAAGTACTGCGCCCGGAGAAGTTTCAGGCGTGATCCGGCTGGGCACAAGCGAGCAGGATCTGAAGCGGGCCGCGCAGATGCTGCGCGAAGGCGCGCTGGTTGCGTTTCCGACCGAAACCGTCTACGGGCTGGGCGCCGACGCGGCCAACCCGGATGCAGTGGCGCGAATCTTTCGCGCCAAGGGCCGACCGGCCGAGCACCCGGTTATCGTCCATTTGCCGTCGGCCAAAGACCTGCCGCATTGGGCGAGCCATGTCCCCGAATCGGCCCACAGGCTCGCCGACACGTTCTGGCCCGGTCCGCTGACGCTGGTGCTCAGGCGTGCCGACGGGGTGTCCGATGCGATTACCGGCGGCCAGGAAACGGTGGGCCTGCGTGTTCCGGGCAACCCGGTTGCACTGGCGTTGCTGTATGCGTTCGGCGGTGCCCTGGCCGCGCCTTCGGCCAATCGTTTCGGGCACGTCAGCCCGACAACCGCCGATCATGTCATCGAGGAGTTCGGCGACGAGGTTGCCGCGGTCGTCGATGGCGGGCAATGCAGTGTGGGTGTCGAATCCACCATTGTCGACCTTACGGGATCGCAACCAAGGCTTTTGCGCCCCGGCATGATTCGCGTCGATGCGATCGAGGCCGAACTTGCCGAGCCGCTGGAGCGGGTCGGCGACCGAAAGGGTCCCCGGGCATCCGGCCGGCTGGCGTCGCATTACTCGCCGGGCGCCGCTGTGGAGCTGGTGTATGCGGCGGCATTGACCGACCGGATCGATGCATGTGCCAAAGCGGGCGAGCGAATTGCCGTTTTGGCGCGGCGCGAGGCTGCGACCAAAGACGCGAACGTCGCCTGGTTTGAAATGCCGCGCCAGCCCGTCCAGTTTGCGCGTGCAATATACGCCGAGTTGCGCCGCGCCGATGCGGCCCGTCCCGACCGAATCCTGGTCGAAGCGCCGCCGGCAACAGCCGGCTGGGAGGCGATCGCCGACCGTCTTTCCAGGGCCGCAGCGCCCGGAGGTCGAAGCTGATGGAACTGGTGCTGATCGCCGTCGTGGCGTTGTTGGCATCGGCCCTGACGCTGTTTTCCGGGTTCGGGCTGGGCACGCTCCTGCTGCCGGTATTCGCGCTGTTCTTTCCGGTCCCGGTGGCGGTTGCGGCCACCGCGGTAGTTCATCTTGCCAACAACCTGTTCAAGGTCCGGTTACTGGCGCGGCTGGCGAATTGGCCGGTCGTGGTGCGCTTTGGCGCACCGGCAGCGGTGAGTGCAATCGCGGGCGCGGCGCTGCTCACGCTGTTCGATCAGTTGCCGGCAATCGCGAATTACAGCATCGGTGGTGCACAGTTCGCAATCACCCCGGTCAAGGCGGTTATCGGCCTCCTGATTATCGGGTTTTCCCTGTTCGAGCTGTCATCGGCCGCGGATCGGCTGGTGTTTCCGGCTCGCTGGATGCCGGTCGGCGGGTTGCTGTCGGGATTCTTCGGCGGACTGTCGGGCAACCAGGGCGCACTGCGTTCGGCATTCCTGATCAAGGCCGGGATGGATAAGAATGCATTCGTTGCAACCAGTGCGGTGTGCGCGGCCATCGTCGATGTGGTGCGTCTGTCCGTATACGGCGCGGGGTTTCTCGGCACCGGATTTGTGTGGTCCGGCGAGTTGGCACTACCGGTGATCGTCGGCTCGCTGTTTGCGTTTCTGGGCGCCTGGACTGGCCGGAAGATGTTGACCAAAGTGACCCTGCGCGGCGTGCGGCTGACCGTGGCGGTGATGATGCTGATTATCGGCGCCGGCCTCGTCGCGGGGCTGGTGTGAACTGGATATCCCCGTGTGTATCGCGTTCGCCGCGAGGATGGGCTGGCACGCTCACGCTATGACGCTGGTGACCAGGTAGCCGGTATAGGCGATATAGGCGGTTAGAAGCAGCCCGCCTTCAATTCTATTGATGCGGCCTTTGCCGCGCCAGCCGTAGCCGAATATGAACAGCGAAACGGTCAGTGCCGCCATGACCGGCAGGTCGCGCGACAGCACGGCGGGTTCAACGCCCATTGGATGAATGCTGCCTGCGATGCCCACCACCGCCAGCGTGTTGAACAGGTTGGAGCCGACGATATTGCCCAGCGCGATGTCGTGTTCGCCCTTGCGCGCGGCGATCAGCGACGAGGCAAGTTCGGGTAGCGAGGTTCCCGCCGCGACTACGGTCAGGCCGATCACCAAGTCGCTGACGCCGAATTCCTGCGCGATCTCCACCGCACCCCAAACCAGCAATCGGGAACTTGCCACGAGTACGGCCAGGCCGACCACAAGCCATATCGCCGCTCGCGCCGGCGGCATCGCACGTTCGACCAACTCTTGCTCGAACTCGGCCCCCATGTTGTCGTCGGGCGTACGCGTCCCCTGCCAGATGGACCAGGTCATGAGGATTGCAAACAAACCGAGCAGTACAAAGCCTTCGGTTCGTGTGATCTGGCCGTCCATGAGTTGCCAGGCGGCAATTCCGGTGACGGCCAGCAAGACGGGCAGTTCCTTGCGCAGTACGCTGGAATGGACCGCAATCGGGCTGATCAGGGCGGTCACGCCAAGAATGAGGGCAATGTTGGTGATGTTGGAGCCGTAGGCATTGCCGAGCGCTATGCCCGGGTTGCCCTGCATGGATGCCAGGGCCGAGACCAGCATTTCGGGGGCCGAGGTGCCGAAGCCGACAATTACCATGCCGATCAGCAGCGGCGACATGCCGAAATGCCGTGCGACCGAGGCCGCGCCTTCGACGAAGCGGTCGGCGGACCACAGAAGCAGAACAAGGCCACTAACAACGGCTAGAGTCGCGCTGATCATCGAGTCTTGGACTTTGAGCGGGACTTCAATCCTATCCCAAGACGGCCCCGCGCTGGTCGCCGCATGGCATCAATCCCGGCGCCGGGACGGCCGATTTGCGGCTGGTGTTGTTATCGGATCAGTCGCAAGCGTAACCGTGCTTGTCGAGTCCAATCGTCAGGTGCTCGGCCAGCATAGGGTGGGCAAGCAGGTATTCGCCGGTCTGCTCGTTCCAGGCGTCGGACGCGTAGTCCAGCGCATCCTGCCACTCGTCGAGTTCGTAGTCCCCGCGGCCGAGCCAGAGCAGGCCGACGATCTGCTGCTGCTGGTCCGGATTGAGGTTTGAAACGACCGAACAGAATTCTTCCAGGATGGGATCCTCGGCATGCGGCTCGAGAATCTGCGACTGCCAGTCGTCGCCCAGCGCCTGCGGTTCGTTTCCAATCGCGATGTCCTGCTGGGCGTGAAATTCCCGCGCGAGGTCGATCAGGCGGCAAACGGAACCAGGGTTTACGTCCAGCATGGAGGCCTCTCGATTCATGGGATTGATTTGAGGATAAGTCGCCATGGTGCGGTACAAGTTGACTGTCGTCAATAACCACCCTGTCACGGCACCGATCCGCCATTCACCCAGCCGTTTTCCTTGGACGCCCTGGGATGATCGGTTACATTAGGGTACGTGCCCAGGCGCTGGTTCGGGCAGGCGCGTGACCTTTGGCGGGGCAGGGGCCCGCAAACTGCCTCGCGCGCCGAGGGGCAGGGGCTGCGCATGGGCGACAAGCACTGCCGCACCGAACCCGCCAACACATCGAACGTAGATCAGCCGGAAGATCATGTCCCAACTCGAACATATAGAAGCCATCGAAAAACGCCTGTGGAGCGCCGCCGACAACCTGCGCGCCAACTCCAGCTACGCCAGCAACGAATACTTCCTGCCGGTGATGGGCCTGGTGTTCCTGCGCCACGCCTACAGCCGCTATCTGGCGGTGAAGGCGGCGATCGAGCCCAATCTGCCCAGCCGCGGCGGCAAGACCCGCGCCCTGACCAAGGAGGACTTCTCCCAGCAAAGCGCCATTTTTCTGCGCCCCGAGGCGCAGTTCGATCATCTGGTGGCCCTGCCCGACAGTGCCGACCGCGCCCGCGCCATCATCGAGGCCATGGAGTCGATTGAAAAAGACTACGAGAGCCTGCGCGGCACCCTGCCCAAGGGCGAATACCAGGAGCTGGACAACCAGGTGCTGGGCCAGTTGCTGCGCACCCTCAACCCGGAAGAGCTGAACCAGGTGTCGGGCGACGTCTTCGGTCGCATCTACGAATACTTCCTCACCCGGTTCGCCGACCAGGGCGCCCACGACGGCGGCGAGTTCTTCACCCCCATCTCGCTGGTCTCGCTCATCGCCCACGTGCTCGACCCGGCCAGGGGCACGGTGCTGGACCCGGCCTGTGGCTCCGGCGGCATGTTCGTGCAGAGCGCGCGCATCGTCGAAGAGCACGGCGACAGCCCCACGGAAAAGCTCACCTTCCGCGGCCTGGAGAAAAACGCCACCACCATCCGCCTGGCCAAGATGAACCTTGCCGTGCACGGCCTCGAAGGCGACATCCAGAAGGCCATCACCTACTACGAAGACCCGCACGAGATGGTCGGCAAGGCCGATTACGTCATGGCCAATCCGCCCTTCAACGTCGACGAAATCGACGCCGACAAGGTCAAGTCCGACCCGCGCCTGCCCTTCGGCCTGCCCGGTGTCAACAAGAAGGAAAAGGTCAGCAACGGCAACTACGTCTGGATCAGCTATTTCTACAGTTACCTGAACGAGAAAGGCCGTGCCGGTTTCGTCATGTCCTCTCAGGCCTCCAGCGCCGGCGGCGGCGAGGCCAGGGTGCGCCAGAAACTGGTGGAGACCGGCGACGTGGATATCATGATCGCCATTCGTTCGAATTTCTTCTACACCCGCACGGTGCCCTGCGAACTGTGGTTTCTCAATCGCAACAAGCCCAAGGCGCATAAAGACAAGGTGTTGATGCTGGATGCGCGCAACGTATACCGCAAGGTCACGCGCAAGATTTTCGATTTTTCGCCGGAGCAGCAGCAAAACCTGCAGGCCATCGTCTGGCTCTACCGCGGCGATACCGACCGCTACCTGCAACTGCTGTCGCAATACCTCGGCAATGTCGCCGACGAGGCCATTGCCTGCTTCGAGGTCGAAGACGATCTGGGCCGGACCTTCCAGCCCCTGCCGGATTTCAGGGAGGCTCTCGACGCCCTGCGCGAAAAGCTGGGCGTGGACAGTGCGAAGGGTGAGGGGGAAGCGTCTGAACTGTCGCGGGAACTCGACCACGAAACCCGTCAGTTCGCGCAGGACGTCCAACAGTTCAGAAAAAGCGCCGACAAAGCACTCAAGGATTGGGAGAAGGCACCGGACACCAACGCCGCCCTGGTCAAACTCACGGCCGGCTTCGAACCCATCGCCGAGGCCAGCCGCGACCTCATCAAACAGACCGACCTTGTCTACAAAATCGCCACCCGCCTGATCGACGCGCTGGGCGAGTCCAAAAACCGCGACCTCACCCGCGCCCGCAAGGCCGCCGACGAAGCCCGCGGCATCGCCGTCGAGCAACTCAAAAAGGTCCGCTACTTCTGGAAACAGGCCCACTGGCTCACCGACAGATTCCCGCAAGGCCAACTGCGCGACGTCGAAGGCCTGGTCAAGCTGGTGGACCTGAAAGAGATCGAAGCCAACGACTGGAGTCTCACCCCCGGCCGCTACGTCGGCGTCGCACCCGAGGAAGAAGACGAGGACTTCGACTTCGAAGAAACCCTGCGCGAAATTCACGTTGAGCTGGAGGACCTCAACGCCGAGGCCGTCAAGCTCGCAGCAACGATCAAAAGGAATTTTGAGGAGTTGGGGGTATGAGCTGGCGAGAGCTCCAGCTAGGAGATGCAATCCATGTGAAACATGGGTTTGCGTTCAAAGGAGAGCATTTTTCTGATTACGGCTCGCACGTTGTCCTGACTCCTGGGAATTTTAATGAAGAAGGCGGGTTTCGGCTGCGTCCAGGAAAAGATCGGTTTTATAGCGGAGATATTCCAGAGGATTATATCCTGGTCAGAGGTGATTTAATTACCGCTATGACAGAGCAGGGCGCAGGCCTTCTTGGAAGTTCAGCCTTGATTCCCGAGGATGATAAGTACCTCCACAACCAACGATTAGGGTTGATCCAAATTCAAGATGGTTCGCTAATTGATAAACATTTCCTATATTACCTGTTCAATACAAGAACAGTCCGGGGTCAAATTAGTGGGAGTGCAACGGGGACGAAGGTGCGGCATACGGCACCTGAACGTATTTATCGCGTGAACGTTTACGTACCATCGAGCGTGATAGAACAACAACGCATCGCCTCCATCCTCGCCGCCTACGACAACCTGATCGAAAACAACCGCCGCCGTATCCAGTTGCTGGAACAGTCTGCCCGACTGCTCTACAAGGAATGGTTCGTCCACCTCCGCTTCCCCGGCCACGAGCACGTCAAAATCAAAGATGGTGTGCCGGAGGGGTGGGATAACAAAACCGCTTACGATGTGATGGATGTCCTCGGTGGTGGCACGCCGAAAACCAAAATACCGGATTACTGGGACGGCGACATACCTTTCTTTACACCGAAGGATGCCGGTGATTCCGCTTACGTCAGCAACACTGAAAAGACACTGACTGAAGATGGGCTCCGTAGCTGCAACAGTAAGCTTTATCCTAAAGACACGGTATTTATTACCGCACGCGGCACCGTTGGTAAAATCAATCTGGCGCAAACGCCAATGGCTATGAATCAGTCATGCTATGCCCTTGTTGCAAAGCGCCCCCTCAATCAGCACTACCTATATTTCGCCCTTGTAGATGGTGTTGAGCAATTTCGTAGTCGAGCGGTAGGCGCAGTGTTCGATGCCATCATCCGCGACACATTCAAGATGATCCCGTTTCTTGTTCCTGACGAGAAGATTATCCAGGCATTCGCAGAACATGCCAAACTGATTCTCCGTCAGATCGACGTGCTTGCCACTGAATCGCGGAAACTCACTCAGGCTCGTGACATATTCCTGCCGCGCCTGATGAACGGCGAGGTGGCGGTTTGACGATTAATCCTGATTATCTGTTTGAAGCGCTGACGCGTTGGAACTACTTCCCAAATCAAAAGATTAAGGGCGAAGAGTTACCACCTGTGTTTTCAACCCGTCAGTTCACCCCGCACGTTGCCAGACGACTGGTAGCAGAAAATTTGAGAAAGGGCGGTTATGACCAGGTTGAATATTATGCGACTCGTTATAACAATGTGTCGCGGCCACTGGCGATTCCGCACCCTGTTGGGTATGCGCATCTGGTCAACTGTATTTGTGATAACTGGCAAGAGCTTAAATATATCTGTGTTAACTCGAACAGCCTGATAAAGCCAGAAGTACATGCGGACGGGCGTGCCTTGATCATGGACTACGAGGACTCTCTGGATAAGATCAATCGCACGCTCAACGTCGGATTTGCCAAGAAATTTCGTGTTCATACGGATATCAGCAATTGCTTTCCAAGCATTTATACGCATGCTATTCCTTGGGCGGTCGTAGGACATAGTACTGCTAAAGCGACAAAAGGTAATAAGTCGAAGTGGTATAACAAACTGGATTACTACCAAAGAAATATCAAAAGATGTGAAACGCAGGGTGTCGCCATCGGGCCCGGTACATCCAACGTAGTCAGCGAAGCGATTCTGGCCAAGATTGATGGGGAGTTGAAGAAGAACTATAGCCACGACCGCTATATCGACGACTACACCTGTTACTGTGATACCCACGAGGAAGGGCAAGAGTTTCTGCGGCAACTCAATAGTGAGTTGCGCGAATACAAGCTGACTTTGAATCTAAAGAAAACTGAGATTGTCGAATTGCCCGCACCCATTGACTCGGATTGGGTCGTCGAACTCAGCACCAGAATGCCGGCAGGCACGCCAAATGAGCCGCCAAAATCGGGTAAGCATTACAGCGCTAGTGAAGCGCTAAGATTTATTGACTTCGCGGTACAGTTGAAGAAAAAGACACCCGACGGCAGTGTGCTAAAGTTTGCGGTGAAAAGTGTCATTTTCCGATTGGATGAGCTAGCCGTACAGCCAGTGCTAGAATATCTTCTCAACCTGTCGCGTTTTTATCCCCTCTTGTTGCCATCGCTGGAATATCTATTCGCGGATGCAACGATCACTAGTGCGTCCTACGCGAAGCATCTGAACTCAATTCTTATCGATAATGCCATTAATAGACGCTCAGACGGAATGTGCTGGTCGTTGTATTACCTGAATGAAAACAATCTGGCAATCTCTTATGAAGGGGTTCAGAAAGTGATTGAATCACGAGATTGCATGGCGATTCTGATGCTTCACCTTGCCGGTGCTTTCGACGCTGAGGTTCACGGCTTTGTGGATTCTCTGGATAAGTCAGACCTGTATGAACTGGATCAATATTGGGTGCTTCTCTATCAGCTTTTCTATAATGGAGGCATTTCAAACCCTTACGCAGATGAGGATTGCTTTGACATTCTGAAAGAAGAAGATGTCAGCTTTGTTCCAGAGCCGGGTAGCCATTCTAAGAGTGAACTTTCCATAATTACTTCCATGTTTGAGGTGGTCGAGGGCGATGAACAGCAGGGGAGCGGCAATTGAACATTTCCGCTAAGGGTATTGTCGCGTACCTGCCAGCCGTCAGCTACATGTCATACGAATATGGGCAAGAATTGGTAATAATAGAATGAAAGCCACCGAAGCCAAACTCCTCGACTTCCTGAAGAAGTCACCCCAGTTCGTAATCCCTATTTACCAGCGCACCTATTCCTGGACCGAGCCGCAGTGCCGTCAGTTGTGGGACGATATTCTGCGCGCCGGGCGCAGCGACGACATCAGCGCCCACTTTATCGGGTCGAATGTCTATATCGAGAAGGGCCTGTATCAGGTCTCCAGCCAGTCGCCGTTGCTGGTAATCGACGGGCAGCAGCGGCTGACCACTGCGACGCTCATCATCGAGGCGCTGTCGCGCCACCTGGGTGATGCCGAACCCCTGGAAGGCTTTTCGGCTAAAAAGCTACGCAATTACTATCTGCTCAATCCGCTGGAGGAGGGTGAGCGGGGCTTCAAACTTTTGCTCACGCAGACTGACAAAGAAAGCCTGTTGGCGTTGTTGGAGCAGAAGCCGTGGCCGGCGGAGCATTCGCTGCGGCTGAGGGAGAATTTCGAGTTCTTTGAGGCACAGGTGCGTCAACTTGGTAGCGACCTGAGCGCTCTGTGCAATGGCATCGCCAAGCTCATCATCGTGGATATTTCGTTGAGCCGAGATCAGGACAATCCGCAGTTGATCTTTGAGAGCATGAACTCTACCGGGCGCGAGTTGAGCCAGGCGGATCTGATCCGCAACTTTGTGTTGATGGGGCTGGACCCCAAGCTCCAGACTCGTTTGTATGAAGATCACTGGCGACCCATGGAGGTGGGGTTCGGGCAGGAGGGCTATGGCGACCATTTCGACTGGTTCATGCGCCATTACCTGACGCTGAAGACCGGAGATATTCCGAAAGTCGGCGATGTGTATGAGGCGTTCAAGGCCCATGCGCGGCAGCCGGCGATAGCGGAGCAGGGTGTCGATGCGCTTGTGGCCGATATCCGGGTCTTTGGTGACTATTACTGCGCCATGGCGCTGGGCAAGGAGACGGACAGGGATTTCGCTATGGCCTTTCAGGACCTGCGCGAACTGAAAGTGGACGTAGCCTACCCCTTCCTGCTGGAGCTATATCACGACTATGTCAATGGGATCCTGCCGAAGACGGATTTCCTCCAGACGGTGCGGTTGGTGGAGGCCTATGTGTTCCGCCGCGCAGTGTGCGCCATTCCCACTAACTCGCTCAACAAGACCTTCGCCACCTTCGGCCGCGCGCTGAAAAAAGATCGTTATCTGGAGAGCATTCAGGCGCATCTACTGACTCTGCCTTCGTACCGGCGCTTTCCCGGCGACGAGGAGTTCAAGCGTGAACTGGTCGTGCGCGATCTCTACAACTTTCGTAGCCGCAGCTACTGGCTGCGCCGGCTGGAGAACTTCGACCGCAAGGAGCGTGTGGCGGTCGATGAGTACACCATCGAGCACATCATGCCGCAGAACGAAAATCTGTCGGCCAAGTGGCGTGAGGCCCTGGGGTCGGAATGGCAACGCGTACAGGAAACCTGGCTGCATACCCTGGGTAATCTCACCCTCACCGGTTACAACGCAGAGTACAGTGACCGGCCGTTTGCCGATAAGCGGGACATGAAGGGTGGATTCAAGGAGAGCCCGTTGCGCCTCAACGAGGGCCTGGGTGTGCTGGACGCCTGGAACGAGGCGGCCGTTCGGGCGCGCGCCAAACGCCTGGCCGAACAGGCCGCGAAGGTGTGGACCGCGCCTGCGCTGCGGGAGGATGTGCTTGACGCCTACCACGCCAAAGTCGAGACTACTGCGGGCTATAGCCTCGAGGATCACCGGCAGCTTTCCACCGACAGCCTGATGCGGCCCCTGTTCGAGACCTTCCGAAAGGAAGTCCTGGCCCTCGACCCCGGCGTCACCGAGGAGGTGCTCAAGCTCTATGTCGCCTACAAGGCCGAGACCAACTTCGTCGACTTGGTGCCTCAGAAGAGTCGCTTACGCCTGTCGCTGAACATGCAGTTCCACGAACTGCACGATCCCAAAGGGCTGGCCAACGACGTGACCAACCTGGGCCGCTGGGGCAACGGCGATGTCGAAGTGGGGCTGAGCAAAACCGAGGATCTGCCCTATGTCATGGGTCTGGTGCGTCAGTCATTTGAAAAGCAGATGGGCAATGGCGGCGTGGATTAGGCTAGAGCGATTTTTCTGACCGATCCGGCCGAGGCAATTCGCTGTTTTCTGTCCTATGTATAAGACATGATAGACTTGATATCTTACGTATAAGACATCCTTGGGGTCATGGTCAAAAGAAGCACGCGCAGCTATTCCCGCTACACCCGGCAGGCCGTGCACCTGCTCGGGATGCTGGTGCGGGCCGGGCGGGTCGAGCGGAAGATGACCGCGCAGGAGCTGGCGGATCGGGCCGGGATTTCCCGCGACATGCTGTATCGGATCGAAAAAGGCGATCCGCGCTGCGAGCTGGGGGCGGCGCTCGAGGTGGCCGCGATTGTCGGCGTGACCCTGTTCGAGCCCGATCTGGCCGGCCTGCAGGCCCGCAGCCGGGAAACGGCGGACAAGCTGGCGCTGTTGCCCAAGGCCGTGCGCAAGCGGGCCGCCGAGGTCAAGGATGACTTCTAGTCCTGCGGAGGCGTTTGTCTGGATCTGGCTGCCGGAGAGGGTGG
Source organism: Wenzhouxiangellaceae bacterium (assembly GCA_040904965.1). Classification (GTDB taxonomy): domain Bacteria; phylum Pseudomonadota; class Gammaproteobacteria; order Xanthomonadales; family Wenzhouxiangellaceae. Next base: position 23,450 of record JBBDSL010000130.1, read on the forward strand.
ATCCGGTGGTGGCCGGTCGCCTGGCGCCGACGGCACAGGGCCTCCAGTTCAATTACGGCCAGAGTTACCTGGCGCGCGATGATGCCATTGCACTGTATACCCCGGAGCTGCCCCTGGAGCGCGGCAGCCTGTCGTTGCTGCCGGGACTGAGCATGCCCGGCTGTCTGCGCGATGCTTCGCCCGATGCCTGGGGGCGGCGTGTGATCGTCAACCGTCTGCTGGGAGTAAAAGGCCGGCAGGCGGACACCGCCGAACTGGATGAACTGAGCTATCTGCTGGAATCCGGCTCCGACCGGATCGGTGCGCTGGATTTCCAGCGTTCGGCCACCGAATACCACCCGCGCGAAGCCGCACAGGCAACACTGGAGGAATTGCTGGAATCGGCCGAACGGGTCGATAGAGGGCTGCCGCTGACGCCGCAACTGGCCCGGGCCCTGCAACATGGCACCTCCATCGGCGGGGCGCGGCCAAAGGCCCTGATCACGGATGGGCATAAAAAGTACATCGCCAAGTTTTCCAGCAGCACCGATCAGTACAGCGTGGTCAAGGCCGAGTTCATCGCCATGCGGCTGGCCGCACTGGCCGGCATGGAGGTTGCCCCCGTTCGGCTTGTGCAGGCCGCGGGCAAGGATGTGTTGCTCGTGGAGCGCTTCGATCGGCGATCGTCGGCGGCGGGCTGGCAGCGCAAGGCCATGGTCTCGGCGCTGACGCTGCTGGGGCTGGACGAGATGATGGCTCGCTACGCCAGCTACGAACACCTGACCGAGATCATCCGCCACCGGTTTGTCGAGCCTGGGGCGATGTTGCGCGAGCTGTTCGCGCGGCTGGTGTTCAACGTCCTGTGCGGTAATACCGACGACCATGCCCGCAACCACGCCGCCTTCTGGGACGGGCGACAATTGCGCCTGACGCCGGCCTACGACATCTGTCCGCAGCATCGGGCCGGTAACGAGGCCACGCAGGCCATGCTGATTCTCGACCAGAACCGTTTCAGCCGGCTGGATGTCTGTCTGGCCGCGGCAAACCGGTTTTTGTTGCGCGAAGAAGACGCCCGCGCCATTATCGAGAACCAGATCGAGCATATTCACCGGCACTGGGATGCGGTCTGCGACGAAGCCGGGCTGTCGGCTGTGGACCGGACGCTGTTGTGGTCGCGTCAGTTCCTGAACCCATTCGCTCTGGAAGGCTACAAGCCTCAGGAGGCCAGCGAGTGAGCTACACCGAAGACACGCTTGTCCAGCGGACCGCCGCCGATTACCTGGAACAGCAACTGGGCTGGCGCTCGCTGTATGCCTACAACAGCGAGGATTTCGGTCCGGACAGTCTGCTGGGGCGCAGCTCGGATCGTGAAGTGGTGCTGGCGCGAACGCTGCGGGAGAGACTGGTGGCGCTGAATCCGGGTTTGCCGGACTCGGCCTATGACGAGGCCCTGCGGCAGATTATGGCCACGGTTGCCGCGCAGCCCCTGGTGGCCACAAACCGGGAAAAGTACGAGCTGATGCGCGACGGCGTTCAGGTGACTTTGCGCAACGACAGAGGCGAGCGCGAGCGGCGGCGCTTGCGGGTGCTGGATTTCGATGCGCCGGAGAACAACGACTTTCTCTGTGTGCGCGAGCTTTGGGTGCGCGGCGACCTGTATCGGCGGCGGGCCGATATCATTGGTTTTGTCAACGGCCTGCCCTTGCTCTTCATCGAGTGCAAGAACCTGCACAAGAATCTGAAAACCGCCTTCGAGCAGAATTTCTCCGACTACCGCGACACCATCCCGCATCTGTTCCACCACAACGCCATCGTGATGTTCGGCAACGGCGAGCAGGCGAAGATCGGCACCATCACCAGCCGCTGGGAGCACTTCAACACCTGGAAACGCCTGCACGAGGCCGCACCCGGCGCGGTGGACATGGAGACCCTGCTCAAGGGTGTGTGCGACCGGCGCAACTTGCTCGACCTGGTGGAAAACTTCATCCTGTTCGATGAGAGCGTCGGGGAACCGAAGAAGATCATCGCGCGAACCATCAGTTTCTCGGTGTCAACCGGGCGGTGGCGGCTGTCGCGCGCCGCTATGCCGCCCCCCCCCGGACCCTCACCCCGACCCTCTCCCAGGGGGCGAGGGAGCAACCGACCGCCAACAATGATCTCCCTTCTCCCAATGGGAGAGGGGCCGGGGGTGAGGGTAAGGCACCCGTCGACCTCCGTCGACTAGGTGTCTTTTGGCACACCCAGGGGTCCGGCAAGAGCTATTCGATGGTGATGTTCACGCGCAAGGTGCACCGCAAGCTTGGGGGCAACTTCACGTTTCTTGTTTTGACCGATCGCGACGATCTCGACACGCAGATCTACAAGACGTTTGCCCACTGCGGTGTGGTGAGCGAGAAGGACGAATGCCGTGCCGCCAGCGGTCACCACCTGAACCAGCTGCTCGGCCAGCAAAAAGATTACATCTTTTCGCTGATCCACAAGTTCAACAAGAAGGTGGAGCCCGAACAGCCTTATAGCGAGCGCGACGACATCATCGTCATCACCGACGAGGCCCACCGCACCCAGTACGGCACCCTGGCGCTCAATCTGCGCAATGCTCTGCCCAACGCCAGCTACATCGGATTTACCGGTACGCCGCTGTTCAAGGAAGATGAAATCACCCGCCGTGTGTTCGGCGACTATGTTTCGACCTACGATTTTCAGCGCGCCGTCGAGGACAACGCAACCGTTCCACTCTACTACGACGCGCGGGGCGAAAAGCTGGGATTGGCCATTGGCGATCTGAACGAGCGCATTGCCGAGAAGCTGGAGGCGCTCGAGACTGACGACATCAATGTGGAGCAGCGCCTGGAAAAGGAGCTCAAGCGCGACTACCACATCATCACCGCCGGCAGGCGTCTCGACCAGGTCGCGCGGGACTTCGTGCAACATTATTCCACCGCGTGGGAAACCGGCAAAGCGATGCTGGTGTGCATCGACAAGATCACCTGTGTGCGCATGCACCAATTGATTGGTTTCTACTGGGATGAACGCATCCGTGAGCTGGAGAAAGCGCTGGCCGGGGAGACCGATGCACAGCAGGAAATCTTCCTGCATCGGCAGATCGCCTGGATGCGCGAGACGCGCATGGCGGTGGTGGTAAGCGAGGAGCAGGGCGAGGTGGACAAGTTCCGCCGCTGGGACCTGGACATCATTCCGCATCGCAAGCTGATGAAGGAGGGTATCGACCTGCCGGAGTCCATGCGCGCCAGGCCCGAATACCGCAATCTGCAGACCATGGCGCTGGACGACGCCTTCAAGGCGCCGGAACATCCGCTGCGCGTCGCCATCGTCTGCGCCATGTGGCTGACCGGCTTCGATGTACCGACCCTGTCGACCCTGTATCTCGACAAGCCGCTCAAGGCCCACACCTTGATGCAGGCCATCGCGCGCGCCAACCGTGTGGCCGAGGGCAAAAACAACGGCCTGATCGTGGATTACTGCGGCATCCTCAAGCATCTGCGCAAGGCGCTGGCGACCTTTGCTGGTACCCGACCCGAAGGCGACGGTGACGAGACCGATCCGGCGCGCCCCGAAGAAGAATTGCTGGCGGACCTGGTCGAGGCGATTGCCCTTGCGCGCGCTTTTCTTGACGACCGCCAGGCGTCACTGGACGACGTTATCGATAAGACCGGGTTCGAAAGAAACGCGGCCATCGTTGCCTGCAAGGAAGCGGCCAATGACAACGACGAGAGCCGAAAGCGCTTCGAGGTGATGTGCCGCGAGGTGTTCAAGAAATTCAAGGCCTGCATCAACGTATCGGGCGTCAATGCACATCGCGCCGACCGGGATGCAATCCATATCGTCTACAAGAGCCTGCAACAGGACCGCGAGCAGGCCGACATCGCCGATATTATTCGTCAGCTTCATCAGGTGGCGGATGAGGCGGTCGAGGTGCGTGAGCCACAGCCTGATTCTGAAAGTAAACTCTACGATATCAGCAAGATCGATTTTGATCGCCTGCGCAAGGAGTTCGAGCGCAGCCCGCAGAAGAAGAGCACGGTGCAGAACCTGCGCGAGGCAGTCGAGAAGCGACTGCAGAAACTGCTGCTGCAGAACCCTCTGCGCACCGACTTTCAACAACATTACGAACAGATCGTCGCCGAGTACAACCGGGAAAAGGATCGGGCGACAATCGAAAAGACCTTCGAGGCCTTGTTCACGCTGGTGCAGGAACTCGACGAGGAAGCTAGCCGTGCGGTGCGAGAAGGGCTTGACGAAGAATCGCTGGCCATATTCGACCTGCTCAAAAAGCCGGATCTGAGTGCCGCCGAGATTGAGCGCATCAAGAAAGTCGCGATGTCACTGCTCGAACGATTGAAGGCGGAAAAGCTGCGCATCGATCAATGGCGGGACAAAGAAGCCACCCGCGACGCCGTGCATGGTGCGATTCACGATTTTCTCTACAGCGAACAGACCGGTCTGCCCGTCGACCACTACACCGAGGAAGACGTGCAGGCGAGGGCGGATGAGGTGTTCCGGCACGTGTATCGAGCCTATCCCGAGGTGCCGTCGCCGATTTTCTCCGCTTCTGCGTGAGCTTCACGAGACGCCGAACCTCGCCCCCACCTTCAGCATGGGCTCGGACCAGACCACCTCGTAGAGTGCCTTTCGGCTGATCCCGGTCGGTTCGCTCTCGGCTGTCCTGGCCGCTTGCTGCTTGCTTGCGTGTTTCTGCGCTGCCTCTTTCTTAGTCATGCCCCGCGCTCGCTCTCTCGACGTCATTCTCGACGGTTTCGGGCGGTTCCAACCGCCATACAAGTCGGTTCACCGCAGATTATTGTCCTCCGCTTTTGTGCGGCAAGGTGGTCGGGACTGGCGTGCGGGGGCGAATCTTTTGATACAAAACCTCGGTATTCAGGCGCCATATTCCGAGAGTTTGTATCGATGAATGAACCCCGGCCCCAAGATGACGACCGGCTGGCCCTGGCGACCGCCGCAACGTTCGCCCGGCGGTGCTCGCTCGGATCGATGTCGTTGGCCAGCAGCTTGCGCGCCTCATCCCGGCGCCCGCGGGCGTCCTTCAAGGAAACATCGGGGTGGACACCGCAAGAGTGGGGCCATACTCGGAAAGCGGGTTCGACTCTCGCCGAAATAAAAAAGGGCCGACATTGCTGCCGGCCCTTCCGGGGATCTGGTGGAGGCGGCGGGAGTCGAACCCGCGTCCGCAAACCATCTGATCCTGGTTCTACATGCTTAGCCCGCTCGATTTTTTCTCGCCGTCATGCCGCCCGAGGGGCAGGGCATGCATGCCGGCCAGTCGCGGTTTGATTTAACCCCAGGCCCCGAGACTCGACCTGAAGCGATCCTGCTAAATGATCTCCCGTCGAAAGCGCAGGCTCAAACGGGGGAGAGCAAGCCGGTTTTTAGGCGGCTAGTGCGTAGTTGTCGTCGTTGGCAACTAACAATTTGCAGCCAGGTTTAACGAGGATTGCTGCCTCCTCGGCATGCCCCAGGGTACGTCCGATCCACGTCGAAGCCAGAACGCCCCCGGTGAAACAATTTTCTGTTCGCAGTATAAGACGTTTTTGGCCGCCGCGAGTTCCCGTTGATTCCGCTTCAGTCCGCCTCGCGGACAAATTGGCGAGAACGGCGCCGGAGGATTGCTTGTTTTGTTCACCGCTGTTTGAGGATCCGGCCCTTCTCGCGCTGCCAGTCGCGCTCCTTTTCGGTTCTGCGCTTGTCGTGCTGTTTCTTGCCCTTGGCGAGCGCAATTTCGACCTTGACCTTGCCCCTGCTCCAGTACATGGCGGTGGGCACCAGGGTGTAGCCCTTGCGCTCGACCTGGCCGATCAGGCGGGCTAATTCGTGCTTGTGCAACAGCAGCCTGCGGGTTCGCATCGGGTCGGCGTCGACATGCGTGGAGGCCGACAGCAGCGGATTGATGACGCAGCCGAACAGGAACGCCTCTCCGCCTCGCACCAGCACGTGGCTTTCGCCGAACTGGATATTGCCCGCGCGCAAAGCCTTGACCTCCCAGCCCATCAGGGAAATGCCGGCCTCCAGGCGCTCCTCGAGGTGGTACTCGAAGCGGGCGCGCTTGTTCAGCGCGATTGTGGAATTTCCCTGCGAACTCACCGGTCACGCACTCTTGAATTGGCTAAACGTCCAGTCTATCGCATCGGGTATCATTTCGCCCCATGCCCAAGATACAACGATCAGCGCTGGTGACCTACAGCCCGATGCAGATGTTCGATCTGGTGCGCGATGTGGAGCGCTATCCCGAGTTTCTGTCCTGGGTGGTCAACGCGGAATGCTACGAGGAATCCGAAGCCTTCCAGCATGCCGCGCTGGAGGTCTCTGTCGCTGGCATCAACCGGCGGATCGCCACGCGCAACGACCTGGTTCCGGGCCAGTTGCTCAGGCTCAATCTGGCCGACGGCCCGTTTCGCCATTTTTCCGGGGAGTGGCGGTTTTCCGACCTGGGCATCGGAAGCCGCGTGCAGCTTTCCCTGGGTTTTGAATTCGACAATCCGGTAATGGTCGCGGCCTTCAGTCGTGGCTTCATGAGCGTGGCCAACCGCATGGTGGACGATTTTGTGCGGCGCGCCGACGCGCTGTACGCCAATGGCGGATAGAGCCGATCGGTTGCGGATCGAGGTCGTCGTAGCCTGGCCGGAACTCCAGGTCTTGGTCCCCCTTGAGTTGGAGCGGGGCGCGACGGTGGCCGACGCGATTAAACACTCCGGCCTTGGCGAGCGCTTTCCCGATCTGGAGATCAGTCCCGAGCGCCTGGGCGTTTTCGCCGCGCGCCGCAAGCCCGACGATCTGTTGCGCGATGGAGATCGCGTGGAAATTTACCGGCCGTTGAAAGTAGACCCCAAGGTCGCGCGGCGAATGGCCGCCGAGGCCAACAAGCCCGGGTCATGAATAACTAATGCAACCAGAAGTATTGCCTCATTCAGCTTGTCTCTCGGCGTGTGTGGCAATACTTCTGGTTGCATTAGTAGGCCCACGCAGGCGTTTCTCAGCCGCCGCCGGGTGGGTCGTTGGGCGTCGGGATCGGTTCCTCGTCGTCGAGGTCCCTGGGTGGCAATACCGGCTGATTGGTATTGGGGTCGATGATCTCGAGATCCTCGAGATCGGTGCCGGCGATCCGGGGGTCTTCCAGGTAGCTGCCGCTGAAATCAACGACCCGGTCATTCTCGAATTCGATGGTCAGCGTGCGGCGCTCGGCCTTGCCGCCGCGCGGGGCGAACGAGTTGATGTAGTCCCAGCGGTTGGCGTGAAACGGGCTCTGAACGGCCGGTGTGCCGAGCAGCACCATCACCTGGCGCTTGGTCATGCCGGTTTCCAGTCGATCCATGTCTTCTCGATCGAGTACGTTGCCTTGCTGGATGTTCTGTTTGTAGACCACATTGCAGCCGGTGACCAGCAGGACCAGGAGCAGGAAAGCGATTCGGAACATAAATCGGTGGTGTCCGGTAGATAATAGGCAAAATGATACAATATGAGGTCCAACAAACGGTGTCAGTCGCATGTCTGAAGAAACACGTGAACTCCGCAGGGCCGGGTTGAAGGTAACCCTTCCCAGATTGCGCATTCTGCAATTACTGGATGGCGCAACTCAGAAGCACGTAACCGCTGACGACGTTCACCGGATGTTGATCGACCAGGGTGAGGACATCGGTCTGGCGACAGTGTACCGCGTTCTCAACCAGTTCGAATCGGCCGGGCTGGTGCGCAAGCACATGTTCGACGATGGTTCGGGCCGATCGCCGCAAGCCAGCTATGAACTGGACGAGGGCGAGCACCATGACCATATGGTGGATCTGGAGACCGGCGAGGTCGTGGAATTCTACGACGACGAAATCGAACGCCTGCAGGAACAGATTGCCGCCAAGCACGGCTTCGAAATCATCGATCACTCGCTGGTATTGTACGTGCGCAAGGGCGGGGGCAAGAGGCGGCGCTAAGTTTTTCGCCTCGGGTTCAGGAATCTCCCAGCATGGTTTCGGCATGCCGCCGGCTGGTTTCAGACTCGGCCGAGCCCAGCATGCGCGCCAGTTCGATCACCCGCTGATCGTCGTCCAGGCGCTGGATGCTCACCCGGGTCTTTGCTTTTCCGGCCTGCTTGTCGACCCGGAACTGGTAGTCGGCGCGGGCGGCCACCTGGGCCAGATGCGTGACGCATAACGCCTGGCCGGCTTCGCTGGCTTGTTTCAGAAACCTGCCCACCGCGTGTGCCGTCTCGCCGCCGACACCGGCGTCGATTTCATCGAATATCCGCACGCGCCCCTCGGCTTGTTCGGCAGCTGCGATGATCATCGCCAGACTCAGACGCGACAGTTCACCGCCGGACGCGACGCGTTTCAGCGGTTTCGGCGACTGCCCGGGGTTGGCGCTGAACAACATCTCAACCCGGTCGGCGCCGCGCGGCGAGACCGGTCCTTCGGGATCGAAATCGAGTTCGAATTCCAGTCGCGCCTCGGTCATTCCCAACTCGGCCAGCGTCTTACCGACCCGTTTCCCGGCCTCCACGGCCGCCCGGGCGCGGGCGTCGTGCAATTGCCTGGCGCTTTCACGCCAGCGTTCACGAGCTGCCTGCACGCGTTGTTCGGCGGCCTCGCGCTCGGCCTTAAACTGGTCGATCCGATCGATGCGATGGCGCAGTTCGGCACGTACCCCGGGCAGTGCATCGGGCTCCACGCCGTGCTTGCGCGCCAGCGAAATGGCCCGGGCCAGACGCTGTTCGACCGCTTCCAGCCGGGCCGGGTCGTTTTCCAGTGACTGATCCAGTCGCTGCAATGCGCTGCCGGCCTCGTCCAGGTTGACCTGGGCGGTGTCGATCATTTCGAGGATGTCGGCAAGTTCAGGCTCACGGTCGGAGAGTGCTTCCAGCACCCGGCGTGCGCGCTGCGCGAGGCCGGCTGCCGATGGCTGCTCGCCGGTCAGCGCTTCGAGCGCGCTGGCGTAGGCGCGTTGCAGTTCATCGACCGAGGCCAGACGACGCTGGTCGACTTCGAGCTGTTCGAATTCGTTTTCCTGCAGGTCCAGTCGGTCGAGCTCTGCGAGCCGGAATTGCATGGTTTCGATGTCGTCGCTGCCGTGGTCGGCAGTCAACATCTCCAGTTCCTTGTGGCGCTCGTCGAATCGGCGCGCATATTCGGCCACGGCGTCACGCACCGGGGCGGCAAGCTGGCGGTCCAGCCACGCGCGCTGGTAGCTGCTGTCCATCAGCCGCTGGTGCTCGTGCTGGCCGTGGATCTCGACCAGCAGTGCGCCGATCTCGCGCAACTGGCCAATCGCGGCGGGATGGCCGTTGATCCAGGCCCTCGAAGCGCCTTCCGCCGGGATCACGCGCCGGAGCAGCAGGAGTTCGCCGTCGTCGTCCAGGGCCTGATCATGCAGCCATGCGCGTGCCGGGTGATCGACGGAAAGCTCGAAACCGGCAGTCAGGTCGGCCTGCCGGCTGCCGTCGGCCACCAGGGTGGATTCGGCCCGGTCGCCCAGCAATTGGCCCAGGGCGTCGATCAGGATGGACTTGCCGGCGCCCGTTTCGCCGGTAATGGCGCCGAATCCGGGCTCGAACGAGAGCTCCAGGCTATCGATGATTGTGAAATTGCGAATCGCGAGCGAGCGCAGCATCGGCAAAGTTCCGGGTTCAGCCCGGATTATTCATGACCGGGCCGTCGCGAGACGGCTCCAGGTCCTGTAGCCGGGGCGTTTGGCGACCGAGCGCACCGCAGGCGTACTCGACTGTACGTTGAGGATGCGCGACCGAGCGAAACGTCGCGGGTGCAGGGCCTGGGGGCGTCGCAGTAGGTTGGGTCATGAATAATCCGGGATTAGGGCCATGCCGGGGGTGCACGCAGGCGTTTCTCCCGACCCGCGTATTGTATCGGTTGCAATCGCCGATTCCGGGCCCCATGTTGCCGAGCAACGTCAATTATTAACCTGGCGTCGAAATACCTGTGGTATTCGACGCACGCCATTTGCGGCACATGTCCGCAAATGGCTTCGCTCATAAGGCCCGGTCCTTCGGCCCGGGCATTATTCCGGCATACCTGTTTGCCTGCCGGAGTAATGGCAAGTCCAGGAGTCGCGCCCCCGGGCGCGGTTGAGTCATCAGGAGCCGAAACAGCAATGAATCAAGACGATAGCCGAGACAATCACCCAGAAGATTGCCAAGACGATCACCAAGACAATCGCCAAGACAATCGCCAAGACAATTGCAACGAATTCGACGATGCGGGCGAGCACGCGGAAGCCGACCTCAACGGGCAGTCGGACGAACTCCCGCGGGACGGGGAAGCGTCGGCTGACGCAAAGGGCCCGTCAACCCGGGATCACAACGACAGCGACGAGCTGGTGCGCATGAAAGAGACCGTGCTGCGGCTGCAGGCCGAAATGGACAATCGCGAGAAGCGCCTGGAGCGCGAAATGGTCAAGGCGCGGAAATTCGCGCTGGAGTCCCTGATGCGCGATCTGGTACCGGTACTCGATTCGATGGATCAGGCACTGTCATCGGCTGACGCCGATGACGCCAAGGCAGCCTACGACGGCCTGGAGCTGACGCGTAAACAAGCGCTGCAAGTGCTGACTTCCCACGGGCTGGAGGTGCTGGACCCGGCGGGCGAAAAGTTCGATCCCAGCTGGCACGAGGCCATGGCGACGCAACCGGGCGACGAGTACGATCCGGACACCATCGTACAGGTATTGCAGAAAGGCTACCGGCTCAACGAGCGGCTGATCCGGCCGGCACGCGTGATCGTGGCCAAGGGCGACTGAGGCCATGTTCATGCGTGGCACCGGGATTTGAAATTCGGGGTGCCGGGCCCCACTAGACAACACAGGCACGCGGGGAACTGCCCGCGCAAGAATTTTTCAGGAAACGAACCACAGGATTTTAGTGATGAGCAAGATAATCGGCATTGATTTGGGAACCACCAATTCCTGCGTGGCCGTGATGGAAGGGGGTAAGACCCGCGTTATCGAGAACGCCGAGGGTGACCGTACGACTCCGTCCATCGTGGCCTTTACCAAGGACGACGAAGTGCTGGTCGGCCAGCCGGCCAAGCGCCAGGCCGTCACCAACGCGGATCGCACGCTGTACGCGGTCAAGCGCCTGATCGGACGAAAGTATTCCGAAGATGTGGTGCAGAAGGACAAGGATCTGGTCGGCTTCAAGATTATTGAAGCCGACAACGGTGATGCCTGGGTAGAGGTCGATGGCAAGAAGATGGCGCCGCCGGAAGTCTCGGCCCGGGTGCTGCAGAAGATGAAGAAGACCGCCGAGGATTACCTCGGCGAAGAGGTCACCGAAGCCGTCATCACGGTGCCGGCCTACTTCAACGATTCACAGCGTCAGGCGACCAAGGATGCCGGCAAGATCGCCGGGCTGAACGTTCGCCGCATCATCAACGAGCCGACCGCGGCCGCGCTGGCCTACGGCCTGGACAAGAAGGGTGCCGATCGCAAGGTTGCGGTATACGACCTGGGCGGCGGCACCTTCGACATCTCGATTATCGAGATCGCCGATGTCGACGGCGAGAAGCAGTTCGAAGTGCTCGCCACCAACGGCGATACCTTCCTGGGCGGCGAGGATTTCGACAATCGCCTGCAGGACTATCTCATCGCCGAGTTCAAGAAGGATCAGGGCGTGGATCTGAGAAAGGATCCGCTGGCCCTGCAGCGCTTGCGCGAAGGCGCCGAGCGGGCCAAGGTGGAGCTCTCGTCGGCCCAGCAGACCGAAGTCAACCTGCCCTACATTACCGCCGACCAGTCGGGGCCGAAGCATCTCAACATCAAGGTGACCCGGGCCAAGCTGGAGTCACTGGTCGAGGATCTGGTCAAGCGTTCGATCGAGCCGTGCAAGACCGCGGTCAACGACGCCGGGCTGAAGATCGGCGACGTCGACGAAGTCATCCTGGTCGGCGGCCAGACGCGCATGCCGCTGGTGCAGAAATCGGTTCAGGATTTCTTCGGCCGTGAGCCGCGCAAGGATGTCAATCCGGACGAAGCCGTGGCCGTAGGTGCTGCCATTCAGGGCGGCGTGCTGCAGGGCGACGTCAAGGACGTGCTGCTGCTGGACGTCACGCCGCTGTCGCTGGGGATCGAAACCCTGGGCGGCGTGTTCACCAAGCTGATCGAGAAGAACACCACCATCCCGACCAAGGCTTCGCAGACGTTCTCGACCGCCGAAGACAACCAGGGCGCGGTGACCGTCCACGTCCTGCAGGGCGAGCGCGAACAGGCCGCGGCCAACAAGTCGCTGGCGCGCTTCGACCTGGCCGGCATTCCGCCCAAGCCCAGGGGTATGCCGCAGATCGAGGTCACCTTCGACATCGACGCCAACGGCATCCTGCACGTGTCGGCCAAGGACAAGGAAACCGGCAAGGAACAGCGCATCGAGATCAAGGCCGGCTCCGGCCTGAGCGAGGAAGAAATCGACAAGATGGTCAACGACGCCGAGGCGCATCGCGAGGAAGACAAGCGGTTCCACGAACTGGTGACTGCCCGCAACAGCGCCGAGGCGCTGGCGCACTCGACGCGCACCATGCTCAAGGAGCAGGAAGACAAGATCGACGAGGCCACCCGCAAGCCGGTCGAAGATGCGATCGAAAAGGTCGAGGAAACGATCAAGGGCGACGACAAGGACGCCATCGAGACCGCGGCTAACGAATTGCAGCAAGCCAGCGCGTCGCTGTATCAGGCCGCGGCTGAGGCCGATGGCGGTGCCGAAGGTGCGCAGCCGGGTCAGACCGGAGAGGGTGAAGCCGCCGGGGAGTCCGGCGAAGACGTGGTCGACGCCGAATTCACCGAAGTCGACGACGAAGACAAGAAGTAATTCACCCTGTCGGTCGGCAAGACAACGAGCGATCTGCCGCCGCCTGGCGGCAGTTTGCGTTGAAATGATCATTGATCGAGCATTAAACAAGAGCAGTTGAATGAGCCAGCGCGACTACTACGAAGTACTGGGGGTTAGCCGGGATGCCTCGGGCGACGACCTGAAGAAGGCCTATCGCCGTCTTGCAATGAAGTATCACCCCGACCGTAACCCGGACGACGACAGCGCCCAGGACCGCTTCAAGGAAGTCAAGCAGGCCTACGAAATTCTCAAGGACGATCAGAAGCGTGCCGCATACGACCGATTCGGGCACGATGCGGTCAACGGTCAGGGCGGTGGCTTCGGCGGCGGCGCGGGTGCCGCCGGGTTCGGCGATATCAACGACATCTTCGGTGACATTTTTGGCGATATTTTCGGTGGCGGTCGACGGCGCGGTGGCCGGACGCGCTCCAATCGCGGTCATGATCTGCGCTACACGCTGGAGGTCGATCTGGAAGAAGCCGTACAGGGGGTAACGCGTGAAATCCGCGTGCCCGGCATCGGCAAATGCTCCAGCTGCAGCGGGACCGGTTCGACCAGCGGCAAGATGAAAGTCTGCTCCACCTGTGGCGGTGCCGGCCAGGTGCGCATGCAGCAAGGCATATTCTCGGTCCAGCAGACCTGTCCCACCTGCGGCGGGTCAGGGCGCGAGATCAGCGATCCGTGCAATGTCTGCGACGGGTCCGGCCAAGTGCGCGAAACGCGCACGCTGCAGGTCAAGGTGCCGCCCGGCGTCGACGATGGTGACCGGATCCGCTTGAGTGGCGAAGGCGGCGCGGGTGCCCAGGGGGGCATGGCCGGCGACCTGTATGTGGATATCCAGGTGCGCCCACACAAGATTTTCCAGCGCGACGGCGATCAGTTATACGCCGAAATCCCGACTCCCATCACGACCGCGATTCTGGGTGGCCAGATCAAGGTGCCGACCCTGGATGGCTCGGTGGTTCTCAAGGTTCCGGCTGAAACCCAGACCGGTCGCACGTTCCGGCTCAAGGGCAAGGGTGTGCAATCGGTTCGAAGTCATCGCCCGGGCGATCTGCTGGTGCGTGTGGTTGTCGAGACGCCGGTAAACCTGACGCGCGAGCAAAAAGACCTGCTCAAGCAACTGCAAGAAACCCTGGAAGATGGCGACGACAGCAAGAGTACGCACAGTCCAAAGGCGCGAAGCTGGACCGACTCGGTCAAGGATTTCTTCGATCGGATGGGGTTGTGAATTAATTAGGCGGGGTGAACAAGCCGTAAACGGTGAATAGCAAATAGGAAACCAAATCCTGCCGCTGGCTCGCGACGTGCCAATTTCGGTATCCTGACCCCTGAACCCCGAAAACGGAGTACCGCATTGAGATTCCTGTTGAGCGGCGCGACCGGAAAGGTAGGCCGGGAAATCGAACGGCTGGTTGCCGACGACGCAGGGGCCGAAATTGTCGCGCGGGCCTCGAGCGAGGCTTTCTTTGCCGGTGACGATGCCGGCGATGTGCTGATTGATTTTTCCCGGCCGGAGTTGTGCGCGCGCAGCCTCGAGTTTGCGCTGGCGCACCGCATGCCGATGGTGATCGGAACGACGGGTATCGAAGGTGAACTGCAACAGCAGATCGAATCTGCCTCCCAAACGATCCCGGTCTGCCAGGCGGCCAATTTCTCGCTGGGTGTCACCCTGCTGCAGGATCTTGTCGCTCGCGCCGCGGCCGCCTTGCCGGCGGAATTCGAGATCGAAATTTCCGAATTGCATCATCGCTGGAAGGTCGATGCGCCTTCGGGCACCGCACTGGCGTTGGGACGTGCCGCGGCCGGCGCCCGTGGACAGGATCATGATCGGGTTGCGCGATTCGACCGCAAGGGCGTGCGTGGCGAAAGCGAAATCGGCTATCAGTCGCAGCGCGGCGGCGACGTGCCCGGCGAACACACGGTGCTGTTTCTTGGCGACGGCGAGCGCCTGGAGCTGACCCATCGTGCCAGCGACCGAGCGATATTTGCCCGCGGCGCTTTGCACGCGGCACGCTGGCTGATTTCCAGCCCCCCCGGGTTATACTCGATGAGCGACGTGCTGGGTTAGCGGGAAGTCCAACCGTCGCCCGGGCCGGGCGGACCTACGCAACCCAGCCCCCAGCCAACCAGCCAACCAGCCAACCAGCCAACCAGCCATCCATCGGTATCCCGAAACCCGGGAACCCAAAACTGTTTTCAATTACAATTCCGGTTCGAGCACTGGGCATCAGGCCCGGAATTCGACGGACGGGGCAGGAGCCCGGAAAATTCATAACCTGATCTACTGCGAATCCTCCAGCTCCCGCATCCGAGGCGTTTCCCTCGGTCGCGCATCCTCAACGAACAGGTGAGTACGCCTGCGGTGCGCTCGGTCGGGAAACGCCACGGCTACGGGATCTGGAGGTTTCTCGCGACGATCGGGCTATGAACTGTCCGGGCTAACGCCCCGCTTCGCATATCTGGAGAGTGATTTGACCCAACAAAGAGCGGTTCTGGCACTGGAAGACGGTACGCTGTTTTCCGGGATTGGCTTCGGCGCGTCCGGTTCGGCGGTAGGAGAAGTCGTTTTCAACACTGCGATGACCGGCTACCAGGAGATCCTCACCGATCCCAGCTATTCCGGTCAACTAGTCACGCTGACCATGCCGCATATCGGCAACACCGGGATCAATCCCGAAGACATGGAATCCGAGCGCGTCCGTTCGGCCGGGTTGATCGTACGCGACTGCCCGCGGCGCGTAAGTTCCTGGCGGGCCACCCAAAGCCTGCCCGACTGGCTGGACAGCCAGGGCGTGGTTGCCATTCGCGATATCGACACCCGTGCGCTGACGGTGAAACTGCGCGAGACCGGTGCCCAGAACGGTTGCATCATCAGCGGCCACGATGTCGACCCGGCCGAAGCGCTTGAACGTGCCCGGTCATGTCCGCCCATGATCGGCCAGGATCTGGCGAAACCCAATTCCTGCACCGAGCCCTACCAATGGACCGAAGGCTCGCCGTCCATCGAGTCCCGAGTCCCGAATCCCGAGTCCCGATATGTGGTGGTTTACGATTTCGGCGCCAAGCGCAACATTCTCAGGCTTTTGGTCGATGCCGGTTGCCGGGTAACGGTGGTGCCGGCCGATTATCCGCTGGAAAAGGCGCTGGCGCTGAAACCGGACGGGTTCATGCTGACCAATGGTCCTGGCGATCCGGAGCCGTGCGATTACGCAATCGAGACCATTCGAGAACTGCTGTCGCGCTGCATTCCGACTTTCGGCATCTGTCTCGGTCACCAGTTGTTGGCGCTGGCGGCGGGCGCAAAGACCGTGAAAATGAAGTTCGGGCATCACGGTGCCAACCACCCGGTGCAGGATCTGAAGACCGGCAGCGTGCTGATCACCAGCCAGAACCACGGCTTCGTGGTCGACCAGGCCAGTCTGCCGGGCCACGTGACGGCCACGCACAAGTCGTTGTTCGACGGCAGCCTGCAGGGCATCCGGATCGATAACGCCCCGGCATTCGGCTTCCAGGGCCACCCCGAAGCCAGCCCGGGCCCGCATGATTTGCGGGGATTGTTCGACGCGTTCGTGAAGATGATGGATAGTGCCTGTGACGCGAGTTCGGGACTCGGGACTCGGGACTCGGGACTCGAGGGTTCATCGTGAGTGTTACCCATTTTCGAAAGCTGGAGGTGTGGAAATTGTCTATGAAGCTGGTCAAAGACGTCTATCAGATCAGCGAGGAGTTTCCTGTCAAGCATCGCTACGGTTTGACTTCGCAACTCCTGCGTAGTGCGATTTCGATCCCTTCAAATATTGCGGAAGGAAATGGCCGGGGAAGTACCCGAGATTACGCCAGATTCGTTTCGATTGCATTGGGGTCTACGGCAGAACTTGAAACGCAACTGTTGCTTGCGCGAGAACTTGGTCTTGCGGACCCTTCAAGCATCGATGGGCTGCTGGAAGTTTGCGACAGGGTGGGCCAGATGCTGCAACGCCTGAATCAGGCACTCAGGCGCCGAATAGAAAGCGAGTCCCGAGTCCCCAGCCCCGAGTCCCGATAACTATGCCCAAGCGAACCGACATCAAATCCATCCTGATCATCGGCGCCGGTCCGATCGTGATCGGGCAGGCCTGCGAGTTTGATTACTCCGGGGTCCAGGCGGTCAAGGCGCTGCGCGCGGAAGGTTACCGGGTGATCCTGGTCAACTCGAATCCGGCCACGATCATGACCGACCCCGAGATCGCCGACGCGGTCTATATCGAACCGGTGCGCTGGGATTTCGTGCGCGAGGTGATCGCGCGCGAGCGGCCCGATGCGCTGCTGCCGACCATGGGCGGACAGACCGCGCTGAACTGTGCACTGGACCTGGTGCGCGAAGGCGTGCTGGAAGAATTCGGCGTGGAACTCATTGGCGCGTCCCGGGATGCGATCGACATGGCCGAGGATCGCGAACGGTTCAAGAACGCCATGTCCGAGATCGGGCTGGACTCGCCGGTTTCCGAAATCGCGCATACGCTGGATCAGGCGATCGAGATTCAGCGCCGGATCGGCTTCCCGACCATCATCCGGCCGTCGTTCACGCTGGGCGGCTCGGGCGGCGGTATCGCCTACAACGCCGAGGAATTCGTGGAGATCGTCTCAAGCGGTATCGAGCTGTCGCCGACCAACGAAGTGCTGCTGGAAGAATCGGTGCTGGGCTGGAAGGAATTCGAAATGGAGGTGGTGCGCGACCGGGCCGACAACTGCATCATCATCTGCTCGATCGAGAACTTCGATCCCATGGGGATCCATACCGGCGATTCGATCACCGTCGCCCCGGCCCAGACGCTGACCGACCGCGAATACCAGCGCATGCGCGATGCGTCCATCGCGGTGCTGCGCAAGATCGGGGTGGAGACCGGCGGTTCCAACGTGCAGTTTGCGATCAACCCGGAAGACGGCCGCATGCTGGTCATCGAGATGAACCCGCGCGTGTCGCGCTCCTCGGCGCTGGCGTCAAAGGCCACTGGTTTCCCGATCGCCAAGGTCGCGGCCAAGCTGGCGGTGGGCTATACGCTGGACGAGCTGGAAAACGAGATTACCGGCGGCGCCACGCCGGCCTCGTTCGAGCCGGCCATCGATTACATCGTCACCAAGATTCCGCGCTTCGCGTTCGAAAAGTTTCCGGCTTCCAGCAAGCGCCTGACCACCCAGATGAAATCGGTCGGCGAGGCCATGGCGATCGGCCGAACCTTCAAGGAGTCGCTGCACAAGGCGCTGCGCAGCCTTGAAGTGGGCCTGGAAGGTTTCGACGAACTGCCGCTGGAACACCCCGACCTGGACGCCGATACCCTGCTCAAGCGCGAGTTGTGCGAGGCCGGGCCCGAGCGCATCCTGTACGTGGCCGAAGCGTTCCGGCGCAACATGGAGTTCGACGAAGTCCAGCGCCTGTCGCGCGTCGATCCCTGGTTTCTGGACCAGATCCTGGAAATCGTCGAACTTGAGACCGAGGTGGGTGCCGGCGGTATCGACGCGCTGGACGGCGCCAGGCTGCATTTGCTCAAGCGCCATGGTTTCTCCGATGCCCGTCTGGCGCGCATTCTCGCCACGCGCGAAGACATCATTCGTCACCTGCGCCAGACGCTGGACGTGCGCCGGGTTTACAAACGGGTCGATACCTGCGCGGCCGAGTTCGCCACGACCACCGCCTACCTCTACGGCACATGGGAGAAGGGTTGCGAGGCCGAGCCCACCGACCGGCGCAAGATCATGGTGCTGGGCGGCGGCCCCAACCGGATCGGGCAGGGCATTGAATTCGACTACTGCTGTGTGCACGCCGCGATGGCCATGCGCGAATTGGGCTTCGAGACCATCATGGTCAACTGCAATCCGGAAACGGTTTCGACCGACTACGACACCTCCGACCGGCTGTATTTCGAGCCGCTGACGCTGGAGGATGTGCTCGCGATCATCGAAGTCGAGCAGCCCGAAGGGGTCATCGTGCAGTTCGGCGGCCAGACCCCGCTGAAGCTGGCGCGCGACCTCGAAGCGGCCGGCGTGCCCATCATCGGCACCAGCCCCGATTGCATCGATCTGGCCGAGGATCGGCAGCGCTTCCAGGACTTGCTCAACCGGATCGGACTGAAGCAGCCGCCCAACCGCACCGCGCGTACGCCCGAAGAAGCCGTGGTGCTGGCGCGCGAGGTCGGCTTCCCGCTGGTGGTGCGCCCGTCGTACGTGCTGGGCGGCCGGGCCATGGACATTGTTCACAGCGTCGACGAGCTCAAGCGCTACATGCGCGAGGCGGTCAGCGTTTCGAATGATTCTCCGGTATTGCTGGATCGCTTTCTGGACCATGCCATCGAAGTCGATGTCGACGCCGTCTGCGACGGCCGGCGGGTTGTGATCGGCGGCATCATGGAGCATATTGAGCAGGCCGGGGTGCATTCGGGCGATTCGAGTTGTTCGTTGCCGCCGTTTTCGCTTTCCAGGCAGGTCATCGACGAGATCGCCGAACAGACGCGCAAGATGGCGCTGGCGCTGAACGTGATCGGACTGATGAACGTGCAGTTCGCGGTCCGCGACGAGGAAATCTTCGTGCTCGAGGTCAACCCGCGGGCATCGCGCACCGTGCCGTTCGTGTCCAAGGCCACCGGGGTGCCGCTGGCCAAGATTGCAGCCTCTTGCATGGTTGGGGAATCACTTGAAAAACAAGGAATTACGGAGGATCTTGAAGCCCGTTTCTATTCGATCAAGGAACCCGCTTTTCCGTTCATCAAGTTCCCCGGAGTCGACCCCATCCTGGGCCCGGAGATGCGCTCCACCGGCGAAGTCATGGGTGTCGGCCAGTCGTTCGGTGCCGCGGTCGCCCGCGGCCAGCAGGGTGTGGGCATCCAGGCCGCTGCCAGCGGTCGGGCGTTCCTGTCGGTGCGCGATGCCGACAAGGTGCACCTGCTGCCGGTCGCACGCGACCTGGTTGCCAGGGGTTTCACCCTGGTCGCGACCGAGGGCACCTGGAAGTACCTGGATGAAAACGACGTCGCCTGCGACTACATCAACAAGGTGACGCAAGGCCGGCCGCATATCGTCGACCTGATCAAGAATCGCGAAATCGACTATATTGTCAATACTACCGAAGGCAGGCAGGCGATCACTGATTCGTTCTCGATTCGACGCGAGGCATTGCAGCGCAAGGTCAATTATTCCACGACCATTGCCGGCGCGCGGGCCACGTTGAAGGCACTGGAACACTGGCACGAACGCGACGTGATCAGCCTTGCCGAACTTCACAACCGCTGAAAAGAAGCGATAAGGCCATGTCCCAGACACCGTTGACCAAGCAGGGCGCCGAGCGCCTGCGTGAAGAATTGACTCACCTGAAAAAGGTCGAGCGTCCGCAGGTGATCGAAGCGATCGCCGAGGCGCGCGCGCACGGCGACCTCAAGGAAAATGCCGAATACCACGCGGCCCGTGAGCAGCAGGGCATGATCGAGGCGCGCATCCGCGACCTCGAATCGTCGCTGTCGAACGCGCGAGTCATCGACACCTCGACCCTGGATGTCGGCGCCAAGGTCGTGTTCGGCGCGTATGTCACACTGCTCGAGGATGTCGACGACGCCGAAGAGGTCCACTGGCAGATCGTCGGTGACCTCGAATCCAGCGTGGAGCACAGGCGTCTTGCCATATCCGCACCGTTGGCACGTGCCCTGATCGGGCGCGAGGAAGGCGACACGGTGGAAGTCGACACGCCCAACGGCAAGCGCATCTACGAAATCGTCGAGGTTCACTACGACGGGGAGTGAGGCGATGCCTCGGGTACGGTTGCACCGACATCGGCCGATGCCGGGCCGGGAGCTTCCGTCGTGAGCCGCCTCGTGCTGCATCTCCCGCTGCTCGAATCGCTGCCCGGTGGTGCCGGGCGCTTGCCGCCGGAACTGCGCAGGGTGCTGGCCCGCTCGCGCCGATTCGATGGCGACCCGCGCGAGGCGCTTGCCGCGCTGTTGCAATGCCCGCCGATTCCGGCGCCGGCCGTGCTTTCGCGTCTGGCCGGGCCGCCGCTTTCGGACCGCGAGCGGGCATCCTGGTGGCTTCGCTTCGATCCCGTTCGCCTGGTCCCGGATCTGACCGCGGTCTGGATCGACCGCGCGATTGCGCTTGATTTCGGTTCGGACCCGATGCGATCGCTGACCGCCGAACTGCAGGCAATGTTCGAAGCCGAAGGATTCGCATGGCAGCCCGGCGCCGGTGACGGTTTCGGTCTGCTGAAGCTTGAGCAGGCGCCGGACTGCGCGTTCATGGCACCGGATGCAGTCTACGGCGAACGACTCGACGAGGTATTGCCCCGCGGTCCGGATGCGGCGCGCTGGCGGCGCCTGATCAACGAGAGCCAGATGATATTCCACCAGGTTCGCCCGCTGGACCGCGCCGACCAGCAGGGCGTCGGCCTGTGGTTCTGGGGCGGCGGGACCTTGACCGGACCGGCGCCCCCTACTCGCGATACTCCAGCGGTGCGCATCGTCGACCATGGCGACAGCGCGCGGGTACGCGGGCTTGCGAACTGGCTGGTCGCCCGTCTGGATGATTCCGCGGCGCGATTCGACGATGCGGCGGCGCCATGCTGCTACGTCCACTGGCCGCTGCAGGCCACCGATATCGACGCGGCGCTGGAGGCATTGGTCGAGCACTGGCTGAAGCCCGCCCGAAAAGCTCTGGGCCGGGGAAGTCTGCGCGAGATCTCGGTCCTCGGCGGTTCCGGCTGCTGGCGGCTGGGCCGGCTTGATCCGCTCGCGTTCTGGCGCCGTCAGGCCGGCGGTTTCGATGCCGGCGGGGGCAGCGCCTGATGCGCCGGGTAAGCGTCGTTCGCCGCTCGCCCCGGGGGCATGTCGAGGGCTGCGCATCGCCGGTGGTCGCAAGGGCGCTGGCCGCACGCGGCTGCAGCGTGGTGCCGGATTATGCGCTGGCATCGTTATTGCCGCCCACGCTTGGCGGGCTGGACGAGGCCGCACGCATCCTGGGCGATTGCATCGAGCACGACAGGCGCATCGTGGTGGTCGGCGATTTCGACGCCGATGGTGCCACCGGCACCGCGTTGGCGGTGCGCGGACTGACCGGCCTGGGCGCGCGCAACGTTCGCTGGCGCATGCCGGACCGGGTTCGCCACGGCTATGGTCTGGGCATGAAGCTGGCCGAGGAATGCCTTACCGACCAGCCGGCCGTGGTGGTCACCGTCGACCACGGGATTTCGTCGGCGCAGGGTGTGGCGTATCTGCGCTCGGCCGGAATCGATGTGGTTGTTACCGACCACCATCTGCCAGGCCCGGAGCTGCCGCGCGCCAGTGCGATTGTCAATCCGAACTGCCCCGGGGACCCATTTCCTTCGGCCAACCTGGCCGGCGTGGGCGTGATGTTCTACACCCTGATCGCGCTGCGCGGCGAACTGCGGCGGCGTGGCCGTTCACCCGATTACAGGCTGGACGGCCTGCTGGATCTGGTCGCGCTGGGTTCCGTGGCCGATCTGGTTCAGCTCGACGAGAACAACCGCCGCATGATCCACCAGGGTCTGAAGCGGATACGGGCGCGGCAGTGCGCGCCGGGCATCGCCGCGTTGCTCGAGGTGGCCGGGCGCAACCTGGCGCACGTCACCGCCAGCGATCTGGGGTTCGTCGCCGGACCCAGGCTGAATGCGGCCGGCCGGCTGGACGACATCTCGATTGGCATCCGCTGTCTGCTCGAAGACGATTTCGACCGCGCCATGACCCTGGCCGAACAGCTCGATGCGCTCAATCGCGAACGCCAGGCGATACAGGCCGATATGGTCGAGACCGCGCAGCGACTGGCCGAACGTTTCCTGGACGGGCTGGAGGGCGTGGCTGGCGGCTTCTGCCTGCACGATCCCGAATGGCACGCCGGGGTGGTCGGGCTGGTGGCCTCGAGAATCTGCGAGCAGACCCGCAGGCCGGTGGTTGCACTGGCCCCGGCCGGCGACGGCGGTAACGAACTCAAGGGTTCGTGTCGCAGTCCGGCCGGCGTTCACATGCGCGACCTGCTGGCCGAACTCGACGCCGAGAACCCCGGCCTGATCGACCGTTTCGGCGGGCACGCCCGGGCTGCAGGCCTGAGCCTGGCCGCCGACCGCCTGCAAGCATTCAAAAGCGCCTTCGAGGCCCATGTGCGGAAGCTGGAATTCGCCCGCGACGAAGTGCTCAGCGACGGCGAACTTAGCGCCGGCGAATTCAGCCGGGAAACGGCCGAGGCTATTGTTGATGCCGGGCCCTGGGGGCAGGGCTGGGACGAGCCGCTGTTCGACGGACGGTTCAACGTGCTGGAGCGTCGGGTGGTCGGCAGCAAACACCTCAAGATGGTTCTCGAACCCGTCGGCGGCGGCCCGGCTGTCGACGCCATCGCATTTCGCGCCGGCGACATCTGCCACCAGGAACTGCCCGATCCGTTCCACGTGACCTACAGCCTGGAACTCAACCGCTGGCGCGGCAATGTGTCGCTGCAGCTCAATATCCAGCACCTTGTCGAGCGAGTGTCCGAAAAAAAGTTGTAACCGCAGATGGACGCAGATGAACGCAGATAGAAATGAACCTGATTAGGTGTCTATTTCCGCCCGTTCCTGATGTCCATGAAAAGCAAGTTACACGAAGAAGGCACTAAGAAGCACGAAGGTTCTGAATCGGAAGGCTTTCTTCGTGACCTTCGTGCCTTCTTCGTGCTCTTCGTGTCCTGCTTTTCGGGTTTCCGCAGCTTCAAAGTTACGATTTGTCTGAACGATTGAAGCGCGGAGGCGATGGCTGAGGCTCAAACCTGATCAGGTTGTTTTTTTATCCGCGTTCATCTGCGTCCATCTGCGGTAAAAAAATCTTTTCTGGCATTCAAGACGACCAAGCACATGGGGAACAGCGAATATCCTTGTCTTGCTACAGTACGGGCAGATCCCCCGCATGGACTCCAATGGCCCTGATCACGATCGCGAAGATTCACGATATCTCGCTGGCGCAGATGGTGCGCATGAAGTTCGAGTCCGAGGACATTCCCGTGCATCTGGGCTCGGAAGGCTTTGCCACCCTGCTGGGCGTGCAGAGCAGCTACAGCGCGGTTCGCGTGCAGGTGCCCGCGGAGTTCGAGCAACGGGCCCGAAATCTGTACTCGGAACTGATGCAGATGCTGGAGCAGGAGGAGTAATCGGGTCAGATGTCTCCGCTGCGGCCCTTTTTCGCCCGCGGGTGGGCCCGGTCGTAGACTTCGGCCAGGTGCTGGAAGTCGAGGTGGGTGTAGATCTGGGTGGTCGACAGGTTGGCGTGCCCCAGCAATTCCTGCACGGCGCGCAGATCGCCGGACGATTCCAGGATGTGCGAGGCGAACGAGTGGCGCAACTGGTGGGGGTGCACGTGCTGGCCCAGGCCCTGGCTTCGGGCACGTTGGCCAATACGCTTCTGGATGGCGCGGATGCCCAGGGGATTGCCCCTGGCGGTGGTGAAGATCCAGGGTGAATCGCCGCGGCTGAACGAAGCTGCGGTGCGCCGCCATTTCTCCAGTGCCGTCAGCGCATGCCTGCCCACCGGTACGATGCGTTCCTTGTTGCCTTTTCCGATCACGCGAAGCAATCCCTGTTCCGTGTCCAGCCGGTCCCAGCGGGCATCGGCCAGTTCGCTGACCCGCAGGCCGGATGAATAGCACAGCTCCAGCATCGCCCGATCACGATCATCCAGTGGCGCATCGCCCTTGATTTCGAGCAACTGGAGCACTTGGTCGGGGTCCAGCGTGCGCGGCAGCTTGCGGCGCGTGCGCGGCGCCTTCAGGTCGGCCGCCGGATTGGCGTCGACCAGTCCGTGGTCGACCAGGTAGCGAAAGAATTTCCGGATTGCCGAAAGATGACGCTGGATCGAGCGCGGGTCCAGTCCGGCGCGGCTCATGCTGGCGGCAAAGCTCCGGAGCGCGGCCGCATCAATGGTTTCAAGACGCTCCATGCCCTGTTTCTCGCACCATTGATTCAATCGCTTGAGGTCGCGCCGATATGCGGAGAGACTTGCCGGGGCGAGCCGGCCGCGCGAGTGGCAGTCGGCGAGAAACGATTCGACCGCCGCCGAAATCGAGTCGTTCATGGCAGTGTCGATTGGGTTGCCGGTCAGGCGCGCTGGCGCCGTTTTCCTTCGTCCCGGTCCTGCATGCCCAGCCGGAACTGAAGGGTTTCGCGCAACAGGTCCAGAAACAATGTGCCCATGTCGGGGTGAAAACGGTCATCGGACTTCGCGCCGATGGCCAGCAAACCGCTGTCGGCCAGCGGGACCAGCGCGGCCGAGCCCAGATCTGCGCCGTCCACGCCGAATACCGCCTCGCGCTTTTCGCGCGTCAGCCTGCCGCATTGGGGCTTGCCGGAGGCGAGCACTTTTTCCAGCCAGTCCGGTCGGTTATCCGGAAGGCCGGTAATTTCGGCTTTGGTGAATTTCGCGCGCTGCTCACCATCGAGCATGAGTCGTACTGCATCGGCCTGGAAGTCGCGGCACAGCCCTTGGTGCAGGTGCTGGTAAAGCGCATCGAATGAGTCGGCCGCCACCAGGCCGAGTGCCAGGCGGTGCAGGCGCTGCATCAGGCGTTCGTTTTCGCCGGCAACCCCGTTCAAGTGCTTCAATTGCCGCTTCAGACGCTGGTTCTCGCTGCGCAGGAGTTTCACCTGTTTTTCAATCAACGATGCGGTGCCGGCGGCATGCGGAACTTCCAGCTGGGCGACTAAATCGGGTTGCTGGACGAGGAAGTCCGGGTGATCTTGCAGCCACTCGACCACTTCGGCTTCGCTCAGGCGCTGTTCGGTCATGCGATTTTTCCCTCGAATACAACGGATGCCTGGCCGGATGTGACGGCACGCCCGACACGCGATGCCAAATCTACCACAAGCGTGCCACCGGGTTGTCTGACGACGACCGGCGCCGGGTCCGGGTTGGCCCGCCGGGCGATCCAGGCTGCGGCGCAGGCGGCACTGCCGCAGGCCAGCGTCGGGCCGGCGCCGCGTTCGTGCACCCGCAGCATGACGCTTTCGGGCTCGACGTGCATCAGGCCGACGTTGACCCGTCCGTTCCACGGGCCCGGTTCCAGCGCTGCCACCACCTCGGCCAGCGCTTCCGCCGTCGGAGATTCCGGCCAGTCGATGATCAGGTGGGGGTTGCCCAGGGAAACCAGTTCCCATTGGCCGGCAATCGCCGGCAGGGTCGGTGCGGGAAGGTCCAGTGCGGCTCGGTCCAGGGGTTCGGGGCCGGGCAGGTCGGCCGTGAATCCGCCGTCCGGCGATCGCCCCAGGGTGACCGCGCCTGCCGGCGTATCCACCCGGGTTTGCAAAGATAATTCGCCGGTGCGATCCAGCCAGGCCGCGATTGCCCGCATGCCGTTTCCGCACTGTTCGGCACGCGAGCCGTCGGCGTTGAAGATATCGATATAAGCCAATGTCTGGTCACCGCCGGGTCGCAGCACCAGCATCTGGTCGAATCCGATCCCGGTCCGCCGATTCGCCAGCGCCATGATCTGCGCGGCGGCGAGGTCGAATTCGCGGCTTCTGGCGTCGATCAGGACGAAATCGTTGCCCAGCGCCTGGAGCTTGTGGAAACTGCCGGCGGACCCGATCGGGGCGTTCATGGCGATATCCAACTGCTGACCGGTTCGGGTTCGGGCGTGCGTTGCAGCGACGAGTCGCTCATGATTGTGACGGGACGTGCCGATCAGTCGATTCGACTTCGGGGTCTTCTTCGGGGTCTTCAGGCGGTGAAGGCGCGTCGGTCTGTCGGGACTGTTCCGACTGCTCGGGAAGCACCAGGTCGCCTTTCAGCCCGCAGCCCGTGGAGGCGACCAGCGACATCGTCACCAGTGCGAACAGCAGCCCGCGTAGCGCGGGTAGAATCCTCAGCATGACATCTTCCGGAAATGAATTACTTGAGTGCGTCGTGACCGAGACCGGGCCGGCGCCCGAACATTCGGTAATCTGGCTTCACGGCCTTGGTGCCGACGGCAACGATTTCGCACCGATTGTACCGCAGCTGCGTTCGGCGCAATCGCGCCCGGTGCGCTTCGTATTTCCGCACGCGCCGGTGCGTGCGGTGACCGTCAACGGCGGGATGAGAATGCGCGCTTGGTACGACATTACGGGCTTCGAAACCGCGCGCGACCAGGACAGCGAAGGCATTGCTGCGTCGGTGCGCGCCGTGGAGCGTCTGATCGCGCACCAGATCGACTGCGGCATCGCGCCCGAAAACTTGCTGCTGGCGGGCTTTTCGCAAGGCGGTGCGATTGCGCTGCGAATCGCGCTGGGC
This sequence comes from Wenzhouxiangellaceae bacterium, assembly GCA_040904965.1. GTDB lineage: Bacteria > Pseudomonadota > Gammaproteobacteria > Xanthomonadales > Wenzhouxiangellaceae. The sequence goes on from JBBDSL010000130.1 coordinate 50,546, forward strand.
CGACGGCAGGGCCTGGCCGGTGCGGTCGCGCTTTCGTGTTATCTGCTGGAAGCCGCGGCGCTGGAACAGTGGCTCACGCCTGCCGGCAAGGCGACTCCGGTGTTCATGGCACACGGGACGCATGATCCTGTCGTACCGCTGGCATTGGGCCGCGACGCGGCTCAGCAGTTGAGCGAGCACCAGGTGCAGGTGGCGTGGAGCGAATGGCCGATGCAGCACGCCGTTTGTCCCGACGAGATCGCCGCTATGGACCGCTGGATGGAAGACCGGTTTGCCTGAATGGAGCGAGTCGCACGCATACGGGTTCTGATCGTCGATGACGAGCCGCCGGCGGTCGAACGCCTGGGCGACATGATCTCGACGTTCCCGGACTGCGAAATTGCCGGTTGCGAATCGCGTTCGGACCGGGTGCTGGAACGCTGCCGAAAGCTCCGCCCGGATGCGGTCCTGCTCGACATCGAGATGCCCGGAGTCAACGGCCTGGAGCTGGCGTCGGGAATGCTACAGCTTGACCGCGCCCCGGCGATCATTTTCGTCACTGCGCATGACCAGTACGCGGTCGAAGCTTTCGATGTCGAAGCGGTGGACTATGTCGTCAAGCCCGTGCGCAAGGCCCGGCTACGCCAGGCGTTGGACCGGGTGGTTGCGATGCACGACAACGCGCAGGCCTGGGTGGCGGCAAGAATCGGCGATCGCCTGGTCCGGATTGCCCTCGACAAGATTCGGGCGTTCACCGCCGAGGACAAATGCACGCTGGTGCACGCGTTGCATGTCCAGGCCGTGATGGATCAGCCGCTCAAGGCGGTGGAACGCGAGTTCGGTGATCGTTTCGTGCGTGTTCACCGCAATGCGCTGGCAAGCCGCTATCATTTGCGCGCGCTGTTCACTGACCGTGCCGACGTCGAACGGGTCGAAATCGAAGGCATTGACCTTCAACCCGAGGTTTCGAGACGAAACCACACGACCGTCAAGAAACTGCTGATGGGCGAGCTGTAACGGCGTAGCGTTACCATTGGTTGGTCAACCGCCCTAGAAAGCAGGCACCTGATACGAGAGTCAGCCGTGAAAAGCGTAACCGCAGATTCTCGCAAATTATTGATTAGCTGCACATCTTTCCTGGCCTCGCCGCTGGCAGTCAAAGTGATTGAAGTTACTATTGCATTCATAAATCTGCGTGCATCTGCGTAATCTGCGGTAAAAAAGTTTTTTCGAAAATGCGGCTGTGCAGGTCGCAGATAAGGAGAAAAGATCATGTTGAAGGACCACTGGTGATTACGATCGCCACGCGCAAGAGCCGGCTGGCGCTGTGGCAGAGCGAACACGTTGCAGCGCAGCTCTCGCAGCTGAATCCCGGGCTGGAGGTCCGGCTGTTGCCCCTGAGTACCCGCGGCGACGAAGTGCTCGATCGCTCGCTGGCCGAGATCGGCGGCAAGGGCCTGTTCCTCAAGGAACTGGAAGTCGCCATCCTCGACGGGCGCGCCGACCTGGCGGTGCACTCGCTCAAGGATGTGCCGGCGGAACAGCCCGACGGGCTGGAGCTGGGTGCATTTCTGCCGCGCGCGAATCCGGCCGATCTGTGGATTACCGCCCGGGGCTGCGCAATCGCGGATTTGCCCCGCGGCAGCCGCGTCGGCAGTTCCAGCCTGCGCCGGATCAGCCAACTGCGGGCCATGCGTCCCGACCTGGAGGTCACGGCGTTGCGCGGCAACGTGGAAACCCGCTTGGCGGCGGTACGCGAGGGACGAGTTGCAGCCACCCTGCTTGCCGCTGCCGGGCTGGAGCGGCTTGGAATTGTCCCCGAGCAGGCGATCGTGCTGGATCCGGAACAGTGGCTTCCGGCACCCGGTCAGGGTATTATCGCCGTGCAGCAGCGCGTCGGAGACGCCGCTACGGCCGATCTGGTCGCCGGGCTGGCATGCCGGAATGCGACCAGTCAGGCGCTGGCCGAGCGCGAAGTGGTACGGGTACTCGGAGGCGACTGCCGCATGCCATTGGCCGTGCATGCTTTTCTGGACGGGCCACGCATGCAGTTGCGCGCCCGCCTGGGCGATTCAAGCGGAAATCTGATCGACGCAAACGCCAGCGGCAGCAGCGACCACGCAGCGGGGCTGGGCAATAAAGTGGCACAGGCACTGTTGCAAAGCGGGGGTGCCGAGCTGCTGGAACGGTTAAATTTGTCACAGAATTGAAAAAAAACCGGTTTTTTTTTTGAATTGGGCTGGACAAGTGGCCCGGAGTTATGCCACACTATCGATCAAGCAATAGGGAAGGCAGAGACCAGTTAGCTTTCCGGGTGTCGTCCACGACGTTTCTGATTGATGTGCGTCCCCCTACTGCCAACGCCAACACGCAAGCCCCCTGCACGTTGGTCAGTTGCGTCAGACACCCGGAATTTATTTAAAGGCCCGTCACTTGTTGACGGGCCTTTTGCTTTCCCGGATCGGCCCATCTCGTCGTTTGCGCAGCGTCGACCTGGGTCGGCATTTGTTCACAACGACTACGGGGATTGCCATTTGACTTCGATCGCTACCAGGTTCGTCGTGACCCGGCCGGCGCCGGATCATCAGGCCTTGCTGGCGGCGCTGGCCGCGAAAGGCGTCGCGGCCATTCATTGTCCGGCGTTCGAACTCGAAAGCGCCCCGGAGCAAAGTCTGGCACAGCAATTATCCCGAATCGGGGAGGTCGATCTGACAATCGTGACCAGTCCGGTTGCCGCGCGACTGCTTGCCCGGCACCTGGACACCGACCAGCCCGGCGTCTCGGAGGTGCAATTTGTTGTGCCCGGGCGGGGAACGGCCTCGGCACTGGAGGCCGTTGGCATTGCGGCCCGCTTTCCGGTCTCCGGGGGCACCAGCGAGCATATTCTGGCCATGCCGGAGTTCGACGACGTAAGCCACAAGCGCATCGCGGTTGTCGGCGCACCGGGCGGACGCGGGCTGCTGGCCAGCGAACTTTCGGCCCGCGGCGCAGACGTTGAAAACATGCATGTCTATCACAGAAGGGCGCTGGCACCGAGTGCAGCGCTGGTCGACGCACTGCACCACAGCGAAGACTTGGTAATTTTCATCAGCAGCCTGCAGGCGTTCAGCATCATCCTTGAATCGCTGCCGGAAGCGCTGCGTCCGGTCTGGCTGAATTCAAGGTTCGTTGTCTCATCGGCGCGTATCCAGCGAGCCTGCAGGGATGCGGGCGTGCGCAGGATCCGTTGTGCCGCAGGAGCTTCGGATGAGGAAATGCTCGCGGCAGTGGATGAGGACTGGCTGCACGGCCACGACCACTGAGCCCGTTTTGATTGCGATAAGGTTGTTGGTGCGTAATCCGGGGGTGTCTTACTATTGCCGCATGATTTCCGTTAGCATCCAGACATGACCCGACAGTGCTCCGGCATCCGACCATGACTGAACAGCGACAGCACGACGACTCAAAGGCCGCGGCGGACCAGCCATCGTCGACCACGGATGAAGCGCAGCTGTCTGCGGCCGGTGGAGACGGCTCGGCTGATCAATCCGCCCGGGGCCGTAGATCCGGTCCGTTGGCGTGGATCGCGCTGCTGCTTGCACTGGCCGCGATCTCCCTGGCGTCCCACTCGTTCTGGTCGAACTGGATGGATTCGGAATCCGGTGAGGAATCGTCAGCTTCGATGGCGCAGCTTGAGGCATTGACCGACCGGATGGAACGCGAACGCAGTGCCGCAATGCAACGGGTTCGGGGAGACCTGGACCGGCTGGCCGATGAATTCGAGGATGCAGGGCCTGCCACCGCGGCATTGAGCGAGCGGATCGACCGGCTGGGCACCCGCGTTGAAAGGCTGCAGGGCGAGCAGAATACCGAGCTTGGCGGTGTGCGCAGCCGGCTCGATGACCTCGAAACCGAAGTCGGGCGACGCCTGGAGCTGTTTGAGCAGCGGATTTCGAATATCGACAGCGGTCTGGATCGCGCTGATCGTGAATTGGCCACCCGCCTGTTGCTGATCGAAGTCGACAGCCTGTTTGCAATCGCGCAGGACCAATTGGCGGTGTCGGCCGAACCGGCGGCCGCGCGACGGGCGTGGGCGCGCGGCATGCAGCGCCTTGAGCGGCTCGAGGGTGGCCAGTTCCGGGATCTGAAAGAGCAGGCCCGGCACGAGTTCGAACTTGTTGAGGCATTCCGGCCGCCGGACAGTACGGCTAATGTCGAACGGCTTTACCGCCTGGCGGCCGAAGTCGGACAGTGGCCGGGGACCGCATCGCGCTCCGAACCTGCCGACGCCTCCGGTGACGGCACTGGCTGGCGTGCCCGGATTGGCCGGGTATTCGACAATCTGGTGAAGGTCGAAAACGTCGACCGGGCGTATATCGGGCCGGCCGAGTTCGATTTCGCGCGCGAACAGATACGCACGACACTGCAGACTGCTGCGCTGGCGCTGGTGCGTTCCCGGCCGGATCTTGCACAGCCGTTGATCGCAGAAGCGGCCGATCGCATCCGGCACGTGTTCGACGCCGACGCCGCGGAGGTCGCCGGGGCGCTGGAATGGCTTGAAGGCGTCGCCGGCGACGAGCGGATCGAGCCGCCTTCACTGGAGGCCAGTCGGGCAGAGATTGCCCGGTTGCTCGGGGGAATGCGGTGAAGCGAAAGGTATTACTGCTGATCGTCGGTGTTGCCGCGCTGATCGCGGTTGTCGCCGGCGCCTGGCTGGGACCGGCACTGGTCGAGAACCCCGGCTATGTCCTGATCGAAATCGGCGACTGGCGCGTGCAGATGTCGTTTCTGGTCCTCATCGGCGCGGTGCTCGCAACCTGGGTGGCGGCATCGTTGTTGCTGGGTCTGTTGCGCATGCCGGGTCGGGCGGTTCGCCGCTTCCGGGCCGCACGCGACCGGCGTAATCTCGATCGCGGACTGTTGGCGCTATCCGAGGGCGACTGGGAGAACGCCGAAAAGTCGCTGGCTCGCGCCATGCGCGGGCCCGCTGCAAGCACCTCCGGCTATCTGGCCGCGGCGCGCGCGGCGCAGGGCCGGGCCGCACCCGAGCGACGTGATGCCTATCTGGCGCTGGCCGACCGCAAATTCGGCCAGCGCCATTTCGCGACCGCGCTGGCACGCGCCAGATTGCTGGTCGGCGAGGGTGAGCCGCTGCCGGCCATCGAACTGCTCGAACAACTGCACCTCAAGCGACCGCGTCACGAGGGTGTGCTCAAACTGCTGCTGCAGTGCTATCAGCAGTGCGACCGCTGGCGCGATGTGCGCCTGCTGGTGCCGGCGATCACGAAGGCGGGCATCGTATCGGCCGATCGCGCCGAAGAGTTGACCAGCCTTGCGGCTGCACGCGAGCTGGAGGCCGCCCGCGACGTTTCCGAACTATCCGAAGTGCACGGCTCGCTGAAACGGAATTTGAAACAGGAAACGGAAGTGGTCGCGGCTTTTGCCCGCAGGGCGCTGGAGCTGGATCGCCCGGAACTTGCCGAACCCGACCTGCGCAAGGCGATAAGCTCGAGCTTCGACGACACGCTGCTCGGTCTCTACGCGCAGAGCGATGCCGGCGACCGCACCGCCAGGATTCGCAACTGCGAGCAATGGCTTGCACAAAAACCCGAGTCGGCCGCGTTGCACCTTGCACTGGGCCGGCTGTACCTGGCCGACCGCAGTGACGACAAGGCCACCGAACATCTGCAGATTGCGGTGCGCAAGAGCCCGGACCCAGCCGCGTATGCGGCACTGGGGCAGGTGCTGGACCGGTCCGGGTTGCTTGAATCGGCAACTCAATGCTATCGTAATGCCCTGCGCGTGGAGCAGGGCCGGGCGCCGGATCCGCTGCCCGCTCTCGAGTCGGGGACTGGCGACAAGCCGGCGCCGTGATCGTCACGACGGCAGGGTGAAATTCCGCTGACTGACCGCACCGGATTAAGAGGGAATTCCAAAATGTGTGATGTGCATCACAAATATGACGCCACCCGGCACTGCAGTTCGACAATTATGATTCTCGCGCGCAATATCAATTTAGTTTTTGATATGCGATACTTACGCCAACCAAACCGTTTGTGAGATCGTGGATTCAATGTCCAGAAGTCGCCTTGTGTTACCTGTAGTGGTTCTCGGCACGCTTGCGCTTGCCTCGAGTTCGGTGTTCGGCCAGAGCGCGCTTGGTCTGTCCGTCAACGGTCAATTGGTGGTTCCGGTCGGTCAACTCGAATCGTTTGACTACAATGTGGCCAACGGTCGTATTGACGCGACGAGCTTCTATGGCGATATTCGCTGCGCTCAGTTGGATCAGAGCCAGAGCGGCGCCAGCGGCCTGGTCTTCAACCTGGACCGGCTGACCAGCAAGGAAGACGAGGCCAGCTATCAGGTCTTCGGCGATGGCTCGATCGAGTACGACACGGCCGCCGGCATGATCAATGTGCTGACGTCGGAAAGCGTGAGTGCGCCGGATTGCACCCATTTTATCGAGGCCGTAGGGGCCATCTCGACGGTCGACGGCGAACCTACCCTCGGCACGTTTTGGTTGGGAAGCTTCGAGAGCCCGATTAGACTGGAGTCGGAAACCCTTACGCCGGCGGTAATCGCCGACAAGCTGACGATCCGCTTCACCATGACCAACACCTCCGCGGTGCTGGTGGCCACCGATATCCAGGCGCCCTTCGTGTCCGAACTCTCGCCGGCGACCACTGAAATCACCGGACCGGACTACAGCCCGTCAAGCGCCGTGACCGCCGACGTATGGGAAATTCCAATCCTGTGGCCCGGCGAATCGGCCGCTGTGGAAGTCAGTTACACACTGAACTCTGGCGCGCCGGAGGGCGTGGATATTGAAACCACGGTCAATTCCGTTACGGCACTGAATCGCACCGACGCCGGTCCACTGGATACCAGCACACCGCAGGTTACCGTCATGGCGACCTCGACAGCTGCGGCTCCTTGATTGTCTGAGATGGTATGCAACTGATGGGTTCAGTCAGGGCCGTCCGGCTGACTGTCAGGAAAAGTCTCTGAATGACGTGCTGCCTCCACGCAGGGTAGTCCGGCGTCTCTCGCCAGCAAGGTCAATCGATACCGTACTTGTCCAGCTTGTAGCGAAATGACCGGAACGTGATGCCGAGCTTGCGGGCGGCCTCGGTCTTGTTGTACTTGGCTTCCTTGAGCGCGTTTTCCAGAATGCGCCGCTCGATGCTTTCCATGTAGTCGTCGAGATTCTTGTCGCCGGGATCCGCGGCGACATCGCCATCGCTTTCCAGCGCCGTGTGGTCGAGCTGCAGGTCGTCGGCGGTAATCCGTTCGCCGTCGCACAGGGTGACCGCGCGCTGGAGGATGTTGAACAGTTCGCGCACGTTGCCGGAAAACGGATGTTCCAGCAGCGCTTTCTTTGCGCTGTCGTCGAGCAGGCGTGGCTCGTCGCCCCATTGTTCGGCAATGACTTCCAGGAAGTGAGTCACAAGCCGCGGAATGTCGGCGCGCCGCTTGGCCAGCGAAGGCATGTTGAGTTCGATGACGTTGAGCCGAAAGTACAGGTCGCTACGGAACTGATCGGCCTCGACCATGGGCTTGAGCGGCTTGTGCGAGGCCGAAAGTATCCGCACGTCGATCGGTACTTCCTGCTTGTCTCCGATGGCGCGAACCCGCTTTTCCTGGATCACGCGCAGCAGTTTCACCTGCATGTTCAGCGGCAGATCGGCGACTTCGTCGAGAAACAGCGTTCCGCCGTTGGCATTCTGGAACAGGCCTTCCTTGTCGGTGTCGGCCCCGGTGAAGCTGCCTTTCTTGTGTCCGAAGAATTCGCTTTCCATCAGCTCCGACGGAATCGCGCCGCAATTGACCGCAACGAACGGCTGCTCCGATCTGGGACCGAGATCGTGGATCAATCGTGCGGCAAGCTCCTTGCCGGTGCCGGAATCGCCGCTGATCATCACGGGCGCCTGCGATCGGGCCAGTTTCACGATGGTCTGGCGGACTCGCATGATGGCGTCGGAGTGGCCGATCATGCGCTCCAGGATTGCACTTTGCTGATCCGGGTGCTCGGAAATTTCGGACTTCTGCGCGTCGGACTCCGACGGTACGGAGGCCAGCGGCGCCACGTGTTGTTTCTCGGCATCATCCTGGCGCAGTTTGATCGCGGTCTTGACCAGGTTGCGCAGGGCCTCCAGATCGACCGGCTTTGACACGAAGTCGAACGCGCCGTACTTGAGGGCCGTAACGGCATCCTCGACCTTGCCATAGGCGGTGATCATGGCTACCGGCATCTCGGGATAGTCCCGGCTGATCTGTTTGATGAGACTCAGACCATTGCCATCGGGAAGCCGCATGTCGGTCAGACAGAAGTCATAGCGATTTTCCGCCAGCTTGCGGCGCGCGTCGGCCAGGTCCTCGGCCGGGTCCACGTTCACGCCCATGCGCGAAAGCGTGAGCTCCAGCAACTCCCTGAGATCGGGTTCGTCGTCGACAATCAGTGCGCTTGCGTCTGCCATACGGATGTTCCGGGTTTTCTCAAAGATTTCTGCCGATTCATTTTGCTACATATTGGCCAGCTCTGCCGGCTGGTGCAACGGCGATTCGCTTTCCGAACGGCGCAGGAGAATTCGGAAGCATGCCCCGGTGTTTGGAATCTGGACATATTCCAGCGGCGCCTGGTTGGCGTCGCAGAGCTGGCGTGCCAGAAACAGTCCCAGGCCGGAGCCCTGCTTGTGCGTTGTGAAGAAAGGCTCGAAGATCTGGCTGCGCTTTTCCAGTGGAATGCCGGGACCGTCGTCGATGATGTCCAGGGCCATCTCGCGGTGGCCCCGGATGGGACTCAGCCGCAGGGTGATCGTCGGCTGATGGTTGTCGCTGGCGGCATGGCGCAGCGCATTGTCCATCAGGTTGGCGACCGCTTGCTGCAGCTGTCCCGGATCCATCAGGACCTGAATTCCGCTGCGCGGCGCCTCGACCCGAATGCGTGCCTCCGGCAGGTTGTGCGCCTGGCGGAATTCGTCGGCCATGCCCCGCAGCCATTCGGATACGTTGGTCTGCTCGATCTGGGCACGTTCACGGCGCGAGAGTCGCAGTACATTCTCGACGATATCGTTCATTCGGCTGGTGTGATTGCGGATGATCTCGATCAGGCGCTGATCCTGGCGCGACAGGTCCTCGGATTCTCCCAGCAGCTGCGACGCATGGCTGAGCGCGCCCAGCGGATTGCGAATCTCGTGCGCGATCGACGCCGACAGTCGGGCCAGCGATGCCTGGGCAAGATCCCTGGCACGTCTGCTGACCACCGAGGTATCTTCCAGGAAAATCAGCGTTGCCTCGCCCAGCACGCCGGGCAGACGCACGAACTGCGGCACCACCGCGGCCTGGGTGGCCTTGAGCAGCAGTCCCTCGTCGTCGGCCCGGCCCGTCTTGCGCCACAGGTTCAGGCGCTCGACCAGGGCCGGGGCAATCACGTTCAGGCGTCTCTCGCTGACCGGAGGATTGCCCAGCAGGTACCAGGCAGACTCGTTCATCTGCCGGACCTTGAGTTCGGCGTCGACCACCATCACGCCCGAGCGCATGCGCCGAATGATCAGGTCGTTGACCTGCTCCAGCCCGACCAGGTCGTTGCGCCGGCGTTCGGCCAGTAGCTGGTATTCCCGGCCCCAGCGGCCCAGCAGCGAGCAGCCCAGCGCCGTGACGAAGCTGGCGATGCCGTAGATGCCGGCCTGCACCGCCTGACTGGTTGCCAGACTGCCGCCGGAGGCCAGCCAGGCCTCGATCACGATACCGATGGAAATCAGCGAAGCGAAGAACAGTGCGACCTGCAACGGCAGCAACAGGCCGGCAATCCCCACGGTGAAGATCAGCAGGATGACCAGGCCGCTTCCGAGACCGCCGAAGCAGTGCAGTACCAGCAGCAGGACGACGATGTCGGTCATCAATGAGAACCGCGCCAGTTCCTGTGGCGTGAAGCCCGGGCGCCACTGGAACCAGGCGAAGGACAGTGCCGCCATCAGGTAGGTCAGGGAGGTCGCCCGGGCCAGGAAGGCCTTGTATTCCGGCTCTGCGGGCAGGCTGAAGTTACCGAAGGCCACCAGCACGATGACGGCCGACAGGATCAGCCTGAATACCGTCATGTAGTTCATGGACCGCTGGATGAGGTCTGCGTCGGCCTCGGTTTTCTGGAACAACTGGGTCACGTTTCCGCTCTCCGCCGGCATCCTGGCGCGCCTGTATAGCCGCAACTATATCTTAAGGGGAATCTCAGGGTAGACTCCGCACCCGCTGACAGGGCGCATTTGTTATATTCCGTCGGTTACTTTTTCCGGCTGCCAGCCTCGGCGGATACGCTGTCGCGTGGCACGTTTTTCAATTCATCAAGCGGGACTCTGCAATGAATTTTCATGAATACCAGGCCAAGGCGCTGTTTGCCGACTACGGCATTCCGGTGCCGCGCGGCGAAATCGCCACGACCGCCGACGAGGCCGTGGCCGCGGCCGAGAAAGTCGGCGGACGCGAATGGGTGGTCAAGGCCCAGGTGCACGCCGGCGGGCGCGGCAAGGCCGGCGGGGTGAAGCTGGCCTCGACCCTGGACGAGGTGCGCGAACTGGCCGGGAAGATGCTCGGTATGAAGATCGAAACCTATCAGACCGGTGGGCGCGCGCTGCCGGTCAACTCGGTTCTGATCGCCGAGGCCACCGAGATCAAGAAGGAGCTTTATCTGTCGGCGCTGGTCGATCGTGGTCAGCGGGCGGTCATATTCATGGGCTCGGCTGCCGGCGGCGTGGATATCGAGCAGGTTGCCGAGGAAGCGCCCGAGAAGATCATCACGGTGACGGTCGACAATGCGGCGGGCTTCATGCCGTACCAGGCCCGCCAGATCGGGTTCGGCATGGGCCTGAACGCCAAGCAAGTCCGGCAACTGACCAGGATCATGGAAGGCCTGTACCGGCTGTTCATCGACAAGGACCTGGCGATCGTCGAAGTCAATCCGCTGATCATCGACGGCGAGGGCAATCTGAGCGCGCTGGACGCCAAGATCAATGCCGACGGCAGCGCGCTGTTTCGCCACAGCGATCTGCAGGAGATGCGCGACGAGTCGCAGGAAGACCCGACCGAGCTGGCCGCCAGCAAGCACGACCTCAATTACGTGACCCTGGACGGCAACATTGCCTGCATGGTCAACGGCGCCGGGCTGGCCATGGCGACCATGGATGTGATCAAGCTTGCCGGCGGCGAGCCGGCTAACTTTCTCGACGTCGGCGGTGGGGCGACCAAGGAGCGCGTGACCGAGGCGTTCAAGCTGATTCTGTCGTCCGACACGGTCGAGGCCATCCTGGTCAATATCTTCGGCGGTATCGTCCGATGCGACCTGATTGCCGAGGGCATCATCAGTGCAGTCAAGGATGTCGGGGTGGAAGTGCCCGTAATCGTGCGGCTTGAGGGCACCAACGTCGAGCAGGGTAAACAGATTCTGGCCGATAGCGGCATGCAAATCATCACCGCCGACGATCTGAACGACGGCGCCAGGAAGGCCGTCGAAGCGGCGGCCTGAGGAAACGAACCAATGAGCGTACTTGTCAACAAGAAAACCCGCGTCATCTGTCAGGGCTTTACTGGCTCGCAGGGGACTTTCCATTCCGAACAGGCCATCGAATACGGCACCCGCATGGTCGGAGGCGTAACTCCGGGCAAGGGTGGCGATGAACATCTCGGCCTGCCCGTGTTCAACACCGTTGAAGAAGCCATCGAGGAAACCGGTGCCGATGCCTCAATGATTTTCGTGCCTCCGCCATTCGCGGCCGATGCGATTCTGGAGGCGGCCGACGCCGGGGTCCGCATCATCGTCACGATCACCGAAGGTATCCCGGTGCTCGACATGATGCGGGTCAAGGCTGCGCTGAAGGAATACGACGACGTGACTCTGATCGGCCCCAACTGTCCCGGCATCATCACGCCAGGCGAATGCAAGATCGGCATCATGCCCGGTCGCATTCACAAGCCCGGCAGGGTGGGGGTTGTGTCGCGTTCCGGCACGCTGACCTACGAGGCGGTTTTTCAGACCACTAACGCCGGCCTGGGCCAGACAACCTGCATCGGGATCGGTGGCGACCCGATCAATGGCATGAGTTTCGTCGATTGTCTCGACCTGTTTCAGCAGGATCCGGAGACCGAAGGCATCATCATGGTCGGCGAAATCGGCGGAACCGCCGAAGAGCAGGCCGCCGAGTTCATTGCCGACAATGTCGACAAGCCGGTGGTCGCCTATATTGCCGGCGTTACCGCGCCGCCCGGCAAGCGCATGGGTCATGCAGGGGCGATCATCGCCGGAGGCAAGGGCACCGCGGAGGCCAAATACGCGGCCCTGGAAGAGGCCGGTGTTACCACCGTCCGCTCGCCGGTGGAGCTTGGCTCGGCGATCGCGGGATTGTTGAAGTAGCGGTGGCTTAACCCGTGAATCGTAATTCGTAAATGGTCCGCTCGCTGGCGCTCGCTCGATAGTAGATAGTAAATGGCAACCAGTTGGGTGGGGGCTTTGTGGCTGGTTCTATGCATTGAACATTAAGCCGCCCCTGCCCACTGGCATAATCGATATACGAAATCGCCTGCTATTTACCATTTACTATTGAGCGAGCGCCAGCGAGCGGACCATTCACGATTCGCGAAAGCCCGGTCGCAGCCCGAATCCGGCCGGCAGCTTCACTCGCATCCATGACCACCGGAATATTGCACCGATGCTCAAAATCTCCCTCGCCCAAGACGACTTCCTGGTCGGGCACATCACGGCCAACCGTGATCGCATCCTGGACCTGATTCGACGGGCGCGGGAGGAGCAGCAGGCCGATCTGATCGTGTTCCCGGAACTGGCGCTGACCGGATATCCACCGGAAGACCTGGTGCTGCGTCCGGGTTTCATGCGGCGTACCGAAGAGGTATTCGACGATATCGTCTCGTCGGTCCGCGGCATCGACGTGGTACTGACCTGGCCGCGCTGTCACGACGGCAATCGATTCAATTCTGCTGCATGGGTGCGCGACGGACGCATTGTGGCGACCTACGACAAGTGGGATCTACCCAATTACGCGGTGTTCGACGAGCAGCGCTATTTCGTTGCCGGGCATCAGCCCATGGTCGTCGAGGTTGCCGGCGTCAAAGTGGGCGTGGTGATCTGTGAGGATGCCTGGGCCACCGCGCCGGTGGTTGCGGCGGCTGCCGCGGGCGCAGATATCATCGTGTCGTCCAATGCCTCGCCGTACTATCGCGACAAGCATCTCGACCGTGGCGAAGTGTTGCGGCAACGCAACGCCGAGACCGGTCTGCCGCTGGTCTACCTCAACTGCGTCGGCGGTCAGGATGAACTGGTGTTCGACGGCCATTCGCTGGCCATCGACGCGGCAGGAAATCTCTCCCCGCCGGCATCCCTGTGCGAGAGTCATCTGCTGCTGCTCGGCTTCGAGTCGGGCCGTATCGAGTATCTCGACTGGCCCGAAGGAAGCACTGGGGAACTGCCGGTGGCTTACCGCGTTCTGCAACGCGGGCTGCGCGACTATGTGCTCAAGAATGGCTTCGAATCCGTGGTTCTGGGCCTGTCCGGCGGTATCGATTCGGCCCTGACCGCGGCGCTGGCAGCCGATGCGCTGGGGCCCGAAGCAGTGCATGCAGTGATGCTACCTTCGCGCCACACCAGCGAGCTTTCCCTGGTGCTGGCGACCGAGCAGATCGACATGCTCGGCATTCACGGCGACAATATCTCCATCGAACCGATATTCCAGGCGTCGACGAGCCAGCTTTCGACTGCGTTCGCCGATACGCGCGAGGGCCTGGCCGAGGAAAATCTGCAAGCCAGGGCGCGCGGCATGCTTCTGATGGCGCTTTCGAACAAGTTCGGCCACCTTGTCCTGGCCACTAGCAACAAGAGCGAACTGGCGGTAGGCTACAGCACACTGTACGGCGACATGTGCGGTGGTTTCAGCCCGCTCAAGGACTGTCTCAAGGGCCTGGTCTACCGCCTTGCCGAATGGCGCAACAGCGTCTCTCCGGCAATTCCCGAAGGCGTCATCAGTCGTCCTCCGTCCGCCGAGCTGGCACCGGACCAGACCGATCAGGACACGCTGCCGCCGTACGAGTTGCTAGACCGGATCATCGAAGCCTATGTGGAGCAGGACCGGTCGATTTCCGAAATCGTGGAGTCGACAGGAATCGAGGAAAGGATTGTGCGGCGAGTCGCCGGCATGGTACTGACGGCCGAATTCAAGCGCCGCCAGAGCGCACCCGGACCGCGGGTCACGCGCAAGGCGTTCGGAAGAGACCGGCGTTATCCGATCACTTCCGGCTGGCACGACAGCGGCGTCAGAAGGTCCGATGATTCATAGGGTCGCATGAATACTTGCGCAGAATTCTCCCGTAGGAGCCTGCTTGCAGGCGAATGGATCTGCCGAAAGTCCCCGAGGAGGTTCGCCTTCAAGCAGGCTCCTACGGCGTGGCATTCTTCCAGGGCGTTAAGGTAGCGGCATTCAGCCATGGATAACTTCCGGCACTGGCGGATCCGACCATGACAACCTAGGATTGAGCTTATGATGCAGGCAACCGATTCAACGTTTTCCAATCAGACCGTGGCCTTGCCGAAGATTCCCGATTACCGGGATGTCGAGTTCGAGCCGGTCGCCGAAAGTTACCGTCGGTATACGGTGCTGTCGACGCTGTTGTACTGGCTTTTGCCATTGCTCGTCGTGATCGCCGCCCAGTTTTTCCCGGCGATTCCGTTTTACCCCGGCATGCTGGTCGTGATCGCCCTGGTCGTGGCCGTTTTGGCGATCGGGGTATACCGATGGCTGGATGCAGCCTATAGAGGTTGGGCATTGCGCGATCATGACATCGTCGCGCGCGCCGGGGTTGTCTGGCGCGGTGTCACCGTGTTGCCGATCGCCCGGATTCAGCATGTGGAAACCACCCACGGGCCGCTGGAGCGGGCGCACGGTCTGGCGCGCCTGAAACTGTATACCGCCGGCGGCCTGACCGCGGATCTGATCGTGATTGGACTGGCGCGTGAAACCGCCGACCGACTCCGTGAATTTCTGGTCGAGCAGATCAGGAGACGGGATTCCAGCCCTGCCCAGCGGCCCGATGAGTAAAGTGGGTACGGCCTGGAAGGCGCTGCCGGTCTCGGCGGTCGCCGCGCTTTACATCAACGGCATTCAGCGCTTCGTGCGCCAGAACCTGATCGCGTTCTTCGGCGCGGGTACCGGCTTTGCGGTCAGTGATTCGCTCGGTTGGCGCGAATTCGGCCTGGGTGCCGGGCTGGTTCTTTTGATCGGGCTCCTGATCGCGGTGATCTACCACCGACGTTTTCGCTATTTTGTCGATGACAATTCGGTTCGGGTCCGCAAGGGTCTGTTCGAACAGCAGGAATTGAAGGTCCGGTTCGAGCGGGTGCAGAATGTCGGCTTCAGCCAGCCCGTCTATCTCAGACCGCTTGGACTGGTCCGGGTAACGCTGGAAACGCCGGGTGCGGCGCAGACTGAAGTCAGTCTGCCGGGCATCGCCTCCGCCGAGGCCGCAGCCCTTCGCGACCTGGTTTCGGGTGCGTACCGGTCGCGCCCGGCCAGTGACGATGGCGATGAATCGGTTGTCGAGTCGAAACCGGCCGAGCCGGATCGGCCGGCGCAGTTCCAGGCCAGTGCCGCCGACCTGTTTCGGTACGGCATGTCCTCGAATCAGATCTGGATTTTGCTGGCTCTGCTCGGTGCCCCGGCGTCGAACTGGGTGGAGTCGCGCTTATCGAACTGGCTGGAGCAGCTGAAAAGCGCCGATTTCCTTGACATGCAGATGCTGTCCAGCGCGCCGCTGCTGATCGCCTTGCTCGTCGGCCTGTTGATTCTGGCGACTGCGCTAATGCTGATGGCGGTGTCGGGACTGCTTGCCATCGTTCGGTTTCACGGCTACCGGTTGCTGCTGGACACCGATCGATTCAAGGCCCGCTTCGGCCTGCTGGACGTGCGCGAGAAGACCCTCAGGGTCTCGAAGCTGCACAGCATCGAGATCGCCCAGACGGCAATCGGCCGGGTGCTGGGTCAATGGTATGCAGTCGGCCACCAGACCGGCGCCAACCCGCTCAACCAGGAGCGCCGGTTCCTGATTCCGGGAATTGACGACAAGCGCGTGACCCAGGTCGTCAGCGTACTGCGCGATAACGATTGGCAGATGCCAGACTGGCAAGGGATACACCCCAGGTTCCGGTCGCTGCTGTGGATCCGCACCAGCGCCGTTCTTGTGGCTGCAGCGGTGGCCCTGTGGCAATTGCTGCCCGGCAACCCGGTCTGGCCCTCCGCGGCAATTCTCGCGGTCAACGTGGTGGTCCTGGCGTGTGTGCATTTGCGCTGGCGACGCTGGGCATACGCGCTGGATGATCGCCGTCTGCGAATCCGCAGCGGACTGGTCGGCCAGACGATCCTCGAATTCGACCTGGCGCGATGCCAGCAGGTCCGGATTACTGCAAGTCCATACCAGCGTCGCCACCGGCTGGCGTCGCTGAACATCAGGTTACCGCATGGCGAGCAGGCGATTCCCTGGCTACCTCGCGATGTCGCCGACCGTATTGCCAACCTGCTGCTGTACCGGGCCGAGACCTCGACAGAACACGGGTTGTAGCCGGCCGACGCTTGACGTGGTTGTTGCAAATAAGCTACCCCTTTACCAAAAGCATCGGAGCGCCCGCACAGCCTCCGAGCCGTTGCACGGCCCGCTGTCGCGCAGCAAACGGAACCTGGCGGCAGTCCTTTCAACTTCAACTTCAAATTCAACTTCAAAGGCGTTTCGCCGCCAGTTATGCTGGCTGATGCGAGTGACTTTTTTCGATTGCAAAAAAAGTAACCAAAAATGCGCTTTACAGGCGGCAGCTGTTGAACGAGTTGGTCGGAGGGGTCCGGTGGTTAGGTGTAAGTCATTCGGCTCCGATCCGGGATCTTTCAGTACGTTTCGCGTGTTCTTCTTTGGCTTACGGGCGACGAATGGATCGGGGCTTCGATCATTATCGGAGGTGGGTCGTTTCGATCATGGTGATTGTTACCTGTCCGTTTGCTGAAGATGGTTCCGGAATGGGGCAGTGAGTGGGTTCGAGCGCGATTGCCAGGCATTGGCGTCTATGCGCGCCGTCCGCGACCAGGCCACGGCGGCACCCACGCCCACGGCGCTGAAACCCGCTTCAGCAAACGGAAACCAAGCAATTGCCACAATCGAAACACCCCACCTCCGATCACCATCGAAGCCGGAATCTCGTCATCGCCACTGAGCCAAAG